>CAZSQM010000042.1:0-2290 GCA_964609025.1 uncultured Lachnospiraceae bacterium | reverse complement strand
ATTATAACATAGAATGTCAAGCTTGAAAACACTTTTTTCAAATTTTTTTCAGAATCTATAAAAAGAACGGCTTTCCGGTGAGTTTGGCGGACATATGCCCTCCAAACTCTGAATCATAACCGAATTGCCGTTTCTCAACCTAGATTAATTAAAACGCAAGTTTTTCCTCAAAGTAAGCCTTCAGGTCCTCAATCTTAATACGCTCCTGCTCCATCGTATCACGGTCACGTACCGTTACCGCGCCGTCGGTTTCGGACTCGAAATCGTAGGTAACACAGTACGGCGTACCGATTTCATCCTGTCGTCTGTAACGCTTACCGATATTGCCTCTGTCGTCGTACTCACAGTTGTAATATTTGGAAAGCTCGGTATAAATCTTATCCGCACCGTCCGCTAACTTCTTGGAAAGCGGCAGCACGCCGATTTTTACCGGCGCCAGTGCCGGATGGAAATGCAGCACGGTTCTCACATCGCCCTCGCCTAAATCTTCTTCATCGTATGCGCTGCAAAGGAATGCAAGGGTCACGCGGTCTGCGCCAAGGGACGGCTCTACCACATACGGAATATAACGCTCGCCCTTCTCATCGTCAAAGTAAGACATATCCTCCTTGGATACGTTCTGGTGCTGCGTCAGGTCATAATCGGTTCTGTCCGCAATGCCCCAAAGCTCGCCCCAGCCGAACGGGAACAGGAACTCAATGTCGGTGGTTCCCTTACTGTAAAAACAAAGCTCCTCCGGGGAATGGTCGCGGGCACGCATCTCATCTTCCTTTATACCGAGTGCCTTTAACCAGTCAATGCAGAACTGACGCCAATAACGGAACCACTCCATATCCGTACCCGGCTCACAGAAAAACTCCAGCTCCATCTGCTCAAACTCTCTGGTACGGAACGTAAAATTGCCCGGTGTAATCTCGTTACGGAAGGACTTGCCGATCTGACCGATGCCAAACGGAATCTTCTTACGGGAGGTTCTCTGTACGTTTTTAAAGTTTACGAAAATACCCTGCGCCGTTTCCGGACGAAGATATACGGTATTCTTTGCGTCCTCGGTAACGCCCTGGAACGTCTTAAACATCAGGTTAAACTGACGGATATCGGTAAAGTTTTTCTTGCCGCAGCTCGGGCAGCAGATTTCATGCTCGTTGATATAGGCTGCCATCTCCTCGTTGCTCCAGCCGTCTACGGAGCCCTCTAAGGTAATTCCCTTCTCTGCCGCATAGTCTTCAATCAGCTTATCGGCGCGGAAACGCTCTTTACATTCCTTACAATCCATAAGCGGGTCGGAAAAACCGCCAAGATGACCGGACGCTACCCAGGTCTGCGGATTCATTAAGATAGCACAGTCTACACCGACATTGTACGGATTTTCCTGAATGAACTTCTTCCACCATGCCTTCTTTACGTTGTTCTTCAGTTCGACGCCAAGATTGCCGTAATCCCATGTATTCGCAAGTCCGCCGTAAATCTCGGAACCCGGATACACAAAACCTCTGGACTTTGCAAGGGCAATAATCTTTTCCATCGTCTTTTCCATTTCGTATGTCCTCCTTTTTGTTTCCCATAGGCACTTCGACAGCCATGCCCATGTATGAGTGCGGATAACAGGACTTGAACCTGCACGGTTGCCCACTGGAACCTAAATCCAGCGCGTCTGCCAATTCCGCCATATCCGCATATTTAGTTTATTTGTGAAGGAATTGACAGACGCTCGAAAGCTCCGCTTTCCGTCTGCCTACAAATGAGCAAGCTCATTTGTCATGAATTCCGCCATATCCGCATATTTAGTTTATTTGTGAAGGAATTGACAGACGCTCGAAAGCTCCGCTTTCCGTCTGCCTACAAATGAGCAAGCTCATTTGTCATGAATTCCGCCATATCCGCAAATGATGTTCTTGGTAAACATTCCTATACCATAAAAAAGCAAGGTACATTCCGTCCTTGCTTTTTATGAGCCACGCGGGACTCGAACCCGCGACACCTTGATTAAAAGTCAAGTGCTCTACCACCTGAGCTAGTAGCCCATCACCGATCTCCCTGCCGGACTCCGGCAAAAGAACGGTTCAGACAGATTACCGCATGGGAATCCGCCGACTGGGCTAGCTGGATTCGAACCAGCGGATGCAGGGATCAAAACCCTGAGCCTTACCACTTGGCGATAGCCCACTACATTACAGAGCGTGTAAAAAGATTCCTATGACTGAAAAAAGCCTGTTGCTCACGCAATAGACTTTTAAGGTGGATACAGGGATTCGAACCCTGGGCCTCCAGAGCCACAATCTGGCGCGCT
>CAZSQM010000041.1:0-2668 GCA_964609025.1 uncultured Lachnospiraceae bacterium | reverse complement strand
CCGCCGTTGATTTCAAGAATGGCTTTCCGGATGCTTTCTGCCATCTCCTTACCGCGCGAAAGCTCCCAACCGGAATATATAATATCCGGAAACGGAATGCTCTCGGCATCCTCAATGGCCTTTGGTAAAACAGAATTTTCACCCGGTGCGCTCTGCGTATCGGTTTTACCTGTGTCATCAGCAGCCTGTGTATCGGTTTTTCCTGTGTCACCGGTAGCCTGCGTATCGGTTTTCCCTGTGTCACCGGTAGCCTGTGCATCGGTTTTCCCTGTGTCACCGATAGCCTGTGTATCGGTTTTTCCCGCCTCATTCGTAGCCTGTGAAGTCGGCTCTTTGGAGGAAACTTCTTCTTTCCCGCAGGAGGTCATCACAGACGTCATGGTTAAAATCATTGCTGCCGTTAAAAACATACTTACTACTTTTTTCATGTTTTTTCATCCTTTCTAAGAAACAACTATTGATTGAATCAATGTATCAGCTTTCTCAATTCATAATCCGCTCCTCCTTCCGGCGCTTGACAAAACATTGGTTCTTATATATGATAAGTATAAATCGAACATCAATGTTCAAGTCAACCCTTTTTGATTACGGATAACAAATTGCAAAAGAAGAATAGGAGCTGTTATGGAACATACGGACAAGAACCTGTTTCAAGATCGGTGAGGTCACAAAATCGCTTGGCGTAACCCGAAGAATGCTGATAAACTATGAAGATTTAGGTCTGCTCACCCCGGCATACAAAAATGCGAGCAGTGGTTTTCGCTATTATTCCGCGGACAATATAGTGCATATCCGCATTATCCGAACCTTGCAGAATCTCGGTCTGTCACTGTCTGAAATCCGTAGCTATTTTGACAATACAACGCATTTAGATGAACAGATTAACCGGCTGGAGCTTCTGCGTAATCAACTTGACCAGCATATTGCACAGTTACGGCTCAGACAGACAAAAGCAAGCAAGCCGGTAATTCACCGTGTGACGCTGCCCGGATTTACCGCTTTTTGCCGTGAGTTTTACAACGCTGATCTTGCCGAGAAAACAGCGGCGCTTCGTAATACTTACATCGATACTATGAAAAGCTGTCGGATGGATCTACAAAACAAAATGTGCATTCAAATTTCCATCGATTCCGAACGAAACGGTATGTATATCGTTCCCGTCATGTCAGACAGTAAGGGAAAAGACATCCGGACGTTCCCTCCGGCTGCGGCAATCTGCATTTACTACCGCGGCGCATATGAAAATTTCCCGGATATTCATGCGCGGCTGCTGGAATACGCCAGGGCAAACGGTATGACTCCAAGCGGGTATTTCCGCAACATCTATTTGGAAGGACCTCCCACACACGGTACAAACAAAGACGCTTATCTCACGCAGATTGCGCTGCCGATCCAATTTGTAACCGCTGAGGAAGCACAAAACTTTTGAGGTCCTGTTGCACTGCCTCGCACTTTTCCCGGTATCTTTGCGTGGAAGGGACCGGCTACCGCTTTGACCGGTTTTTTACAGCCAGATTGCCTCGCTCACAGTGCTTTGTATCTGGATATTTTCCACGCAAACCAACTTTACCAGAAGCCATGCCCGTTCTTCATCCGTCAACTCCCGTAACTTTTCCGCTTCTTTGGATGACAACAGGCGTTCCGAAATACTATCAATGGCATCTATTTTGTTTTGTGCCATGGCAACCAAGTTTTCCCAGTTGCGTTTTTTTAGCTGCATTGCCTTATACAACGCTTCTTTCGAGCTTTCTCCTACCATAACATCCTTGATTTCATCCAGAGAAAAACCCAATGCCTTTAATTCCAAAAGGGCACTTAACTGATGCAACTGGTCCGCTGTGTAATATCGATACCCCGATTCCGGATCCACCCAGGCCGGTTCAATAATCCCTTTTTTCTCATAAATCCGCACTGCCTTCACGGAAATATTGAAAAAAGCCGCAACTTCTCCGATTTTAAGTAAAGCTTCTTCGGGCTTCTCCTCCGGCTTTACCTCTTCATTCCTCTGCTCCATATATTTCCTCCATCCGCTTTAATCCGACGCTGTTTTTCTTCACTTCCACCAATGAGTTTAAAAGCATCATGGAACCCATGAGCATTGCTCCGCGATACTGAAATGCCGCAGTCAATGTTCCGAACTCCATTTTTCCTGATTGTATCATCTCACATCCGAGAAAAAATAGCAATAGATAGCCGCCTCGCCCGAACAACGGATGCAGAAGCTCTCCGAATGCCTTTCTCAAATTCATTTGCAGACGGGCTTTCACAACACAAAGACTGCTTTCCCGATACCTCTCAAGCAACAGTTGATCCGCTCCGTATAACCGTACCGTATCCGCACATTCCACCATAGCAGATAAATAGACCATAGTTTGTTCCGTATGCTCCTGTGCTTTTTTTATCAGCCGTTCCATAGGCCGTACCACCAGATTTTGCCGAAGAAAAACATGTGGAAGCAATGTCGCAAGCTCTGCAACAAGCAGCTCCGGACAGATTGTTCCGAGCAGTATTGAAGACACCGTTATCCGAACGATCGCAAATACCGCATGAGGAATGTTTACTGCACCCGTTAAAAGATTCAGAGTCATTCTGACATCACTGTTCATTCTTGTTAGCCATGCCCCGTTTGTCTTTTCTTCTATCTTCTCAAGAGGCAGTAAAAACATCG
>CAZSQM010000040.1:0-2840 GCA_964609025.1 uncultured Lachnospiraceae bacterium | reverse complement strand
CATACCTTTTAGCTTTTTGGTAAATGTTGGCTTCTCATAAGATGCAATATTGATGATTCTCCGCTTCATCTGTTTCATGTTTCCACCAAGGCCGGCGGCAAAAGGAAAAGGAGTAAGAGAAACCTTTTCTGCAAAGTTGATCAGTGTATTGCCATAATCCTCGTAATCATCCTCTTCAAGCATTTTCAAAACGGAAGTGTCACAGGCAACCTCTCTGTCATTACGCATTTCTTTCAGTGCGTACCAGACAAGAGGATTGAACCAATATATTACCCCGGCAAGATTCATCAGATAACTGGCAACAGCATCTTTGTGCTTATAGTGCTGCAGTTCGTGCAACAGCATATACCGCATATCTGATTCGTTATAATCAGAGATCAGATGAATCGGAAGATAAATACACGGTTTCAAAAGTCCCACAATAATCGGGGATTTCAAAAATGCGGTACTGTAGACAGGAATATCTCTGTGAATCCCCATCTCTTCTAAGCAGTGATGATACAGTCTGCGGACTTCCTTGTTCTGAAGGGGAAGTGCAGATTTCTCCAAGTTGCGTAAACGAAGAGAGGATTTGATTACCAAAATAATCATTGCAAGAATACCTACAATCCATATCCCTAATAATATGTATCCGGCAATGGATGGAGCTTCGCTATTTACAGAAAGGGTAAAGTCATTCATCCAATTTACATTTCCGGTTGGATCGGCCCCAATGGTTTCTCCCATAGCAGTTCCAGTATTGGAAGATGGAGAGCTTCTCAGGCTACCGAGCCACGAGAAGATTTGAGGAAATCCGATTAAACGGAACGGTATAAAGGGAACTACCAACAACCCAAGCAGCAGGAACCACAGATTATACTGCATCCGGCTGGAAAGGTTGTTTTTGAATATCCGCTTGGCTATCAAAAGAATTCCGATGATACCGCTGATAAATACATTGCATATTAAAAAGCGTATCATAAAATCAGCCACGTTAATTGCCTCCTTTTTTTGACCTCTTTGAAAGAAGGGAGCGGAGAGTGTCTATTTCTGTTTCAGACAGTCTGTCATTTTCTATATATGCAGACAGCATGGCAGTGATATCCCCGTCATAGTATCGTTCCAGAAAAGAGTTGCTTTCCTGGCCGATGTATTCGCTTTCCTTCACGACTGGGGTGTAAACAAACACTCGGCTCTGTTTTTCATAAGTCAGAGCGCCTTTGGTCACAAGGCGTTTGATTAAAGTCTGTATCGTTTTCGGACTCCAGCTTGTGGTCTGTAATAATTTATCTGTTATTTCATTTGTACTGATCGGCGCATGTTTCCATACGATTTTCATAACTTCAAATTCAGCTTCAGAAATCTGTGGTAAATCACTCATTTCAAATCCCTCCTTAAATCTTACGGCTGTAATAAATATATTATAGACGTTATTTATGTGGTTGTCAATTTCAGAAAAAAGATATTGACTTGAAATCTTACTTGTGTAATAATTGAAATATTACAAGAGTAAGATTTGGAAAAGGCAACAAAAAGAAAAGAACCAGAATCACAACGGATTAGCTGGTTCCTTTAATCGTTTGAATTACCTCTTTTATGTATGAGTGCTAAGAGGTATTCAATTGCTGGAAGAATCTCGGCTGCCTCTTGCTCATCACATTCCTGTAGCATCAATAACAGTTTTTGTTTTTCAACCCGTCCGTGGCAGTGGCAGGGTGGAAAATCTGGTCTGCAGGAATGTGTAAATAAGCGATGATCTGGCACAATACTTCGAACTTGGGATTCCCACGGTCATTTTCAATATTCAGTATTGTACGTTCATCACAACCTATTTGTTCAGCTAATGCTGCTTGAGATAGATGGGCTTCTTCTCTGGCAGCCCGAACTACCTTCGCAAGATTTTTTACATAGTCATGCATTACAATTCACCTCAGAGATAGTTTACACTACAGGTTGGATATTATGAATTACATCAAAGTACAGGTATGAGATGAAATAAATTACACCATAAAAGGAGAAATCACATGGACACAGGAAAGCAACGTAGAATGCGATGTTTGTTGAAGTTACTGAAATTTGCCCATGGATAAAAACGCATTGATAGGTGTATCGCAATTCACAGAACGATAGAATTGCGATACACCTATTTTATATTTCAAGAGAAAATAAAAAGGAGGCTCATGATGAAAGAGATGGAAGCAAAGACAGAAAACAGATATGAGTACAGAAAACCACAGGAAAAGAGGAAACATATGATAGCACCGGATTTATTTGAATTTGCATATGTACCGGATTGGTACGGACATTTAGCAGAATTGGAGAAATTGGCTCTGCCGGAGTCATGGAAATTCCGAAAGCCGAGTCGGGAAACAAAAAATACAGACACACCCATTTTAGAACGGTACATACATACAATTTTTCGCAAGCAGGTTATTGATTTTAATTCAGAAAGTGATCCAAGAAAGGCAGACAGTATTTTCCATTTGGAGAATGAATGTGTCTGCTTCCATACAGGATTATACACACGACAGTACAAGGGGATTCATGGCTATTTTGAAAGAAACAATTTTTCGGATTCTTTAAGAGATTGGTATTTTAGAGGTTTTTGTGATGAGATGTCTCCGAAGTTAAGATACATCGAGCCATTACCACAAAAGCCCGTCTATCATATGGCGCAGAGTGGCATTAACTTTAATCCAGAGTGGCCTATAAGAGTAAACGTAAATCACATATTGGGGGATGAAGAGAACCTGGAACGTATTCCAGTTAAAATTCGGAAAGCCAAGAATCTGCCGCTTTTGTTTGAAACAGCAGTAGAGCTTGGAAGAAGGAAGGCTGTAATAGAGCCGGGGCTTGTGGTC
>CAZSQM010000039.1:0-4282 GCA_964609025.1 uncultured Lachnospiraceae bacterium | reverse complement strand
ATTCTAATCTGGGCGGGCTTTTTTACGTTCAGGGAAAAGGAGGAAAAATGCCAGTAGCAGAAAAAACAGAGCATCGGGATGCGGATGAAAGAATTGTTGAGATTGAACTGGAGAGACTAAGATCCTTTACCAATCATCCATTCAAGGTGCAGGCAGACAGTCAGATGATTGAGCTTCAGGACAGCATCAAAAAATATGGAATACTGAATCCTTTGATTGTACGGCCAAAACCGGAAGGCGTATACGAAATCATTTCCGGTCACCGAAGGAAATATGCAGCTGAAAGGCTGGGGTACCGGAAGGTGCCTGTGATCATCCGGTCAATGAAGGATGATGAAGCGGTGGTTTCTATGGTGGATTCAAATCTGCAAAGAGAGAGAATCAGTCCCAGTGAGAAAGCTTTTGCTTACAAAATGAAATACGATGCCATCAAAAGAAAAACCGGGAGAAGAAAATGTGGTCAAGTTGACCATCATTCCGGGAAAAAGAGCATCGAAGTCATTGGAGAGGAAGGTGGAGACAGTCCGAAGCAGGTTCAGAGATATATTAAGATAACAGAACTAATACCGGAGCTTCTGGAAAAAGTGGATGATGGTAGCATGGGATTTACACCGGCAGTTCAGCTTTCCTATCTGAAAAAGAAGGAGCAGGAGAAAATGTTAGAAGCGATGGATTTTGCACAGTGTACGCCTTCTCTATCACAGGCAATCAGATTAAAAAAGCTCAGTGCAGAAGGAAAGCTTACGACAGAAGCAATGGAAGATATTCTGAGCGAGATCAAGCAGAAGGACATTGACAGGGTAGTTTTTAAGAACGAACAACTTCACAGATTTTTTCCAACAAGCTATACAGCAGAACAGATGCGGAGAGAGATTTTAGAAATATTGAAAATATGGATGAACAATAATTGGAACGAATAAGGAGGACATGATTATGTGTAGAGTAATTGCAGTATCAAACCAAAAAGGCGGAGTGGGTAAGACGGTATCGTGTGTGAATTTAGGAATTGGTCTGGCACAGTCAGGCAAGAAGGTTCTTTTGATTGATGCGGATCCACAGGGAAGTATGACAATCAGTCTGGGATATCCGGAGCCAGATGATATGGAGTATTCACTGGCAAGTATGATGATGAACATAGTGAATGACGAACCGCTAAATATGGATAAAACAATTCTTCATCATAAGGAAGGAGTGGATCTCATTCCGGCGAACATCGAATTATCTGCAATAGAAGTATCTCTGGTAAATGTTATGAGTAGGGAACTGATTCTGAGGACAATGGTTGATCAGCTTAGGAAGTTCTATGATTTCATTATTATAGACTGTATGCCTTCTTTGGGAATGATGACAATCAATGCTCTGGCATGTGCAGATTCCGTATTGATACCGGTTCAGGCGGCGTATCTCCCGGTGAAAGGTTTACAACAGTTGATTAAGACAATCAGCAGAGTAAAGAAGCAGCTGAACCCAAAGCTTAAGATTGAGGGAATACTTCTGACTATGGTTGATAATCGTACCAATTATGCCAGGGATATCTCATTGATGGTTTATGATACCTATTCAGCCAATATCAAGGTGTTTGCAACAGAGATACCGATGTCAGTCCGGGCATCAGAGGTAAGTGTGGAAGGAAGCAGTATTTATTCCTATGATCCAAAGGGAAAAGCGGCATTTGCATACATGGCATTAACAAAGGAAGTATTGAAGGAGGCATAAATCATGGCAGGACGAGTAGCAGGAAAGATTAAATTACAGTCAGTAGATGAATTATTGGGAGTGCCGGAGATTGCCGGTACCCAGGAGATAGAAATAAGGAGAATTCATTCCTTTCCAAATCATCCGTTCAAGGTTTTGGATGATGACAAGATGGAATCGTTGGTAGATAGCATCAGGGAGAATGGTATCTTAAATCCGGTGATTGTAAGACCTGATCAAACCGGTGATTATGAAATGATATCCGGGCATCGAAGATTACATGCAGCTGGCATTGTGGGATTAGTTAAGATACCTGCGATTGTAAAGGAAATGTCTGATGATGAAGCCATTATTAAAATGGTGGATGCCAATATTCAGAGGGAAGAGATTCTTCCAAGTGAAAGAGCCTGGTCTTTGAAGATGAAAATGGATGCTATGAGGAGACAGGGATGCAGAACTGATTTAACTTGTGGCACTGAGTGCCAGAAGTTGTCATCTGATGAAGTAGGAGAAGCTTTTGGATTAAAAGGTAGGCAGGTAAGGAATTATGTACGATTAACAGAACTGATAACTGAATTGATGGAATATGTTGACCAAAAGAAAATACCTATTACATTGGCAGTCGATATTTCCTATTTTGACAAACAGATACAACAATGGGTATATGAGTACATCAAGGACAATGGTTTTCTGAAACCGGTACAGATAGCAGCTTTGAAGGATCAATCTAATCTGGCAAATACAACTCAGTATCATGTTATCTCTATATTAAATGGAGCTTTGCCACAGAAGTCTTCATCTGCAAAGGTATCATTGTCAGAGAAAAAGCTGGATAAGTATTTTCCGCCACATTATTCCGCAAAGCAGAGAGAAGATGTAATCATTCAGCTCTTGGAACAATGGAGTAAGGAACAGGCAGAGTAAATAGGAAAGAGTAATCCAGAAGTGTGAAAAGTGCACTTCTGGATTAAGGAAGGAGTATCGAATGGAAGACAGACTTACGCTTTCCTATTTCTATGGAAAGGAAGCGGACCAGTATTCATTTTATAAAATACCGAAGCTTCTATTCACGGATGAACATTTCAAGAAAGTGTCTGTGGAAGCAAAGGTCCTGTATGGATTGATGTTGGATAGAATGTCGTTATCCGTGAAAAACCAGTGGCTTGATGGAGAAGGCCGGGCTTATATCTACTATTCATTAGAAGACATCATGGATGCTTTGGGTTGCAGCAATAAGAAAGCGATTACCATTATGAAGGAATTAGATGCAGAAGCCGGTATTGGATTGATCGAAAAGAAAAGGCAGGGGCAGGGAAAACCGACCATGATCTATGTGAAGCAATTCGTAATCCGGGATGTTCAGGAATGTAAAAATTACACTTCTGAAGAAAAAACGACCATTCCAGAAGTGAAAAAATTACATGTCTTGAAGTGTAAAAATGACACTTCTAGAAGTGAAGAAATTACATGTCTAGAAGTGAAAAAAATACACACTAATAAGAATAATATAAATAATACTGAATTGAGTAATACTGAATCGAATCTTATCTTATCAGAGAATGATGGGATGGGATCCGAGGTAGAAGCATACACAGAATTAATCAAAGAGAATCTGGAATGGGATCTTTTTAGAGAATACTATCCATATGAACAGGAATTGCTTGATGGTATTTTTGATTTGATTCTTGAAACGGTGCTCTGTAAAAGTGAAAGTATTGTCATAGCCTCTAACAGATATCCGACAGCGGTTGTTAAGAGTAAGTTTCTGAAATTGAATAGTTCACATATCGAATATGTGATTGATTGCTTCAAGGCAAACACTACTAAGGTACATAATATCAAGAAATATCTGTTGGCAACACTGTTTAATGCTCCGACGACAATGAGCGGATATTATCAGGCAGAGGTAAACCATGACTTCCCGCAGTTTGCGGTGAAATCGAACTAATTTGAGTAAGTAAGAAAGTGGAGGAAAATGCCATGTATAGTGACTATGAAGAATCTTTTTATTATAATAAACCAAGTTCAGTAAGTACCGGCGTTGCTGGAGAAGCAGTCGGTCTTGGTCTGGGACTTGGTGTCGGTCTGATATCGACCATAATGTCGGGATTGCTTTTTCTGATAGCCAGAATTGATATTCTGAGTTCATCATTATTGGGATTACTCTTTTTTCTGCTGACATATAGGTATGAATGGAATATGCCTGTTTATTTCATTGGAATTATTGCTATTTTTGCGATATCGATGATGTTACAGCACTTTATCAAGGTATTTCGTATAATTTATGGGCTGTTTACCTGTGTTGCAATATCTCTGCTTGTTTCAGCCTTTATTGGATGCAGTTCAGAAGCAAATATGTATAAGGGTATGGCAATCTGTTTTAGTGTAACTGCAGTATGGACTATTATTTCCTGGAAGTGCATCATAAACAAATAGGTCTTTTCAGTACGAAAAATATCGGATATAATTTACTCGATCAAATCGAGATTTGTCGATTTGGCAAATTTTTTTAATCCAACACTTTTGGCTATTTGTGTTGTTCAAATTAGTGCTATTCAGAATATATAATAGCCTTATCAAAGAAAAG
>CAZSQM010000038.1:0-5335 GCA_964609025.1 uncultured Lachnospiraceae bacterium | reverse complement strand
ACGAAAAAAGAATTTTTTGCTAATTTATGCTTGACTTTTCATAGCTGGTCTCCTTATCATTCGCTGCCGGTTCGTCTGCCGATTTCGTTTTTTCTTTATCAATATATTACCGGTTAAATTATGCGCCCGTAAAAACAAATCCGCAATCAAGGAAGGATAAACAGAATGTAAAATGTTTGTAATCGGAATCGGATTAAGGCCTTTCTGTTGACTTGCAACAGTGCAAAGAATGCTTGTCAGATAACGAAGATTGTGATATGATAGAAGTAGCCGGAAGATTGGCGTTTCGGCAAAACAAATGAAAAGGAACGAGGGGGACAAAGCGATGGAAGAGAAATTTTTCTATGAGAATGATGTCAGGGTAACAAAAACTGCGGTCAAGGTAGTAAGATGGCTGATACTGGTATTTCCTTTGTTGATTTTGTTGTCGTTAGTCGGCATATTCCAGTCTAAGCTAAGCAACCTGATTGTGCTTACGGTGATTGCTGTTGTAGTTACTATGGGACCTACGGTTGCCTATAAGCTGAATGCGCCGATAGGAGTCTTGAAGTATATCACAACGCTGGCGTTGGGAATACTGGTAGCGCTCATGGCATCCGATTCTACAATCGGCATCTATATGACCTATGCGCTTGCTATGGTATTCAGTATTTTCTACTATGATAAAAAGTTTACGTTGCGAATTTCGATTGTCAGCTATGTTCTGCTTGTGATATCCTTGTATTTCCGCTCTTTAAATGTGCAGCAGATTGAGTTTGGAACGAATTTTACATGGTTTATCAGCCGTTCTCTGGGCTTTATGCTGGAGGCAGTGGTTATGAGTATTATCTGCGTGAAAATCGCAGAGGTTTCGCACCGGATGCTTATTAAGCTTGCGGATACGCAGCAGACGGCGGATTTGGTAGGAGAATGTAAGAAGGCCTCCAAGGAGCTGAGCGGCGTGGTAGAAAAGCTGGAAAACTGCATCCACGAGTTTGCGAATACGAATGAGGTGATTACGGATTCCGCGCAGGCAACGCTGAAGGACTGCAACAGTAGCTTTCAGTTTGCGGATTCGGTTTGTACTTCTATGGACGAACTGAATCAGACGGTGAATGTGATTGTGGATAATACGGCACAGATGCTTGAAATTTCTGCGGAAACCACGGAAAAGATGCAGGGATACATCGAACTGATGGAGAAGACCACGAAGGATATGCAGGTAATCGAGCAGTCCGCGCATCAGACCGAAACCTCTATTGCAAGTCTGGAAGCCGGTATCAAGGAGGTTTCCGAGTTCGCGGCTACCATCGCCGGAATCACAAGTCAGACGAACCTGCTTGCATTAAATGCTTCCATAGAGGCTGCCCGCGCGGGAGAGATGGGCAGAGGCTTCAGCGTAGTAGCGGAAGAAGTACGTGTACTGGCAGATAATTCGAAGCAGGCCAGTGACGCAATTTCCGGTATTATACATAAGATTGTTGCGTTGTTGCAGGAGGTTCGGGTTGCCAATCAGGAAAATCTGCACAATATATCGGAGGGAATCGGAAAGCTGAATACCGCGGAAAAGGAGGCCGGCAACTTAGGAAAGCTGCAGGAGGAGTCCGGCGAGAAAGCGCGTAAGGTTGCAGCTTCCAGCGAGAATACAGTTGCACATAGCCAGCAGGTATTGACCATGATTCAGCAGATGCAGGGAATTTTGGAGAATACGTTAAAGCAGGCAAATCAGATTGTGCAGGAGTCGGAAACACAAAAGGGTGTAACCGGAGAGGTAGAGGCTTCCTTCCACCAGGTAAATGCAGTTTCCGGAAATCTCTTGGCAATCGGTGAAGCAGAAGAAGAAGAGTAACGGAACAGAAGTAATCGGAAAGAGAAAGACCCAAGCGCCCACGACCGAGTGACAGAGTCACGAGGTGAGTGGGCGCGTTATTTTAACCAATGTAAAAGCTGCCGTACACCGGGTGCGGCAGCTCTATTGTTCATTTTGGGTTATCGGTTCGAGAGCAGGGGCTTCGGCTTACTTGGAATTCCCGAACAGTCCCCTTATAATCGACTTTCCGAGTTCGCGGCCGATTGTACCGAAAGCGCTGGAAGCGGCACGGCCGACGGTTTTGTTAAGAATCTTCTCGGTTGTGCGTTCTTTTTTCTTCTGCTTTGCTTCTTCCTCTTTTTCCTTTTTCTTTAAGGCGGCGGCTTCTTCCTTTTCCTTTTGTCTTAAAGCGGCAGCCTCTTCCCGTTCTTTTTGTCTTGCGGCGGCAGCCTCTTCCTTTTCTTTCTGCTTTGCGGCTTCGGCTTCCTCTTTTGCTTTCTGTTTTGCGGCCTCGGCCTCTTCTTTTGCCTTTTGTTCTTCGGCTTCTTCCTTGGCAGTCTGCTCGGTCAGTGCCTCGTAGGCAGAGTGATTGTCTACTGCGATACCGTATTTTTCATCCAACGGACTTGAGGTGATTACGGAGTTTCTGGTGAAAGCGTCTACCGGTCCCATCAGACTCTGCGGCGGGAGAATAAAGGTACGCTCTACCATGGTCGGAATACCCTGTTCATCCAGGAAAGAAACCAGTGCTTCTCCGACGCCCAGCTCCATAATGGCAGCGGAGGTATCAAATGCCGGGTTCTGACGGAACGTCTGCGCCGCGGTCCGGACCGCTTTCTGCTCTGCCGGCGTATAGGCGCGGAGCGCGTGCTGGATACGGTTGCCGAGCTGTGCAAGCACCTCGTCCGGAATGTCGCTCGGACTCTGGGAGATGAAATACACGCCGACGCCCTTGGAACGAATCAGCTTTACAACCTGTTCGATTTTCTGGGTCAGTGCCTTTGGCATATCGCGGAACAGAAGATGCGCTTCGTCAAAGAAGAAGACGAGCTTCGGTTTGTCTGCGTCACCGACTTCCGGAAGCCGTTCAAAGAGCTCCGTCAGCAGCCAAAGCAAAAACGTGGCATAGAGAATCGGGGATTGAACAAGCTCCGTGCTGTCTAAAATGTTAATCATGCCTCTGCCGGAGGCATCCGTGGTAATCCAGTCCATAATGTCAAGGGCAGGCTCGCCGAAGAATAAATTGCCGCCCTGATCTTCCAGCGCAAGAAGCGCACGCTGAATGGCACCTGCGCTTTGCGGGCTGACATTGCCGTAGGTGAGCGTATATTCTTCCCGGTGTTCGCTGACATACTGGAGCATCGCCTTCAGGTCCTTTAAATCAATCAGCAGAAGACCGTTGTCATCCGCTACGCGGAAGACGATGTTAAGAACGCCCTCCTGTACGGCGGTGAGTCCTAAAAGGCGGGAGAGAAGAATCGGTCCCATGTCGGAAACCGTGGTACGCACCGGATGTCCGTTCTTTCCGAAAATGTCAAAGAACCGGGTAGGAAAGGAGGTATACGTCCAGTCCTCAATCCCGAATTTTGCGATACGCTTTGACATGCTTTCGCTTTCTTTGCCGGGCTGGCACATACCGGATAAATCCCCCTTGATATCGGCAAGAAAGACCGGTACGCCGAGGGAGGAGAAGGCTTCTGCCATTACCTTCAATGTAATTGTTTTACCGGTTCCGGTGGCACCTGCAATCAGTCCGTGGCGGTTTGCCATTTTCGGGTATAAAAACTGCGGAGTTTCGTTTTGTGACATCCAAATTTTTCCGTCTTTTACCATACGATGCATTCATCCTTTCTAACCGTTTGTTCTGCGTTCTGTTATGAAATATACTATCCTGCCGAAAGAGAAAACAGCGGTAAGAGTTTTCGGTTTGCGAGCGTCAGCCCTGGTTCTGCGCGGCAACCAGATTTTTGCCGCCGTAGAGCTCCCGGAGCTTCGGCTTCTCGATTTTGCCGGTCGGGTTTCGCGGTACATCCGCAAAAATAATGGTATGCGGACGTTTATAGCGCGGCAGGGCATGACAGAAGGTGTTGACTTCGTCCTCCGTAAGCGTCCAGCCCGGTTTTACCTCAATAATCGCGCCGGTAATTTCGCCTAAACGCTTGTCCGGAAGCCCTATGACAGCAACGTCCTTAATCGCATCATGTTTCCGTAAGAAATCCTCAATCTGTACCGGGTAAATGTTTTCGCCGCCGCTGATAATGACATCCTTCTTACGGTCAACGAGGAAAATAAAGCCGTCCTCGTCCTGCATTGCCATGTCACCGGTGAACAGCCAGCCGTCGGCAAGCACCTCGGCGGTTGCTTTTTCATCCTTATAGTAACAGGTCATGACACCCGGACCCTTTACGGCAAGCTCACCGACTTCGCCCTGCGGGACAATGTTGCGCTTTTCGTCTACAATTTTTGTTTCCCAGCCGTAGCCCGGAATACCGATGGCACCTACCTTGTGGATGTTGTCCATACCGAGGTGTACACAGCCCGGTCCGATGGATTCGGAAAGGCCGTAGTTGGTATCGTATTTATGATTTGGGAAATGCTGTTTCCAACGGGAAATCAGACTCGGCGGTACCGGCTGTGCCCCGATATGCATCAGACGCCACTGGGAGAGTTCATAGTCCGAGAGCTTTACCTCCCCGCGGTCAATGGCATCCAGAATATCCTGCGCCCACGGCACCAGAAGCCAGACAATCGTGCAGTGTTCCTTGGAAACCGCGTCTAAAATAAACTCCGGCTTGGTTCCCTTTAAGAGAACGGCTTTTCCGCCTACCAGAAAGCTTCCGAACCAGTGCATTTTGGCACCGGTATGGTAGAGCGGAGGAATACATAAAAATACATCCTCATGGGTGGTTTCATGGTGGTTTTGTTCTACCAGGCAGGAGTGCATCAGACTTCTGTGTTTATGTAAAATAGCTTTCGGAAAGCCGGTCGTTCCTGAAGAAAAATAAATGGCGGCATCATCGTCGTCCGTAAGGTGGATATCCGGCGTACGGCTGGAGCAGTCCGCGGTCAGGGAGGTATAATCCTCTGCGAACGTCGGACAGGCGTCGCCGACAAAAATAAGAAGACGGTTCTGGCTTAACGTATCGGCGATTTCTTCCACACGTCCGATAAATTCCGGTCCGAATACTAAAATATCTACATCGGCAAGGTTGACACAGTATTCGATTTCGTCGGAAGAATAGCGGAAGTTAAGCGGTACGGCAAGGGCACCGGTTTTTAAAATACCGAAATAAATCGGGAGCCATTCCAGACAGTTCATTAACAGAATTGCAACCTTGTCGCCCTTTTTTACGCCGCGGGAAAGCAGAAAGTTTGCAAAACGGTTTGCCTTTTCGTTAAAAACGTTCCAGGTAATCTCACGGCGGTAGCAGGTGTTTTTTGTCGGTTCAATCAGTTCGTATTCTTTCCATGTAATGCGGCGGGTCTCCGGAAGCTGCGGATTGATTTCCACCAGACAGATTTCGTCACCGTACAGGTCACAGTTTT
>CAZSQM010000037.1:0-7701 GCA_964609025.1 uncultured Lachnospiraceae bacterium | reverse complement strand
AAGAAGTGGCAAAGGAGAAAACGGTGTTATCCATTTCCCATCGGCTGTCCACTACAAGAGATGCGGACGTCATCTACGTTATGGAGCAGGGGCGCGTCATTGAACAGGGCAGTCATGGGGAGCTTTTGGCAAAGGGTGGCGTTTATGCCACGATGTGGGAAGCGCAGGCAAGCAGGTATGCGTAGGGGATGGTGCATTCATCAATGGGTTACTCCGCTAACGGTATCGTCAGCTTTGCTTTAAACAAATCGCCGTCGGTTTCGATATAGAACGTGCCGCCCTGCAATGCGGCAAGACTTTCCGCAATGGAAAGCCCCAGACCGCTACCTTCGTCGGAACGTGCTTCGTCGCCTCTGGAAAAACGGGTTAAAAGTTCTTCCGGTGTTTTGGATATAATGGCAGCAGAGGTGTTCTTGATTGTCAGCAGCGTCAGTCCCGTGCCTTCCGGAAGGTCGAGCGTAATGAAGACGCGGGTACCGGAGAGCGCGTATTTACATACATTAGAAAGCAGGTTTTCGATAATGCGGTGCGTGCAGGCACCGTCTGCAAGGACATTGACCGGAGTTTCCGGAAGCGTCATGCAAAGTTTCAAATTGCGCTCGGTCAGGCGTTCTTCAAAGTCGCCGACTGCCTGACGGAGCAGTTCTGCGGCATTAAAGCGAATCGGCTCTAACTTGATGGTGCCGGAGGAGGCTTTGGAGGCTTCAACCAGATCGTCAATCAGGGCCTTCAGCCGCCATGATTTCTGGGAGAGAATTTCCGCATACTCCGCAACTTCGCCTTCGTCCGGAAGTTCGTTTTTAATCAGCTCGATGTAGTTGATAATCGAAGTAAGCGGCGTTTTGATATCGTGGGATACGTTGGTAATCAGTTCGGTTTTCATGCGTTCGCTCTTGGTTTGCTCCTCTACCGCAAAGTGCAGTCCGTCACAGATATGGTTAATATCCTCGGACAGCCGTTTATTGGACGGCAGCATGGAGTCCGGTGAAATCCGTGCCGAAAGGTTGCCGGCAGCCATTTCTTCCGTGCTGCGAATGATGCGCATATGGTCCAGAGTGTTTCGCAGACAGAGAAAGGCACAGAAGCAGGCACCGGCAAAAAGCAACAGACAGCCGGGCAGTGGGGACAGGAAAAAAAGCAGCACCGAAAGGCAGAGCCATAGGGCGGCAATACCCAGGTACAGTAGAGTTTTCCAAAGAGCCGGAAGCGAGGAGAAAAACTCTTTCAAGTTAAGGAAAAGCAGCCGGAACAGCCGGCCAAGCGGTGCAAGAACAAACCGCCCCAAAAACGACCGCTTCCAGAAAACTCCTGTCTTTAGCCTGCGTACCAGATTGAAATAGAGGACACCCGCAAGGATGAGAAATACGGTAAGACCTCCGAGAATTGCGGGAATCCATTCGGAATGGAGCGGATAGCTTGTGATAAACTCCGTAAAAAACGGCTGGAGCCGGCGCAACAGAAAAACGGGCAGCACAAAAAGAGCAGCCAGAGCCGCAAGGATAAACTCCGTAAAAATACGGTCAAAAAAGTGCAGGCGCAATTCCGTCCCGTCTTTTTGTCTGCCGGATACCACATGGCACAGAAAGAACAGGAAAACGGTCAGCAGCGAAAAAAGAATCGCATATTGAAGACAGTTCTGGTAGTCCTGCTTTGCCTTTGAAAAATTGGCGGACAGTTCGGAAAAGCCGTCTACGGCAAGGTCGTCCGCAACAAAGGCATATAAAAGATAAGCGTTTCCTTTTTTCAATGCCGCGTCGAATTCTTCGTTTTCCGAAAAGTCGATGGGGGGAGCCTGATTGGAAACGGACTCAAGATAGGTCATATCGTTCCAGTCCGGAGAAGTTTCGTCTGCATAGGAATAATTATAATTATAGTGGATATCCTCCGCCATTTCCGAGAGCGGACGGCGCAGAAAGTCCATCGACCAGAGGAGATTGGAACGGTTTAAAACATCGGCGTTTCCGCCGCCGGTCATAGTGCGGTTGTTCTGTGTATTTAAAATCAGGTAAAGATGTTCCGAAATAATGCCGGAGGAAAGAAACGCTTCCAGACTTCCGCTTTTTTCGCAGGCGTATTGCTCAAAGTATTTGGAAGCATACACGACGCCGGTTTCGGTATTTTTTACATAATACTGGTAGTTGGTCGGTTCCTCGTTGAGCTTGGAATGATAATAATAGAACGCGGTTTCGCTCGGCTCGTATACATTAAGCAGAGCGTTTTCTAAATCGGTATCGGAGCGTTCTCCTTCTAAGAGCAGTTCCAGCTGCGGATCAAATGCCGTAAAATGCAGGGAGTAGCCGTCCTCCAAATAGCGCACATAAACAGCTGTACGTTCCACATACTTGGAAAACAGCTCGGAAAACTGTTTGGTGGAGTAAACATCCTCGGCATTCCGGTAGAGGACGGGAGCACGCAGGGTGAGGAAGCCGTAAGAAACGGCGGCAATGGAGGAAAACAGCAGAAGAATTGCCAACAGTGCCTTTGTAATTCCGGAATAAAAAATACGTTTCATACAAACTCCTTTCCGTCTAGTCCTGCCAGTCTACTTTATAGCCAAGGCCCCAGACAACCTTTAAGTAACGCGGTTCCCGCGGATTGATTTCGATTTTTTCACGGATGTGGCGGATATGTACGGCTACGATGTTATCCGCGCCGAAGGACGGTTCGTTCCAGATAGCGGTATAAATCTGCTCCGTAGAGAAAACGCGACCGCGGTTCTGCGTCAAAAGCAGAAGCATGGCGTATTCGGTCGGGGTCAGTCTTACCGGCTCGCCGTCTACCGTGACTTCCTTGGTGTCGTCGTTTATGGTAAGACCGCCGACAGTGTAGCAGTGTTCCTTTTCACCTTCGGAAAGGTTTCCGAAGGTGGTATAGCGGCGGAGCGCCGACTTCACCCTGGCCACAAGCTCAAGCGGCCGGAACGGTTTTGTGATATAGTCGTCCGCACCGATATTCAGTCCCAAAATCTTATCGGTATCCTCTGCTTTGGCGCTGAGAAAAAGAATCGGGAACGTATAGCCCTCTTCGCGAAGCTTTCCGGTCAGATGAAGCCCGTCCAACTCCGGCATCATAATATCTAAAATGGCGAGGTGCGGTACTTCGGTATGTACGGCGGCAAGCGCCTCCGCGCCGTTATAGGCGGAAGTAACGCGGTAACCCTCGCCGGATAAATAAATGCGGATTGCCTCCACAATTTCTTTGTCGTCATCACAAACTAAAATATGATACATAATAACCTCCGATAGAATTGCACTACTGTTATCTTATCATAGATAAGTGAAAAAAGCAGTAACAGATTTCTTAAAGATTTCTTAGGATAGAGAACGCGGTATGAAAAAGTTCCCAGCTTTTTCATTGACAGGATGAGGGAGCCATACTATAATATATAAAATACCCTGCTGTTTGCCAAAGAAAAAGAGGGTTTGATCGGTTGTTTTTTTGAGGAGGAGAAGTATGCAAAAAAAGAGGGAAAGAAAGGGGCTTCGCGCGCTTCGGAACAATTTGTATGCGCTGCGGCTCGGGTGGCGGATGGCACCCGGACCGACGGTACATATGGCGGTTTCCCGAGTGCTCGGTTATTTTGAATGGCTGTTTTACAGTGCGTTTTTCATGCGTTATGTCATCAATGCCATGGAAACGGAACAGGAAGTATCCTCCATTCTTACATTTCTGGGGATTACCATTGTCGTGTTTGCGTCCATGTCACTGTACAATAATTACTTAAACGGCAAGGTCTGGCCGATTGCCAATGCGAAGCTTCACAAGAAGCTGAATCTTAAGCTGTTTGAGAAGGCTGCCAATGTGGAGCTGTCCTGCTTTGAAGACAGTGAGTTTTACAATAAATACACTTTGGCAACGGATAAGGCGGCGGACAAACTGATTGAAACCGTACAGAATATCTGGGGAGTTTTGTTCGGCGCTATTGCCGCCGGCGTTGCGTTCTATCTGATGTATGATGTGGATAAGATTTCGGTGCTGTTTGTACTGTTCCCGATTATCGGTAACTTTGTATTTAACCGGGGACTCAGCAAAATCGATTTTGACCGGAATAAAGATATGGCGCCGTATAATCGTAAGATTGCTTACGTCAACCGCGTCATGTATCTTGCGGATTATGCAAAGGAAGTCCGGCTGACGGATGTGTTTGCGCTAATGCGCAGGGATTACCGCGAGGCAATCAAAGGCGTTGCGGATGTAACAAAGAAGTATACCCCGAAAGCAATGGTTCTTCACTGGTTCCGCGTTATGTTTACGTTTACCTTTATCTTTGAGGGGGTGCTGATTTACGGTGCATACCGCACTCTTGTGAATCACAGCATGAGCCTTGCAAAGCTGGCGGTGCTTACCAGTATGATGGTGTCCTGTACCTGGATTTTAATCGGCTTTACGGAGTCTTTGGTGGCAAGTTTTCGGAACGGTTTATTTGTGGATAATCTGCGTACCTTTTTGGAATATGAGGAAAAGATTCCGGAGGATTATGCGGGAGATGATCCGGGGGATACGATTGAATGTATTGAATTCCGTAACGTCTGCTTTTCTTATAAGGATGAGGAGGTGATCAGGAATCTGTCCTTTGAATTACGGGGAGGAAAGACTTATGCGCTGGTAGGACATAACGGTGCGGGCAAGTCTACGATTATCAAGCTGTTACTGCGTTTTTATGACCCGACCTCCGGTGAGATTTTACTAAACGGCAGGAACATTAAGGAGTATGAGCTGCAAAAGTACCGCGCCCTTTTTGCGGGAGCGTTTCAGGATTACCAGATATTTTCTTTGTCCGTGATGGAAAACGTATTGATGCGAAAGGGAACGCCGGAGGACGAAGCGGAGGTAATCCGTGCGTTAAAGCTGGCGGGCGTGTACGAGAAGGTGCAGAGCCTTCCGAACGGAATCCACACGATTCTTACGAAAGAGTTTGCCGAGGACGGCGCGGTGCTTTCCGGCGGTGAATATCAGAAAATCGTAGTGGCGAGAGCCTTTGTGCAGAAGCGTCCGGTAAAGATTTTTGATGAACCGTCGTCGGCACTGGACCCGATTGCGGAGTATAAGCTGTTTGAAAGTATTTTACAGGACGGACAGGATAAAACAATGCTGTTCATTTCCCATCGTCTTTCTTCCGTGCAAAATGCGGACTGGGTATTTATGCTGGAAAACGGTACGATTATCGAACAGGGTTCCCATAAGAAGCTGATGCAGAATCACGGAGCGTATGCGGATATGTATGAGAAGCAGGCGGTGAATTACCTTGCTACGGACAGAGCATCGGTGCAGGGCGGCATTTTTACCGCGGACAGGGAGGTGGCAGAATGAAGAAGGTATGCAGTAATCTCCTTTTTCTGTGGAAGCTGTGCTTTAAAACGGCGCCGGGGTATATGATTTATCATCTGTATGATGCGTTTCGCTATCAGATTATGATTTTTATCGAGCATACCCTTGGTATCCGGTATGTTTTATATTGTGCTGAGCATGGAGAACCGTTTTATAAGGCGCTTCTTGCAATCGGCGGTATTTTGTTAATCAATATGATTCAGATTATCCCGGACGGATATTTTATTCATGCCATGACGTACCGGACAAAGCCGAAGTTATATCAGGCGCTGAAGGAGCAGATGTATCAAAAGGCGGCAGAGTTAGACCTTTCCTGCTATGATAATCCGAAGTATTATAACGAGTTTGTACTTGCTGTCGCAGAGGCGGAAACTTCCATTGACCGTTTCCTGACCTTTTTGAATTCCACGGTGCAGAGCCTTACCATTGTGTTCAGTACCGGTGTGTTTTATCTGATGACGGATTCGGTCGGTATTTTGTTTGTAGGAGTTTCCTTTGTTTTGTCCTTTTTCCTTTCGAAGAAGTTAAACAAGCTGAATTATGATGTGAGGATGCGGGTAAATCCGTGGGAACGTAAGAGAAATTATGCAAGCCGTGTGTTCTACCTGAATGATTATGCAAAGGAGCTTCGTCTGAATCCGGACGTAGCAAAGATTTTAAAGGATGATTTTACGGAGGCAAATGACGAAATCATAACAGAACAGAAGAGGATTGCAAAAAAGCGTGTAGGACTTTCTTTCCTGCGCTATTATTGTGCCTCGGATTTTATTACTGACGGATTATATGTAGGTTATCTTATTATTCAGGCAGCGGTCTTACATAGAATTGATTACAGCAGTGCGGTAGTACTGTTTAACCGCACCGGAAGCCTGCGTGGGGGAATGCGCGGAATTGCGGAAATCGGACCTGCCGCAAACGAGAATAGCCTGTATATCGATAAAATCAGAAGCTTCCTTGCCTATGAGCCGGAAATGAAGCAGGGCGTAGGTGAGGCGGTGCCGAAGGGCGCGGGACGTCTTGAACTGAATCATGTGTCCTTCCGCTATACGGAGGATTCCGAGGAGATTTTGCACGACATTACCCTTACGGTAGAGCCGGGCGAACGTGTGGCGATTGTAGGCTATAACGGTGCGGGAAAGACCACATTGATTAAGCTTTTGATGCGGCTGTACGACCCGAGCGCCGGGAGCATTTCCTACCACGGAAAGAACATTGACGGGTATGTGCTTGCAGACTACCGGAAACGCATCGGCGTTGTCTTTCAGGACTTTAAGATGTACGGTGCGACCCTGTTGGAAAATGTGGTATTAAACGATGTGGGCGACGGGAAGGCAGAAGAAGCGGCGGTGACCGACGCGCTGTATCACAGCGGGTTCGGAGAGCGTATTTCCACGCTGCCGAACGGACTTTCCACACAGCTTACCACGGAGTTTGACGAAAAAGGCGTCAATCTTTCCGGCGGCGAAAGTCAGAAGGTGGCGATTGCGAGAGCCTTTTACCGTCAGGCGGATATCCTCATTATGGATGAGCCGTCTTCCGCCCTTGACCCGATTGCGGAATACAATCTGAATAAGGCGATGCATGAGGCAGCCGTGGGCAAAACGGTGTTCTATATTTCCCACCGACTTTCCACTACCAGAGATGCGGACCGTATCCTGATGCTTGAGAAGGGAAGAATTATCGAAGAAGGTACTCACGAGGAATTGCTTGCAAGAAACGGGCAGTATGCGCAGATGTGGTATGCGCAGGCAGGAAAGTATACGGCGTAAGATGGTTGTATGTGAAAAGTTACCGGGGAAGCACTGGTTAATTCAGTGTTTCCCTAAAATAATCAAGCAGTCTGGAGGGCACCTAGGTGAAGGAAGTAAAAATTTTTAGTAAAAACGATGTATATCAGAAGTTTGAGGTGTTAAAGACCAATCGGAATAAGCGTTATAAATACAATCAGTTTCTCGTGGAAGGAGTCCGCAGCTTAAACGAGGCGGTAAAAAACGGTTGGAAGATGGTTTCCTTTTTGTACGATAAAAATCATTTGTCCGATTGGGCAACGGATATGATTGCCCGTGTTGCCACGGACGTGAACTATGTATTGACTCCGGAGCTTATGAAGGATTTGAGCGGAAAAGAAGACACGTCAGAGCTTATGGCAGTGATTGAGATGCGTGAGGACAATTTGGAGAGTATTTCTTTGTCGGAGAAACCGTTTCTTGTGTTGTTTGACCGACCGTCCAACAAGGGAAATCTCGGTACGATGATTCGCTCCTGCGATGCACTGGGGGCGGATATGCTGATTATGACCGGACACGCGGTGGATTTATACGATCCGGATGTGGTGGTGTCTGCAATGGGCTCCTTTTTCCATACGCCGGTGGT
>CAZSQM010000036.1:0-11801 GCA_964609025.1 uncultured Lachnospiraceae bacterium | reverse complement strand
CCGATTCGCTCTCCCAGAATCGTCACACCGGCCCCCGTCGGAAACAGTACGAACAACTTCAGTACAAAGGTATGCGCTTCCCTTCTGTAAAGCAGTCCGCTTCGTCTAATAATACGGCCATCCGGTTGCTGACACTGGATTTTGGATAACAAACGCTCCAGCTTATTATTTGTTGTGTACTTCTCACTCAGCTCACCGAACAGCTTGCTAAAATACCGCAAAAGGTAGTCCTCAAAAAAGGTAGTATATTGTTCAACTTCCGAGGCGTCTGTTCCAAGACAGTCTGCACCGATATTGATGTACATTGCCACATTGGCAGGATACTTATAATTAAGCGGTGCAAATTTTACGGTAATCCCATCCGTATACTCATAGGTTTCTCTCCATTTACTCAGAAGATACGAAACCGGTTTTCCGTTTAGATTGCCACCTTGCCCGTTTGTACGTAACGCTTTTTTCAGTTCTCTAATCTTAATAATTTCATTTTCATTCTTCATTACAGATACCGACCTTCTTCTCCTATAAACCTCACCTTCCTCATCCGGTTCACCGCTGCCAGTACATCTTCCTTCCGCGGCAAATCCATAAAACGCTCACATTCCGTAAAGAAGTTGGAAAAGATGCAATCCAAACCCTCCTTTTCCATTCGTTTGTACAGACCAT
This sequence comes from uncultured Lachnospiraceae bacterium, assembly GCA_964609025.1. Taxonomy (GTDB): domain Bacteria; phylum Bacillota; class Clostridia; order Lachnospirales; family Lachnospiraceae; genus SIG307. Next base: position 11,138 of record CAZSQM010000036.1, on the reverse strand, counting down.
CTAGCTTCTCCGGCAAATTTAGTCTGTGTTCATTGGCGGACACTGCCAGATACCGTATCAAAAATCCTACCGAATTCCGCTGTGCTTGCGTAATGAGCCCGGACAGCATCCGCAAATCAATCGCCTCTTCCCCAAGATACACAATTCCCATGTCCGTCACTTCTAAACGCTCCGTTCCGGTTTCCGGCACAAAAGAGGAGAAGCCTTCCGCACTTAATATACGGTTCTGCTTCCATTCCGCCGCCTGCACCTTTTCCGGCTTTGATGAAGTAACAATCCCTGTGCCAAGCTGCTTTGCTTCTTCCGTTACACCATGCATCCGGTAATCCTCCATCAGATACACCCGGTCTGCCACCGACAAATACTCTCCGCTGCCGCCGATAACAAGGATAGTGGATATTCCTTTCCTTTCATACAACTCCCGCACCCGCTCCGTAAACGGCGTAATCGGCTCCTTCTTTACCAGTTCCCGCATCCGAGCATCCCGAATCATAAAGTTGGTTGCACTTCGGTCCTCGTCAATCAGAAGCAGCCTGCTTCCCATGTTCACCGCTTCCATAATATTTGCCGCCTGTGAGGTGGACCCGGACGCCCGTTCCGTAGAAAAGTGTGCCGTATCCTTTCCCGGTATCCATTTGATAAACGGTGCTATATTTACATTCTTCACACTGCGTCCGTCCTCTGCTGCTATTTCCATCGCCGTAGCATCCGTAATACAAAGCTCTCTGCCGTCCCCCCATGCATGGTCGTAAATACCTGCTGCAATCGCTTCGAGAAGCGTTGATTTTCCGGAATATCCGCCACCTGTGATAACCGTAACACCGCGTCTGATTCCCATTCCTTTCACACCGCATACTTCGATTTCATCCTCAGGCACCGCCAAAACCGGCACCGCTCCCTGCATCGGCAGGTCACTTCCACCCTCCCTCGGCAAAATGCTTCCGTTTGCAAGAAACGCACAGTACCCGCTTCCTTTTAACCATGTACGGATATCTTTTTGCAGTTTCGCAAGCTCTATGGCATCCGCATATTCATACAGCTTAAATTCCTCAATGTAACGCTCCACTGCATCCGGAAGCTCCTGTGTCAGCATATGAAGCGTTTTCCGAAGCTTCTTTTCCGGTAACTGTACCTGAATCATCAGGCACAGACAAAGCTCCGGTTCTCCTACTTCTTCCGGGCGTATTAAATATGCTCCGCCACCGCTTCCGAGGGTATAATCCTTTTTCGGACACACCTTAAAATACACAGAATTCCGCGCAAGAACTTCTCCTCCCGGACGATAACAGTAATACTTGCCTTTCTCGCTGTCCGGCCGGTTCCGGTTATATAACGGCTCGTTTAATTCATCGATATACGGCAGAAACGCTCTCAGACAATAATCTGCTCCTGCCACACTCGTTTCAGTAATTCCAAGATGCTTTACCGGTATAGATATGGTAATGGTCGGCTTATCCGTTGCCAGCTTATGCGTCTGCTCAATGCGGTATCCCACATCCTCCCTGTAATACGTGTTGTCAAAATCCTCATAAGGCGGCATGTTATTGTACGGATACATCCTTATGCTTCCTTCGTACATTGCCTTATAGGTCTTTGTGTTTGCTTCCATACTAAGAATTTTTTGTTTTAATCGTTTCAGAGTATCAATCCCCTTTCTGTCAGTTCCACAGGGCATGCTCCACCCTTGTAACGGGAAGCACCCCGCGGCCTTTTCACGGAACCCTGCACATACTATGCGGTTCCTTATGCATCTGTCTTGGTTTGGAAATATAAAAGATTCAATATTTAAGTCAGAAATGTATTTGGTTTCGTGTGGAGTGTCACAAAAACATCATATAAATCCGCATCCCGCGAAACACGTTACTTTACAGAAAGATTCTCCCGAAAAGAAAAAAGGACACATCCGCGTGGATGTGCCCTGAAATTCACCTAAAAAACTGTGCAATCAGAAATTGGACAGAACTTCGGCGACCGATACAACATCCGACTTAAATAAGATTGTCATACAAATCGCCTCCTAACATAAAAACAAAACATTTGTTACGTTGGTCATTATATCTGGCTTTTTCAAAACTGTCAAGATATTTTCCCCATTCTGATAGATATTTTTCTACTTCATTTGTAACAAATACTTTTGCTTTCGCAATTATTTTTCGCTCTTTTCCACCACCATACCATGCAGCTTCAGCCCACTTTGGGCAAAAGCAAGGCGCACGCTGGTGTAACGAAAGCTTAAGTTATACTCTCCCGTAAAGGAAATCGGTTTTCCGCCGGTGCCGTTCCAGGTAAATGTCCCGCAGGCCGTTCCCATCAAAAACAAAGTAACCGGAATCTGCGCAAGCTCTCCCGCCGTGGAGCTTCCGGTAATCGTAATGCGGTAATCGGCCGGTTTTTCCACCTCTAATGTAAAGGCGTGGCATTTTCCCTTCTCACTGGAAATCCCCGTAAGGTCAATCTCCAACCGCTCCTTTAACTCATATATGCGGTCTGTTTCCTCGTCCCCGAAAACTTCCTCCATGTCCGGGCAGTGAATGATTTCCACTGTCTCCTCCGTCCCCAAAAGACGCTTCATCGCATTCGTACTCATAAGGAAGCGGCAGATATTTGCCGCATTTCTCTGCAGCTCGCCCCGGGTAAGGGACCCGTCTGCCAAAGACGCAAGAATGTTATCCTCATTGGTTTTACTGTCCGCACATACCATATAAACGTCATTCTGGGCACGAACCATCGCCGCAAGCTCCCGCTTATTCGCCTCTTGTCCGCGCACATTGATATTCGCCCACCAGTCCGTCATAACCAGTCCGTCAAAGCCCCACTCATCGCGTAAAACCGAAGTCACAAGGTCATAATTTCCCGCTGTCCAAAGTCCGTTTAAGGCTCCGTAGGCGGTCATAACAGTCTTTGCTTTTCCTTCCTTTACCGCAAGTTCAAAGCACTTTAAATAAATCTCACGCAGCGCACGTTCCGAAACTACCGAATCCGCCGTATGACGTCCCGTTTCCTGATCATTACAACAGTAATGCTTTACGGTACCGGTCACTCCGGCCGAATGAAAGCCCTGTAATTCCGCCGCCGCCATAGTTCCGGTCAAATACGGGTCTTCGGAAAAATATTCAAAGTTCCGCCCGTTCAGCGGATGACGGTGCAAATTCACTCCCGGCCCCAGCATACAGTCCACCTGATGATAGGCTGCCTCTAATCCGAACAGGGAATACAACTCCCGCACCAGTTCTTTATGAAAGGTAGCGGCAAGCAAGGTTCCGTTAGGAAGACTGAAGGCTTTCGTTCCGCAATCCATACGAATGCCGGACGGTCCATCCGCACAGCAGCCGCACGGAATCCCAAAGTCCGCCAGTTCATCCGTCACACCTCCGAAGGCCGAAGCGGTGCCAGGCGTTACCTTCGGACTGCACATTCCCTCGCCGCGTACCATGCACGCCAGCGCCTCATCGGAAAGCTGACCGATAAACGCATCCATCGTCGCCCTTCCTGCTGCCACATCCGCCAAACGGATTCCTAAATCTCCGGTATACGCAAGTTCCCTCGGAAGATTTGTCCTTCTGCGCATCTCTTCCTCCGGCTCTACTGCAGGCACAATTTCCTTGCCGCATACAACACCGTCTTCCGTAGCAGCCGCAATCATACGTTCAAAGGAGCATACCGGTGCCAGCACCTGCTTTTGCTCAGAAACGATCCACAACTCCGGCACCACCGCAGTAGCCGCCTTTTTTGCGCTACGCACATCGTTGCCTACATAAAAATGATATTCTCCCGCTTCCAGTACAAAACAGGAGGGATGTCCGGTCTCCCCGATATCGTCAAAGGACGCAAGCTCCGATACCGGAACGGGAATCGTCAGCACTTGCGTTTCCTTTGGCGCAAGCTCCTTTGTTTTTTCGTAAGCGCAAAGAACTCTGGAAGGCTTTCCGAGCGCTCCCTGCGGCGCCTCGCAATAGATCTGCACAACTTCCTTTCCGGAAACCTCTCCGGTGTTCGTAACAGAAACCTCCAAGGTTATTGTTTCCCTTGTTACCGTAACCGCCCGCACCTCTATGGAAAAAGTCGTATAGGAAAGACCAAAGCCAAACGGATACCGTACCCGGTCCTTCGCAAAGGTCTCAAAATATCGATAGCCTACATAAATATCTTCGGCATAAAAATTCCGCTCGGAATCTCCGAAATTTGCATGGGACGGATAATCCTCAATCGAATACGCAACGGTATCCGGAAGTTTGCCGGAAGGACTTTTCTTTCCGGTCAGCACATCCGCTGTTCCGATGCCGCCAAGCATGCCGCCGTGCCATACATACAAAACCGCCTCCGGTGCATAGGTTTCCACAAAGCTCATATCAATCAGACCGCCTACGTTTAAGAGCACGACCATTTTAGAAAAATGCCTCCGTACCGCGGCAAGCATAGCTTCCTCCCCTTCGCTCAAGAAATAAGCGCCCCGCTCCGCTTTGCTGTCCTGATCCTCTCCGGCCGTGCGTCCGATTATTACCAGCGCCGTTTCCGACTCCCGTGCCGTCCGGGCACAAAGCTCATCGTCAAGCGGCATCTCCTTTTGAGCCCAAGGCTCGGTCCCCCAGCCGTTTCCCAAATCAAAGGGGTTCTTTTCGCACCACGCTTCGTAGACGGAAAGCAATTCTTTGTTTACTTCTACAACGCCGCCCTCCAGCAAAGCCTCCGTAATACCGACCACATGAGAAACATTTACCATACCGCCGGAGCCGGTACCGCTTTTATAATAATTGAACTGAATTCTTCCGAACACCGCTACCTTCTCTCCTCTGCAAAACGGCAGCGCTTTGTTCTCATTCCGAAGTAATACTACACCCTCCGTCACTGCCTGAATTGCCAGTTCCGAATAATGCTTCCAGTCTAATATTTTTACCTGTCCCATCGTTTATCCTTCCCTCCATTCCAGGCGCCTTACCTGTTGCGCTTTTTTAGCAATGCCTCCGCCAATACCATATCCTCCGGTGTCGTTACCTTTAAATTCGTATAGCTCCCCCGTACCATCTGTATCGGAAGGTCACAATACAGCCCTACTACCATAGCGTCGTCCGTCACATGGATTTCCGGCTCTTTCAGTAACTGCTCATACGCGCCGTACACAAGAGAAAACTCAAACGCCTGCGGGGTCTGCGCTATCCAAAGGCTTTCCCGCCTCGGTGTGAGTGTAATCACACCATGCTCGTCCGTCATCTGAATGGTATCCTTCACCGGCATTCCCGTCACGCAAGCCCCATAGCTTTCCGTTTCCTGCAACAAACGGTCGATTAACTCCGGTGTCACTAACGGTCTTGCCCCGTCATGAATCAATACATACTCCGGAGTTTCCCCGTCCGACTGTTCTCCCAGACATTGCAGACCGTTCCAGACAGAGGCATAACGCTCTCCGCCGCCGGCCACAACCGACTTCACTTTTGTAAATCCAAAGTGTTCGACAAGCTCCTTCCGGCAGTATTCCTCATCTCCCTCTGCCGTCACCAGAACCACAGTTTCTACCCTGCTTTTTTCAAAGGCACGCAAAGAATAATACAAGAGCGGTTTTCCGTCTAACAGCATATACTGCTTCGGAACCTCGCTCTGCATTCTCGTACCCCTTCCGCCTGCCAATACAATCCCCGCTGCCGCCATAATCCTCCTTAACGCTCTCCGAGCTGCAAATTCGGCACCGCATTCAAATCCAGACCGTGCCGCACGCCTTTCCTAAACTCATAATACGCCGCTGCACCGATCATCGCCGCATTGTCCGTACAAAGCACCGGCGACGGACGGAACAGTTCTATCCCCGCCTTCTCACAGGCCTCCTGCATTCCTGCCCGAATGGCGGAATTGGACGCCACACCGCCTGCCATGGCAAGCTTTTTCATCCCGGTATGTTTCACCGCTGCCATCGTCTTTTCTACCAGCACTTCTACCACCGACTGCTGGAACGAAGCCGCCACATCGGCGCGGTTCACCTCCACGCCCTGCATTGCCGCCTGATTCAAATAGTTTAAGACTGCCGATTTCACGCCGCTGAAGCTGAAATCATACGGCGAGTCCGCAATCTGTCCTTTCGGGAACGCAATCGCACGGGGATTGCCCTCCTTTGCCAGCTTATCAATCTTCGGCCCGCCCGGATACCCGAGTCCGATGGCACGCGCCACCTTGTCAAACGCCTCTCCCGCCGCATCGTCATGAGTTCTTCCCAAAATCTCATATACCCCGTAGTCCGCCACCCTCACTAAATGAGTATGACCGCCGGATACCACAAGGCATAAAAACGGCGGTTCTAATTCTTTATTCTCTATGTAATTTGCAGAAATATGTCCTTCGATGTGATGTACACCAATCAAAGGCTTTCCTGCCGCATAAGCAAGCGCCTTTGCATGAGCCACGCCTACAAGCAGCGCCCCTACCAGTCCCGGACCGTAGGTAACCGCTACGGCATCCGCCTGTGCAAGCTTCATACCCGCGTCGGTTAATGCCTGTTCTACCACGTTATTGATGCGTTCCGTATGCTTTCTTGATGCTATTTCCGGCACTACGCCGCCATACAAAGTATGAATATCAATTTGTGATGAAATTACGTTGGACAGCACATTTCGTCCGTCTTCCACCACTGCTGCCGCCGTTTCATCACAGGATGATTCAATCGCTAAAATTCGCACCTTTTCTGCCTCCACAAATATTACTCGGCCTTTTCTGCCGTTTCCCATCCCAGAATCTTATAATTTCCTCCGCTGTCCTTACGCATAATCAGATTGCGGTAACTTCCGCCGCTTCCCTCGCCGGAACGGCTCATAAGCTGAAATTGCAGGGATGCGTACTCTTTTCCGTCCTTTTTCCATTTTGTCACATTACTTGCCTTGTCCAAAACATATCCGGTAAAAACAAGTCCCTTTTCCTTTGCTTGTGCTAACTCGTCCTTCGTTGCGGCAAGCAGCTGTTCGTACGGATTCAGTGCGGCAAACTCCTCATCAAATAAGGCAAGCTCCAATTCCACCAGTTTTTCCAGCTGTTCTTCCGTCGTCTGCGTACTGTAAATGCATTCCACAATCCCACAATAAAATTCCGTTAATGCGTAAGGAGTCGGCGGATAATTCGTTTCCAGATTTTTCCCAAGAATCTGCTCTGCCACCGTATTCACCGGTTCTTTCGCTTCTTTCCCGGAACGGTCGATGTACAGGTACAAAGCAACAATGGCACATGCCAGTACCAGAACTGCACTGATGGTTCCGATTCTCTTTTTCATACGTATCCCTCCTTTGCGGCACGGATAAATTACTCCGTTTTATCAAACTCCAGCACTACCGTTTTTCCGTCCTTTCCGGCAAAGGTTGCCGGAAAAATTTTCCGTACTTTTGGAATATAATCCTCCGGACGGATTAAGGACGGGCTGTAATGCGTCAGCCACAGTTCCTTTGCCGATGCTTCTTTTGCCAGCTTTGCCGCCTCGCAAAATGTCATATGCTTATGCTCCAGAGCTTTTTCCTGCTTTTCCGCCTCGCCGTACATTCCTTCGCAGATAAACAGGTCTGCCTCTTTTGCGTGAACCGCAATGGACTTCGTCGGCCTGGTGTCGGTACAGTAAGAAAGACGGATTCCGCGTCTGGGCGGTCCGAGCACCATATCCGGCGTAAATGTTACGCCGTCCTCTTCCACGGTTTCTCCCTTCTGCAAGCGGCTCCAATACCGCTTGGGAACACTGTTTTTTTCCGCAAGCTCCGGAAAAAAACGTCCTCCCCGCCGCACTACAATCGAATAGCCGTAACAGAGCACATTATGATTTACCTTGTAAGCCTCTATCTCGTACCCGTGACAGAAAATCGTTTCCTCGGCCTCCGTCAGCTCGTGAAACTCTAACGGAAACGGCAACTCCGGCGCAATGGTCCGCAGTGCACCGACTACCCGCTCCAACCCCTTCGGGCCGATGAGTGTCACCGGTTCCTTGCGTTCTGCGTTTCCCATAGAAAGCAGAAGTCCCGGCAACCCACTGATGTGGTCTCCGTGATAATGGGTAAAGCAAATTACATCAATGTCGTGAAAGCTCCATCCCTTTTCCCGGATTGCAATCTGCGTTCCTTCGCCGCAGTCAATCAAAAGACCGTTGCCGTTTAACCGCGTCATCAGCGCCGTCAGCCAGCGATTCGGAAGCGGCATCATCCCGCCGGTTCCCAACAAACAAACTTCTAACATAAAACCTCCTGCTTTTTTTCTATTTTCACAGGTACTTTAAACTGCTTTATCCATGCGTCATAGCACGCTTCACACAAAACAATCTGATGAATCTGCAAATCCTTTTCGGAAAAGTAGCCCCATTCCTTGCGAATATAAACCGCATCCTCCGTTATGGTTTTCCCGCTTTCCGAAGTCTGCAAGGCACGTCCGCAGCAATTACAGAGTACTTCCTTTTTCATCCGTTCCACTCCTTTCGCTCCCTCAGGCTAATTATACCTCTTTTTCCGCGAAAAAGGTAGTGGAAATTATTTTCTGCTTCAGGGTTCGTCGAAGACGTGTGGTATTTTTCCGTCTAATCCTTTAAGCAGGCAATTGGAATTACTTTCACACCATCCTCTCGTGTATATGCTATATTTCCGCCAGTAATTATGATGAGCAAATCCGGTTCCCTAAGCGGCACCTGTTTTTCTGCTTTATTATATTGCCTTACCAATTCACGTATTGTCAACAAGTGTTTTGCACCTTCATCAATCTCTGCACTTCCCAGCTTGAATTCGATTAATGCATATCTTCCGTCTCCGATATGCAATACCGCATCTGCTTCCAAATCATATCTGTCATGATAATAGGATACTTTTCCGTTTAGTGCCTGTGAATAGATTTTCAAATCTCTGTTGCACATACACTCAAATATAAATCCGAACGTCTTTAAATCCTTTTGTAAATAATCAGGAGTAAGCCCCAACGCTGCAACCGCAATAGACGGGTCAACAAACTCTCTCTTTTTTCCTGAACGTATTGTAGTAGCCGAGCGAATTGCCGGGCACCATGCTTCCACATCTTCGATAACAAATAATCTCTCCAGCGCATTCAAATACGAATCCAGGGTCGGTATAGATACACTCTCAGAATTTGCCACTACATCTTTGTATATAATACTCTTTTTTACAAGCGTAGACACATTTCGTGCATAGGATTTCATAATCAGCTCTGCCAGTACAGGATTCCGTTTCACGCCATCTACTGTTGAAACGTCCGACTCACATACATTTCTTACATAGTCCTTTGCTACGATTAATTTTGCCGCATCACTCTTTTTTCGCAAGGAAGACGGCCAACCACCCCGACACGCTGCGAAAATCAAATCCTCGATCTTCATCTCCGACGTAATTCCATCAATATCCAACTCCGGATTATCAAACAATTCCTTTAGTGATACGGCACCGTTCGATTCTTTCGATTCATACAAGCTCATGGTATACATCTTTAATCTGGAAATTCTTCCTGTTCCGGAATGATGTATTTGCTTGTCATCCACTGAAGTCGATCCGGTCAGTATAAACAAGCCTTCCTCCTGCCTGTCATCCACTGCTGTCCTTATTGCGTCCCACAGAACAGGTGCTTCCTGCCACTCATCGATCAAACGCGGATTGTCGCCCCTAAGCAAAAGGGAAGGCTTTGTTTTAGCCGTCATGAAATACCCCTCTCTCATATCCGGGTCCTGCATTTTCAAGATGCTCTTTGCCTGTTTTCCTGCCGTAGTTGTCTTTCCGCACCATTTAGGACCAACAATAAGCGTTGCACCAAACGCCTCTAATCTTAATTGAAGTTCTTTGTCGACAATTCTCTCTAAATATTCCTTCACCTATATCAATCTCCTCATATCTGCTAAAATGTCCTGCTTATACTCTATATATACCTCTTTTTTCTATGTATGTCAATTTTTATTTTGCATTTTTGAGGAATTTCATTTTGTATTTTTGAGGTATTTCATTTTGCATTTTTGAGGTATTCTGTACATCCCATCAGACTCAATTGGGCCATATCTTAAGTATCAAATTGAATGCATTCAAACCTTTCTAAAATTGTTTCAAGATTTTCTCTGTGAGGAATTATAAGATCCATCTGTTCATCCACCATCTGCAAATACACCTGTTTTAAATGCGCAATTGATTTCGACGTATCCCCTCCACCGGTAACAGGAAGATTGATATAATGAAAACCATCGAGTTTTGCCAATGGACATGGTACTTTATTAACTTCCTTCTCTTCTCTGAAATCAACAATTGTTGTTACATCATGTTCCTTTAACCACAATATTTCTTTATCCGTCAATTTTGCCGGAATATCACTTCGTATATATCGATAATCTCCTGTTGGCAGTGCACGCGTATTTCTTGTGGATGTAAATAATGAACTCATTTATTCACTTGACTTTCGACTATGATTTCACCGTATATTTGCGAAGATACCTATCTCTTCTCATTTCAACTGTTTCTGCACACGAATGATGTTGCGAAAAGGTTTTTGATTACCATTCTACCGCAATCACGCATTTATCCCCGCCCGTCTTTATGCTTTTCATTAGAGTAACCTTTACATCCTTCTTAAATACTTCCTGAAAGATACCTTCCGCATTTCCCAATGTACAATAGCACCAGGTTCTTGATATTTCTTTCGGCATTCTCTTTATACAGGCACAATAGCACTCAGGATAACAAAACAATATTTTATGATCGGATATGTATTCAAAAAAAGCAAAGGTTTCATTTTCATTAAAAGTATTTACAAACTGTTCCATGCTATTTGCTTTATTCAAATACTTTAAAATCTTATTCGCTATTGATTTGCCGTCATTACATCTGCATTCTTTTCTAAGCTTAATCATTGTTTCGGTATCAAAATGCTCTTCAAGATAATTACATGCATCCTTTGCCCATTCATATTTCTTTTCAATACCGGCACTTTTAGACAAAGGATATTTCTCTTCAAATTCATCTGCCTCATGATATCCTACATTTTTTCTTAGGCTTTCAACCAGCCTGACAGAATGTGCATTATCATTTTTCGCCATAATTTCCCTCTTTTCAGTTGAATTTCAACTTTCATCCGCAGTGGGATGTATTAAACCACTAATTTTCTGAGCTACTTGTGATGGTGTCATATTTGTCGTATCAATGCACGGA
>CAZSQM010000035.1:0-12297 GCA_964609025.1 uncultured Lachnospiraceae bacterium | reverse complement strand
ATGAGCAGGTAAAAGATTATATAGATAAATATCCAAGTGAGATTATTGATATGTACAATAACCTAAGGAAGACGATTTTTGATAGTGTTTCATGCGAAATAGAGGAAACATTGTGGGCGAAATTGCCAAGTTATTATGTTGGCGAATCTTTAGTGAGGCTTATTCCATTTAAAGACCATATTAACATTGAGGCACAGGCGGTAATCCGGCATAAGGAAGAATTAGCAGGTTATAAAATTACTCCGAAGGGAATGGTGCAAATCTATTTAAAACAGGATATACCATATGAAGTTTTGAAACAGATATTTGCAGAAACTTTAGAATGACAACTCCCAAGTTGCTTGAACGATAAGGAAAAATGGTGCATCGTTCAACATAATTTTGTAATGTAAGCAAAAAACACTTTTTGAAAGGAATCAATATGAGCCAAATTTGTTTTCCGTTTTACACAGTTATTGATATAAAAGATATTTATTTGTTTGTTGGGATTAATCTGCTTAATGTGTTTATGCTACTAAAGACCTTACATATTGTTTTGTTCAATTGAGGAACGCATACTTCCGGAGAAAGACCTGAATAAATTACGCGACTATCATAACGCATTGAAGGAGAAAACAAATGAAAATCATAGAATACTTTACAACAGAGAACAAAGAATATTGGCTGAATGAAATAGGAAAATCTGATTGGAAAGCGGGACAGTATTTGTATCAGCTTCTTAAAGAAAACAGTTTGAAAAGAATGGTCGGTGAAACTGCGCTTGTACCGATGCTTGTGGATGGAGATAAACTGATTGCATTTTGTACCTTTGCTCCTTTGGATGACATCCAGCCGACAACTCTGTCTCCCTGGATTGGTTTTGCATATACATTTCCGCAATATAGAGGTCATCGCTATTTGGGACTGTTATTGGATTATGCGGAATGTATTGCTACAATCATGGGAAGGGAATACATCTATATTTCCACAGGTCATACCGGCCTGTATGAGAAATACGGATACGAATTCTTTCAAATGCATAAGGACATAGGCGGTGAGGATTCTCGTGTATACCGTAAGGCTCTTGCGGTAGATGGACCGGACAGGGACAGACGAAATGAAAATGGTGCCGGGTGGAAGGCTGAGATTGTAAAAGAAGCAAGAAAAGGTGTCGATATGACCGCATACTGCGGATTTTCATGTAATCATTGTTTTCTCGGAGAATGGTGCGGAGGATGCCGTTCCGTATTTAATTGCTGTTCTTATGGAACACTCTTTGAAAAGGGGAAATGTCCGAACGTAGCATGTTGTCAGGAGAAGGGGATTGATGGATGCTATGAATGTGAGGAATTGAACGATTGTTCCAAGGGATTTTACCGGCCGGACAATGACGGAGCAAATGCATGTAAGGCGCAGGCGATGTATATTAGAAAATATGGAAAGGAGAAGTTCTTCCGGGCCCATGACAAGCTGCATGAGAACTATGATTTTAAAAAGACGCAGGAAATATTAGGGACAAGTGTGGAGGAAGGATTAAAGATACTGGAAAGCATGCTTGAACGATAGGGCCAAACCGGTGCATCGTTCAGTTCCGGAGCGGCCAAAGTGGCAAAGGGTTTGCGAGAATCCACGGTTGTCATTTTTTTGGTAATATGTTAAAATGATACGGGTAGGGACGGTTGCAGCAGCAGGCTGTAAGGTTAAGAAAATCAGGACGCAGGGCAGGTGCGTGTCCGGAAACCGCGGGGGGTGGGCGGCGGACGGAGGCGGAAACGGTCTGCGGATAGAAAGAGGGATTATGTCATATACTGCTTTGTATAGAAAGTTCCGGCCGGATACGTTTGACGAGGTAAAGGGGCAGGCTCCGATTGTGACAACGCTTCGCAATCAGGTGAAAACGTCCCGTATGTCGCATGCGTATTTATTTTGCGGTACGCGGGGCACCGGTAAGACTACGATTGCAAAGATACTTGCAAAAGCAGTAAACTGTGAGGCTCCCGTGAACGGGAATCCCTGCCGGGAGTGCGCCATGTGCAAATCCATTGCGGCAGGCACGTCCATGAATGTAATTGAGATTGACGCTGCGTCCAATAACGGCGTGGACAATATCCGCGAAATCGTGGAGGAAGTACGGTATTCTCCCACAGAGGGGCGTTATAAGGTATACATTATCGACGAAGTGCATATGCTCTCGGCGGGTGCATTTAACGCGCTGTTAAAGACGTTAGAGGAGCCGCCGTCCTATGTTATTTTTATTTTGGCAACGACCGAGGCGCACAAGCTTCCGATTACGATTTTATCCCGTTGTCAGCGGTATGATTTTTCGCGGATTACAGTGGAGGAAATTACGGAGCGGCTTGCGGATTTGACACAAAGAGAGGGCGTTGCCGCGGAGGAGAGGGCGCTTCGCTATATTGCCCGGTCGGCGGACGGCGCGATGCGTGACGCGTTAAGCCTTCTTGACCGTTGTATTGCGTTTTATCCGGGAGAATTGCTTACCTATGACAATGTGCTGGAGATTCTCGGCACGGTGGATACGGAGGTGTTCGGAAGGCTTCTTCGTTTTATCCGCACGGGAGATGTGGGCGGTACGATGCGCGTATTGGACGAAACGGTGATGCGCGGGCGTGATTTGGCACAGTTTGTGGTTGATTTTACCTGGTATCTGCGGAATCTTCTGCTGGCAAAGTCGGTGGAGGCGCCGGAGGAGTTTTTGGATATTGCGACGGAGCAGCTGGAGGACTTTCTGGCGGAGGCAGGGGAGAATGAAGCGGACACGCTGGTGCGTTATATCGGTATTTGCTCCGATTTGACGAACCGTATCCGTTATGCGGGTGCAAAGCGGGTCATGGTTGAAGTGACGTTCATTCGTCTGTGCCGTCCGGAAACGGAAACGGATTACAGTGCCCTGTTAGATAGGGTGCGTCATTTGGAAGAACAGCTTGCAAACGGCGTTGTGCCGCAGCAGCCGGCGGCGGGCGGCAAAGCATCCACGGCAGCGGCGCCGGAGGAGAGTGAACGAAAACTGGTGGAAACAGCGCAGCTTCCGCAGGCGCTGGGCGAGGAAATCAAGGCGGTTGCGGAGAAGTGGTCCGCGATTGTGTCCTCGGCGTCAAGTCCGCTAAAGATTTATTTGCAGACCGCAAAGCCCAGCGTGGACGAGGGCGGTACGCGGCTGCTTTTGGTCTACCGGGATGAGTTTGATAAAACGGCAATGGAGAATCCGGCGCATTTAGAGGCGTTACAGGGGCTGATTGCCAGACATACCGGAAAGCGCGTAGAGATTACGGTGGAGCTTGCCGCAAAGGGCAGAGGTAATATGGCGGCATATCCGGACTTGTCCGAATTAAAAGGAAAAGTATCGATTGAATATGTAGATTAAGAGGAATAAAGGAGGAACCGAAAATGGCAAAACGTGGAGGATTTCCGGGAGGCGCAATGCCGGGAAACATGAACAATCTGATGAAGCAGGCGCAGAGAATGCAGCGTCAGATGGAAGAAAAACAGGCGGAGATTGAGTCGAAGGAGTGGGAAGGAACTGCCGGCGGCGGAGTCGTTACCGTAAAGGTATCGGGGAAAAAAGAGGTGGTTTCCGTAAAGCTTGCACCGGAGGCGGTAGATCCGGAGGATGTCGAGATGTTAGAGGATTTAATTGTTGCCGCAACCAACGAAGCACTGCGTAAGATGGAGGAGGAGTCTTCCGAAGTAATGAACTCTATCGCAGGCGGTCTGGGCGGCTTAGGTGGAGGCTTCCCGTTCTGATGGATTATTACAGCAGTCAAATCAGCAGGTTGATTGAGGAGTTTGCTTCCCTGCCCGGTATCGGTACGAAGTCCGCACAGCGTTTGGCGTTTCATGTGATTAACATGCCGACGGAGCGGGTGGAACAGCTGGCGAATGCGATGGTAGAGGCAAAGAAAAACGTCAGGTATTGTAAGGAGTGCTGTACGCTTACGGATCAGGAGATTTGCCCGATTTGCGCAAAAGAGGACCGGGATCACCATACGATTATGGTAGTGGAGAACGCCAGAGATTTGGCGGCATACGAGAAAACCGGAAAGTACACCGGCGTGTATCATGTGCTGCACGGGGCGATTTCTCCGATGCTTGGTATCGGTCCGGCGGATTTGCGCATGAAAGAGCTGATGCTGCGGCTTCAGGGGGATGTAAACGAGGTGATTATCGCCACCAACTCCAGTTTAGAGGGCGAGGCAACCGCCATGTACTTAAGTAAGCTGATAAAACCGGCAGGCATTAAGGTGACCAGGATTGCGAGCGGCGTGCCGGTGGGCGGCGATTTGGAATACATTGACGAGGTGACGCTGCTGCGCGCCCTTGACGGGCGCACGGAGCTGTAAAAGGGTTAGCCCGAAATCCGTTCCAGCAAAGGTTTGTCTGCGGGAGCGGCAGTAGTTTCGAACAGGCGGAGACCGTAGCGGATTCCGAGGTGGATACGGTCGGCAAGTGACATGACGGTGTGCAGTCTGGTTGTTTGCAAAAGCATCCGGTCGAGCAGCCCGGAAAGGTTGACGATTCCCGTGATAAAGGCGTCGCCTACGGCAAGCAGCTCTTTACCGACGCCGGCACCGGGTTTTAAGGCGCCCACACCCAGCGTATAGTATCCGATATGCGCCTGCTTTCCCAAAGATGCGTCAATGGCAATGATATAAGGATTTTTATGACGGCAGTGGATTTCTTCAACCACTGCCGTTAAATTTTTGGCATGAACCGGAACTTCCAGTGTGCCGTAGACAAAATAGTTCCGGTTTGGGTGCTGTTCTAATTTATAGCCGATGAGCGGACCGAGCGAATCGCCGGTGGCGCGGTCGGAACCGATACATAAAAAAATCAGACTATCGGACGGCGATAATTGTTCCCGCAATAAAGCGGAAAGAGTTTGTCCGAACTGTGCAGACGAGGCATAGTCCTCCGCGTTGTAATAGTGAATGGTATTCAATGAATCTCCCTCCGTGAATAAAGTTGGGGTGTCTATAATAAAAGTATTCCCAAAGGAGGGAAAAATAGAATTAAATATTTGGGAATTTATGTAAAATATATGACACGAAGCGACGAAATCGCGGCGTTTTTTTTCTAATCGGCATGGAAGCGATGCGATAGGCGGCGCTTTTTTGCGATTGCCGGAAATCAGTTCCCTTTTGCGACAGCAGAGTTTGGCAAAAAAAGCCGCGCCTGTCCGTTATGATAGTGACAGGCGATAAGAAACGGAAAGAAATGCAGGTTTGCGGAAAGGAAGGGAAACATGGTGGAAAAAATTGTTCAGCGGGAGGAAGAGGAAAGGGGAGAAGGCGGAAATCTGCTTTTTAAATTACCGAAGCATATAAAGCAGATGGGACGCGGCGGAAACTGCCCGGAAATTTACATAGAAGATTATGCGGAAGGATATTTGCGGCGGCTGGCAGGGAGCGATTATACCGAGTGCCGGGCGGCGGTTTTGGTGGGAGAATTTATGAAATCGGAAGGAACGCGCTATGTTTTTATCCGGGGAGCAATCGAAGCGGAGGATGTGATGGAGGAAAATGTTCCGCAGTTTACCTCCGAGGTCTGGGCGGATGTGTATGAGAAAATCAAACGCTATTTTCCGCATTATGAAGCGGTAGGCTGGTTTCTGGGCGGGCCGGAATTTTTGACGGAAATCAATGATACCGTCAAACAGACCCATCTTGACTGGTTCGGCGGCAGGGACAGGGTGCTTTACAGAGTGGACCCGGTGGAAAAGGAGGCTTCGTTTTATCTGTATGATAAAGGAGAATTGAAACAGTGGCCGGGGTATTGCATCTATTATGAGAGAAACGAGGAGATGCAGGATTATCTGGTTTCCGGCAATCCGGTTTCGGTGGATGCGGGATACAAAGAACCGATACTTGCGGAGCTGGGGCGTCGTGTGGGGCGCAGCGAAGAGGAGCCGGAGCAGTCCCTGGGAGAAGATTCCCTTTCCGCGGAAGGAATCGGCAGGGAGCCGAAAAAGGAAGCAAAAAAGGGGCAAAAAAGCGGGAACCGGTACGGGGCCGGAGTGGCGGCGGCGGTAGCGTTGTTAGCGGTAGGAGCCTTTGCGCTTCATAATTCAGACCGGACGGCAGGGGTGACG
Source organism: uncultured Lachnospiraceae bacterium (assembly GCA_964609025.1). Taxonomy (GTDB): domain Bacteria; phylum Bacillota; class Clostridia; order Lachnospirales; family Lachnospiraceae; genus SIG307. The sequence goes on along the minus strand of CAZSQM010000035.1, from coordinate 6,212 downwards.
CCGGAGCAGATAACGCCGACAGAGGCAGGGTATATTACGGGGGATGATATCGGCAAATTACTGGAAGCCGGAGCAAAAGTAGAAAAGACGCCGATACCGACGCCGTTTCGGGAGGGCGGTCTGTCGGGAAGTATTTTTGAGAAAGAATTTATTCCGATCGATGAGAAGCCGTACCTTCCGGGGGGAGAACAGTCGGAAACCGGCGGGGAAACAAAGAAGGAACCGACGGAGGCCGCCCGGCAGACGGAGGACGGTATGGGAGAGGAAACGGCGGATGCGGCGCCGGAGGAGAAGGAAGGCGTGGTAATCAGCCAGGCGATGGAACTGTATATTGTACAGCCGGGCGATACGCTTGCCGGAATCTGCCGCCGGTTTTACGGCGATGTATTGAGAATGGAGGAAATCAAAGGAATTAATCAGATTCCGGATGAAAACTGGATTTATGCGGGGCAGGAATTGTATCTTCCGTAGCCGGTTTCACAAAATGTTCACGCACTGAACACAAACCGGACTTGATAAGACGGTAAAATACGGGTAGATAGAATAAAAAAGGTACAGATGGAAAGGTGATGTAATATGATGAATGCTAAAATAAGAAAAGGAACGGCGCTTCTTCTGGCAGCGCTTATTGCGGGAACGGCTGCCTGCGGAAAAGGAAACGGCGGTGAAGGAAACGGAAACGAACCAACCCCGACGATAGAGGCGCAGGACAAAACCGACGAAGGCGCAGGCAAAGTGACAAACACACCGACCGGCACAGAGGAGAGCAAAGAGGTGACGGAAACGCCTTCATCGAATGCGGCGGCAGTAACACCGGCGCCGGAAATCAGTACGGCAATCAAAGCGGTGAAGGAAAGCGAGGTCACGGAAAGCGCGGAAAGAACGGCAAGCATTACGTTAAGCGATAGCGGCATCGCCATATCCGGAAGCGGTTGCGAAGCCGACGGAAGCCGCCTGAAAATCAAGGAAGCCGGCACCTATGAGCTTACCGGTACTCTGACGAACGGAAGCATTTATGTCAATGTGGATAATGAGAGCGAGGTGCACTTGATTTTAAACGGCGTAACGATACACAATGAAACCAGTGCCGCTATTTTCTGCAAAAAGGCGGCAAAGGTGACGATTACGCTTGCGGAGGGTTCTGTGAATACGCTTTCGGACGGTGCGGAGTATGTATTCGAAGAAGGCGAGGATGAACCGGATGCCACGTTGTACGCAAAGCATGATTTGGTGATAAACGGGAGCGGGGCACTGAAGGTAACTTCCGCTTACGGTGATGCGGTAAAGGGAAAGGATTCGCTGTATATTTTAGGCGGTGATTTTACAGTCAGCTCTGCGGACGACGGTATTATCGGCAGGGATTTATTATATATTGCGGACGGAACCTTTTCGGTAGTTTCCGCTTCGGACGCGCTGAAAGCAACGAATGATACGGACGCTGCATTAGGCAATATTGTAATTGACGGCGGTACATTTAACCTCGTTGCGGAAACGGACGGGATTCAGGCAGAGAATACGTTACTGATAAACGGCGGAACATTTTCCATAAAGACCGGCGGCGGAGCGGAAAATGCTTCCGTGAAAACGGAGGAAAGCGGCTTCGGTGCCTGGGGAAAATGGGGCGACCGGGGCGGTATGGTTACGGAAACAGAAACAGCGGAAGCTTCCGCATCGGCTAAGGGGTTGAAAGCTGCGACTGCTTTGACCGTAAACGGCGGAACATTTGAGCTTGATACGTCGGACGATGCTCTTCACAGCAATAAAGAGATACAGATAACAGGCGGCGAGTTTCGCATTGCGTCCGGCGACGACGGCGTGCATGCGGATGAGTCCCTGAGCATTGAGGGAAACAGTAAGCTTTGGATTACAAAAAGTTACGAGGGTCTGGAAGCATTAACGATTACGCTTTCCGGCGGTGAAATTGATATCACCGCAAGCGACGACGGCCTGAATGCGGCAGGCGGCGCGGACGGTTCTGCCTTTGGACGTCCGGGCGCAGGAATGTTTGCGGAAGGTTCGGGCGAAATTTTCATAAACGGAGGCAACGTAACGGTCAACGCTTCCGGTGATGGTATTGACTCCAACGGAAACATTACGATGAACGGCGGAACGGTGCTGGCGTACGGCCCGACGAATGACGGAAACGGCGTTTTGGATTATGGCGGAAGTTTTCAGTTAAACGGCGGCACGCTGCTTTGCATCGGAAGCTCCGGCATGGCACAGACGCCGGCAAATACCTCCGGCCAATATTCCCTGGCGGCGGTGCTTGCTTCTGAGGCGGCGGCGGGAAGTACAATAGAGATTACCGTAAACGGAAAGAGCGTTTTGTCGACAGAAGCACCGAAACGTTTTAACTATATTGTTGCATCTACCGCAGATTTTACCGCAGATGCCGAAGTCGGCATTTTGGTAAACGGAGAAGAAAGTTATGCGGGCGCTTTGACTGCGGTGGTGACATGCTTCGGAACAACCGGCGGAATGATGGGCGGCTTCGGCGGCGGAATGATGGGTGGCTTCGGCGGCGGTAAAGGAGGCATGGGAAGACAGCCGGGCGGCGAACTGCCGGATTTTTCAAACGGTGAAATGCCGGAGCGGTCAAACGGCGAAAGACCGGAACAACCGGACGGTAAAATGCAGGAACTGCCAAACGGTAAAGTGCCGGAACTGCCGGCCGACGAGGTCTGAGAAAAAAACGCGGATTGACGAGGCGGGTACTTTGTATTATTATGTAATTAGAAAAAAGCTTCCGTGGCTTGCGGGGCTTTTTTGATTGCGGGAGGTGTTTGCAAAGTACATGAAAAAAGCTAAGATTGCAATCGTTGTGCTGCTGGTGGTTTTGGCGGCGGGAGCGGGAGTTTATTTTATCCGGGGCAATCGTGAATATACAAGCTATGAGGTTGTGCAGGAGTTAGAGGGAAGTGAGGTTCCCGGCTATACCGTAGTGAACGGAAATCTGATTCGTTACGGTTCGGAGGGGGCGCAGGCGGTTTCCCGGAACGGAACGCTTCTCTGGAATATTACTTATAGTACGATGAAGAATCCGACGTTTTCTTTTTGCGGTACGATGGCAGCAGTTGCGGACATCGGTACGAAGCAGTATTTGCTGACGGACGGCACCGGAATGACCAAGAGTTTTTCCACTCCGTATCAGATACAGGCGCTTTGTGTTGCAAAGCAGGGCGTTACGGCGGTGTTAATGAATGCGGAAGAAAAGGACTATATTTATTTGTACAGCAAAGAAGGAGAACTGCTTTCCGAACTGGAAACCGTGGTTGCACGGGACGGATTTCCGCTTGCGATTGCTTTGTCGGAGGACGGAACGAAACTGATTACTTCCTATATGAAAGTGGAGGGCGACGAGCCGGTTTCCAGCGTTACCTTTTATAATTTCGGCGAAGTCGGACAGAACAGCATCCGCAATCTGGTGGGACAGATTCAGTATGCGGAATGCCTTGTGCCGCGTATTTCGTTTTGGGATAATGATACGGCGGTTGTGGTCGGTGAGAATGTGGTGGAGTTGTTTTCCATGAAAGAGATACCGGAGTCCATCCAGAAAAAAGAGATTTCGGCAGAAATAAAAAGTATTGCGTTCGGTGATTATTTTTGTATGATTACCGAAAACAAAGACGGACAGCAGGTGCTGGAGGCTTATGATAAAGCGGGAGAGCTCTGTATGAAGAAGGTGATTACATTTTCTTATGTAGGGCTGCATACGGCGGGAAAGGAAGTCGTATTGTACAGCTATTCCGGTTGTGAGATTTATGAAATCGGCAAGGGGCTTTTCTATACGGGGACGTTCGAGGGCGGTGTCCGTCATATGTTCATCATTGGCGGGAATCGTTATTATTTGGTAGAAAACAGGCTGGTGCGCGTCATTAAGCTGGTATAGACGAAAGAGGGGATTCGGTATGAATTGGATTTTAATTGCGGTAATCGGAATTATTGTGGTTTTGGGCTTAATCGGACTGAAAAAGGGTTTTATCAAAATGGTGTTTTCGCTGGTATCCACGATAGCGGCGTTGCTGATTGCCACTATCTTCAGCCCGGTAGTGGCGGGTGTAATGAAAAATAACGAGAGCATCGTCGGTTTCTTTGATGAAAAAATCAGTGCGTTGATTGATTTTTCTTCGGAGGAGGCACAGGAATCGGAGGAAAGCAGGCAGGAATCCCTGATTGATGCACTTCCGCTTCCGGAAACGATTAAGGATTCTCTGGCAAAAAACAATACGCTGGACAATTATATTTCCATGCAGGCGGAAAACTTTGAACAGTATATCTGCCGTCAGATTACAAATGTGATTATCAATGCGATTGCCTTTGTAATTACTCTTGTTGTGGCGGTTATCGCGCTTGCGCTTGTCTGCAATGCGCTCAATCTTCTGGCAAAGCTTCCGTTGCTGCGTCAGATTAATGCGACTGCGGGACTTGCGGCAGGAATCGCGGAGGGTATTCTTTTAGTCTGGATTTTGTTTGTAGTGCTGACAATGTTTGCGGGCTCGGAGTTCGGACAGGAAGCAATGGGAATGATTGCGGAAAATCCGCTGTTGGATTTCTTATATAAGAATAATCTGGTATCAAAATTTATTGCAAGGGGATAATACCTCACGGAAGGGACGTTCGTGCCGGAGATGCCGGCAGGGGCAGAGAACGATTTGGCCATGCGGCATATTTTTCTCTTGAAAATTGTACAAAAGTCTGTTATGCTATGAAATGTAAGCACTTACATTGAATGTGAGATGACGCAGGCCATGAAGGAATAGATGCCGGCGGTATTGATGCGCCGGATGGCGAGGTTCGGTTTTTGCGCCCTATTGATTAAGGAAGAAAAGAGAAAAGAGGAAAGAGAAATGGATGTTTTAACACAGTTTCAGAAGCTCGGAATTATTCCGGTAGTAAAGATTGATCACGCAGCAGATGCGGCACCGCTTGCAAAGGCGCTCTGCGAGGGCGGTCTTCCGGTGGCGGAGGTTACGTTCCGTACCGACGCGGCGGAAGAAGCAATTCGTCAGATGTGCGCGGCATGTCCCGAGATGCTGGTCGGCGCAGGTACGGTCCTGACGCCGGAGCAGGTAGACCGTGCGGTTGCGGCAGGAGCGAAGTTTATTGTAAGCCCGGGCTTAAACCCGCGTGTCGTGAAGTATTGTCAGGAAAAGGGCGTGCCGATTACCCCGGGTACTTCCAGCCCGACGGATATCGAGCAGGCGCTGGAGTTGGGTCTTGAAGTAGTGAAGTTTTTCCCGGCGGAGGCTTCCGGCGGTATCGCAAAAATTAAGGCAATGGCGGCACCGTATACGAAGGTAAAGTTTATGCCGACCGGCGGTATCAATGCAAAGAACTTAATGTCCTATCTGGACTTTCCGAAGATTATTGCTTGCGGCGGGAGCTGGATGGTAAGCGACGCGTTGATTAACGAGGGAAACTTTGACGAGATTAAGCGTCTGACCAGAGAGGCAGTCAATACAATGCTTGGCTTTGAAATTGCACATGTAGGTATCAATGCAAAGAGCGAGGAGGAGGCAGAAGACGTTGCCGCATCCTTCGAGAAGTTGTTCGGCTTTGTAAAGAAAAGCGGCAACAGCTCCGTATTTGCAGGCACGGGCATTGAAGTAATGAAGGCGCCGTATCTTGGTGCAAACGGTCACATTGCGATTCGTACCAATTATATCGAGCGTGCAAAGTATCATATGGAACTTCAGGGCTTTGAGTTTGACGAGTCCACGGCAAAGAAGGACGCAAAGGGAAATCTTGCAGCCATCTATTTGAAGGGAGAGCTCGGAGGCTTTGCGGTTCATTTGGTGCAGAAGAAGTAATTAGGAAAGAAATAGTTTACAGACAGGCATTCTCGGCATAGTTATGCAGGGGATGCCTGTTTTGAATATGCTGTCATGTAAAAAGATGAATAGAAAGAAACAATTTAAAAAACATAAATCGCACAAACAAACAAAACAAATCGAAAAAAATATTTTGTATATCATATACTAGATGTTGGGGCGAAAAAAGGATACTCTACCATAGAATGTTGTTTGAAAACCTTTGAAAAATCAGAAAAAAATAAATTGAAAAAAAGTTAAAAAAAGTGTTGACAACTGAGTTGGAGGGTGATATAATCAGTTTTGCTGACGCGGCAAGGGCAAACAAAACCCGAGCGGAAGCGACAAAGAACCTTGATAATTAAACAGTAAGACAACCCTGAAAATTCATTTGAAATTTTC
>CAZSQM010000034.1:0-12758 GCA_964609025.1 uncultured Lachnospiraceae bacterium | reverse complement strand
GCAATTTCCTATTCGACAAAAAAAGAAGTCCCCTAGGTTCTGTGCCTATGGGACTTCTCCGTATTCTCTTTCTCCTGCGTCTTACTGATTAGCAGATACCCTGAGCAAGCATAGCATTTGCAACCTTCTCAAAGCCTGCAATGTTAGCGCCTACCACATAGTTGCCCTCTGCGCCGTAACGCTTTGCGGCATCGTCCATGTTGTGGAAAATATTGATCATAATCTGCTTTAACTTGCTGTCTACTTCCTCGAAGCTCCAGCTTAAACGCTCGGAATTCTGGGACATTTCCAGTGCGGAGGTAGCTACGCCGCCTGCGTTTGCAGCCTTACCCGGTGCAAACAGAACGCCGTTCTCCTGAAGGTACTTTGTAGCATCTAAGGTAGTCGGCATATTTGCGCCCTCGGCTACTGCGATAACGCCGTTTGCAACAAGTGCCTTTGCATCGTCAAGGTTCAGCTCGTTCTGCGTTGCACACGGAAGCGCAACATCGCACTTCACGGTCCAAACGCCCTTGCCTTCATGGTACTCTGCGCTCTTTCTTGCGGCAGCATACGCGGTCAATCTCTCACGCTTTACTTCCTTTACTTCCTTTAAGAGTGCAACATCAATTCCTTCCGGATCGTAAATCCAGCCGGTGGAATCGGATACGGTCACTACCTTTGCACCAAGCTGCTGTGCCTTCTGGCAGGCATAAATCGCAACATTGCCGGCACCGGAAACCGCAACCGTCTTACCTGCAAGGTCGTGTCCGTTGCACTTTAACATCTCGTTTGTCAGATACAACAGGCCGTAGCCGGTAGCCTCGGTTCTTGCAAGGGAACCGCCGTAGCTAAGACCCTTACCGGTCAGAACGCCTTCGTATACGCCGCGAATCTTCTTGTACTGTCCGAACATATAACCGATTTCTCTTGCACCCGTGCCGATGTCACCTGCCGGAACATCCACATCTGCACCGATGTACTTGTAAAGTTCATTCATAAAACTCTGGCAGAATGCCATAATCTCACGGTCGGACTTGCCCTTCGGGTCGAAGTCGGAACCGCCCTTACCGCCGCCGATCGGAAGACTCGTCAGGGAATTCTTGAAAATCTGCTCAAAACCAAGGAACTTAATAATACCGATATTAACCGAAGGATGCAGACGTAAGCCTCCCTTGTACGGTCCGATTGCATTATTAAACTGTACGCGATAGCCGGTATTTACCTGTACCTGACCCTTATCATCCACCCACGGCACGCGGAACTTAATCTGTCTGTCCGGCTCCACCAGTCTTTCCAACAGCGCCTCTCTTCTGTAAAGCGCTTCATTCTGATCAATAATCGGTCTTAAAGACTCCAGTACCTCTTTTACTGCCTGATGGAACTCCGGTTCTGCCGGATTCTTCTTTACCACCATCTCGAATACTTCATCAACGTATCCCATTTTTGCTCTCCTTTCGTTTTTAAGCACAAAAATGCACGGTTTTTGACGCAGTTCACCCTTGGTATGCTACCAGGAACGCCATTGTACCCGTGCTTCTTTGCTATTATACAACAGGATTTTTTATAATGCAAGCATTTTATGAAAAAATTGTATGAGTGTATACATTTTAACTTTTTCAGTGCATACGGAACAAACGCTTTTCAAAAAACAATACGAATCCATAACTTACCGCTTGTATAATCCGCCGTTATTGTTCCTCCCATTTGTTCCACTAACGTCCGTGCAATGGCTAACCCCAATCCCGTTGATTTTCTGGCTGCCTCCACGGTATAAAAACGGTCAAACAGCTTTCCTACCTGTACCTCATCCAGTCCGTGCGCCGTATTGGAAAAACAAATTTCCCCGTTCTCCGCCAAAGTGATTTCCAAATCGCCGTCACTATACTTCATCGCGTTGTTTAAGAGATTGGAAAATACGCGGGATAAAGCGGAACGGTCAAGCTCCCGGACTACCTTCTGCTCCGGTATTTGAATTTCAGGCGTAATATTGCGTTCATACAGTGCGGTATAAAATGCGGCAATACTCTCTTCCAATACACCGTTAATCACAACGGGCTCTTTCACACAATTACATTCCGTTGCAATAATCACCGAGTATCGGAAAAGCTCTTCCGTCAGTTGGGTTAACATTTCCGCCCGGTTTCTGATTATCCCAAGATACCGCCCCACCGTTTCGGACACATCCTCCTGCTCCAGCAAATCCAGATATCCGCAAATGGCAGTTAACGGAGTTCGCAGGTCATGCGAAATATTGGTAACGGCATTTTTCAGTTCCGAATCTCCCTGCTCAAAACGGTGGCGTTCCGTACGAAGTCTGCGAAGCTCTGTGTTTATGGAATTTGCCAGCTGGCGCATATACCGATCACCGCTTGAGAGGTCAATCAATGTATTGGTATCGGTTGTGAGCCGTTCGGCAAAAGCAGCTCTGATTTCCCTTGCGGCTTTTTGCATAAAATATATTTTTCCGAGAAGGATAACAATAATCGCAGCCAAACTGCCGATGACAACCCATAACCATAGTTCCATAACAATCTCCTTACCGCGTCACTTACACTTTATTTTCTAAGGGAAACACTGATTATATCAGTGTTTCCCTTAGTTTCATATCCGCCACAACCGCCCTACTTCAAATCCTTCCGCCGGAAAAAGAACCAGCCGCCCATAGATGTACCGACCGTAATTATGAGGGAATAGACAGGAAAAAGTATAAGATTTTTCGGTGGTTCCTCGCTGAAGGCATACACCATCATCTGACCGCACGGTTGGAAATCCATTATAAATTCATATACCTTTCGCTTCGTTCCCCGCAAATAATTCGGATTCGGTATCGGCTCTCCCTGCACCAGTTCTCCGTCCAGATTCATTACATAATTATTCTCGATATACTCCGGTGCTTCTAACCGGTTATAAACCGTCGCCGATCCCATGATCAGTGCCAAAGCTACAATCATTGCCGCGACTACACCGGTAGACTTATTATGGATCAGCATGGCAAGCAATAAAAACAGAGAAGACATCGCCACTGCCGTAGCAAGACTTGCCAGGGAACAAAGCACCAGCGTCCGCACCGGCGTTTTAAACGGCTCAAGCAGCAAATATCCAAGCCCGGCTATCGTAACAATGTAAACAACGTGCATCATAAGAGAAGCAGATACACAAACCACCCAGTTCGCACCGTAGATTTCCCCTCTGGTATGTCCTACTGCCAGTTTATTCCGTATCGTTCCGTCACTGTACTCCGTTCCGACCCAGATACCGGTAAAAATGGCTACGATAATAGCAAAATAGAGGCCACCCACAAACCATAATCCATCCGCTGTGGGGAAAGCATACTCCGGTGCCACAAGTAAATCATGAAACCGTATGCCCACCGCAAGTGCCGCGAACCCGAACATAAACAGCATACCGAGCCAGAAAACAGTACTACGAAACAAACGTGAAAAATTTGCAGAAATCAATTTACGCATTCTTCCCACCTCCTACAAGATTCACATAATAGCTCTCCAAAGATTCGTCCCTCTCTGTCACGGAATAAATCTCGCAGTCCTTTTCTGCCAGAGCAAGGGCAAGCTCCGTAATACTCATCTTTGCATAGATATCCGCTTCCTTTTCCGACAGAATTTTATATTCCGTGCCCTTGGCATCAAGTACACTCGCAAGAATCTTCGTATCACTGACTTCCACATGGATACACTTTCTGCAGGATGCTTCCAATTCCTCTGCACTCAGCTCTTTCACGATACGTCCGCTATCAATAAATCCGTAATGGGTTGCAAACTTAGAAAGCTCCTCTAAAATGTGGCTGGAAATCAGCACCGTAATCTGCCGTTCCCTGTTCAGTTTTAAAATCAATTCCCTGATTTCAATGATTCCCTGCGGGTCCAGTCCGTTAATCGGTTCATCCAGAACCAGAAAATCCGGGTCGCCGCAAAGGGCAACTGCGATTCCCAGTCTTTGCTTCATCCCAAGCGAAAAATGCTTTGCCTTCTTCTTTCCGGTATCAGAAAGTCCTACCAGTTTCAGAATGTCATGCAGTCCGTCAAAGGACGGAAGTCCGAGAATACGGTACTGCTGTTTCAAATTTTCTTCCGCACTCATATTAAGATAGACGGACGGTGTTTCCACCACCGCTCCCATTCTCCTGCGTGCCTTTGCCGCCTCTTTTTCGGTATTCTTTCTTCCGTACAGCGTATATTCACCCGAGGTAGGCTCCTGCAATCCGCAAATCAGTCGAATCAATGTTGTTTTTCCGGCACCGTTCTTTCCGACGAAGCCGTAAATGGCTCCCTTCGGAACATTCATAGACAGTCCGTTCAATGCTTTGAAGTTTCTGTAACTTTTACTCAAGGCATTTGTGGTAAGAACATAATCCATAAACATAATCTCCTTTCTTTGATGCCGTCATTCTATCAGGGAATCGTAAAGATACCGGTAAAGAAAGCAGTAAAGAAACGGTAAAGATTTATTCTGTTCTTAACTTAAACCCGATTCCCCAGACCGCTTCGATATAATCCTTTCCGCTTCCCTCTCTGAGCTTTTTTCGCAGATTGCTCACATGCATTTTCAGTGAGCTTTCCGTGCAATCCGGTGTATCCTGTGCAATCCGGTCAAGAAGTACCGACTTCGTTACTACCTGTGACGGATTTTGCAGCAGCAATTTTAAAATGGCATATTCGGTTCTGGTTAGTTTTATCTCTGTTTTGCCTGTCGTCACACTATGTGTGTCCGTATCCATCGTTATCTCCTCAAATGTCAAGGGGCCCGCCATACCGGACGTAGCGGCATTTCGAAGCTGTATGGCAATTCGTGCCAAAAGCTCTTTTGTATGAAAAGGCTTTGTCACATAATCCACAGCACCGTTCAGCAGCAGATTCACCTTATTGTCCACATCCACCTTTGCACTTACTACAATCACAGGAATTCCTTTTATCTTCGGAAGCACCTCTTCTCCGTTTAAGCCCGGCAGCATCAAATCCAGCAACACAAGGTTCGGCGTTGCCTTTGCCAGCAAAAGCAATGCTTCCGTGCCGGAATATGCCCGCATAACCCCGTATCCCTCTTTCGTAAGTGCTTCTTCCAGTACATTTCCGATATGTAAATCATCATCAATAATCAGTATCGTTTTCACCCTTGCTGTCTGCCTCCTGTTCCCTTTTGCTTTATTTAACATAATTTTATTATAGTCCTTCCAACAACCAATGGCAATACGATATCTTTCACACCCGGCCGCAAATTTTTATAGTGACAAGTTCCTACTTTCCGTGGTAAACTATACTTCGACGGAATATAATCGGAAGAATTTTCCGGTCTCAGAAAGGATATTACTATGGCTTTTGACGGACTTATGACCGCAGCACTCGTAAAGGAGCTTTCCGATACCTTAACCGGCGGACGTATCGTAAAGATTGCCCAGCCGGAAAAGGACGAACTGCTGTTACAAATAAAAAACTATGACACCTATAAGCTTTTGCTTTCCGCAGACGCTTCTCTCCCACTGCTTTATTTAACGGAGGAAAGCAAGCAAAGCCCCCTGACCGCACCGAATTTTTGTATGCTTCTTCGGAAGCATTTTAACAGCGCCCGGATTCTTTCGGTAACCCAGCCGGGACTGGAGCGTATCGTAGATTTTACGGTGGAGCATTTAAACGAACTGGGTGACGTGTGCCGAAAGCACATCATGGTAGAGCTCATGGGCAAGCACAGCAATATCATTCTGGTAGATGAAAACGGTATGATACTGGACGCCATTAAGCGTGTTTCCGGTATGGTTAGCTCTGTCCGCGAGGTACTTCCGGGCCGCCCGTACTTTATTCCGCAGACGCAGGAAAAGCTTGACCCGCTGACCGTATCTTTTGAAGAATTTTTGAGCTTGCAGGTAAAACCGCTGCCGCTTGGCAAGGCGCTGTATACCACCTTTACCGGTCTGTCCCCGCAGACCGCAAACGAGCTTTGCCACCGTGCAGGACTCTCTCCCGATTTGCCGGCCAGCGAATTTTCCGAGGACTTTTTGCTACATTTGTACCGCATTTTTACTGCTCTTACGGACGACATCAAAAACGGCAGCTTTTCGCCGAACCTGATTCGAAGCAATGGCGAACCGGTTGCTTTTTCCGTTATTCCTCTTACCATGTACCGGGAAGGCGATTATGAGGTACAACGGTTTTCCTCGGTTTCCGCACTGTTGCGGGAGTTTTATGCCCAAAAAAATACTCTCACGCGCATCAAGCAGCGTTCTTCCGATTTACGCCGCGTTTTGCAGTCCAGTTTGGAACGCGAGGTCAAAAAATATGACTTACAGCTTCGCCAGCTGAAAGACACCGAGTCCCGGGACAAATACAAGGTGTACGGCGAGCTTTTGACCGCTTACGGCTACGGCGTGGAGCCGGGGGCAAAGGAAACTACCGTCACCAACTACTACACCAACGAGCCTCTTACCATTCCGCTTGACGAAACCATGTCCGCCCTTGACAATGCAAAGCGTTATTTCGAACGCTACGGAAAGTTGAAGCGTACCTATGAAGCGCTTACTACACAGGTAGAAGAAACAAAATCCGCGATTCTCCATTTGGAATCCATTAAAAACGCGCTGGAAATTGCCAGACATGAAGAAGATTTGGTACAGATTAAGGCAGAGCTTACCGAATACGGCTACTTAAAAAAACATCCGGCTGCCCAGAAAGGAAACGGGAACGGAAAGAAAGAGAAAAAAGCGCGCATTACCGCAAAACCGCTCCACTACCGCACTGCGGACGGCTTTGATCTTTATGTCGGCAAAAACAACTACCAGAATGATTACCTTACCTTTGAATTTGCAAGCGGAAACGACTGGTGGTTCCATGCCAAAGACTGTGCCGGTTCCCATGTGATTTTGAAAAACGACGGCAGAGAAATCCCGGACCATGTATTTGAAGCCGCCGGTGCTCTTGCGGCATATTACTCCAAAAACAGAGAGGCCGGAAAGGTGGAAATCGACTATGTAGATAAAAAACAGGTCAAGAAACCGAACGGCGCAAAGCCGGGCTTTGTGGTTTATTATACGAACTACTCTCTTGTTGCGGTGCCGGATATTGCGGGGTTGACAGAACTGAATGATTAACCGTTAGTTTATGTATAGGGGAAAAAAGACATGAAGAAAAAACTGTTAAAGATATTAAAAGCTGTATCCCTACTCTTGCTTTTCCTTATCGGCATTAGATTATTTAGTCCGACGTGGACTCCTTCGATAGAAGGGGAAAACAGCATTAGCGAATTAACGAAGGTTGCCATAAACGGAACAGGGTTGGAGGTCATGATACGGGGAAACGATAAGAATAATCCGGTTTTGATTTTTGTTCACGGCGGACCTTGCTGTTCCGAAATTCCGTATGTAAGAAAATATCAGAAGAATTTAGAAAAAGACTTTACCATAGTACATTATGACCAGCGGGGAAGCGGCAAATCATATACGTTCGGAGAAGATGCTTCAACTATAAATGCTACCGCTCATACAGATGACTTAATTGCATTAACGGAGTATATAAAAGAATATCTGGGAAAAGAACAAGTCATCCTAATCGGACATTCCTACGGAACCTATATTGCAACCATAGCTGCATCACAAAGGCCGGATATATATCAGGCATATATAGGAATCGGACAGATGTCAAACACGATTGAAAGTGAATCGAATAGTTTGGCAAAGTGCATAAAAGCGGCTGAAAATTCGGGGAATAAAAAAGATGCTCAATATCTAAAAAGTTTAGAAGCACCGATAGCAAAAGGCGAACGGATTGCACCGAGAAATTATTTACGAAAATATGGGTTTGCGGCAAGAAAAATAAATGATACCGCTGATTATTGGAAAGGCTTTTTCTTTGGAACGGAATATAATTTACTTGATGCGATTCGTTTTTATACAGCTTCCGTAAAATATCAGGACAGTTTGATTGCGGAAGCATTAAACAATCCTATTACCGATATTGTAACAGAACTCCATCTGCCTGTTTATTTTGTAATGGGAAAATATGACGGAATGACATCACCCGAAACGGCCGAACGCTATTTACACAGCATAACGGGAGAAGGAACAAAAGAATTTATATTGTTTGATGAATCGGCTCACTATCCTCAATTTGAAGAAGAGGAAAAATTTTATCAATGGATGAAAAATACTTTTACTGATTAAAGTTTTACAAAAAGGAGATACCTATGCGACTTGCCGATACCCACACCCATACCAGATTTTCCAGCGACTCCGAGGCAAAGCCTTCGGAAATGCTTGCGGCTGCAAAGAAAGCGGGGCTTTCCGCCCTTTGCTTTACCGACCACATGGATTTGGACTTTCCGGGGGATGATACCCTGTTTGTCTTTGATACAAAAGAATACTTTAAAGAGCTGCTTTTGCTGAAAGAAACAGCTTCTATGGATGCCTCCCTGCCGGAGCTTTTCCTTGGCATTGAACTGGGGCTTCGCCCGAGCCGCCCGGATTTACGGGCGCAGATGGATACACTGCTTGCAGCTCATCCCTTTGATTTTGTGATAGGTTCTACACATGTAGTAGATGAGTTGGATCCCTATTATCAGGAATACTGGGAGCTTCCCGGGGACCGGCTGCGCCGCTATTTCGAGGACGTTTGCACTAATGTTACGGAGCATACAAACTTCGATGCGCTCGGTCACTTAGACTACATCATCCGCTATCTGCCGGATTCCGTGTCCTTAACCAAGGACTACGCCGTCCGTGACTTTATGGACTTAATCGAAGAAACACTTCGTCTTTTGATTTCCCGGGGGCAGGCCTTGGAAGTCAACACCGCAGGCCTTAGAAAAGGCCTCTCCTTCCCGCACCCGAAAGCGGAAATCTTAACCCGCTACCGGGAACTGGGCGGCGAACTCCTGACCCTCGGCTCCGACGCTCACACTCCTTTTGATGTAGGCGCAGACATAAAAAAAACCGCGGAGTTTCTTAGGGACTGCGGTTTCAAATACTATGCGGTGTATAAAAAGAGAATCCCGGAGATGATTCCTCTCTAAATTTTATTAGCACATTTCCTAATCGCAAGAGTGGGGCCGCGCATTTCATTGATGCGCCAGCCCCGACTGCAGAAACAAACGTAAAAACTCATCGCCGTCATATCCATATTCCAAAATCGCATCGTGAAGCATATTTCCCACAGTTCTCTTTTCCTTTACTTTTCCACCAGCCGGTCCGGCGGCAAAGCACTCTCCTCATCCAACGGCAGTGCATCGATTTTTAGCATGTCCTCCGCACTTAATTCAAAATCAAACACCCGGAGATTTTCCCGCATCCGCACCGGATTTGCCGACTTTGGAAGCGGAATCAGACCATGCTGCAATACCCACCGGATGCATATCTGCGCCGGACTCTTTTGGTACTTCTTCGAAAGTTCGGTCAGCACTTCGCCCTTGAGTGCCGCGCCTGCGCCGAGGGGCCGCCATGCTTCCGGAACAATGCCGCGTCCATTGCACCAGTCCGCGCATTCGATTTGCGCGTAGCCCGGACGGAACTCAATCTGGTTTACCATCGGAATGATTTCTGCCGTTTCAAGGAGCGGTTCCAGATGGTGCGGCAGAAAATTGCTGACGCCGATGGCCCGCACTCTGCCGGAACGGTAAATTGCCTCCATAGCGCGCCATGTTTCGGCGTTTAATTCCTTCCAGTTGTCATAGTTTTTCGGTACCGCCGGCCAATGCACTAAGTATAAATCCAGATAATCAAAGGAAAACGCGTCCATCGTTCTCTCAAATGCCGCCATTGTCTTTTCGTAGCCGCGGTCTGTATACCACACCTTACTCGTTACAAACAGTTTCTCCCGCGGTATGCCGGACATCCGGATGCCTTCCGCCACGCTCGCTTCATTGCCGTAATAGGCTGCCGTATCGATGTGGCGATATCCTGCCTTCACTGCCTCCGCCACCGTAGCCGCCGCTGTTTTTGCGTCATTCACCAGCCATGTACCATAGCCGATTGCCGGAATTTCAATTCCGTTTTTTAATGCAACTGTTTCTTTTACCGCTGCCATGCTCCGTTTCCTCCGTTTCCAAGCAGACTTCCGATGCTGCTCCGTCTTTTTCTTACTGTCCCTGTAAACTGCCTCTCCTGCTATTCCCCTGCCGGTTCTCTCTTGTAATCACGCCTCCCCCTGCTACGACATACAATTCAGGAGAACCCATTTCCTCTGCAATGCCTCCCGTTTGGGAAGGGTCGCAATAAAACACCACAGCCTGTCCCGGTGTTGCGGCTCGCTGCGGCTCGTCGAATACCAGACGCAAACCGCCGTCCTCCCGGTATACGGTACACATGGCCCCCTTATGGCTGTAACGGATTTTTGCAAGGAAACGCATTCCGTCCTCAAAACGTTCTATTGCCATTTTCTTTAACTCTCTTACATAAACCGTATCGCTCCAAAGCGCATCGTTTCCCGACAATACCACCTCGTTTTCCGCCGGGCGAAGCTCCTTGACATAGCGAGGCTCACCGAAAGCAATTCCAAGACCCTTGCGCTGTCCCACCGTGTAATAAATCAACCCCTGATGGGTTCCCAGCACCGCACCGCGCTCGTCCACAAAATTGCCGCAGGAGGGCATTTTCCCCTCCGTCCGCACAATGTAGTCCGTATAGGCTTCTCCCTCCGGCAAAAAGCAGACCTCCATACTATCTGCTTTTTCAGCAACCGGAAGCCCGATTTCGGCCGCAATGTCCCGTATCTCCCGCTTTTCATAGGACGCAAGCGGCATCAGGGTGCGCGCTAACTGCTCCTGCGTCAGGCCGTATAACACATACGCCTGATCCTTTGCCGCCGATGCAGCGCAACGGATAGCAAATCGTCCGTTCCCGCAGCGGACAATTCCCGCATAGTGTCCTGTTGCTACCCATTTTGCGCCCAGCGCGTCCGCCTCGGAAAGCAATGCGCTCCATTTCATCTCCGGATTGCATACCATACAGGGATTCGGTGTTTCGCCCTGCTTGTAAGAATCGGTAAAATAGCGGATAATCTTTTCCTTAAACTCTTCGCTTAAATCTATGCTTCGATGCGCGATTCCAAGACGATCCGCCACTGCTTTGGCATCCTCTGCTTCTTTTTTTGCGCCTTCGTGCATACAAAGAGTAAGTCCTGTTACCTCGTATCCCATTTGTTTCAGTAAATACGCCGTCACCGCGGAATCCACTCCGCCGGACAGACCTACTACCACTTTTTCCATATGAATTCCTTTCTCTTTTACGCCTCCTGCAAAAGCTGCTTATGCTCCGTCAAAACGATTTTCTTCCTTTGCGGCAAATCTGGCATAATACGGGGACATATTTCTTACCCGTCCGATGACCTCCTTCATCCGCTCTACGGTAAAATCAAGCTGTTCCTTTGTTGTATCGCGCCCCAGCGTAAACCGTACCGCACCGTGCGCCACATCCTCCGGAAGTCCGATTGCCGTCAATACATGGGAAGGCTCCGTTTGCCCCGTAGTACACGCGGAACCGCTGGAAGCGCAGATACCGTCCGTATCCAACATAATCAATACCGTTTCTCCTTCAATAAACTGAAAACAGAAACTGGCATGATTCGACAGACGGTTTACCGCCGAGCCGGTCAGCCGCACATAGGGAATTTCCGAAAGCACCCGATTGATAAAATAGTCCCTGAGTTTTCTTTCTCTCTTCTCCGTTTCCTCCCGTGCCGCAAAAGTCAGTTCTGCCGCCTTTGCAAACCCGACAATCCCCGGCACGTTTTCCGTGCCCGCACGCTTTCTTCTCTCCTGCGCTCCGCCATGCAGAAAAGAAGGCATTCTTACATCACGCCTCACATACAAAAAACCGACTCCCTTCGGTCCCCCGATTTTATGGGCGCTGGCCGAAAGCATGGCAATCTCCCCATTTTCCACCGACAACGGGAGCTTTCCGTATGCCTGCACGGCATCCGTATGGAACAGGATACCGCGTTTTGTTACCATATGTGCCAGCTTCTCAACCGGCTGGGTCGTTCCGATCTCATTATTTGCCGCCATAATCGAGACAAGTATCGTATCCGGAGTCAATACACGCTCTAAACTCTCCGGTGAAATAATTCCGTCCTCATCCGGAGAAAGATACGTCACTCTGTAACCGTCCTGCTCCAAAGCTTCACATGTATGAAGCACTGCATGATGCTCAATCTTTGTCGTAATAATATGACGTCCTTTGTCCCGGTACGCCCGTGCCGCCGCCTTAATCGCCCAGTTGTCCGCTTCTGTCCCGCTGCCGGTAAAATAAATCTCCTCCGGTCTTGCACCGATGGTCGCCGCAATCTGTTTTCTGGCATTTTCCAATGCCCGCTTTGCCCCTCCTGCCAGCGTATATTGTCCCGAAGGGTTCCCGAAACTTTCCGAAAAATACGGAAGCATTGCCTCTACCGCTTCTTCCCACATGGGCGTGGTTGCCGCATTGTCCAAATATATTAACCGCTTTTCCATATTGTTATCCTCGCAATACTATATCTATATTCTATGCAAAATCATGACTTCTAGTTCAGCATAGCAAGTAATTCCCACATTTTGCAACTAATCATTCTGCATTTTCCTTTTCTCTTTCACCGTTCTTTAACTTCACAATTTCCAAATGGAACAAAACCGTCCACGCGAGCGGTAACACCACCAACACACCCCACACAATGCTCTTTCCCACTATTCCCAGTAACGCCGCAACCAGAAAACCCACCACTCCCCACATTCTCAATTTACTGTAAGAGTAATACCGCTTTTCAAAAGAGGTACATAATTCAAATGCTTTCCCGTCATTTTCTTTT
>CAZSQM010000033.1:0-14959 GCA_964609025.1 uncultured Lachnospiraceae bacterium | reverse complement strand
CAATCTCTACCGGGAGACCGTGGGTATCCCAGCCTGCCTTACGCGGCACCATATACCCCTTCATCGTACGGTAACGCGGAATCATATCCTTAATAACACGGGTCAGCACATGACCGATATGAGGCTTTCCGTTCGCGGTCGGCGGTCCGTCATAAAACGTATAAGTTTCTCCCTGCTTTCTCGCCTCAATACTCTTCTCGAAAATCTTCTCGTCTTTCCAGAACTTTTCGACTTCCTTTTCTCTTTCCACGAAATTCATATTCGTGTCAACCTTGTTGTACAGCATAGTACTCCTCCTTTTTTCTTTTTCGGAACTTTCCATAGAGAGGGCTCTTGTCTCGTCTTGCGGATGTAAGGCTTTCTAATTGTTTCGATATCATTTGTAAAGAGTCACACAACCGGCTCCAACGCGCCATCCATGCCGCGTGTCGCCTCGCTCGTACATCCTGTCCGAGCGTTGTTGTATCACTAACGAAACAATAAGAAAGACTAACATCCTGCATAATGTTCCAAGAGCCCTCTCTATGGAAAGTTCCTGGAAATCAAAAAGTCGTTGAGAATTCACGTTTGCGTGAAGTATTTCTTGAACGTGCAGGCTCCGCGCTTCGCGCTTTCCCACGCGTCTCGCGACTTCGTCCTGTTTTGGGCACCTACCCTTTTCGGCACCCTCTGAATGATCACCCTGTTTGTTCATCGGAACTTCATAGCCTAAATTTTTGTTTTGGAATTTTGTGTAGGATGTTAGCTTTTCTTATTGCTCCGTTCTCCTACTGCAATGCACGGACAGGACGTCCTGGCAAGACTCGCACGCGGCACGGATGGCGCGTAAGAGTCGGTTGCATGCCGTTTCATCAAACCTTACCGGAGCAATTAGAAAAGCTTACATCCGGAACCCATGACAAAACAAAAATTTAGGCTATGAACTTCCGTCCCTCAACAAGGGGGAAATTCAGAGGAAAGAACAAAGAGTCCGCTTGCGGACTCTCGCGCCGAGCGCGGTCGCTTGCGACATCTTCCAAGCGCGCGAGTGCGCATCCTTAGCGGAGCGCTTTTTTGTCGAATAGGACGCAATTTCCTATTCGACAAAAAAAGCCCCCGTCCAAAACAGGACGAGGACCCAAAAGTCTCGTTATACCACCTATTCGGTACTCCGGCGTATGCCGTTTATACTTTCTTTCTGTAACGGGAAAGCCCCGGCCCGGTCTACTTGAGCTTGCGTTCGACCTGCGACTCAAAAGTGATTTTCCAAACATCCGCTACTCGCGCCCGGCTTCCACTGTCCCGGACTCGCTGCGCCTTTCGGCAGATGTGTACTCTCTTTCTCAACGTCTTTCTTTTTGTGAATTCAATTATATTATAGTATAAGAGCGGTTTTCGGAAATGTCAAGCGAAATTTTACTTTTCCCCGAACTCCAGCGAAATTTTACTTTTCCCCGAAATTTAAATAGAAATTGTTCCCTATCCTATGAGCAATAAAGTCAGTAACGCGCCACTCAGTGCCTGCGATAACAAAGCCAACGTTACAAGGCAAAGAAAATCCCATCCGGGAACATAATGCCCCGCCGGGATTTTCTTCTTTCCAACTTAACTCGGCGCAAACGCGCAGAATACTCTATAATGGCTGTCACCCTGCAGGAATCTACGGTACGACCACCTTCACGCTACATGAACAGCGTTTTACGACGTGTTTTCTATGCCTTATATCGCTGTAATGCGCTGTCTTGCACTTGCAATACAAGGCATATTTTCATTATCGTCGATTCTTGGCACCGGTAACCTCTGTTCTATTCTATTTCTAATCTGTATGTCATAACTGGAATCGAATTATTATCCTCGTAGACATATATACTTTTACATATCGGACACCTCCATACATCATACTTAGGCTCCGGTATCATCCACGGCACTATACTTTCACAATCACATATTTCATCCCACTCCATATCAGTATACACCCTTAATTGAATATTATTCGGAACTTCTTGATTACTCAACTGAGCCCCGCATGAACATGTCATTCTCGCCATATTTCTACCTCTTTATAATTCCTTCAATCGTCCATATCTCAACATTTTCAGGTAATGTTCCGCCATATTTCCCCGCAGCACGTTCCGGCTTCCCATAGTTAAGATTATCGCTTCCCTTGCGTACCGCATCCCGACACACAAGGAGTTTCTTCTAATCAATCTTTCCGATAAAGTGGTAGTAAATGTCTACCTTCTGTTTCCGGTAGCCATCCGGGCTCTTTACGGTTTCGTAGACGATTCTTTTTTGCAATAACAGCATATAACAGTTACAACAATATAATAACATTTAAGTTCTCCTCAACTTAAAATCATTCTTGCAATTTCTTCACAACGTTTTATATCTTCCTCATAAATATCTGGCCCAAATGCAGAAATAAATATCTCGTTTATAACTATCGCAAGTTGTTCAACATTAATCCTCTCATTACTATTCATATATCTATATATCTGACAAATCTCTTCACTGTATTCATCTAATGGAGCCATTGGAAAAAAACCCAATGGGTCCCATTCATTTATAATTTGTGCTATTTTATCCATTTTATGCCTACTTTCCAAATAAACGATGTACTATTTCCAACATGTTTTCGTCAAAGTTTGCGCTTCCCCAAGTAGTAATTAACTTCCCTTCTTTACTTACTATGGCGACGCCCTCTTTCGTAATAAATGCCAACTTTGTACCATAACATTGCGAAAGTACCTTTCCATTCGTTACAATCTTATCTACCATTTCTTTTGTCATTCCTCTTTGACTCATTCGTTCAATTCCGTGCTGAGTAACTTGAGTCCAGTCGACCTTTATGGCAGGATTTTTCACATATGTTCCCATCTTCCCGAAATCATCACCAAATTTAGCCAAGCTTCCCACATCATCCAACGAACTATCCCCATCTGCCATATCCATCTGAATCCATGTTATTACACCATCCGGCAAATTTTTATAGCCCATGCTCAGGTACATGTTCAATCCAGTTTTCACACCATACATCTTCACATAATGTGCAATTGCTTGAACATTCGCTAAAACTACCGGTGTCGCTTTCACCACAAGAATCACTGCAAGAACTACTGCTCCGCATTGTGCAACAGTTGTTAACACTGTATATATATCAACAACATTATAAATCTTCCAAGAGAAATTTATATCTGCTTCGGATAAAACAACACCTTTAAAAAAACCTCCCTCTGTTCCTGTCGGAACCTCTTCCCATTTTTCCCATAACCACACCCCGCTATGCTTATAATATCGGCTTTCCCTTCCGAGTATGATTTGAAATATTTCTTCCCTGGTCGAAGCCGACTCTTCATTCATATATAACTTCGACCCTTCATTATCCATAATTCCGATATACACAAGTTCGTCAATAGAAAAATCTTCCTCGGCATTATCGGCTACATTTCCCATTATTTCTCTAAATTCATTCAGGGGAATAGGATTTTCCACTATGCAATCTCTCGTAATGTTAAGATTATCAATATAATCAAAGGATGTACACGGTAATATATTCCAGATCCTTCCCGAATTAAATTTTATGTACTCCTCGTTTTCCTCAACTACAACTGCATCATATCTTTTAGGTCTAAAATCATTATAATCGTCAATTCCGTCCCCATCCGTATCTGCCTTCACCGGATTGCTATAAAATGTCCATACCTTAAATATTTCTATCTTTCCTGTTAATGGTAATGTAAACGACATTTCAACAATTTCTTCCAATTCTAATACATCCGGTATGCCATCTTTATCTGTATCAACCGTATCATCCCCTAGGGTCGGGTCTGCATCCAATTCAACAATCGTACCATTCGATAATCTTATCCAGCACCCTTCGTTTATCTGTTCCCCCATCTTGGCAATCAAAGGTTCCAATGCAATTGTAAAGTTCTGATTGATATTGGCACTCACTCCACCTGTTTGACTGACGAGTTCGTTATAAACAGATGTATAGCGCGGAACAGTAACAACCGAGACCACTATTTCCTCTACGCACAGTTCTTTCGTTTCATCTGCCAATGTAGTTCCCGCATCCACAGAAGTTCCATTCTTATAGTTTGCATCCGTCAGAAGAATAATATACTTCTTTACCCCACTACGATACTTCATATTTCTTGCGCAATATAATGCATCTACTACAGATTCCGGTCCATCTCCACCACCTCCGCCTACTTCCAAAGATGCCAGTTCAGCCTCAAAAGAATCAATACTTGTATACCAATCATAGCTTTTTGTAGAACCAGTTCCATCCTTATAAATATCTCGATATTCAAC
Organism: uncultured Lachnospiraceae bacterium; assembly: GCA_964609025.1. Taxonomy (GTDB): domain Bacteria; phylum Bacillota; class Clostridia; order Lachnospirales; family Lachnospiraceae; genus SIG307. Next base: position 10,663 of record CAZSQM010000033.1, on the reverse strand, counting down.
TAAACCCAATCGAATATCAACTTTATTCTGTTCTAACTTTTCCACAAAATACTCTATATTATCTTTTACATTTTGAATTTCATCTTCCATAGAACCAGTCGTGTCAATTACGAATACCACATCGGCTTTTCCCGATTCAATAATACTATCTTCATTGTTGAAATCAATTCCAAATAAATATAATACTAAATCCACTACAAAGATAGGACTGTAATGAGTCGGCTCCGCAGATATTGTATGGTTTACAGCATCACATGTAGTCTCTAAAATTTCAAGTGTATTTGTCTCTTCATCATAACTTGCTATCGCCAATTCTTCTATCGATTTTTTTGTTAATATTTCATCACTGATAGTAAATGTCACACGGCTACTCTCAAAGACCAAGTCTTCATCATGAACAAAATCAAACGGCGTGCCCACAAGGCTATCAATTTCTGTAAACCTCGCATCATTCTCAATTGTAACAGCATATATCTGTTGACTATAATCCCCCTTTCCAGTCATTGTCATGCTCGGCAATGTTCCAACATCTTGCAGACTATATTGTCTCACCGCATCTAATCTGACCGGTTGTGTTACTATTTCCTGTCCGTCTTCTATTCCGTTTCCGTCCGTATCCTTCATTAATGGATTTAAGTTACTGGCAACCTCTGTTCCATCACTCATACCATCATTGTCAGAATCACTCCTTATTGGACTTGTCCCATAAACATAAAATTCAGAATAATCATCTAAACCATCTTCATCTGTGTCTTTCAAAAAAGGATTGGTATCAAGTTCATATTCCTGTGCCAAGTCAAGACCATCCTTATCATAGTCATCGGATAATTTTACATTATCAATTGGCATACCCTTTAATACTAAGTTCGTATATATTGCTCTTTCAAGATAGGCCTTGTCAATTTTACCATCAGAAAGTTCCACATATTCGGTATCATTTAATAACGCATATGAGTAAACGGTATATGCGTAAGGAATTTTCTCTGCCGTGCCACCTTCACCGTTAAATCCAAAGGAAATGGTTTGCCCGGCAGCAATATTCGCATTATACCCTGCATTCTTAATCACGTAATGATTTCCTTCATGCGCTTCAATGACGCCGTTCCATATGTTTGTAATCTCTCTGTCAAAGTCAAATTCTAACGTCCAGTCCTCTAACACTTCTTCTGTATGATTCGACAGGATCACTCTTGCGGTAAAACCGGAACCCCAATCGCTGTCCAGTATATACTCCACAGAGTATGCCTCTTCCTGTACCTGCGTGCTTTCTCCCAAAAGCTTGTACTCCTTCGGGAATCCGGCAAAGGTCTCGTTTACACTGATTCCGAAGTCTACACTTCCGCCTACCGGGATATCCGCATTCCAGTTTGCATTCTTTACCACATACTGACCGTTCTCATTACTAACCACCTCTGCGTTCCAGATAGAAGAGAAGTTGTTGTCTAATGCAAAGCTCAAATACCAATTTTCGATAACACTGCTTCCGGTATTCTCTACCTTTACATTTGCATTATAACCGCCGTTCCAATAACTCTCAAGAGAAAATGTTACATTGAAGTTTTCTCCTGCGTACCTGTATACAGTAGTAACACCGTCCCAAACGCTTTGGACAGAAGACCTTCTGGCCTCTTGTGCTACAGCAGTCTCTTCTGCATATACACATACATTTGTCATGCTTAAACACATGACTAGCGCCATAATAAACGCCATTCCTTTTCTAAGTACTTTTTTCACCTTTTCCCCTCGCTTTCTCTTTTTGTATTTAACAACAAAAAAGGTTGCAATGAATCAACATTGTAACCGAACCATCCTATAATAGATTTCTCTATTACCTGGACTTCATGCTTTGCGTCCTAAAGTTTCCTATAGTTTGCCGCTATTAAACGCAGGTCGTATTTTATCACAGCTTCTCACTTTAGTCAACTACTTCTTTACAAAAATATATTATTGTAAAAAATTTTACTTCTCTCCGAAATTTTACTTTTCCCCGAACTCCACATATTCCTTTACTCCGAACACGCTCGGATTCATCATCAGCAGCACCAGATCCGGCTCTGTCTGCCTTGCATACTCTGCCACACTACTTTCCGTAAAATGCCGCGGATCAATCACATCGATTTCCGCAAACAAGGTGGATAGGTAGGCCTGCACCGGCGTTGCGTAGGAATCCTTTACAATCAGCAACTTCAGGTCGGAAACCGGAAGCTCGTTTCGGTGTTGTACCAACGGGTAATCTCCGCCGATATACAGACAGTATGCGCTGTCCTTAAAAAAATTCCGCCGCTCCAAATAGTTCGTCCGCAGATTGGCTTCCGTAAAGTCGCCCGTAAACACATTTCCGTACTTCGGCACTGCGCAGGACATCCTTGTTTCAAACTTCGGCGTATACCAGGTCAAATCGTCCACTCCGGCAAACAACGGTCCCACCCGTTTCCCTCTGCTGCCGAGAAACCAATTTTCTAACGTATGGCTTTCCCACTGCTCCCACTGCGTATAGGTCAAGTCCACTTCCTTATCCGGAAACAGCTCCGCAATACGAGTCGCAATCTGTTGATACGCCACAAACGCTCCGGCAAAATTCCAATGATGGTCCGTCCGGAAATAATACTTCTCAATTAACTCCACATCGGCATTCAGATACGGCCGTAAGTCCAAAATCTCCACCTGCTCTGCCTGCAGCTTTTCCAACAATTCATCCGTATTCTCATTTGCATAGGAAGCTACTCCCACCGGATACAGGGCATCCTCCGGGTCCTCCTTATACGGCGCCTGCACGTACAGAAACGGAATGCCCTCCTGCTCTAAATCCTCCGCAAGACCGGCAATTGCATTCGCCTGTCTTGTCATGCTGTAACGCTCCCTCACCAGACTTAACATCCCGTTTTCCAGCAGCACCACGTCATTACACACCCGCTGCCCGATTGCCCTCGCAAACAGACCGTTTACCGTCACAAACGGAGTTTTCCCCAAAAACTTCTCCGAGGTATACGCATCTCCCACTTCCTTCGTAAACTCTCCAAAGGTAATCTCGCCTTTTACCGCATGCTTCAGCGGTGTTTTTGTCAGCCTCAGGTTACAGCAAAAGTACACCGCCATGACAAACAAGACACACAACGTTGCTAAGTCTCTCCCATGTATCTTTCTCTTCTTCATCGTCCCCTCCTAAAAATTGAAATAAATAAACGGATTGTGCGCATTCATTACAAGGAAAGACACGCTAACCAAAAACAGCACCAGCTGTACACCGCTTGCCAGATACTCCGCCGCTGCAGCAAACCGTTCTCCCCTTTTCTCGAAAGCCTCTCTGCATTTTTTAAGCAGCGGCACCGCACACAACACACCTGCCGCAAAAATCACCGCATACTCCCGAAAGTAAAACCTCGTAACATCGTCCGCCCATGCATTTCCGTTTTGCCCGAACATGGATTTTATGTAATCTGCAGCCTCCGGCAGTCCCTCCGCCCGGAAAAGCACCCAGCCAAACAGCACCACCGCCAACGTCACCGCCTGATAGCCCGCTGCAGCCAGGCGTTTTGTTTTCAGCTTTTCCGGCAATCCGAGCAGTTTTTCCGTAATAATCACCGCGCCGTGCAGAATTCCCCACAGCAAAAAGGTCCAGTTTGCACCATGCCAAATGCCGGTCGCAATCCACACCACCGACAGGTTAAACACCAGCCTTCCTCTTGTTTTTACTCTGGAGCCTCCCAGCGGGAAATACACATAGTCCCTAAACCAGGTGCCGAGGGAAATATGCCAGCGTCTCCAAAACTCCGAAACGGTCCCGGAACTATACGGGTAGTTGAAATTCTCCAAAAAACGAAACCCAAATATCTGACCCAGACCGATTGCCATCTCGGAATAGCCGCAAAAATCAAAATAAATCTGCAGCGCATAACAAAATGCACCAAGCCACGCCAGTCCGACACTTAACTCCTCTGCCGCGAACGCTGCATCCGCCACCTTGGCAAGAAGATTTGCCAGCAATATTTTTTTATTAAAACCGTACATGAAGCGGAGCATTCCCTTGGAAAATCCGTCCCATGTCACCTTACGTTTTTCCATCTGATCCATAATGGTGGTATAGCGCACAATCGGTCCGGCAATCAGCTGCGGAAACAAAGAAATATATAAGCCCAGATGACTGAACTTTTTCTGGGCCGGAATGCCGCGATACACATCAATCACATAGCTGAGTGCCTGAAAGGTAAAAAAAGAAATGCCGATGGGCAAGGCAATCTCCGTCTTTTCCATAGAGATCCCGCAGGCCGCAAGCGGCTTCTGCAAAAGCCCTGTCACAAAATTCAGATACTTAAACACGAAAAGAATACCTAAGTTTATGGTCACCGTCAGAGCCAGTACCGCTTTGCGTCCCGCACTCTCTTTCCCTAACTTCTCCATCCAACGCGCCGCCGCATAATTCACCGCAATCGAACCAAGCATTACCAAAACAAACTTCGGCTCGCCCCACGCATAAAAAAACAAGCTGGCAGCAAACAGCCAATAATTTCTTGCCCGATGCGGCAAACTAAAATAGCCCCCTAACACAAGCGGGAAAAACAAGAACAAAAACTCCATACTGGTAAATAACATACGATACTCCCCTTCTTACATACAAAATCACATCTATTTTAAGTATAACGTTTTTCCCCGTAATGTCAATCGTATTTAAACTTCGCTTTTCCGGGCAGTTTTTGTATTCTCAATGTTTCTTTAAAAACAAAGTACACTTTCTGCTGGACTTCTTGCAAAAATTATACTATGATGAGTACATGACAAATTCAAACGGAGGATGTACCATGACAGATCAAAATCTGACCCTGCTTACCGACTTTTATGAAATTACCATGATGCAGGGCTATTATAAGAATCACACCAACGATATTGTTGTTTTCGATGCTTTTTACCGAAGCAACCCGTCCGACGGCGGCTATGCCGTATGCGCGGGTCTGGACCAGGTCATCGACTATGTTAAAAATCTTCATTTCGACGCGGAGGATATCGCGTATCTCCGCAGTCAGAATGTATTTGACGAAGATTTCTTAGACTATCTTGCAAACTTCCGCTTTTCCGGCAGCATTTACGCAATCCCGGAGGGCAGCGTTGTATTTCCGCGGGAACCGCTTGTAAAGGTAATCGCGCCGATTATGGAAGCACAGCTTGTGGAAACCGCGATTCTTACCATGATTAACCACCAGAGCCTCATTGCTACCAAGGCTTCCCGTGTGTGCTACGCCGCCCGGGGCGCCGGTGTGATGGAGTTCGGTTTACGCCGGGCGCAGGGACCGGATGCCGGTACCTACGGTGCAAGAGCCGCGGTCATCGGCGGCTGTATCGGTACAAGTAACGTCCTTGCGGCAAAAATGTTTCAGGTACCGGCTCTCGGTACTCATGCCCATAGCTGGATTATGAGCTTTGAAGACGAATTGACGGCATTCCGCAAATACGCGGAGCTTTACCCTCAGAATGCCACACTGCTTGTAGACACCTACGACACGCTCCGCTCCGGTGTTCCGAACGCCATCAAAGTATTTACCGAACTGCGCGACGCAGGCAGAATGCCGGCACGCTACGGCATCCGTCTGGACAGCGGCGACCTTGCTTATCTTTCTAAGAAAGCCAGAAAAATGCTAGACGAAGCAGGTTTCCCGGAGGCTTCCATCTGTGCCTCCAGCGATTTGGACGAGTACCTGATCGAATCCTTAAATTCCCAGGGTGCTGCCATCAACTCCTGGGGCGTCGGCACAAACCTGATTACCTCCAAGGACTGCCCGGCCTTCGGCGGTGTTTATAAACTGGCAGCCGTACAGAAAAACGGCGAATTTTTACCGAAGATTAAGCTCTCCGAGAACCCGGCAAAGATTACAAACCCGGGGAACAAAACCGTATTCCGTATTTACGACAAGGAAAACGGAAAGATTAAGGCAGACTTAATCGCTTTCGCAGACGAAGTCATCGACCCTGCGAAGCCGCTCCTTTTGTTTGACCCGAATGCGACCTGGAAGCAGACCTTACTGGAGCCGGACACCTATACGGTACGCGAGCTTTTAGTTCCGGTATTCCTTGACGGTAAGTGTGTGTATCAGTCCCCGTCCGTTATGGAAATCCGCGAGTATTGCAGCAGAGAGCTTGCTACGCTTTGGGATGAAACAAAGCGTTTTGTCAATCCGCAGGAGGTTTACGTTGACCTTTCCGACCGCCTCTATAAAACGAAGCAGGAGCTTTTGGATACCATCCATAAGAAAAACAAGCGCCGTTAGTTGTCAAAAGACAACTTCCGACACCCAAACGCTAAAAGGAAAGAAGGATTCTATGAAATACGTTTCGCGTTCTTTCGCCGTACCGCTTTTCGTGTGCGCTCTGAGCGCCGCTCTGACCGGATGCGCCCGCAAACAGGAAACGGAGCAGCCGGTCGCTCCGGCAATTACTTTAACGCCGACCGGAGTTCTGTCCGTTTCGCCCGCCGCGACGCCGGTTCCGACCGGTACCGGCAGTTCCTCCGAATACACAGAGGTTACCGTTTCCCCTGCCCCGACAGGGCAGGAAACGCCGACACCCGTTGCCGTCAATACCGATACTTCTACCGTTACTTACCTGGTCAACCGGGAATATCCGCTTCCGGAGGGATTTACACCGGAAGAGCTGACAACGCCGGATGTACTGTTTCCTTTTTCGGATACAAGCATCGACAAGGCAAAAATGACGCCGGAAGCCGGGGAAGCGCTCGCCCTATTGTTTGACGCAGCTTACGACGAAGCCGGGCTTACGCTGTACGGCGTTTCCGCCTACCGCTCTTACGCCCGCCAGTATACGATTTATGCCACAAACCTTGCGGTATACGGCACGGCACATACAAACCGTTATTCCGCCGCGCCGGGCAGAAGCGAGCATCAGACGGGACTTGCCATTGACATTTCCTGTGCTTCGGAAGGCTTTCTGTTAGAAAATACCTTTGCCGACACTCCGGAGGGTATCTGGGTTGCCGAAAACGCACACCGCTTCGGCTTCATCCTGCGCTATCCGAAGGATAAGGAAGACGTGACCGGTTACAATTACGAGCCGTGGCATATCCGTTATGTCGGAACAAAGCTTGCCGCCTACCTTTACGAAACAGGACTCACACTCGATGAATATTACGGCGTTTCTTCCGCTTTGACGTCAGAATACCTGGACGTCACGCCGCTCATTGATACAAGCGCCGAAAGCTATCTTGCGATTTATGCACAGTATCATCCGGAACCGACCGGCGCCCCTGCCGAAACACCGTAAGCGGCACTCATGCCGAAACGTGCCTTTGCTCCGGAAACCGTTTCACCCGATTATTATTAAGGAGGTATCCATATGAGAACCATAATAGCAGTCCTTGCTATCTCCGTGTTTTTTATTGTGTTTTTCCCGATTTGTCTGTTGCTTCTGCTGCTGCGGAAGTTTAACCGCCGGCTTGCCAGCAGAATTTCCCAGTGCATTGTACGAAATGCGTTCCGCGTTGTGATGTACTTAGGCGGAATGCGGCGCATCGTTGTGGGAAAGGAAAATATTCCGAAGGATACTCCGGTCTTGTACGCCGCCAACCACCGCAGTCTGCTGGACCCGGCTCTCGGCTATATTACCCTGCCGAACCTGACCGGTTTTGTCGCGAAGAAAGAAATTGCCAAGGTGCCGTTTCTGAATCTCTGGATGAAAAACGTCAACTGCTTATTCCTTGACCGTTCCGACCTGCGTGCCGGTATGAAAACGATTTTGACCTGTATTGATTACATAAACGAAGGCTACTCCATATTTATTGCCCCGGAGGGTACGAGAAGCCACAGCGCCGAGCTTCTTCCGTTTAAAGACGGCAGCTTAAAGCCCGCACAGAAAACCGGCTGTCCGATTATTCCGGTTGCCATCACCGGTACGGACGAACTGTTTGAAAATCATTTTCCGTGGCTGCACCGCACGAAAGTTGTGATTGAATACGGCAAGCCGATTTACTTAAAAGATCTGCCGCCGGAAGTACAGAAACACCCCGGTGCTTATGTGCGGGAAATTGTCACCGAACTGTTAAAAGGACATGAAGCATTACGCACACAGAGCACACAGAAATAAATTTTTCTTGCATAAACCCCGTCCGCGTGGTAAGATATCCGCATGGGCAAACCTATGAATAATAAAAAGAGGAGATCCGGATATGACTTGGTTAACAGTATTATTGATTGTACTCGGCGTTATTTTAGTCGGATTAATTGTACTCTCTCTTGTCGGGAGAAAGCTGCAAAAGAAGTCGGACGCCGCACAGGAAAACATTATGGCAGGCGCACAATATTATTCCATTATGGTCATTGATAAAAAGCGCATGAAGCTGTCACAGGCAGGCTTCCCGCAGATTGTCATCGACCAGACGCCGAAGTGGCTCCGGGGCCGTAAGGTGCCGGTCGTAAAGGCGAAAATCGGTCCGAAGATTGCAAGCCTCATGTGTGACGACAAGGTATTTGAAAAGGTTCCGGTAAAAAAGGAAGTAAAGGCACTGATGAACGGTATTTACATCGTTGATGTCAAAGGACTTCGCTCCGGTTTAGACACCGCACCGGTAAAGAAAGGCTTCTTTGCAAAGCTGCGTGACAAGGCGCAGAAGGTTGTAGACGAAGGAAAAAAACAGAAGGGCGCCAAGAATACGGCTGAAACGAAAAAAGGGAAAAAGAAGTAACCGTAATCAGACCGGTAAGGCGAGAGACAAAGCACGAGCCAAAAGCCGGAGCCGCACAAGCTTTAGAATACGTTCAAGAAGGGCAGAAACCGTAAAATCCGGCTCTGCCCTTCTTTCATGAGGATGGTACGCCATCCTTTATTTATTTGACAGACATAAATACTTACTGTACGCTAAAACCATTTTTTGTCGCCCATTGTTCAGCATAAGACCCCTTCGGTGCATTGATTACTTTAAGACTGCTACAGCCAGAAAATGCATCCAAACCTATACTTGTCACGCTTTCCGGAATTATGATGCTTGTCAGATTGCTACAATCAATAAATGCCCGGCTTTCTATACTGGTCACCTTGCCCGGAATTGTGATGTTTCTCAAACTGCTGCAATTACCAAACGCCCTCTCTTCTATACTAGTCACACCGTCCGGGATTGTGATGTTTTTCAGACTGCTACAGCCATAAAATGCATTAAAGCCTATCCTTGTCACACTGTCCGGAATTGTGATATCGGTCAGGCTGCTGCAGCCGGCAAATAAAAAGCCGTCTATACTTGTCACCTTGTCCGGGATTGTGATGTTTTTCAGACTGATGCAGCCCATAAATGCGGAACCTTCTATAGTTGTCACACTGTCCGGAATTGTGATGTTTGCCAGACTGCTGCATTCAAAAAATGTAGAACCTTTTATGCTTGTCACACTGTCCGGAATTGTGATGCTTTTCAGACTGCTACAGTTACCAAACGCAACAATCCCTATACTTGTCACACTATCCGGGATCGTGATGTTTGTCAGACTGCTGCATTTACCAAATGCAGCCCCCCCTATACTTGTCACGCTGTCCGGAATTGTGATACTTTTCAGTCTGCTGCATTCAAAAAAAGCATATTCTCCTATCGTTGTCACACTGTCCGGAATTGTAACATTTGTCAGGCTGCTACAACCGGAAAATACATCTTCTTCTATAACTGTCACACTGTCCGGGATTGTGATGCTTGTCAGACTGCTACAGCCATAAAATGCAGAACGATCTATACTTGTCACGCTATCCGGAATCGTAATGCTTGTCAGACCGCTACAGTTATAAAATGCGCAATATCCTATACTTGTCACACTATCCGGAATTGTGATGCTTGTCAGACTCTTGCACTCATAAAATGCATCACGTCCTATCCCTACTACCGGAACTCCATCTATACTATCCGGAATCTCTACTACACTTGATGAACCATTCTTTAATCCTGTAATATAAAGACCGTCATCTCTGTAATCAATACCGTTATCTGTATACCCATACTTAAAATACTTCGCATCTTTTGTTGGTGCTTCTGTCGGTTTCGGTGTTGCTGTCGGCTTTGGTGTTGCTGTCGGCTTTGGCGTTGCTGTCGGCTTTGGCGTTGCTGTCGGCTTTGGCGTTGCTGTCGGCTTTGGCGTTGCTGTCGGCTCCGGTGTTGCTGTCGGTTCCGGTGTCGCTGTCGGTTCCGGTGTCGCTGTCGGCTCCGGTGTTGCTGTCGGCTCCGGTGTTGCTGTCGGCTCCGGCGTTGCTGTCGACTCCGGTGTCGCCGGCTCTACGGTTACTTCCGTTTCCACTATCGGTACATCTGTTGCAGTCGCCCGCAGTGCATCCGTGACGCTTACATTTTGACAACCTGCAAGCCCAAGGAACGCAGCAACTATAAAGACTGCTAATTGCTTCTTTCTCATAAGTATCTCCTTAACGCATATTATTTTAATACATGCATAATTGTTATTAGAGGTATTATATTCCTTTTATTAATTATAATCAAGCATTTCAGCATAATAGGGAGGCGGCGTCATATTTAAAAGAAAAATATCTTCCATCTACATTAGCAGGTATTGACATTGATTTTGTCCTATTCCCGCTCACCGTACTCTGTACCTTTGTCTGTCTTGAACTCACATCCGCGGCATTCTTTGTCGGCACACTCGTCTGGTTCGTTACGGCAGTCGTCCTTGTCGTAGCC
>CAZSQM010000032.1:0-21618 GCA_964609025.1 uncultured Lachnospiraceae bacterium | reverse complement strand
AGGATGTGGTATTTAGAATCGGCGGGGATGAGTTCACACTGTTAACAAACAGTGATGACGTCACTTATGCGGAGTCGGTTGCGGAGCGCATCAGAGCCTGCAACGGAAAGCCGATTGTATATGAAGGCAGGGAAATACCGATCGGTCTTCATATTGCGGTGACAAAGCTTTCATCGGAGCGTATTCGTTATAGCGAGTTGTTTGAGCAGCTGCATAATGCGATAGAAGAAGTAAAGCATTAGAAGAAAAAAGTAACGCAAAAGAGAGGGATACGGACCCCCGGATTGCATAACTGATAAGTAATATAGTTTGTGCAACCCGGGGGTTTTTATGAACGCATTGAAGCGTTATTGTATTGCAGGAGCGTTATTTACACTCATTGCCGGAACCATATCCTGTTTTGTTTATGAAATTAATCGGCGAAACTTATGATAGGTCAGTTATCTCAGCGGAACAGGGTAAATATAAGAAACCGCTGTGTTTTCGCTTAACTCTAAGAGAGTGTCCTTGTTTGTCAGAATCACAAATCCGTTTATCTGGAGGCCGTTTTCTTCAACTGCCGCAATTGCCTCATCAAAGTCAATATAAATGTTAGGGTCCATCATTTTCATAAACGCTTCATTGTTCTGCATATATTTGAGGAGGCTAAGAAAATGAGTTTCCATAATCCCTGCATCTATTGTGTGGATGGGTGCAATTATATCGTATAAGTTCAGATACGGATATTTTTCGTTATTATAGCTCATGTCATAACTACTGAAGGACAATGGAGAAAATCCGGTATTTCTTAGTACGGTACCTCCGTTCTCATTCTCTGCGTATACGGAACACCACAAATCCCCGTAAAAAATGTCTGATTCATAAAACCAGGAAATAAATTCATTGTAAGTCATCAATTCATCTAACGTAATATAGGAGAGGTATAGCGTATCATCCTGAAGAGTATGCAACTGTTCTTTTGCATATTCCGGTGTGCCGCCCGCACCGGTAAAAACTATTTTACCGGAATCTGCTTCCATAGTGGTATATGAGATTGCATTTGTTCCTTTTGTATCAAAGAATACATTATCGGCAGGACGTTTGATTACGTTAGTGTCATATAATATGAGATTATTTCTGCGAATGTATCCGGAAACATTTGTAAAAAGGCTGTTCCTCGTAACGGTTTGTTGGATGCAAATATCATATTCCCCGTATCCGCGACTGTTTACCGTAACATTATTGCGAGGATATCCCGGTACGAATAATTCTGTATAGACCGACATATCCAAAGAAATTTGGTTCGTTGCATGCCAACCATTGCTTCCTACTACTTTTCCGGGATTGTAATAAAATAATGATACAAAGTGGGGCAGTACGAAGATGACAAGCAGTACAATCATAAGTACAATCGCACCTACGATAATCCCCATTTTGATGAACGCATGCCGGATAGAGCGTTGTACGGTTTTAATAAACCGGTTCTCGGAATCGTCGGACTCTTTGGCAGAAGACTCCTTTGTAAGAGTCGGAGAATTTGCACCGGTCGTATCCGCGTCCGGAGAATCCGGACTTAACGCAGTTAGCTCCGGTATGTCTTCTGCTTCAAATAAATATTCGGAAATGGCTTCCTGACGTTCAATGTCTTTCTCCACTTCCTTTTTCGTTTCCTCTTCGAGTGTTCCTTGCTTATATAGATGTAATAATTCACGATAAGTCATAGGTTATGTACCTCCAGATATGATTTTAATTCTTTTTTGCCGCGATATGCCTGTACCCGGATGTTTTCCGGCGTTTGCCGCAATATTGCGGCGATTTCTTTTTGTGATAGATTACAAAAGTATTGTAAAAACAAAATTTCCCGCCGGATAGGTGCTATATGCTGCATTGCCTGATAGAGGAGATTCCTTTGCTCGTTCCGGATTAGTTTTTCTAACGGAGGAAGGTCGGTTTCGCTTATAAGGAATTCCGACTCATCCAAAGGAACGGTCTGTTTTTCTTTGCTTCTGTAATTGAAGTATAAATTCCTCGCAACCAGATAGAGCCATGCGCGTGCGTTGGCATGATTGTTCGGCAGGGAAAGAATTGCCTTTAGAAAGGTTTCCTGTACCAAATCCTGCGCTAACTCCCGGTTATGGCAAAGAGAATACAGGTACAGGTAAAGTTCGTTATAATAATTGCGATACAACTGTCGCAACGGTTCGGTATCCATACCGCATCTCCTTTCGTTCGGATTTGTTACATTTGCAAATGCTTCTATCAGTATAACCAATGTAGCAGGAAAATGTTACAAGTTTTTTTATCCGCAGAAATCTTTGTAAAATTTCCCCGAGTCGTTTAAATTTATCCGTTCGGCTAGTTCCATTCCCGGAGATAATCTGCTATAATAGATAGAAACACAGGACATATTTTTGTTAGAAAGGAAAGTGCTTCCTTTCAAATAAAAAAGTAAGAGTTTCAACGAAAGGAAAGGCCACGGCATTCGGCGGCTTTGCGGAAATACATAGATGGACAAAAAAACGAAAAAGCAAAAAATCGGTAAAAGTATCCTTTTAATGCTACTTTGTATTTTAATCAATTTTTTGGGGAAGTATGCAGCGGCGTCTTTACAGCTTCCGGTGTGGTTAGATGTAGTGGGAACCTGTGTGGCGGCGTACTTTTTAGGACCTTTCGGCGGCGTTATTGCGGGCGTAACAAACAATTTGTTTTTCGGCGTGCTGAATCCGGCGGCGGTAGCTTATATGCTGACCAGCGTGGCAGTCGGACTGCTGTTTGGTTATTGTGCAAAAAAAGGGTATTTGGAGAATTTTACAAAGTGTATGGTGTCCAGCTTCCTGGTCGGTGTTTTTTCGGTTGTGGTATCGACACCGCTGAACCTGTTGTTTTATCAGGGAAAGTGCGGCAATGTATGGGGGGACGCCCTTTTTGATATGCTGGACTGGTACGGTATGCCTCGTTGGCTTTGTTCGGTGGCGGGGGAGGCCGTGGTAGATATTATTGATAAACAGCTTTGCGTGGCGTTAGCCTTTTTTATCATCCGCGGAATCCAGCGGGGGCGGAAAAGACTTTTTAAGGGAGCCTCGGAGGCGGCACTGTTTTTGGCGGTTGTTGCGGCGCCCTTCTGCGTTCCGGCAGTGTTTGCCGGTGCCTTTGTTTCACAGGAGAGCCCGGAATTTTTTGACTGCCATATCGGGACGGTGTATGACAGCCGCAGCGGAATGCCGTCATCGGAGGCGAATATTATTGCGGAAACAGAGGACGGCTATATCTGGATCGGCAGCTATGCCGGGCTGACCAGATATGACGGAACGGATTTTGAGTTTATCAGGGAGGGTGGAATTACCAGTATTACTTCCATGATGACCGACAGGCAGGGGAGGCTGTGGGTCGGTACGAACGACGGGGGAATTGCCCGGTATGAGTCCGGCGTGCCTACCTTTTTTACGGTACAGGACGGCTTACCGGCAAATTCAATCCGGACCTTTGCCGAGGATGCGGACGGTACGGTGTATGTGGGAACGACCGACCGGATTTGCCGCATCGAGGCGGACGATACGGTACATGTATTGAAGCAGGAGGTAGAGTATGTAACCTCGCTGACGGTGTATGACGGAGCGCTTTTAGGTGTTACGAATCTCGGGGAGCTGTTCTGTATCCGGGACGGCGAACTGCTTAGAATGCCGAAGGCAGGGCAGGGGAACGTATACCATACCTGTATTTCCGTTACAGAGCAGGGGATTCTTGCGGGAACCTCTGCGGATTATGTTGAGAAGCTCCGGATTACGGACGATGGAATCGTAGCAGAAAAGCAAATTTCAACGGGAGAGCTTTCCAGAATCGCCGATATAGGATCGGACAGTCAGGGAAGAACGTGGCTTTGCGCCGAAAACGGGTTTGGATATCTGGATGCGGAGGGACGCTTGCAGACAAAGCACTATGAGGGCTTTGACAGATCGATGGAGTGCGTTCACGAGGACTACGAAGGAAATATCTGGATTGCTTCTTCCCGGTACGGTGTAATGAAGTTTTCCGAAAATCAGTTTACGGATTTGTTTTCCGTCGTCGGGGCGGAGGCGGCGGTTACGAATGCCGTGGTACATTACAACGGGGCTTATTATTGCGGTACGGATAACGGTCTTGTGATTCTTGACGAAACGGGAAAGCAGGAAGTAAGAAATGAGCTGACCAGACTTTTGGAGAAGGAAAGAGTTCGCTCCCTGATGGTGGATTCCGCAGACCGTTTGTGGATTTGTACCTACGGCGGTGCGGGGCTTGTCCGCTATACGGCAGACGGAAGCATTACGGTATTCGGCGAGGCAGACGGGACAACCGGCACCCGCTTCCGTTGTATGGAGGAATTAAGCGACGGCACGATTGCGGTAGGTACCAGCGCAGGGATTACTTTTATCTGCGGTGACACGGTGACCGGTACGGTTACGACGGAGGACGGTCTGGGAAATTCCCAGATTTTATGTCTGCTGGAAGGTGCCGACGGGACGCTTTATGCAGGAAGCGACGGCGCCGGACTTTATGCGCTGAAGGACCAGAAAATCGTAGAAAACTATACGGTGGCGGACGGCTTGACTTCGGATGTTATATTGCGTATTGCGGCATATAAACAGGGCTTCTTTATTGTGGCAAGTAACTCTCTGTGTTACATGGATGAGTCCGGGATTGAGCCGTTAAAACATTTTCCGTATTTTAATAATTATGATATTATACTGGATGAAGGCAAGGCGTATGTTTTGTCCAGCGCCGGGATTTATGTTACGGAGGCAGAGGCGCTGCGAACCGGTCAGGGGTTCTGCTATAAGCTATACAACAACAGCGACGGTCTGCTTGGAGCCCTGACCGCAAATTCGTGGAATTGCATAGAGCCGGGCGGAAGGCTTCTGCTCTGCTGCAATAACGGGGTAACAGGTCTTCGGCTTCATCAGGAAAAGGAGCGAACCGCTTATAAGTTCGGTATTTCGTCGGTGTTGGCAGACGGTGAGGAAATCCGGGAGGAAGACGGTGCTTATACCATTCCGTCCGGCGCAAAGAGAATTTATATTAAGGCGTCCTTACGAAATTATGCCCTACTGAATGTGAAGGTACGGTTTTATATTAAGGAGCTTGAGGAAAACCCACAGGTGGTTTCCCAGCATGCGTTAGAGCCGATTCAGATTTCCAATTTACAGAACGGAACCTACACGGTACGCTTTGAGATACTCAGCGATGATGAAAGCACGGTATTGCAGGGGCAGAGCTATACGCTGCACAAGGGGGCGCAGTTCTGGGAAAACCCATGGTACATAGGGTATCTTATCGTGGTAGGAATCTGGATTGTAGCTTTTATTACCTGGTCGGTTGTCATGTTAGTAAGCATCTCGAAAAGGAAAAAGGAGTTGGAGGAGCTTCGGAAGGAGCTTGAGAATACGGTACAGGTTCAGACCGGAGAAATTATACGGCAGGCGGAAAAGATGGAGAATTTCCAGTGGTCGGTCATTGAAAGTATGGCTTCCCTGATTGAAGGACGGGACGGAAATACGGGAGAGCATGTCCGGAATACGCGAAGCTACGTTTCGGTTATTGCACATACTTTGCTGGAGAGGGGAATGTATCCGGACATTGTCACGCAAAAGTATGTAGAATGCCTGATTCGGGTGGCACCGCTGCACGATGTCGGTAAAATAAGGATTTCCGATATGATTTTAAATAAACCGGGGCGGTTTACACCGGAGGAATATGAGGAGATGAAAAAACACACAACCTACGGCGCGGAAATCGCAGGAGATATTTTAGGGAAGGACGCAGACCCGCAGATGCGTCAAATGGTAGAAGAAGTAGCCCATTATCATCATGAGAAATGGAACGGGACCGGGTATCCTACGGGAAAGAAGGGGGAGGAAATCCCGCTTTCTGCCCGGATTATGGCGATTGCGGATGTGTTTGACGCGCTTGTTTCCAAACGTGTGTATAAGGAAGCAATCCCGGTGGAAAAAGCGTTTGAGATTCTTCGGGAAGAGGCGGGACAACATTTTGACGCAACATTAGTGGAAGTATTTTTAAGTGAAAAGGAATTGATTAAGAGCATGGTGCATTAATCCGAAAAAGGCGGAAGGAAAGGAGTTTTAAAATGTCAAGAAGATTATGGAATGACGGCTGGATGTTTTTGGAAAAACCGATCGGAACGGACCCTTCGGAGGTGTTTTCGGAGAAAACAGGATGGAGAGCGGTGGATTTGCCGCATGACTGGCTGATTTATGATGCGAAGGATCTTTATCGCCACGGAGAGGGGTGGTATCGGAAGACGTTTTCCTATACGCCTTCCGCAAAGCGCGTTTCCGTGCGGTTTGACGGCGTATATATGAACTGTACCGTTTATATCAACGGAACGGCGGTATATGAATGGAAGTACGGCTATTCGGCTTTTGAGTTTGATATGACCGAAGAGCTGACGCCGGGAGAAAATGAGATTTTTGTACAGGTGCGTTTTCAAAGCCCGAATTCCCGCTGGTATTCGGGAGCCGGTATTTATCGGAATGTATGGCTGATAGAGCGCCCGCAGGTACATCTGGCGTCCGATGGAATTTATGTCCATACCGAGGAGCAAAACGGGGACTTCCTTGTGACGATTACCGCAGAAGCGGAGTGCGGCGCGGGTACGAATCTCGGCGCTACGGACAGCTCCGATACCGCGGGGGCATGCAGAAGGAATCCGCTTACAGCGCAGGGGGAAATCGGCGGAGCAGTTATCCGTCAGACGATTTTTGCACCGGACGGCAGCATTGTGGCAAGCGGTGTGGGAACGCCCCTGACCGGAGCCTTTGCACCGGATGAGCAGACCTTTACGGTAGTCTCGCCGAAACGCTGGGATATCGAAAGCCCGGTGCTGTATACCCTTTTGACGGAGCTTGTAAAAGACGGAGAAACAGTGGACGAGGTCAGACAATCCATCGGTTTCCGTACCATGGCGTTTGATACGGAACGCGGATTTTTCTTAAACGGCAGACATGTAAAGCTTTATGGTGCGTGCGAGCATCATGATTTGGGCTGCCTTGGTGCGGCGTTCAATAAAAAGGCGCTTCGCAGACAGTTTGAAAAGCTGCGGGGCATGGGAGTGAACGCCCTTCGTACCGCCCACAATATGCCGGCAAAGGAGTTTATGGAGCTGGCGGATGAAATGGGCTTTCTGGTTGTTTCGGAAGGATTTGATATGTGGGAGCGCCACAAGACGGCGTATGACTATGCGGCATTTTTTAAGGAGTGGCACAAGGTTGATGTGGCAAGCTGGATTCGCCGTGACCGCAATCACCCGTCTGTGATTATGTGGAGTATCGGAAACGAGATTTACGATACTCATGCGGATGAGCACGGGCAGGAAATTACGCGGGATCTGATGAGTGAGGTAAGGCTTCACGACCCGCTTGCCAATGCGCCTATGACGATTGGTTCTAACTTTATGCCTTGGGAGAATGCCCAAAAGTGCGCGGATATCGTAAAATTTGCAGGCTATAATTACGGCGAGGCTTATTACGAGGCACACCATAAGGCGCATCCGGACTGGTTTATCTACGGCAGTGAAACCGCTTCCACGGTACAAAGCCGCGGGATTTACCATTTCCCGTTCGCGCAGTCGGTGTTAAGCGACGACGACGAGCAGTGCTCCGCGCTTGGAAATTCGACCACGAGCTGGGGCGCAAAATCGACCGAGCACTGCATCTTTATGGACCGGGACGCAAAGTACAGTATGGGGCAGTTTATCTGGAGCGGGTTTGACTATATCGGAGAACCGACGCCCTACAGCACGAAAAATTCTTATCTCGGACAGATTGACACGGCAGGCTTTTATAAGGATTCTGCCTATATTTACTGTGCGGAATGGACGGACTATAAAAAGAAGCCGATGGTGCATATCTTCCCGTATTGGGACTTTTCCGCAGGGCAGACGGTGGATGTGCGGATTTGTTCCAACGCACCACGGGTGGAGCTGTTTGTAAACGGCGTGTCCCGGGGGGATTTTACCATTGACCATGAGAACGGAAAGCAGCTTGTCGGTCACTGGAAGGTACCGTATGTGCCGGGGGAAATTACGGCGGTTGCTTACGATGAAAACGGAACGGAAATCGCAAGAGAAACCGAGCATTCCTTCGGCGACCCGGCAAGGATTTTGTTAAAGCCGGAAAGTACGAGCCTTATGGCAGACGGTACGGATTTGATTTTTGTGGAAATCGAGCTAGCGGACAAAGACGGCTATCCGGTAAAAAATGCGAGAAACCGGGTGCATCTTTCGGTTGAGGGCGCCGGACGGTTAGTCGGTCTTGACAACGGCGACAGTACGGATTACGACAACTACAAGGCAACCAGCCGCAGACTGTTTTCCGGCAAGCTCCTGGCGGTGATTGCAGCAAAGACCGAACCGGGGGAGATTGTGGTAAAAGCAACTTCTGTGGGATTGCCGGAGGAAACGCTTGTATTGCAGGCAACGGCCTGCGAAGTGCCTGCCGGAGTGTCGGCAGCGGAGGACAATGCCGCGGCGGAAGCAAAGTGGCTTGCAAATCTTGCCGAAAAAGAGGGCGAAGCCGCAGTAAACACATGGAAGGAGCGCGTGGAGGGAGAGGTGCCGGTACGCCGGATTGACATCTCCTGCGACGGAAGTAATCATTTGTCCCCGGAGCAAAAGGAAGTGCTGCTGACGGCAACGATTTATCCGGAAAACGCAACCTACCGGGAGCTTTTGTGGCGGGCTACCAACAACGGCGGCGTAGATTCCAATATTGCAAAGCTGACGGATATCGAAACCGGCGCTTTCGGCACAAGTCGCCCGGAGGGACTTCCTTACGGCAGACAGGTGCGTCTGACGGCACTTGGGGACGGCGAGGTGCGTGTGCGCTGCAATACGAAGAACGGTTCTTTTAAGATACGTCTGATTTCGGATATGGACTTTACTGTGAGCGGCCTGGGTGCGGCGAATTTAAACCCTTACGAACTGGTTTCCGGAAGCCTTTATACAAGACATCAGGGAACGGTGACGAACGGAAACGACCGCGGCGTCGCTACCGCAAGAGAAGGCAATACAACCGTGACCTTTGACGGTGTGGATTTCGGAAACTTCGGTTCGGACGAGATTACGCTTCCGATTTTTGAACTGGAAAGCAGAGTTTCTCCGATTGAAATCTGGGAAGGCGCCCCGGGGGACGAGGGCAGCGAACTGGTGGATACGGTAATTTATCATGTACCGTCCCGCTGGAATACGTATCAGGAGCGTACCTATACGCTGCCGAGGCGTTTCGCGGGCGTAACAAGCATCAGCTTTGTCACCGACCACAAAATGCACATCAAGGGCTTTGTGTTTACGAAAAAAGAAAAGGCGTTTGCGAAGCTTTCCGCAAAGGAGAATACCTCTGTCTACGGAGATACCTTTACCGTGGAGGAAGAGGCGGTTACCGGTATCGGAAACAATGTAACGCTGGTCTTTGAGGAGATGGACTTCGGGGAAAACGGAACGTCCCGCATTACAATCTGCGGACGGAGCCGTCTGCCGAAGAACACGATTCATGTACGCTTCCACGGGGAAAACGGCGATGTAAACCAGATTGCGGAGTTTTCCGGCTCGGAAGAGTATGTGGAGCAAACCTTTGAATTAACGAAGGTCTGCGGTAAAAATACGGTAAATTTTGTATTTCTACCGGGCTGTGACTTTGATTTTAAGTGGTTCCGGTTTGAATAATATCTTTGTTCCTTTATACGCTTTTAGCGGAAAGTGTTTTGAAATTTACGGAATATTAACGGACTTGCATGGTATACTGACAGTGTCCTGTATTGCAAAGGACAGAATCAGAACAGAGAAAGCAGCCTCCGGCTGTTTTTAGGAGGGCGGAAAGTACGATGGATATTTCGTTTCAATACTTTTTCGGACAGATGCTGGAAAATCCGGTGCTGTTTGTGGCGGTGCTTCTGACGTTAGGCGTTATTTTCGTCAACGGCTGGACGGACGCTCCGAATGCGATTGCCACTTGTGTGGCGACGCGAAGTATATCGGCGGGAGCAGCGATTTTTATGTCTGCAATCTTTAATTTCTTAGGCGTTCTTGTAATGTCGCTTGTCAACACGACGGTGGCAATGACAATCAAAAACATGGTGAACTTTGAAGGGGATAATGAAAAAGCGTTGATTGCCCTTTGTGCCGCCATGTTTGCGATTGTCGTGTGGGCGGTGGCGGCATGGTACTTCGGAATCCCAACCAGTGAAAGTCATGCGTTAATTGCGGGACTGTCCGGCGCGGCGATTGCTTTGCAGGGCGGATTTTCCGGTATTAACCCCGGGGAGTGGGTTAAAGTAGTTTACGGACTGGCCTTGTCCAGTGTACTCGGCTTTGCGGCCGGGTTCGGCACTTCAAAGCTGACCGTGTTTCTTTGCAGAACTATGGAGCGGAGCAAAACAAACCGTTTCTTTTCAGCCGCACAGATTGTGGGCGGCGCGGCGACCTCCTTTATGCACGGGGCGCAGGACGGACAGAAGTTTATGGGAGTGCTTTTGCTGGCGTTGTTTCTTGTAAACGGAGGCGATACTTCGGCAGGAGCGGAGCTGCCCGTCTGGATGATGCTGGTTTGTTCCGTTGTGATGGGACTCGGCACCTCCATCGGCGGGAAAAAGATTATTAAATCGGTGGGGATGGATATGGTACGGCTGGAAAAATTCCAAGGGTTTTCGGCAGACCTTGCGGCAAGCCTCTGCCTTCTTTTGTCCTCGACCTTTGGAATTCCGGTGAGTACCACGCATACGAAAACGACGGCGATTATGGGTGTCGGTGCGGTAAAGCGCCTTTCGGCCATTAACTTCGGGGTGGTGCGTGAAATGGTTCTCACCTGGATTTTAACCTTCCCGGGCTGCGGGCTGATCGGATTTTTCATGGCAAAGCTGTTTACCTTGTAATGCGGGCACGGCGGCGCCGAAAGAATAAATTGTAATATCAGAAAAGGATTAAAAGGAGTGCAAACAATGGCAAAGAAGAACGACCGGTATTATTTTGACAATTTTATCGCCTGTGTGGATTGTTCCTGCCGCGCGGCAAGACTGTTAGGGGAAACATTACAAAACTATTCCAGAGAAGAAATTGCGGACAAGCGGGAGCAGATTCACGAAATCGAGCACGAAGCGGACGAGAAGAAGCATGAGATGATGTATCTGCTCAGCAAAGCGTTTATTACGCCGATTGAGCGGGAAGATATTATTTCTCTTTCGCAAAATCTGGACGATATCACGGATACGATTGAGGACGTGTTTTTAAGAATTTACATCTGCAATATCGAAACGATAAAGGATACGGCGGTTGCCATGACAGACCTTGTTATTTCCGCGTGCGAAGCGTTAAGGACCGCAATGGAGGAGTTTCCGGAGTTCCGTCGGTCTGCCAAATTAAAGGAGTATCTGATTCGCATTAATGATTTGGAGGAAGAAGGCGACAGCCTTTTTATCGAAGGGATGCGGGCACTTCATACGGAGAAGAATAATCCGGCGGAAATCATTGCATGGAGAGATATTTACAGCTATTTGGAGCGCTGCATGGACGCCTGCGAGCATGCGGCGGATGTCATTGAAACGGTAATTATGAAAAATTCGTAGGGAACGGAGCGGAACAGAACTATGAAACAGCTGGAAATTTTTCTGAAAGGACTGTGGATCGGAGGAACGATGACCGTTCCCGGAGTTTCCGGCGGGACGATGGCAATTCTTTTGGGAATCTATGACCGCCTGATTGGGGCGGTCAGTTCTTTTTTCAAAAAAATAAAGGAGAACCTGTGCTTTCTGGGAGTGTTCCTTTCCGGTGCCGGAATCGGAATGCTTGTCTTTGCAAAATTGATTACAAAACTTTTAGAACAGCCCGTTGCCGGAAGTTATCTGCGCTTTTTCTTTCTGGGGGCGGTGGCGGGAGGCGTCCCGTTGATTTTTTCCTCGGCAGGAGTAAAACGGTTTTCCGCCGGAGTAGTGCTTTACCCGCTTTTCGGAGCGGGTCTGGTTCTGCTTCTGGCTCTTTTACCGGAGGAGATGTTTTCCCTGTCTGCCGGAGGAGGCGTTTTGTCGTTGGCGTTGCGGTTTGCCGGCGGAATGATTCTTGCGGTGGCACTGGTACTGCCGGGAATCAGCGCTTCGCAGATGCTTTTTATGCTCGGCATCTATGAGGACCTCCTGACGTGTATCGGGGAGGTTCGCATATTGCCGTTGGTTCCTCTGTTACTCGGAACTGCGGTCGGGATTCTTTTCGTTACAAGGGCATTGGAAACCTTGATGAAACGATTTCCCAAACAGACCTTTTCCATCATTTTCGGTTTTATCCTCGGCTCCCTGCCGGAGCTGTTTCCGAAAAATGCAGGCGGAAACAGCTTTTTGTGCGGACTGGCGGCAGTAATCGGATTTCTTGCCGCGTATTTTATCGGGAAAAAGGAAAAACCATAATTCAAGGTTATTCTGCGTCCTTTTTCCTGCCGCCAATCTTAGCCAGCAGAAATACAACAATCATAATAATGATGACGGTAACGAAAATGCCGAGCATTCCCTTTCCCATAATAGACAGTGTGGTAATAAAGTTATCCCAGTTGATATTCATAGTAATCCCTCCTTACAGACAGCTGAGAACCAGCTTGATTACAAGGCCGCCCGCAACTGCGGAGGCAATCTGACCGGCGACGTTCGCACCGGCGGCGTGCATCAGAATGATATTGCCCGGTTCTTCCTTCTGCGCCATTTTCTGAACGACCCGGGAAGCCATTGGGAATGCGGAGATTCCCGCGGCGCCTACCATCGGGTTGATTTTGTTCTTTCGGAACAGGTTCATAAGCTTTGCCAACAGGACGCCGCCGACGGTATCGAATACAAAGGCAATCAGGCCGATTAGCATAATTAAGAGAGTGTCTAACTTTACGAAATCCTCGGCGCGCATACTGAAGGAAATCGTAATGCCTAACAGCAGGGTGATTAAGTTAGCAAGGGTGTTTTGCGCGGCGTCGGAAAGGTTTCCGAGCACGCCGCACTCCCGCAGAAGATTACCGAACATCAGGAAGCCGACGAGAGAAACCGACTGCTGCGAAACAAAGCCGACAACAAAGGTTACGATAATCGGGAATAAAATTCGGGTCGTTTTGGAAACGTTTGCCGGATTATATTCCATATGGATGCGGCGCTCCTTTTTGGTGGTCGTGAGCTTAATGACTGCCGGCTGCACAATCGGAACAAGCGCCATATAGGAGTAGGCGGCAACCGCAATTGCGCCGATGTACCTGGAGTTTAGTACCTGCGATACGAGAATGGAGGTAGGACCGTCCGCGGCGCCGATGATACCGATGGCGGCGGCGTCCTTTAAATCAAAGTTAAGTAAGGCGGCAAGGGAAATCGCAAAAAAGATACCGAACTGGGCAGCGGCGCCGAATAAGAACATGGAAGGGTTGGACAGAAGCGGCCCGAAGTCAATCATGGCGCCGATACCGATAAACAGGAGAATCGGCATTGCTTCGGAAGCCTGAATGCCGACTTCAAACAGCCACTCAATGATACCGGTTGCTTCTACGCCCTCGATGGTCTGGGTTAAGACAGAGGTGCCGGGAAAGTTTACCAAAATGGCGCCAAAGCCCATCGGAACCAGGAGGGCAGGCTCATACCCTTTCTTAATGCCAAGCCAGATAAGCAGGGCTCCGACGACATACATGACACACTGCTGCCAGGTAACAGAAGTAATGCCTTCGATTAAAAAATCCATAGTTTCTCTCCTTTAAGTAAGATAGTGGAATAGCAGGTACAAGTAGTATTGCAAAAAAAATAGACCTTTATTACAACGAAAGTTGTAACAAAAGTCTTGCCGTTTCAATTCCGAGCGGATTATTGCTAATCGTTCTGACGCGGGGGAATACACATAAGTGCCGGCTACTCCCTTTTGAGTTACTTGCTGATTTTATTATACATCGGAATTTGAAAAAATTCCAGTAGTTTTATAAGATGTTAAGAAACTTTAACGCATGGTTATTTTAAAAATTCAGCCACGATTTTCCCCAGAACTTCGTATTGCTCCGGGCTTGGCACCGGAGCATTCAGAGCGTTTCTGGCGCGGAACAGTTCGGTCAGAGTGTTCACAATATCTGTTTGTTCTTCGGTCAGACCAAAGGTGGAAAGGGTTCCTTTTGCCTCGGTGCTAAACAATGTGTCAAGGGATACGTTGAGGATTTGAGAAAGCTGCATGGCTACTTCAAGAGAAGGCTTGGTTGCACCGCTTTCGTATTTACTGATGGCCGGTCCGCTTATGCCGCATTTTTCACCCAGATACTCCTGTGACATATGAAGTGATTTTCTGATTTGTTTTAAATTTTCTCCAAAATCTTTATACATAGTCAGTTTTTCCTTTCGAAACTTTATTTGCAATTAGATTTTACCGAAAATAACTTGATTATAAGTTATGTATAGTGTATAATAATTGAACGAAAGTTATGTTTGCAGGTTGGATAAATATAAACATTTTGGCAGAAAGTGAATCATAAATATAATCGCTTTTCAGCGTTTATATAAAAAAAGAAAAGAGGTGTACATATGAAACAGTTATTCTTGCGTGCAGTTGCCGGTATTATGGTTCTTTTACTTGTAACGACAAGTGTCGGCAGTATGGCTCCCGCTTTTGCAAAGGAGAGTCGGGAAAGTGAACCGGAACAGACGGCTAAGCAGGAAAAGGTACTGACGGTAACCCGGGATATGGTGGAAAAGAACGGAAAGCTCACCATTACCGGCGAATGGGACCGCATCGTTGTACCAAAGGAAATCGAGGCTTACTTTTAGAACTTGAGCAGTGGTTAAATCGGAATGAAAAACTTGACTAAAAGTTATAAACAATATATAATATTTGAGGGAGAGTTATGATTTTAAAATAACAAATGATTTTTTTACAAAGCACATGAGGAGAAGGGGATATGAGCGTAGTATTATCAGTTTATACAAGTAGTGCATTTAGGGATTATCTTTTGCCGGCAGTGAATAATTCTAATTATGATGTGATTCTGAAAGGAAGTATATTTGCCCTTGAAGAAGATGTTATCTTAAAACTTGAGATAATTGACGGAATGTGGAGTCTGCTTGAATCGGATATGTACAGACTTTCAAATAGTCAAAATGAAAGGAAACGGCTTAGCAATGGAGAGATATTTAATCTTGAAACAATAAACCGTGAAAACATTTCCTGTATGGTAAGAGAAACCACACAGTCATTTACTTCCTTTGAAAAATATGATTTGACAGATGTAACGCATTTGACAATTGGTAACGCAGATGATAATGATTTCCAGTATCAGTGCGCTACATTTGTTTCTAAGCATCATGCAACTTTGCAGAGAGTGGAAAGAGGCTTTGCAATAAGGGATACCAGCCTCAACGGCACCTTTGTAAATTATATTAAAATTAAAGAATCGCAGCCGCTCCGCTTCGGAGATTGTATCAATATCTTTGGTCTTAAAATTGTTTATTTAGGAACAGCAATAGCAATCGGAAGTATTGACAGTGCTATGCTGAAAATGAATGTACAATTAAAGAAAGTTAGTCAGCAGGATGCAGAGACAGAACAGAGAGAAGAAAGTAAAGTATTTCATAGAGCGCCTCGGTATTATACAAAACCGGAAGAGGAAACCATTGAAATTGAAGCACCGCCTGCACCAAAAGTAGTTGCGAAAAAACCGTTATGGATGACAGTGGGACCCTCTTTTACAATGGTTCTTCCGATGCTTTTGGGGAGTATCGTTGCGATTATGAGTGCAAAGTCTTCCGGCTCAGGAGCAAGCATTTACATGTTCACCGGTATTTTCACAGCAGCAAGCTCGGCCATAGTTGGTGCTTTTTGGGCTGTTACCAATATTAAATATACCGGCAGGGAGGCTGTGAAAGAGGAAAAAAACAGAAAGGAAGTATACAGTGCATATCTTGAAGAAAGGGAAGAACTTATTAAGGAAAAGTATGATAAGTATTCAGCTTTCCTTCATCAAATGTACCCGGCTGCCGGTGAAGTAGTTAACTATGATCACGCAAGTGTTGAATTATGGAACAGAAACAGAAGGCACGAGGATTTTTTGTGCCCTAGGGTAGGATTAGGGGAAACAGAATTTCCTGTCGAAATCAGTATTCCCAAGGAAAGATTTACATTATTTAATGACGAACTTGCAGATAAACCAAGGAAGATTAAGGAAAAGTACAGTTATTTACATGGTGTGCCGATTAAAATCGACATGTTTGCTAACAAATTATTTGGCGTTGTTGGCGGAAAAAACAAAGCCGGTTGCTATGATTTTATCCGTACGCTTATTGCACAGATTGCTGCATGTAACTGCTATATTGATGTGAAACTTGTGTTGATTTATGACAAGGTAAGAGATGACGGAAACTGGGAATATGTATATTGGCTACCGCATGTCTGGTCAGAAGATAAAAAGACAAGATATATCGCGGCAAACAAAGCAGAAACAAGTGAAGTATTTTATGAACTTCTTCAAATATTCAGAATAAGGACCGAGGCGGAAGAAAACAAGAAAAGTTTACTTCCGAAGCCTTATTATGTAATGATTATTGCCAATCCGGAACTGTTGGAGGGAGAACCGATTGCAAAATATATTATTAACGGGGATCCTTGTTGTGGATTGACAACATTCCTACTGTCGGATTCGGAGGAAAATCTGCCAAATGAGTGTGAGAACATTATAAGAAATGATGAGTTTGAAAGTGCGATTTATAATGTCAATCAGGAAAAGGTACAGAAGATTACGTTTGATCAGGTTTCCCCGGTGGGATTAGAGGTATTTGCAAGGCGCATTCTTTCGATTCGGGTAAATGAAACGGAGGCGGGAAGTGATGTTCCTAATGCCATGACCTTTTTTGAGATGTATCATGCAGGCCGATTGACGGATTTTAATGTTGCGGAGAACTGGAAGAAAAACAGGACCTATGAAACGATGCGTGCCATGATAGGCGTAAAAGCAGGCGGAGTTCCTTGCTATCTTGATATTCATGAGAAGTATCACGGACCGCACGGGCTGGTTGCAGGTACTACCGGTTCCGGTAAGTCGGAAACCCTGCAGACTTATATGCTTTCTTTAGCACTGAGTTTCAGCCCGGATGATATCGGATTTTTTATTATTGATTTTAAGGGTGGAGGAATGGCAGGACTATTTGACGGTTTGCCTCACCTTATCGGATCCATTTCAAATCTTTCCGGAAATCAGATTAGAAGGGCCATGATTTCAATAAAGAGTGAGAATAAACGTAGACAGAGAATTTTTAATGAAAACAATGTGAATAACATAAATCTTTACACAAAGCTATACAAAAATGGGGAGGCGAAGACACCTCTTCCGCATATGTTCATTATTGTAGACGAGTTTGCGGAGCTTAAGCGTGAGGAGCCTGAGTTTATGAAAGAACTTATCTCGGTTGCTCAGGTGGGCAGAAGTTTAGGCGTTCATTTGATTTTATCAACGCAGAAGCCAAGCGGAACCGTAGATGACAATATCTGGAGTAATTCAAAATTCAAGCTTTGTTTGCGTGTGCAGGACAAGCAGGATAGTAATGATATGCTTCATAAACCGGATGCGGCTTATATTACTCAGGCAGGCAGAGGGTATTTGCAGGTCGGCAGTGATGAAGTATATGAATTATTCCAGTCAGGTTATAGCGGAGCACTTTATGATGAGAGTGCCGATGGTATGAAGTCAGAGGTTGCAAGCATGATTACTACGAACGGTAAGACTTCTTTGATTGGAAATCATCAAAAAAGAGTTCGGCAGGAGTATGCAAAACAGATATGGATTGAAAAACTTGTAATGTGTATTGCTGAGGCAACCAATATGTGTGAACAAAGCATTGAGGAATTTGTTCGAAATGAAAGCAGAATTAGCATTGTCTATGAATGCATTGGAAAAAATCACATTGCTTATGACCGGTCGGATTATAATTTTAAGCGAATTGATGCGTTGCTGGCTACGGTGAAGACTGTAATTCAGGGAAATTCAGAAGCAACCATAGAAGAGATAGCAAGCGGAGTGATTGCTCTTTCGGAACTTTCGGGAATTAAGCT
This sequence comes from uncultured Lachnospiraceae bacterium, assembly GCA_964609025.1. Classification (GTDB taxonomy): domain Bacteria; phylum Bacillota; class Clostridia; order Lachnospirales; family Lachnospiraceae; genus SIG307. Next base: position 3,566 of record CAZSQM010000032.1, on the reverse strand, counting down.
GCCGGAAGAAAAAAAGAAGACACAATTAGATGCAATTGTAGAGTATCTTGCAGAGGTTGCAAAAAAAGAGGGATATTCGCAGCAGATGCAATTGTGGATGCCACCGTTACCATCTGCTGTTTATCTTGCTGATTTTACGGATGACAATGGGAAGTTTGACGGTGATATGTGGAAAGAACATACAAAATGGACACTGAAGACCGTTATCGGCATTACGGATGATCCGGAAAATCAAGCACAGCTTCCGTTAGAGGTTGATTTGGCGGATAGTGGGAATGTTGCGGTATTTGGTTCGGTAATCAGCGGGAAGAGCACATTTTTACAGACGATGATTTACGGACTGATAACTACCTATACGCCTGCATGGATTAATTTTTATGCTCTTGATTTTAGCAGTCACATGCTAAGCTGTTTTGTAAATTCACCGCATTTTGGCGGAGTATTGTATGAGGATGATTCGGAGAAGATTGATAAACTTTTCTTTATGCTTGAAAAGATGATTGTAGAGCGAAAGAAGACCTTTCGCGGCGGTAATTATGCTCAGTATGTAAAAGCGAATGGTATAAAGTTACCGATGATTGTTGTGATAATAGATAATGTAGGTGCTTTTCGGGAAAAGACAGACGGTAAGTATGATGATAGGCTGACACAACTGATCAAAGAGGGAATTAGCTATGGAATTCAATTTGTTGTTACTGCGGCAGCTTTTTCATCAACAGAAATTAATTCTAAAATGGCTGATAGCTTTAAAACAACTTTTACGCTTCAACTGAATGATAAGTATTCTTACTGTGACGCATTGAGAACGAACCAAATTGCCGTTCTTCCCGAAAACAATGTAAAGGGGCGTGGATTAGCAAAACTGGGCAGAGGTGTTCTTGAATATCAGACAGCACTTGCTGTTGAAGCGCAGGATGATTATTGCAGACTTGAAGCAATCAATGAAATCAGTGTAAAGATGCAGACGGCATGGAACGGACTTAAGGCGAAGGGAATACCGGTGATACCGGAAAAGCCTGTTTGGGGAGAATTTGAAAAGCTTGATGATTATAGGCAAATGATTTCTTTGAAAAGATATTTGCCTATCGGGTATGACTCAAACAGTGCGGAGGTGTATGGTATTGATCTTGCAAAGACCTTTGTTTATCTGATATCCGGTAAGAGCAGAACCGGAAAGACAAATTTGCAGAAGGCTGTTATTGGTTCTGCCAATAAGATGAAGGGAAGGGTTGTCATAATTGAACACTCGTCCGGTATGCTCAGGAAAATCGCAGAAGAGAGCGATGCGGAATATATCTCGTCAAAGGCGGAACAGGCAAGGTTTTTTAGCGATAACCTTGAATTAATAAAAGTAAGAAACAAAAAGAAAAAAAGGTTAGAGGAAGCCGGAAAAGAGGAACTTGAAATTTTTGAGGAGATGAAAGACGAGCAGCCGATTTTTATTATCATTTCCGATATCACCGACTTTATCCAGTCGGTAAGTAAGATTGAAAGCGGTATTACGGATATCAGTGCATTTGTTAAAAATGTGTTTGAAAAGGGTAGCTTAATTAACCTGTACTTTTTTGTTGGAATTAATCAGGATATGATTTCAAGTGTTATTGGAAATGAACTTTTCCTTGCTATTACAGCTTACCATGAGGGGGTTCATTTTGGCGGTATGGCGGATGGAGTTAAGTATATGGATTTTAGCCAGTTCACATTTAACGAGAAAAACAGGGTGAGAAAAACAGGAATCGCTATGCTACCGTCCGCAAACGGCGAGAAAACGAAGGAAGTGGTTATACCGTTAGTTAGGAGGTAAGGCATGGTAAATATGTTGGCGTATGATAATAAAATAAGGGATCTTGAGGAACTGGTTCTTACGACGAAGGAACTTATCGCGTATTACAGTGAGGATATGTGGAAACTGGAGAAAATAAGTGAAATTGAGTCGTTGAAAGCTTATTTTAAAGAGCAGCCTGTTATTGATTTGGCTTGTTATGATGTGTCGGAGAAGCTTAATATTGATTTTTTGCGTAAGGTAAGGAGCAATGGTTATGCGGATACATTATTAATGCTTCTCGCAGACAGTAAGATGTCACCGATGGAATATATTAAGCCGGAAATTTTGGCCTCCGAGTTACTTATCAAACCTTATACAAAGGAACAGTTAAGAAATAAGTTGAGAGATTTGCTGACTGCATATTGTAATAAGCTGGTTTGCGAAAAAACGCAGGAAATTTTTGTCCTTGAAACGAAAGACGGAAAGACAAGAATTCCGTTCAATCAAATCTATTATTTTGAGGCAAGGGAAAAAAAGATATTTGCAAGAATTTTAAAGGCAGAGTATTCGTTTTATCAAACCCTTGAAGAGTTGGAACAGGCTTTGCCCGAGGAATTCATACGCTGTCACAGAAGTTACATTGTGAATTGGCGGCTGGTTGAAAAAGTAGATTTTTCCGGTGGAGAACTGTTGCTGACGAATGATTTATCTGTTCCGTTTTCAAGAACTTATAAATCAAAGCTTAGGAACTTAAGGTGATATGTTATGGATGAAATTCTGATTTTGAGAGATAAGGAGCTATTGGTTCTGCTGGCGGCGGTCGGTGTGAAAGGTTTGTTTGGATTTAGGCAGAGGGAAGTTGATGAAAGTGAGATTCCTTATCTGATTCATGAACTGGTAAGAAAGAATGTAGTCCGGCAGGAAAACGGGCTGGTGATTAGCGAGCCCTATTCAGGCGTCATTAGGGGAATAAAAGAAGCAAAAGCGGTTCTTTCCGTTAAGGGTGGTGAAAATAGGGAAATGATTGCTTATGTTTATCTTGGTAAGAGCATTATTGTGATGACCGACAGCGTAAACGATACGAATGCGGTGAAGCTGTATTCTGCGGACAGGGCTGTTTTTTCGGAATTTTTAAATGAACATTTTTCTGCGGATAAGCAACCGATTTATCCGGAGGAACTTAATACCCTGCCGCAACAGGGAGAAGAGGGAAGAGATAGAGCCTCTCTTAGCTTGTTCCCGTTTGACGGAGTAAGTTTGGAAAATAAAGCTTTCGAGTGGAATTTATACGAGGGAAGGTATGAATATTTTGTGAAAGCAAGCGGAGAAGACGGTATGGAATATGTAAAGTACAAGGAGTGGAGTAATTTGAGAATAATGGAAGCCATAAATAAGATGATTGGAGAATAAAAGATGATATTGACGGATGTATATGTGCCTAGCGTATCAAAACATTATGCCTTTAAGCTTGACGAGAAGGCAAAAGTAGGAATTATAATTGCTGAACTGATGGAACTTATTTGTCAAAAAGAACAATGCCAGTTCGTAGGAGATAAAAAAGAATTGGTTCTTTGTGCTTACAGGGCGAATGCAATTATGAGTAATAATATGACGTTACAAGACTTTGGGATTAAGGACGGAGAGAAGTTAATTTTAGTATAAAGATGTCGTTGGTCGTGTTTTGTGTGCGGTTCGTCGTATAAGCAGGATTTTTTGTAAAAATATGATATTGTTAGTGTGACGAAGGGAGACCAGCTATGAAAAGTCAAGCATAAATTAGCAAAAAATTCTTTTTTCGTAT
>CAZSQM010000031.1:0-24684 GCA_964609025.1 uncultured Lachnospiraceae bacterium | reverse complement strand
CGGTAGCACCGCTGAATGTGGTAGATACTACGGTCTGCATGGGTGCAAGTATTTCTACGCTTCACGGTATGGAGAAGGCGAAGGGAAAGGATTACATAAAGAACTGGGTAGCGGTGATCGGTGATTCCACCTTTATGCATACGGGTGTGAATTCCTTAATCAATATGGTTTACAACAAGAGTACCGGCACGGTTATGATTTTAGATAACTCCACCACCGGTATGACCGGTCATCAGGATCATGCGGCAACGGGTAAGACGCTGATGGGTGAGACGACAAAGGCTGTGAATCTCATGCAGCTCTGTAAGGCAATCGGTGTGGAGCATGTGGTAGAAGTAAATGCCTTCGATACGGCAGAGCTTGAGCGTGTCATTAAGGAAGAGACCGCAAGAGATGACGTTTCCGTTATTATAACGAAGTCTCCGTGCGTACTGTTAAAGGGCAATGTATTCCCGGATGTCTGTGTGCCGGACAGCGATAAGTGTAAAAAGTGCGGCATGTGTTTAAGACCGGGATGCCCGGCTCTGACCAAAAAGGAAGACGGCACGATTGCGATTGATGCAACGATGTGTAACGGCTGTGGACTCTGCATGCAGCTTTGTAAGTTTGATGCAATTCAAAAACAGGCAAGATAAGGAGGAGATGACAATGACCACTAGAAATATTATGATTGTCGGTGTGGGCGGTCAGGGTACCCTGCTTACCAGCCGTATTTTAGGTAATATTACCGTTGCTGCGGGCTATGATGTAAAGCTTTCCGAGGTGCACGGCATGGCGCAGCGCGGCGGAAGCGTAGTTACCTTTGTCCGCTACGGCGAGAAGGTTGCGGAGCCGATTGTGGAAGAGGGGCAGGCTGATGTGCTCATTGCATTTGAGCGTCTGGAGGCTCTTCGTTATGCACATTTCTTAAAGAAGGACGGCGCTATGGTAATCAATGACCGCAGAATCGACCCGATTACGGTAGTAACCGGCGCGGCAAAGTATCCGGAACATATTATCGAGAACCTTTCCGCAGAGCATCAGGTCTATACGGTGGATGCGCAGGAGGAGGCATTAAAGCTCGGTAATTCCAAGGTGTTTAATGTAATTGTTCTTGGTGTTGCGGCAAAGCATATGGACTTTACAAAGGAGCAGTGGCTGTCCGCAATCGAGGCAACCGTGCCGCCGAAGACAGTCGAATTAAATAAAAAGGCATTTCTGACAGGGTATGAGCTGTAACAGTCTATACGGCAGAAATGGTAATACGGAAGGAGAAGGCAATGATTTGGAATGAAGCAAAGGAATGTATGAGCAGGGATGAGCTTCATCATCTGCAGGGGAAGCGTCTGGTAAAGACGGTAAATCACGTGTATCACAATGTAGAGTTTTACCGTAAAAAGATGCAGTCACTCGGTCTGGAGCCGGGAGATATTCAGTCGGCGGACGATATTACAAAGCTGCCGTTTACGACAAAGGATGATTTACGTGATACGTATCCGTTCGGTCTGTTTGCGGTACCGCAGTCGGAAATCGTGCGTATCCATGCCTCCAGCGGTACGACGGGAAAGGCTACGGTAGTAGGCTATACCAGACATGATATTGATGTATGGTCCGAGTGTGTGGCACGTGCCTTTACCATGGCAGGTCTTACGAAGGATGATATTATCCAGGTGGCATACGGGTACGGTCTGTTTACCGGCGGCCTCGGTGCGCACTACGGTGCGGAAAATCTCGGAGCAACGGTTGTTCCGATGTCAACCGGTAATACAAAGAAGCTTGTTACCATGATGAAGGATTTCGGTGTAACCGCCATTGCCTGTACGCCGTCGTATCTGATGCACATTGCGGAGACACTGGAAGAAATGGGAGATATTCCGAATATTAAGTTAAAGGCTGCCATCTGCGGCGCGGAGCCGTGGACGGATAATATGCGTAAGCAGATTGAGGAAAAGCTTCACATTCATGCCCATGACATTTACGGCTTATCTGAGGTGATGGGTCCGGGGGTTGCCTGCGACTGTATTTACCACAAAGGACTCCATGTGTATGAGGATCATTTCCTTCCGGAAATCGTCAGTGCGGAAACGCTGCAGACGTTACCGGAGGGTGAAACGGGTGAGCTTGTATTTACTACACTGACGAAGGAGGGCATTCCGTTAATCCGTTACCGTACAAAGGATTTAACAAGTATTTCCTACGGTAAGTGTGAATGCGGCAGAACCTTAGCCCGTATCAGCCGTTTTAAGGGGCGTTCCGATGATATGTTAATTATCCGCGGCGTCAATGTATTCCCGTCCCAGATTGAAGCGGCACTCCTTGAGATGTCCGGTACGACACCGAATTACTTTATGATAGTAGACCGTGTAAACAATCTGGATACCTTAGAGGTACAGGTAGAAGTCGAGGAGCGTTTCTTCTCGGATGAAATCAAGGAGTTGGAGCGTTTAAATAAGCAGATTTCGCATACAATACAACAGGCAATCGGTTTGTCCGTAAAGGTGACGTTAGTCGAGCCGAAGACCCTGGAAAGAAGTATGGGAAAAGCGGTTCGTGTTCTGGATAAGAGAAAGTTGGTTTAGGCTGTCAATGCTGCCGGATACGGCAGGGAAAGGAGAAGCGTATGTATTTGGAACAGTTATCGGTTTTCATGGAAAATCGTGTAAGCCGTTTGAATGAGGTACTGCTTTCTTTAAAGGAAAGCAATGTCAATGTCTTGTCGTTAAGCCTTGCGGATTCCAGCGAGTACGGTGTGCTTCGTCTGATTGTGGACAATCCGGAAAAGGGACGTCAGGTCTTAAAGGACAGCGGGTTTTCCGCAATGCTGACCAAGGTTCTTGCGGTAAAGCTGCCGAATGAGGTAGGAACATTGCAGGGTGTTCTGGAACTGCTCGGGAACGCCGGGATGAATGTAGAGTACATGTATGTGCTTGCCAATGCGAAGGAGTTTTCCGGCATGATTATAAAAACCCAGAAACCGGAGGAGGCTGCAAAGGTTTTGGCAGACAACGGAATTGAGTTTGTAAAGGCGGAGGAAGTGGAGAAAATTGGAGCGTAAGGTGATAGATTTTCATACCCACGCCTTCCCGGATAAAATTGCGGAAAAAACCATTGCCATGCTGTCAGAAAAAGGCGGAATCCCTCCTCACTCCGACGGGAGTGCGGAGGGACTTCGCCGTGTACTGCAAAAGGCGGGGATTTCTTTGGGCGTCGTGCTTCCGGTAGTCACAAAACCGGAGCAGTTTGTTTCTGTTACAAAGTTTGCCGCGCAGCTGAATGAAACCGGAGAGCAACAGAGAGCGGATGCCGGACCTGCACAACCCACCGGGAGAAGGGCGGAACTGCTTTCCTTCGGAGGGATTCATCCGGACAGCACAGACTATAAAAAGGAATTAAAGCAGCTGTCGGAGCTTGGGTTTCGGGGAATTAAGCTTCACCCGGACTATCAGGGCGTATTTTTCGACGATATCCGGTACATGCGTATCATCGAGTATGCCTCGGAGCTTGGTCTTATTGTCATAACTCATGCCGGCATTGATATCGGATTTCCGGATCCGGTGCGCTGTACGCCGGAACGTGCAAAGCGCGTGCTGCGGGAAGTAAAACCGGATAAGTTAGTGTTAGCCCATTGCGGCGGTTTTGGACTTTGGGAGGAAGTCATCGATACGCTTGCCGGCGAGTCGGTTTATATGGATACCGCGTATTCCATGGGGCATATTCCGGAAGAACTTTTTGTGAAGCTCTGCCGGACGCACGGGGCGGAAAAAATGCTGTTTGCCACGGACTGCCCGTGGGGAAATCCGGAAGAGGATGTAAAAAAATTTCTTACAATGCCCCTTACAGAAGAAGAACAGGCAAAGATATTGTATAAAAATGCGGAAAATCTGCTCGGAATGGCTTGACATTTTGCCTCCGGGCAGATATAATTTGTTTTAGAAACTTCATTGCGTTAAAGCGTAACGGTTTAAAGCAGAATAAATTACAGGCGGAGCAAAGAGAGAAAATCGAACACTTCGCCGGAAAGAGGAGAAGGTTATGTTGGTAAAAGTAATACTATTGGTTATCTTTTTTTGTACGATGCTCGGAGTCGGGGCATATTCCAGACGTCATGCCACGGACGTAAACGGGTTTGTACTCGGCGGAAGAAGCGTAGGTCCGTGGCTTACGGCGTTTGCTTACGGAACCTCCTATTTTTCCGCGGTTGTATTCGTAGGCTATGCGGGACAGTTCGGCTGGAAATACGGATTGTCCGCTACCTGGATCGGAATCGGCAATGCGTTAATCGGTTCCCTGCTTGCATGGGCGCTACTCGGACGGCGTACCCGCATTATGAGTAAGCATCTTTCGGCAGCCACGATGCCGGACTTTTTCGGAAAGCGTTACGACAGCAATAAAATCCGGATTGCGGCGTCGGTGATTTCTTTTATTTTCCTGATTCCGTATACAGCCTCCGTCTATAACGGTTTGTCGCGGCTGTTCGGTATGGCCTTTGATATTCCGTATGCGGTATGTGTGATTGTGATGGCGGTGCTGACCGGTGCTTATGTCATCCTCGGCGGCTATATGGCAACGGCAATCAATGATTTTATTCAGGGAATTATTATGCTGTTTGGAATTGTAGCGGTGATTGTCGCCGTTTTAAACGGGCAGGGAGGCTTCCTTGAAGCCGTAAAGAAGCTGGCGGAGTTTGAGAGCGACATTGCGGTTACCGCCGGACAGAAGGGCGCGTTTACCTCCTTCTTCGGACCGGACCCGCTCAATCTTCTCGGCGTGGTGGTGCTTACCTCCCTCGGAACCTGGGGACTGCCGCAGATGGTACATAAATTTTATGCAATCAAAGATGAAAAATCGGTTCGGACCGGTACGATTATTTCCACTCTGTTCGCAGTGGTCGTTTCCTGCGGCTGTTATTTTCTCGGAGGCTTCGGACGTTTGTTTGACTCGGAGGCGATTTATTCCGAAAGCGGAAAAATTATTTATGACGCGATTATTCCGAACATGCTTTCCAAACTTCCGGATATTTTGCTCGGTATCGTGATTGTACTTGTACTTTCGGCGTCCATGTCAACCCTGTCTTCGCTGGTGCTTACCTCCAGCTCAACCTTGACGCTGGATGTAATTAAAGGTACCTTTATAAAGAAAATGAGCGAGAAGAAGCAGCTGATCTGTATGCGGTTATTGCTGGTATTTTTTATTGTAGTATCGGTGGTGATTGCATTAGACCCGCCGACCTTTATCGCACAGCTGATGGGAATTTCGTGGGGCGCACTGGCGGGAGCTTTCTTAGCGCCGTTCTTATACGGACTGTACTGGAAGGGTGTGACAAAAGCAGCCGTCTGGGCAAGCTTTGCAGCCGGTGTCGGCATTACCGTGGCAAATATGTTCTTTTCGTTTATCAAGTCGCCGATTAACGCGGGTGCGATTGCAATGATTGCGGGCCTTATTATCGTTCCTGTGGTGAGTCTGATTACGCCGAGGATGAAGAAAGAAGCAGTAGAGGAATGTTTTTGCTGCTATGAACGGAAAGTGACGGTAGAAAACAAGGTGGCGTTACCGGAGGAAGAAGACGCAGAGGAAAAAAGATAAGGAAAATGCAGGGGAACTGTCGAAAAAAGTTGCAAAATAGCGCCGAAAGAGGTAAACTAAAAGGGAAATTCAAGAAAGGGCTTAGAGTGAAAACTCGATTTGCAAAAAGACATGTGTCATGATGTTAAATAAAAGAACAAAGGAAACAAGGAGAGTATCCTATCGCTCCGGACATACCGGCATAAAGCAGGCTGCAAGCCGTCTGTTCGCATCTATGGGACGGACATGGAGAGGGACACAAAGGGAAATAAGGCATTGGCTGACGGCGTTAGCGGCGGTTGGTGTGTTGCTGCTCGTTACGGTTATCGTGCTTTCGGTACGTTTGCACGGGATGTCAAAGAAACTGGAGTCGATGGAGGCAATGTCGGTAAGCTTACAGGAGGAATTGCTGACAGCGAAGGAAAGCTCCGGACCGAACGGAAGCGGAAAGGAAACGCCGCCGGTTACGGAGGTACTTGCGCCGACCAAATCCCCAACGCTTGGACCGACGCAGCAGGCGACGCCGACAGGAAAGGAAACGCCTTCGGTTACGGAGGGTCTTACGCCGACGAAATCCCCGACCTCTGAACCGACAAAGCAGCCGACGCCGACAACAGCAAGGGAATATTACATTGTTTGTGTCGATGCCGGACATGGCGGCTGGGACGGCGGAGCAGTGTTAAGAACGGGTGATGGCAATGAGCGGGACGAAGCGGATGACAACCTTTGGATGGCAAAGATGTTTCGGGATGCGTTGGAAGCCTATGATGTAGAAGTGGTTATGACAAGGGAGGAAGATGTATTTCTTGAGCTTTCCGAGCGGACAGACATTGCCAATGCGGCAGGGGCGGACGCCTTGATTTCTTTCCATCGGAATTCTTATAACGGAAAAGAGGAAGTAAACGGTGCCGAAATCTGGATTCACAGCAGCAGACCGGAGGAAGCGGACAAGCTGGCAGAGGCAATGTTAGATTCCATTACCGCGGTAGGCGGGATGAGAGACCGCGGCGTAAAGTGCGGTTCCATGTCAAGCTCGAAAGAGGATTATGCGATTAACCGGGGAGCCAATATGACCAGTATGATTGTGGAGCTTGGTTTCATATCAAGTCCGGCGGACAATGCAGCCTATGACGAGAATGGGAAGGCTTATGCCGAAGCAATGGCGAAAGCGGTGTATGACTGGTTGCAGGCGCAGGAATAAGGAAAAGACAAGACAGCGTGAAAGGCAAAATGCGTTTCACGCTGTTTTTTTACACTGATTTTACAGGAATGGGACTGCGGGCTTTACAGCGGGGTGTTAGAATTTAGGCGTAACAAAGAAAGAGAAGAAGATTAGGAGGACATAGTTATGAAGAAGAAAATGATTTGTTTGCTTACAACGGCAGTGGTTTTGACTGCGGCATTTGCCGGATGCGGAAAGTCGGATAAGACCGTTTCCACCGACGGTTCCACCTCGATGGAAAAAGTCATCGGTGCACTTGGAGAGGCATTCGAGGCAAATAACAGCGGAACGACCGTTGCTTATAATCCGACCGGTTCCGGCAGCGGAATTACCGCCGTATCCGAAGGAAAATGTGATATCGGGCTTTCCAGCCGCGCTTTAAAAGAGGAAGAAAAGAATGCAGGGCTTGAGGCAACGGTGCTTGCCTACGACGGAATTGCGGTCATTGTAAACCCGGAAAATCCGGTGGCTGACCTGGATGTGGAAACGATTGCAAAAATCTACACCGGTGAAATTACAAACTGGAAGGAAGTCGGCGGAAACGACGCTGAAATCGTGTTAATCGGAAGAGAAGCCGGAAGCGGTACAAGAGATGGATTTGAATCTATTACAAAGACAAGCGAACAGTGCAAATACCGTCAGGAGCTTACTTCAACGGGGGATGTGATTACAACCGTGTCACAGAATCCGGACGCTATCGGCTATGCCTCGCTTGCATCGGTAAAGGACAGCGTTAAGGCAGTTACGGTAGGAGGCGTTGCACCGTCCGAGAAGACCATTAAGGATGGAAGTTATGTGTTGCAGCGTCCGTTCATTCTGGTAACAAAGTCGGGAGAAAAGCTTTCAGGGACAGCGCAGAAGTTCTTTGACTGGGCTATCTCCGGGGAAGCAAATGATATCATAACAAAAGCAGGCGCCGTTCCGGCAAACTAAAAAAAGTGACGGGCTGCCGCAACAGCGAATCCTTTGTATCGGAGGAGCAGGCTTGCGGCAGTCTTTGTTCTATGGAGAAGAAAAAATGAAAAAAAGAAACGGATTATCGGAAAAAATCATACACGGAATCTTTCTTATATTAGGACTGATTACGGTCACGGCGGTGCTTCTGATAACGGTGTATCTTGTGATAGCCGGAATACCGGCCATCCGGGAAATCGGACCGGTGAAATTTCTGTTCGGAAAAACCTGGAGGTCTACCGGCAACAATCCTTCCTTTGGAATTGTACCGTTTATTCTGACAAGCGTCTACGGAACCTTCGGCGCCGTTCTGCTTGGGACGCCCGTCGGTTTCCTGACCGCGGTATATCTTGCGAAACTGGCACCGTCCGGAGTTAAGAAGGCAGTAGAAACGGCGGTAAGTCTGCTTGCGGGAATCCCGTCGGTGGTATATGGACTTGTCGGCATGCTGGTGCTTGTACCCGCCATACGGAAGGTGTTTCATGTTCCGGACGGCGCAAGCCTTTTGGCGGCAATCCTTGTCCTTGCGGTTATGGTTCTGCCTTCTATCGTGAAAGTATCGCTTACCGCACTTGGGGCGGTTCCGAAGGAATATGAGGAGGGCTCCCTTGCACTTGGAGCAACGCCGATAGAAACCTATTTCAAGGTTTCCGTGCCGGCCGCAAAGAGCGGCATTGCGGCAGCAATCGTTTTAGGTGTCGGCAGGGCAATCGGCGAAGCAATGGCGGTCATGATGGTATCGGGCAATGTGGCGAATATGCCGTCTTTGTTCGGAAGCGTGCGATTTCTCACAACAGCGGTGGCAAGTGAAATGTCGTATTCTTCCGGTCTGCAAAGACAGGCGCTTTTCTCGATTGCCCTTGTTTTGTTCTTCTTTATTATGCTGATTAACGCCACGCTGAATTTCTTTTTGAAGCGGCAGGAGGGAAAGTAATATGGAGAAAAAACAAATATCGAAAGTGCGAAAACTATATGGGATTGTTATGAAACTGCTGATGGAAATTTCGGTAGTGCTGACCTGCGCGCTGGTGTTATTTCTGATCGGCTATGTTTTGTACCGGGGACTTCCGAACATTACATGGGAGCTCCTTTCCACAAAACCCAGTTATCTTTCCGGAAGAATCGGAATCCTGCCGGATATTCTGAACACCCTGTATATTATTCTTGCCGCGCTGCTTGTCGTGCTTCCGTTAGGCGTCGGGGCGGCGGTGTACCTGACGGAATACGCCAAAAACAAGAAGCTGGTGCAGATGATTGAGTATGCGGCGGAAACTCTTTCCGGCATTCCGTCGATTATATACGGACTGGTAGGAATGCTGTTTTTCTGCCAGTTTCTCGGGATGCAGACCTCTCTTTTGGCGGGTGCGTTTACGTTGGTTATTATGAATCTTCCTACGGTAATGCGGACAACGCAGGAGAGCTTGAAAACCGTACCCCAAAGCTACCGGGAAGGGGCGTTCGGTCTGGGCGCCGGGAAATGGAGGGTGATTCGGACGGTCGTTTTGCCGGAATGCGTGGACGGCGTAGTTACCGGCTGTATTCTTTCCGTGGGAAGAATCCTCGGCGAATCCGCGGCGCTTTTATTTACGGCAGGTCTTGCCCATGCTCTGAACGGACTTTTTGAGGGGCTGACAAGCCCGGGCGCCACACTGACCGTTGCCTTGTATTTATATGCGAAGGAGGAAGGCGAGTTTGAGGTGGCCTTTGCGATTGCGGCGATTTTAATGATACTTACGCTGTTCATAAATCTGATGGCTGATTTGGCAGGAAAATATTTCAAAAAAAGGAGAAACGCATGAGCAGTATTGTTTCCGTGAAAGACCTGAATTTGTGGTATGCAAATACACAGGCATTGAAAAACATAAACATTGAAATTGAAAAGAATACGATTACGGCGTTAATCGGGCCGTCCGGCTGCGGAAAATCCACTTTTTTAAAGACCCTGAACCGTATGAACGACCTGATTCCCGAAGTGAGAATCGAGGGAAGCGTAAGATACGGCGATAGGGAGATTTTCGATAAAAGCGTGGATGTCAATGAACTCCGCCGCGAAATCGGAATGGTGTTTCAAAAGCCGAATCCGTTTCCGATGAGCATTTACGACAATATTGCCTACGGACCGAGAATACACGGAGTGAGAAATAAGGTACGGTTGGATGAAATCGTGGAGCAGTCGTTACAGGATGCGGCAATCTGGGATGAGGTAAAGGACCGCCTGAAAAAGTCCGCGTTAGGTCTTTCCGGCGGACAGCAGCAGCGTCTTTGTATCGCGCGCGCTTTGGCGGTAAAGCCGCAGGTGCTTTTAATGGACGAACCGACCAGTGCCCTTGACCCGATTTCTACCTCAAAAATAGAAGACCTTGCATCGGAGTTAAAAAACAAGTATACTATTATCATAGTAACCCATAACATGCAGCAGGCTGCACGAATCTCCGATCAGACAGCATTTTTCCTTCTCGGGGAGCTGGTAGAATACGGCAGTACCGAGAAGATGTTTGCAATGCCGCAGGATAAGCGGACAGAAGACTACATTACGGGGAGGTTTGGCTGATGAGAAACCGTTTTAACGAGCAGCTTACCCTGCTCAATAAGAAACTGATTGAGATGGGAGCATTATGTGAAAAGGTAATTGCATTGGTTTCCAATGCGCTTTTGGACGGTGATGGGAATAAGGCAGCCGAGGTGGCGCCTTATGACCGTGAAATCGACCAGATGGAACGGGAAATCGAATCCATCTGCCTGAAACTTCTGTTGCAGCAGCAGCCGGTGGCAAGTGATTTGCGGCAGATTTCCGCGGCGTTGAAAATGATTACGGATATGGAGAGAATCGGCGACCAGGCGGAGGATATTGCGGAAATCATCACGTTTCTGAACGGAAGAACGGGAGAGGAATGCAGGGATATCCGCCGGATGGCGGAGGCTGCAATGAAAATGGTGAGCAAAAGCGTAGACGCTTATGTCAGACAGGATATTTCCCTTGCCGAAGCCGTCGAGGCCTATGACGATGTGGTGGACGATTGTTTTGACAGAGTGAAGAATACGCTGATTCAGATGATTTCCCGGAATACCGCAGACGGTGAATATGCCGTTGACCTTCTGATGATTGCAAAGTATTTTGAGCGAATCGCGGATCATGCGGTCAACATTGCGGAATGGGTAGAGTTTTCCGTGACAGGAGTACATAAAGGAGAAGCAAATTTATGATATGGTGCGTTGATGATGATAACACAATCCGTGACATAGAGGTATACACCCTTACATCTACGGGATATAAGGCAGTGGGTTTCGCGGACGGAAAGAGTATGTTCGAAGCGCTGAAAAACGAAAAGCCGGACTTAATCGTGCTTGATATTATGCTGCCCGGCGAAGACGGTGTTGAAATACTGAAAAAACTCCGGGAAAATCCGTCCACAAGGAAAATCCCTGTGATTATGGCAACCGCAAAGGGAACCGAAATGGATAAGATTCACAGCCTGGACCTCGGTGCGGACGATTATCTGGTGAAGCCTTTCGGAGTCATGGAAATGGTTTCCCGTATCAAGGCAGTATTGCGGAGATGTAGCAGCGATACGGAATGTAAGCTGCTCTCCGTAGGAGGGATTACGCTGAATCAGAGTGAGCATACCGTTACCGCAAACGGGGAGAGGGTTACGCTTACGTTAAAGGAGTTTGAACTTTTGCGCCTGTTTTTATCGAATCCCGGAATTGTGTTCGGACGCGAAAAGCTGTTATCGGAAGTCTGGGGCATGGACTATTTCGGGGAAACAAGAACGGTGGATATGCACATTAAAACGTTGCGTCATAAACTCGGAGAGTGCGGAAAAATGATAGAAACCGTCATTGGAGTCGGATATCGCATGGAGGTGGAGAAATGACACGAAAAATTTTTCGTTCCATTTTAGCGGTTGCCGCAACAGTTCTGCTTCTGAGCCTTTCGGTGATTATGGGCGTGCTTTACAGCCACTTTTCGAAGGTTCAGAAGGAGCATCTGCGGGCGGAGGCCGAGCTTGCGGTGCAGGGGGTGGAGATAAACGGCAGGGAGTATTTAGAGGGGCTTTCCGCAGAAGATTACAGAATTACATGGGTAGCGGCGGACGGCAGTGTTTTGTTTGATACGCAGGTAGCGGCGGAGAGCATGGACAATCATCTGGAACGGGAGGAAATCAGAGAGGCGTTAGAGAGCGGACGGGGCGAGAGCTCCCGCTATTCTTCCACCTTGACGGAAAAGACATTGTATTTTGCAAAACGCCTGTCGGACGGCTCCGTGCTTCGCATTTCGTCAAGTCTTGCTTCCGTTTTCGCACTGCTTGTCAGCGTGCTGGCTCCGGTGTCTACCGTATTTCTTTTGGCGGTGATTATTTCGGCGCTGCTTGCGCGCCGTATGGCAAAAAAGATTGTCAATCCGTTAAACAATCTGAACCTTGACGCTCCTTTGGAAAATGATGCTTACGAGGAGCTTGCTCCGATATTGGGCAGAATCAATAAGCAGCACAAGCAGATTGCGGAGCAGATGGCGATGTTAAAGCAAAAGACGGATGAGTTCGAGCAAATTATTTCCTCTATGAACGAGGGGCTTGTTCTGCTGGATGAAAAAGGGACGGTGCTCAGTATGAATCCGGCAGCAAAGAAGCTGTTCGGAGTCGCTACGGACTGTAAGGGAAGCGATTTCCTTGCCATAGACCGCAGCCCTGAGATGAGCCGTGCAATCGAGAATGCCTTTTTGGGAAAACACGGCGAGTTCCGGGCACAGAAAAACGGTGGGGAGTATCAGTTTGATATCAGTCGGATTGAATCGGAGGGAAAGACGCTCGGTGTTATGCTTTATGCTTTTGATATTACGGAGCAGGCGTTTGCCGAGCGAAACCGCCAGGAGTTTACGGCAAATGTTTCCCACGAATTAAAAACGCCGTTGCAATCCATTATCGGCAGTGCGGAGCTGATGGAAAACGGGCTTGTAAAGCCGGAGGATATGCCGCGTTTTCTCGGAAATATCCGTTCCGAAGCGTCGCGGCTGGTTACGTTGATCAACGATATTATTCGGTTGTCGCAGCTTGACGAGAATCTTGAAATTCCGTCGGAGAGCGTCGATTTATATGAGGTTGCGACAGAGGTGTTTCATGTGCTGAAAGACTCCGCGGACCAAAAACAGGTCAGCCTTTCCTTAAACGGCGAGCCTACCGTAATAAAAGGAATCCGGCGCTATCTGTATGAGATTATCTACAATCTTTGCGATAATGCAATCCGGTATAATGTGGAGGGCGGAAAAGTGCTGCTTGACATCGGACGGGAGGGCGGCAATGTCGTTCTAAAAGTAACCGATACCGGTATCGGCATCGCGCCGGAGCATCATGCAAGGGTGTTCGAGCGTTTTTACCGCGTTGACAAGAGTCATTCGAAAGAAACCGGAGGAACCGGACTGGGACTTTCCATTGTAAAGCACGCCGTACAGTATCATGGTGGGCAGCTAAAACTGGAAAGTGTGCCGGGAAAGGGAACGACGGTCACAGTAGTGCTTTAAACTGTGCGTTTCCCCTTTTACGATTTGGGATACTTTGATTAGCAACACGGGAGTTCCTGTAAAGTAAAAAAACTTCCCGCTGTGGAATCGGACTCGAAACAGGTGAGAATCCGATTCTGCAGCGGGAAGTTTTGTAATCTGATTAGTTCATTGCCTTTACTTCGTCAAACTCGTCCGTAATTTCCTTAGACGGAGCCGGTGTAAGCAGGCTCACAACTACGATAGCGATGCAGGCTACGATAAATGCAGGAAGCAGCTCGTAGATGGCAAAGATACCGCCGAGCGGTGCAATCAAATACTTCCAGACGAATACCATAACACCGCCGGAAATCATACCGGCAAGAGCGCCGTAGCGGTTGGAGCGCCGCCAGAACAGGGCGAAAAGGACAACCGGACCGAAAGCGGCACCGAAGCCTGCCCATGCAAAGGAAACGATATCAAAGACCGAACTGTTCGGGTTACTTGCCAATACCATTCCGATAATCGAAATGAGGACCAAAGTAATTCGGGCGATAATAACGGAGGTCTTCGCAGAGCTCTTTTTGCCGAAAACACCCGACATAATGTTGTGGGATACGGCAGAGGAGGCCGCAAGCAGCTGGGAATCCGCAGTAGACATGGTGGAAGCCAGGATACCTGCCAGGATAATACCTGCGATAAAAGCGAAGATAATGCCGTGTTCGCTTAAGGTATGGGAAATCTGTACAATAATATTTTCTGCGGCAGACTTGCTTTCAAACATCGGAATCGCGCCCTCTAAGCTCATGCTGTAACCGATGATACCGATCAGTACGGCTACGCCAAGAGAGATGACTACCCACACGGTTGCGACGCGGCGGGAAAGCCTTAATTTCTTGTCGTCATGGATTGCCATAAAACGAAGCAGAATGTGCGGCATACCAAAGTATCCGAGTCCCCATGCCAGTGTGGAAGCAATCGTAAGGGCATTGTAAGAGCCGACCGCACCGGTCTGGACATTGTGGGTTGCGGTCATGGAAAGGTATCCGGTCAATTCGTTGGCATTTGCAATGACAGCGTCAAAACCGCCGGCTACGGACACACCGAAGCCAAGGACAATGATAAGGGCAATCGACATAACGATGCTCTGAATGAAGTCCGTGGTAGAGGCTGCCAGAAAACCGCCCAAAGCAGTATATGCCACGATGACCAGAGAACTGATAATCATTGCCGGAAGATAATCCACGCCGAAAAGGTTGGAAAACAGCTTGCCGCAGGCAACAAAGCCCGACGCGGTATACGGGATGAAGAAAATAATGATTACCACAGCGGAAATGAATAAAAGCAGCTTGCTGCTGTCACGGTAGCGGTTGGAAAAAAAGTCCGGAAGCGTGATGGCATTGCCTGCCTTGTGGGAATAGCGGCGGATGCGCTTTGCCACGATGAGCCAGTTTAAATAAGTACCGATGGCAAGACCGATGGCGGTCCAGCTTGCTTCGGCAATACCGAAAAAGTATGCCACGCCCGGCAGACCCATTAAGAGCCAGCTGCTCATATCGGAAGCCTCCGCACTCATTGCGGTAACGAGGGGGCCGAGCTTACGTCCTCCTAAATAGAAATCGTCAGCGGACTTGTTTCGTTTGGAAAAGCGGAGTCCGATGGCGATAACGATTCCCAGATAAAGAATAATGGAAATCATAATACAGATTTGTGCTGTTGTCATAGAAAAAAGTTCCTCCTTCGCGCTTTTTGACTGTGACAGAGCAAAGTACAAACCGGCCTGTACACAGTCAGTATTTTCAGTATAGCATAAATCGGGGGAGGAACGCAAGACTAAGCGGTACTTTTACAGACGTTTTTTAGAAGTTTGCGGAAAAATGCTTGCAATTTTTTCTATATAAGGTACAATATAAAATAGAGAATTAGTGCAACCAGGAATAAAGGAAAGGATTAAGAAAATGATACAGGCAAGTAATGTTACATTAAGATTAGGAAAAAGAGCGTTGTTTGAGGATGTAAATATTAAGTTTACGGAAGGAAACTGCTACGGTTTGATCGGCGCCAACGGAGCCGGCAAGTCCACCTTTTTAAAGATTTTAACCGGGCAGCTTGAGCCGTCCAAGGGAGAAGTGATTATTACTCCGGGACAGCGTCTTTCCTTTTTGCAGCAGGATCACTTTAAATACGACGCATATCCGGTACTGGATACCGTAATTATGGGCAATCAGCGCCTGTATGACATTATGAAGGAAAAAGACGCCATTTATGCGAAGGAAGACTTTACGGAAGAAGACGGGATTAAGGCAAGCGAACTCGAAGCGGAGTTTGCGACCTTAAACGGCTGGGAAGCGGAGTCCGACGCGGCAACACTTTTAAACGGTCTTGGGATTGAAACAGAATTACATTATAAGATGATGAGTGAGTTAAAGGCAAGCGAAAAGGTAAAGGTACTGCTTGCACAGGCGTTGTTCGGAAACCCGGACATTCTTCTTTTGGACGAGCCGACCAACCACCTGGATTTAGAAGCGATTCGGTGGCTGGAGGAGTTTTTGATTAACTTTGACAATACGGTAATCGTAGTATCCCACGACCGTTATTTTCTGAATAAGGTTTGTACCCATATTGCGGATATTGATTATGCGAAGATTCAGCTGTATGCGGGTAACTACGACTTCTGGTATGAGTCCTCCCAGCTTATGATTAAGCAGATGAAGGAAGCAAACAAGAAGAAGGAGGAAAAGATTAAGGAGCTTCAGGAGTTTATTCAGCGTTTCTCCGCAAACGCTTCGAAGTCCAAGCAGGCGACGTCCCGTAAGCGTGCTCTGGAAAAGATTGAGCTGGATGAAATTCGCCCGTCCTCCAGAAAATATCCGTACATTGATTTCAGACCGAGCCGCGAAATCGGAAACGAGGTTCTGACGGTTACAAATCTGAGTAAGACGATTGACGGCGTAAAGGTATTGGATAATCTTTCCTTTATCGTAGGCAGAGAGGATAAGATTGCACTGGTAGGTGCGAATACTCTTGCCATTACGACGCTGTTTAAGATTCTGGCGGGAGAACTGGAGCCGGACGAAGGAAGCTACAAATGGGGCATTACCACAAGCCAGGCATATTTCCCGAAGGATAATACAAAGGATTTTGCGTCGGAGCTTTCGATTGTGGACTGGCTGATGCCGTATTCTCCGGAAAAGGATGTTACCTATGTGCGCGGATTTATGGGCCGTATGCTGTTTGCGGGCGAGGAGGGCGTAAAGAAGGTAAATGTGCTCTCCGGCGGTGAGCGTGTGCGCGTCATGCTTTCCAAGATGATGTTAATGGCGTCCAATGTATTGTTAATGGATGAGCCGACCAACCACCTGGATATGGAGTCCATTACTGCGTTAAACAACGGTTTGATTAAGTTCCCGGGCGTGATTATTTTTGCGTCCCAGGACCACCAGTTTATTCAGACGATTGCAAACCGCATTATAGAAATTCTTCCGAACGGCAGCATGATTGATAAAGTTTCCACTTACGACGAATACTTAGACAGTGATGAGATGGCAAGAAAGCGTCAGGCACTTCAGGTAAAACCGGAAGAGGAAACGATGAGTGACGAACAGTAAACTGCCATAACCGTGAAACGGAGAACGGAGGGGACTGTGGGTTATACAGAGGAACAAAGACAAGAAAGATACGGCGGAATGCCGGGAGCCTGCCGTCAGGCAGGCAAGGTAAGGTTTTTAGCTGTTTCGGAGGGCAGAGGAGCGTGCCGCCTGCTGCTGTTTGGAAAAGAGGAAGATACCGCAGGAAAGCGGCTGCCGATGCGGCGTATCGGGAACAGTTCGGTGTTTGTTGCGGAGCTTTCCGCGAAGGAAGCGGACCGGTACGAAACGTATTTATTCGAAAACGAGGAGGGCACTTTTGCCGATGCTTATGCAAAGAAGGTGTGCGGCAGGGAGAACTTTGGCGTATCGGACCGGGAAGTACGGCCGATGCTGCCACGTCAGGAATACGAAACTGAAACAGAAACAGAGGCAGGGTTTGTTTGTCCTGCCTTTTCCTCGTTGGTGTTTTATAAGCTGCATGTGAGAGGCTTTACAAAGCATGGAAGCTCCGGTGTGAAACACAAGGGAACCTTTGCGGGGCTTACGGAAAAGATACCGTATCTGCGGGAGCTTGGCGTTAACGCGGTGCTTCTGATGCCGGTGTATGAGTTTGACGAGTGCATGGAGGTAAGTACGAGCCGGGGGATTCTGTCCGCAAAACAGCTTGCACAGTACGAGAAACGCTACGGCAGCGGGTTCGTAAAAGCACAGCAGGCCTATGAGCAGGACTGTGAGGAAGTAAAGACGGTAGAAAAGGTAAACTATTGGGGATATACGGAGCACAATTTCTATTTTGCTCCGAAGGCGGCGTATGCGGCGGATACGGCACATGCGGACGAGGAACTCAGGCATTGTGTGGCGGCGCTTCATAAGGCCGGAATTGCCGTGTTTTTTGAATTTTACTTCGGCGCGGGAGTAAAGCAGGGGATGGTAGCGGATTGCCTCCGGTACTGGACTTACGTTTACGGCGCGGACGGATTCCGCTTCATCGGAGAACAGCCTCCGCTGCGGCTTTTGTTAGAAGACCCTTATCTGTCGGGAGTAAAGTTTTTAGTCACCGATTATAACGGCAGTATTCAGAAGACCTACGGAAACTTTGCGGACAGGCGCGTTGCGGTATATAACGACGGCTTCCGGAATGTCATGCGGCGCTTTGTAAAGGGCGATGAAAACACGGTAGGAGAGTTTTTGGCGCGGTTACGCTCGGATGTGCCTGATTTTGCCCAGATTCAATATATCGCAGACCAGAACGGTTTTTCTTTGTACGATTTATATGCCTATGACCGGAAGCACAACGAGGAAAACGGCGAGGAAAACAGGGACGGAGAGGACTATAACCATAGCTGGAACTGCGGGGTCGAGGGAGAAACCGCAAAAAAGAAGATTGCGGCGTTGCGTGCAAGACTGCGGAAAAACGCACTATGTACAGTGTTTTTGGCGCAGTCCGTACCGCTTTTGTTTGCGGGAGATGAGTTCGGTCATACCAAGAAGGGAAATAACAATGCCTATTGTCAGGATAACGAGGTTTCATGGCTGAACTGGCGGCTCAATAAAGAACGCAGGGAGCTGTTGTCCTTTGTGAAGGAGCTGATTGCGCTTCGAAAGGGGCACAGTATTCTTTGCGGGGCGAGAATGCTGAAGGAAAGTGACTGGAAAGGAATCGGCGTGCCGGACATTTCCTATCACGGCGTGATGCTGTGGCAGCCGGATTTTACGCCGTGCAGCCGCGCGGCAGCGGTATTGCTCTGCGGATCCTATGCCGCAAAAGGAAAGGAAGATGACCTCTTTCTTTTATTCAATATGCTGTGGGAACCGCTTTCCTTTGCACTGCCGGGGGAAACGGGCATTTATAAGGAACCGGGAGAATGGGAAACAGTGTTGGATACCTCGGGAGAGTGTGAAATCGTCTGTGCGGAGGACGGAAAGCAATATGCGGTCACTGCCGATACCTCGGGACGGGAATTTTTCTGTAAGGTGCCGGCGCGTTCCGTAGTTGTGCTGGCGCGCAGACAGGATGGAAAAGAAGTAATAACGGAGGGCACTCTATGATAAAAAGAAACTGCCGCAGAACGGAAGCCTCCGTCTTGCGGCAGTTTGTGCCGTAGCTACTGTTCGAAGTTGTGATTTTGTACAATCTGGTCATACAAATCAAGGCGGCAGTATTTTTCCTCATCAAAGTATTTGCAGTTGGTGCAGGAAATATCGCTGGTATCGCAGCAGCTGTTGGTGATTCTGGCTTCGCTCATCGGTTCATAGGCACTACATGCTTTTGCTACCTTACGGTAGGTTTCAAAGTCTGCACGCATGGAGATTCTCCTTTCCTAAGGCTGTATGAAATGCTACCATACGTATAGTATGGTATCCTGTTTGGTTACAAAGGTAGTTTGTACGGTGTCCGCAGGAATTATGAGAGGAAATTCGGTACAGGAAGGGGAAGAAATTTATGTTCTCGGGAAATGTGGAAGAATTGAAGACGTTTATGTCGGTTTTGCTCAGAGGCGAATTGTTTGATGTTTGGGAAGTTACGGAAGCGAAGGTAGAAACTTTTTTTGAACTGTCCGTGAACGGGAGGCTGAAAAAGGAGTTTTTTGAAGAACCGGAGAATATCACAAGAGAGTTCGCAAGCTGGAAGGAGTTAAAAGATATTTTTTTTCAAATCGTAAAAGGAAAACGCCTGCCGGGGATGCTTTGTATCGTGCTTGCCGCCCCGAAAGAGTGGACGGAGCGGATTTTGAGGGAATGTGGGAAGGAAGGAGAGGAAGCCGGTGCGGTACTATACCTGAATATCCGGTATGCGGCGGGAAACTGCCGACTGATCGGAGGTGTATCACACGCCGGTTTTACGTTGGATAAAACATTGGAATACGCATGGGACAAGGCTTTGAGTGGATTTTTAAAGGAAAACGGAATCACTGTTAGCACTCATTAAAGATGAGTGCTAAATTTTTCTTGACATTTCGGGATTTCGGTATTATAGTAGAGGCATAGCAAAAAAAAGCCGGTTTTACAGTTTGTCGGGAGAGGGGAGCAAAAGCCTGCGCAGGAAACAAAGACGTGGGCTATCTTGACAAAAACGGCGGTATCAGGAAAGGAGATAGTTTTATGAGTAGTGTAACGGAAGAAAAGGGCAGCTTGTCCATCAATTCGGAAAATATATTTCCGATTATTAAAAAGTGGCTGTATTCGGACCACGACATCTTTTTCCGTGAATTGATTTCAAACGGATGTGATGCGATTACGAAGATGAAGAAGCTTGAGGTTATGGGCGAGGTAACGCTGCCGGAGGACAATGAGTGGAAGGTTACGGTGAAGGTGAGTCCGGAAGAAAAGACGATTTCCATCATCGATAACGGTATCGGTATGACTGCCGAGGAAGTAAAGCAGTACATTAACCAGATTGCCTTTTCCGGCGCACAGGCATTTGTGGAGAAGTATAAGGACAAGACCAACGAGGATTGCATTATCGGGCACTTCGGTCTTGGCTTTTATTCGGCGTTTATGGTAGCACATAAGGTGACGATTGAAACGAAGTCCTATAAGGAAGGCGAGCCTGCGGTACATTGGGAGTCCGAGGAGGGCGTGGACTTTGAAATGTCGGAGGGAAGCCGCACGGAGCGCGGTACGGAAATTACGCTGTACTTAAACGAGGACAGCTACGAGTTTTCCAATGAGTACCGGGCGAAGGAAGTCATCGAGAAGTATTGTTCCTTTATGCCGACGCCGATTTACTTTGAAAATGTAGACGTACCGAAGAAGGAGGAGGCAAAGTCTGCGGAGAGTGAAGAAAAGGACGCTGAAGAAAAGGACACTGAGGAAAAGAAGCCGCAGCCGATCAATGACCCGAATCCGCTCTGGACAAAGCACCCGAACGACTGTACCGAGGAGGAGTACAAGAAATTTTATCGTGATGTATTCCATGACTACAAGGAGCCGTTGTTCTGGATTCATTTGAACATGGATTATCCGTTTAACTTAAAGGGAATTTTGTATTTCCCGAAGATTAATACGGAATATGAGAACTTAGACGGTGTGATTAAGCTTTACAGCAATCAGGTATTTATTGCGGATAATATCAAGGAAGTAATTCCGGAGTTCCTGCTTTTGTTAAAGGGTGTCATCGATTGCCCGGATTTGCCGCTTAACGTATCCAGAAGCGCGCTTCAGAACGACGGCTTTGTAAAGAAGATTTCGGACTACATTACCAAGAAGGTAGCGGATAAGCTTTCCGGCATGTGCAAGGTAGAACGGGAGAATTATGAGAAATACTGGGACGATATCAGCCCGTTTATCAAGTACGGCTGCTTAAAGGATGAGAAGTTCTGCGAGAAGATGAAGGACTACATGCTCTTTAAGAATCTGGAAGGAAAGTATATTACCCTGAAGGATTATGTGGAAGCAGCAAAGAAGACAGCAGGCGAGGATACGGCGGAGGAGACACCGATTGTAGAAAATGCGGACGGTACTTCCGCAACCGGTGAGGACAGTGAGAATACGGAGGAGTCCGCCGAGGAAAAGAAGCAGGTTGTTTATTATGTAACGGATGAACGGCAGCAGAGCCAGTACATCAATATGTTTAAGGAAGCCGGACTGGACGCGATTTTCCTGACCCACAACATCGACCAGCCGTATATTTCCAAGCTGGAGTATGACAACAAGGAAATCCGTTTCCAGCGTATCGACGCCGACCTGACGGAAGCCTTTAAGGATGAGGTGACGGAGAACGAGGAAGACTGGAAGAAGCTGACCGAAACCGTGACGGAACTGGTAAAGAAGGCACTGAACAAAGAGAAGCTTACCGTAAAGGTAGAGAAACTGAAGAATGAAAAGGTTGCCTCCATGATTACGCTTTCCGAGGACAGCCGCAGAATGCAGGATATGATGAAGATGTACAATATGTACGGCATGGATCCTTCCGCATTCGGAGGCGAGGGTGAAACTCTTGTGTTAAACGCAAATCATCCGCTTGTAAAGTATGTCTTCGAGCATAAGAAGAGTAAGAATGCTTCCGTTATCTGCGAGCAGCTTTATGATTTGGCAATGCTTTCCCATAAGCCGCTGGCACCGGAGGAAATGACAAAGTTTATCGAAAGAAGCAATGAGATTATGCTGCTTTTGACGAAGTAACAAAAGGCAGGAGGGCCGTCGCACCGTTGGGTGCGGCGGCTTTTCTTGTATGAAAAGGGTGCATAAGTTAAAAAAGGGTAGGGGTGTCATTGTTACAGAAAGAGATTGAAAAATATTAGATTATGTGATATTATAAAATGTGATTAGGAAAATAGATCGATGGTATCTGCCGTATGCGGCTACTGTTGCCGGAACAATAATAGGTTCATGTACAGGAAGACAGGAATTAGCGGCAACGATAGTTGAAAAAGGAATATGAAGAAATGTTGTCACGAACGATACCCACATCGGGAATATGCTAATAAGGCGGATGAGGATATGCACCGGGAAGCAAAAGAAGGATGAGAAAGAAAAGATGTATACAATAATTGTTATTTTGGGGTATTGGTTGCAATATTAAGCTGCATGATTACTCATGAAATTGTAGTATCAAGGGGGATGCAACAATATTATGAAGAAAAGGCAGAAGAGATAAAAAACGTAAGAGTTTTGTACGAATGAGAGTAGAAAAGTAGCTCCTTTGGTTGTGAAAAACGGTGCATTGTTCAACAAATCAAAGAGTTTATTAAGCGGAATAAAACAATGAAAAGGATATAAATGGGATAACAGACAAATGTAAAAGAGGGATAACTTACAAGTTTTAATGTATATTATATATTGCACTTTGACAATAAAATATGGAGCCTTTTCAGAAAAGGATTGGAGGAAAATATATGAGAAGAAGTTTTAAGTTACTCGTTGCATTGATAGTTGTTTTTATATCGTTTTTCTTTACGGAATCTTTTGTTGCAGATGCACAAGAACAGGCGGAATTTTCACCCATGCTTCTTGGCGGAAAAACGGAGGAGTTTTATGCTAATCAGGCAGAAAGTATTGCGCAGTACAATAAATTATTAGAAAGGTTCAGTGTGCAAAATCGAAGTGTTGCTGGTGAAAAAGTATACGACAGTCGCTTTGGCGGTGCATACCTTAACGATGACGGAGAGTTGATTGTTTTGCTTACTGAAAATACTAATGAAAATCAAGCGTTGGTTAAGGAGTATACAGAAGAACCGAAAATTTTAATTGCGACTTGTAAATATTCGTATAACGAATTGAATAGGATTATTAATACGATTAACCTACATCTTGAAGAATTAAGAAAGTTAGGCGCAGATATCAGTAGCATATATACAGATGTTATGAATAACTGTGTTGTGATTAAAGTTCGCAATCTTAACGAGTATAAAGAGTCTGAGATTCGAAAGATTGTTGATTCTGATTGCATGGTATTTCAAAATACGAACGAGATAGTTGAATACCAAGACAGTACATTGCAGGTTGATATGAAGGGCGGTTTTGAATTGCGTAATATAGCTACTTCGAAAACGGCTACTTTAGGCTTTGGGGCAATTCGTAATGGTGTAAGAGGTTATGTTACTGCTTCGCATTTTGGTAGAAGTATTGGTCAGCAGATAAGTTACAACGAAACCATAATAGGAACGGTGAAACAATCCGGATATTACCCAAACACTTATGCAGATGCAGCATTCATTGAGTCTAATGGCGCGGCAAGTCCGACAAATATGATTATGGGAGGATATTACTGTACGGCTGCATCTACACTTGAATATCCGCAAAATACCAGCATATTAATGTATGGAAATAAGAGTGGGTTACAGAGTGGAACCATATACTCTTATAATCATACCTATGTGCCATACAATCCGGAAGATTACACATCAACGGATCACGTTTTGGCAATTTATTATTCACAGAATGGCGATAGTGGCGGACCAGTATTTATTTATACAGGAACAAGTAATGGAAAGCTTAATTGTACATTAATCGGTATTCACAGTGCCACTGCCAGGGTTGAATCTGCACCGGGAACTTCAAGTTTTGCGAAATACGGGAATATTGTTCGCATGTTGAATGTAACGGCACTTACACAGTAGCAAAGGACTGATTGGAAAAGGTTCCATATTTTTAATTTTTGAAGGGAGAATAATGATGCAACATGATTATCAGAGGAGCAGCCACTATGTGTTAGCAGTTTTATTTTTGTTCTGGGCGCTGATGTTTTTTGGGGCTTGTGAGGCCAGAAAAGATGGCAAAGAGCCTGTACCGGAAACACCGACGGAAATGCTGACTCCGACGGAAGCACCGATGCTGACGGAAATGCCGACTCCGACAGTTAAGCCAAGGAACTGGCTGAATGAACTGTTGGAAGAAGGGCGGACAGAGCTTAGCAGAGAATATGACGGACTATATAGGGAGGAAGGCTTTTTTAAACTTCCGGTAATGGCTTCTAAAACCGTAAGACTGGGTGATTTTGAATATACCATGACGGTTCCACAGACGATTTTTCGGTTGGAGGAGTTACAGAACGGTACGGTAGCGTTTGAAACAACCTCAATATTACGGTATGTAGGAGAAAAGGAAAGCGTACATATTTCTCATGGAGATATACCGTTTACCGGTTGTATTGCAGATCCCTCCGGAAATATAGATGGCGGAGGCGGGTATAGTTTGGAAGCGTATTCCGTGTTACAGAAGGGTGAAGAGATTTCTTTTACAAAGAGATACGATAAGTTTTCAAAAGGAGTAAATTCTACCGGAACCGGGGGTATTGTTACAATCGTAGAATTTTCGGTATTGGACGAAAACGACAAGGATACCGGGGAACATTTCGGATATCTTCTTGCGATTCCCTTTGATATTTTGGAATAACTTTGAGAGAGGGGTGCGGACAAAAAGTTGGACTGAATACCATCCGGAGAGGAACGAACAATGTA
>CAZSQM010000030.1:0-24744 GCA_964609025.1 uncultured Lachnospiraceae bacterium | reverse complement strand
ACAATGCTGAGCCTGGACTCGTACTGTATATGAGAATGATCGATGAAGGCTGATTACTATTGAATAAACCAGCTTTATTTGGTAGAATATTGTCATAAAAATACAGTGTTAAATAAAGTCATAAACACAAAGGGGTTTCCATGAACAAAGTTTATCATGATATTTTTAGGGCAATTCACGAGGGAAAATGATTGAAAATAGAATGTAGAAGGTTCGTATTGTCCTGTCAATGAAAAGCTGGTAGAGGACATTTATTTGAATCCCCATAAATATTAAATATTGTTTGATAATGCAGCCAATTTGAAAATCCTGAACTATTTGGAGATGTGTAACAAGATGGATACTACTCCTTATTATTCGGCTTTTGAATTGGTTTGTTTTTTGGGGATAGGGAAAGTTTTAAGGGTTGTGGTATTGTTTTCCACAGCTATAACGGATCAAATTCAGACAGGTACTTATGTGTGATTGAAAAACAATAAGGAAATACCGTGTTACCGTAAAGTAAAAAGTTTTTGAACTGCCGATGCTTTTTCGCATAATAAAATAGTTGTATTTTACAAATAGTAATTTATGTGGTAAATTTTATTGGGCAGAAGAATATTTGATACGGAGGCTGTTATGAAAAAAGGCTATGACAAGCTGTGGACCCTGTTCCGGACGATGTTTCTGTTGAGTGCCTGCACCTTTGGCGGGGGCTTTGTGATTGTTTCCCTGATGAAAAAGAAGTTTGTGGAAGAACTGAAATGGCTGGAGGAGGATGAAATGCTGGATGTTACGGCGATTACCCAGTCGGCGCCGGGACCTCTGCCGGTCAATGCGTCGGTGATTATCGGGTATCGTATGGCGGGGGTGGCAGGCTCCCTGACCGCTGTTTTCGGGACGATTCTTCCGCCGATGCTGATTATTTCCGTGATATCGCTGTTTTATGAGCAGTTTCGCACGAATCCTTATATTGCGACGGCATTGCAGGTGATGCGGGCAGGTGTGGCAGCGGTTATCTTTGATGTGGTAATCAATTTGGCGGGAAATGTAGTGAAAACGAAAAGAGTTTTATATATCGCCATGATGGTTGTGGCGTTTCTTGCGACCTATTTGTTTGATGTAAGCGCGATGGTGATTATTTTTACCTGTCTGGGAATCGGGCTGTTGGATTTGTTGCTCACTCTTAAAAGAAGGAAAGGGAGGGCGGCATAATGTTGTTATTAAAATTGTTTTTTGCATTTCTTCAGGTCGGTTTGTTTAGTGTGGGCGGAGGGTATGCGGCCATTCCGCTGATTCAGGAGCAGATTGTTGATATCTACGGGTTGATGACGTTAGAGGAGTTTTCGGATTTGATTACGGTAGCGGAGATGACGCCGGGGCCGATTTCCATTAACTCGGCGACGTTTGTGGGAATGAAGATTGCAGGAATCCCGGGTGTGCTGATTTGCTCCGTAGGGTGCATTATTCCTTCTTTTTGTATCTGCCTTACGCTGGCGCACTTTTATTACAAATATCGTTCGGTAAGCGGTGTACAGGTGGTGCTTGGGGCGTTAAGGCCCGCGGTGGTGGCGTTGATTGCTTCGGCGGGGGCCTCCATTCTTTTGCTCGGCCTTTTTCGTTCGGAGCTTCACGAGGTAGTTTTCCGTGATATCCGGCCGGTAGAGCTGGGCATTTTTGCGGCAGCCTTGGTTATTCTTAGAAAATTTAAGGTAAGCGCGGTAATGGTTATTCTGGGAAGCGGCGTGGCAGGAACGCTGATTTATGCGCTTATGGGGGCGATTTAGGAGGGGACGGACAAAGCATTTGCTCGGAGGAACAGAGGATGAATAAGGATTTGACAGTGGGAAAGCCGGAAACGGTTCTTTGGAAGTTTTGCCTTCCGCTGTTCGGAAGTATTATTTTTCAACAGCTGTACAATATTGCGGATAGTCTTGTGGCGGGAAAGTTTCTTGGGGAAAATGCGCTTGCCGCGGTCGGGAACAGTTATGAAATTACGCTGATCTTTATTGCGTTTGCGTTTGGATGCAATATCGGCTGTTCGGTAATTGTGGCGCGGCTGTTCGGAGCGAAAAATAACCGGGACATGAAAACGTCGGTAGCTACCACAATGATTTCAAGTGCAGTCTTATGTATCGCGCTGATGTTGCTTGGAATCACCTGCTGTGAAGGGCTTTTGCGGCTGATTCATACGCCGGAAGAAATTTTTGCGGATTCAAAGCTGTACTTGGATATTTATCTCTGGGGACTGCCGTTTCTGTTTTTTTATAATATCGCGACCGGAATTTTTTCCGCGCTCGGGGACTCCAAAACGCCGTTCCTTTTTCTGGCGTTTTCCTCAACCTCTAATATTCTGGTTGATATTTTGTTTGTCGCCGTGTTTGACCTGGGAGTCGCCGGTGTGGCGTGGGCGACCTTTTTATGTCAGGGAGTCAGCTGCGTGCTGGCGGTACTTGCGGTATTGAAACGGCTGGCAAAGATTCCGTCGGAAGGAAAGGGAGTGCTGTTTTCGCTTCCGCTGCTGAAGCGGATTGCGTTAATCGCAGTTCCGAGTATACTGCAGCAAAGTTTTATTTCTGTCGGAAATATCATCCTTCAGGGCGCCATTAACGACTGCGGGGTCGGAGTTACAGCAGGGTATGCGGCGGCGATCAAGCTGAATAATCTGGTGATTACGTCCTTTACGACGTTAGGAAACGGCATCTCGAACTATACCTCGCAGAACATCGGTGCAGGAAGCCTGCCGAGGGTAAAAGAGGGGTTTAAGGCGGGAGTAAAAATGGTATGGCTGCTTTGCGTGCCGATTGTAGTATTGTATTTGACCGCAGCAAAACAACTGGTGACGTTTTTTATTGAGGAGCCGTCGGAGCTGGCTCTTTCTTCCGGTATACGGTTTCTCTATATCGTTGCACCGTTTTACTTTGTCGTATCCGTAAAGCTGGTTGCGGACGGCATTCTGCGGGGAGCGGGACTGATGAAAAAGTTTATGCTTGCTACTTTTACCGACCTGGTTTTACGGGTCGTAATCGCCGGAGTGCTGTCGAAGCACATCGGTTATATCGGAATCTGGTGTGCGTGGCCGATCGGCTGGAGCATTGCGATGGGAATGTCGGTTGCATTTTATCACGGAAGGTTCGGAAAGCGGGGAGAGGGGAAGAAATAGAGGCGGTATTGTCATGTTTTCGGACATGAGTATGCCGCCTCAAGCGGACTCTTGGTTCCGGGAAAGTTGCGCTAATACGGTTGCATTACCGAATCTGCCTCCATAATGACTCCGCAGGCGATTTTGGTCCCCGCATTGCCGGAGGGCTGTGTGGTAAAGTCATCCGGATTTTGATGAATGATAACGGAGCGGTTTAGAATCATCGGAATGGTCAGAAAGCTGTCATAGAATACCATCCAGGCGTAACCGTCGTTGGAAAGGAGCGGCAGCAGGTCGCCGGCGTGCTCCGGGTGAGGGACGTTGTCCGGGTTGTAGTGGTTGCCTGTGTTTTCGAAGTTGCCCGAGCAGTCCCCTCTTTCATGGATATGGAAAGCGAAAAAGGCGGGCATATCAACGGCTTCGTCGGGAAGGTCGGTAACTTCCGCAGCGATTAATATACCGGATTCCGGCAGA
Source organism: uncultured Lachnospiraceae bacterium (assembly GCA_964609025.1). GTDB lineage: Bacteria > Bacillota > Clostridia > Lachnospirales > Lachnospiraceae > SIG307. Next base: position 21,149 of record CAZSQM010000030.1, on the reverse strand, counting down.
GCGTAAAATTTTATAACGCCGCTGATATCCGGGTGCTCCGCGTTCCCGTGCAGAACGGCGACGGCCTCCGGCCGGTTTTTTGTAAGGAGAGAAAGAAAAAGGTTTTTTGTGTCCATGCCAGACCTCAAAACAGTCTTTCTAACAGTGTATGCAGAAGTACGGAATGGTTGCGGGAAGAAGGCCGGAACATACATAAGTAAAATGTCGCTTTACGAACAAGACAAAATATATCGAACAAATATTTGATTCCGCTATTGAAAATCGAACAAATGTATGTTATACTGTTCATAAAGAGAACTTAAAGCAAGGAGGTGCGGTATGGTACTCAGTGAATCTTTATCCATAGAGCAGAAGCTTGGTATTCTGGCGGATGCGGCGAAGTATGATGTCGCCTGCACCTCCAGCGGGATGCAGCGGGAAGGGAAAAGCGGCGAGATCGGAAATTCGATTGCCGCCGGGATTTGCCATTCTTTTTCCGCGGACGGCAGATGTATTTCTTTGTTGAAAGTGTTGTTTACCAATGAGTGTATTTACGACTGCAAATATTGTATCAATCGCTCTTCCAACGATGTGCCCCGCGCCAGTTTTACGCCCCGGGAGCTGTGCGAGCTGACGATGGGGTTTTATAAGCGGAATTATATCGAGGGTTTATTTTTAAGCTCCGGGATTCTGCATACGCCGGACTATACGATGGAGCTGATCGGGCAGACGCTTCGGATGCTGCGGGAGGAGTATCGTTTCCGCGGTTATATTCATTGCAAGGCAATACCGGGGGCAAATCCGCTGCTGGTGGAGTATGCGGGCTGGTATGCCGACCGTATGAGCGTCAATCTGGAATTGCCGACCAATGAAGGGCTGCGCCGGCTTGCACCGAATAAGACCCGGAAGAATATTTTGCAGCCCATGCGTCAGATACAGGCGGGGATTGCGGAAAGCAGAGAACAGCTTGGGTTTATGGGCGGAAACCGAAGCGCGTACTGGCACACGAACCGGGCGGCGAAGCAGGCGGGGATAGAGGAACGCTTCGGAAAAGTCGGAATAGAACAGAACGCTTTGAAGGAGAAGGAAAGCGAGCCGTTGCTTCCTGCACGGGACGCGTTGGAGAAGCGGAGCCAAAAGGGGCAAACCGCACCGGCGGCTGTTATGCCGCACCTTTCTCTGTTAGAGGAGGTCGGAAAGCCGACAGGGCGCGGGTTTGCGGCAGCGGGCCAGAGTACGCAGATGATTATCGGAGCGACGCCGGAAACGGATTACCAGCTGGTTTCGGTGGCGGAAGCACTCTACCGGAGGTTTGATTTGAAGCGCGTGTTTTATTCTGCCTTTGTAAAGGTAAATGAAGATACCTGTCTGCCGGATTTGCCGGGCGGTCCGCCGCTTTTGCGGGAGCATAGATTATATCAGGCGGACTGGCTGATGCGCTATTACGGCTTCCGGGCAGGGGAGCTGCTGACGGAGAAGCGTCCGAATTTCAATCCGGTGCTGGACCCGAAGTGCGACTGGGCGGTCAATCATCCGGAACTGTTTCCGATCGAGGTGTTGAAAGCGGATTACTTTTTGCTGCTCCGTGTGCCGGGAATCGGACCGAAGTCGGCACGGCGGATTCTGGAAGCAAGACGGAGCGGTACGCTCTCCTTTGAGGATTTGAAGAAAATCGGCGTTGTTCTGAAACGGGCGCAGTATTTTATTACCTGCGGCGGCAGGACATTGGGGCATTTCTCTTCGGATGCGGCTTATCTTACGCAGAGTCTGACCTCAAATGAGCGGCTCCCGAAGAATTTAAAGGAAGCGCTTTACGGGCGCCAAATGTCATTGTTTGAACTGCCGGGGTTCGGAACGGCGGCAGGATAAAGGAGCGAGAAGGATGGACGGAAAATATATTTATCGGTGCGAGGATAGTGTAGAGGGGATCTTTACCGCAATTTACGATGCGTGGGCGTCGGTACACCGTCATGAGGAAAACCGGATTGAGGTCCGCATGAAAGACTGGGAAGAACCTCTTTTATTTGCGGAGTATATCGAGGTAGTGCCGGATGCCGAGAAGAGTGAGAAGGTACAGCGTTCGGTGCGCCTGCGGATTTCGGAGGAGGCGTATGAGATGGTAATGAAGGCGGTACTGTCACAGGAGCCGGAGAAGGGCGAGATTATTTACCGCTTTTTGATTTTCGCGTTCCGGGAGGGCGCACGGGCGAGCCGAAGCTACGGTAATCCGTGGACGATGCGGCTTTTTGAGGCAGTTCGGAATTTTAACAATGAAGCGCATCATCTGAAAGGTTTTTTACGCTTTGACGAGCAGGAGAACGGCCTGCTGCTTGCGAGATATGCTCCGCAAAATAATGTAATGGGGGAACTGATGGAGCATTTTTCGGACCGCCTGAATACGGAGAATTTTATGATATTTGATGAAAAGCGTCGGATTGTCGGCATTCACCCCGGCGGTGGGGAGTGGTTCGTTTACCGCCTGAATGAGGAGGAATACCAAAGTCTTTGCGAAAAGTCGGGGGAAGAGGATTCTTATGTCGGTCTGTGGAGGGTGTTCCACCGCCGGATTGCGATTGCCGAGCGGGAGAATTATGCGTTGCAGCGCAATAATTGTCCGCTTCGCTTCCGACCGTATATGACGGAGTTTCGGGATGCGGCAGGAAGCCGGAGGTGACAGGGAGGCCTTTCGCGGTACGGAGGCGGCCTGCTATATTACCGAAAATCCTTTTCCGTGGATTTCATGCGCCTCCAGCAGAATGATGAAGGCTTCTTTATCTCTGTGAGTGACCTCCTGTAAAATGCGGTACATCTGTTTTGAACTGCTGACAACCATAACGGTTTGTTTATCTTCCATGCGGTAACCGCCCTGCGATTTTAGGATAGTAGAGCCGCGGTTACTGCACTCCTCTATGATTTTACAGATTTCTTTCCCACGTTTTGTCACGATAAAAGCGATTTTTCCGGAGTTGATACCGTAGAAGACTTTGTCTACCACAACGGCAAACAGATAGTTGACAATCATTCCGTACAGGATGCCGTCAAAATCACGGAACAAAAGACCGCCCGCAATAATGATTCCCACATCAATCAGGAAGGCAATCGTTCCGAGGCGCAGATGCGGTTTTCTGCTTTTGAATGCCATAATGAGAAAGTCCGCACCGCCGGTAGAGGAGTTTCTCATATAAATGATTGCATAGCCGATACCGCCTAAGACGCCGGTGACAAGCGCTGCCAAAAGACGCATTCCTTCATAGGATGGAAGGAGCGGTGCCAAATAGTCGATAAACAGGGAAGAGATTACCATGCATCGAAAGGATTTGATGAGAAAGGTGCTTCCGATGAGGCGATAGCAAAGGACTGCCACCGGCAGATTGAGCAGGATGGTAGAGATGCCGATAGGGATGTGAAAAAAGCGGTTCAGAATAATGGCAATGCCGGAAAAGCCGGTCATGGGGAAGCCGGCAGAGAGGGCAAAGTTATGGACGGAAATCGCAATCAGGATACTCCCTAAAGTTTCAAATAAAATGTCTTTGCCGAGTTCAGGCAGGTTTTCGCGCTTTATTGCGGCGATTCGGATTCTTTTTTTCAGTTTCATACTACACCCCGTTTTTAAGCAATCGTTCGGTAACGAATCATAGTATTTCCAAGAACTGTGCATACTACTCTCGTTACTTATGCAGACTGTATACAGGCAGTCATGCAGGCAGAGGAGATTAGGAGGTATGAAATGCAGTCATTATGGGAAAAGGATGTGGAACTGCCGTCGTTTGAATCGTTTGGCGGAGAAAAAAAGACGGAGGTTCTGATTATCGGAGGCGGATTGACAGGGATTCTTTGCGCGTATTTTTTACAGAAGCTCGGAGTGGAGTATTGTCTGGTAGAAGCGGAAGAAATCGGTGCGGGGGTTACGGGGCATACTACGGCTAAGATTACGGCACAGCACGGGCTGGTGTATCATAAAATTGCGGCAAAATACGGTCCGGAGGCGGCGGCACGGTACTTTGAGATGAATCGGATGGCTTTGGAAAACTACCGCGTGCTTTGCAAAGAGCTGGAGTGCGATTTTGAGGAAAAAGACAATTTTGTTTATTCCGTGCAAAATCGTGCTAAGTTGGAGCGTGAGATGAAAGTGTTGGAGCGCATCGGGGCCAAAGCGCGGTTTGCGGAAAAACTGCCGCTTCCGTTTCCGACCTGCGGGGCGGTTTCCTTCCCAAAACAGGCGCAGTTTCATCCGTTGAAGTTCCTTGCCGGTATTTCCAGGAATCTAAAGATTTATGAGCATACAAAAGTGCGGGAATTTCAAGGGAAAACCGTAGTCACCGACAAGGGAAAGATTACGGCGGAGCAGATGATTATTGCAACGCATTTTCCGATGTTAAATAAGCACGGCGGATATTTTGTGAAGCTGTACCAGCACCGCTCCTATGTATTAGGGTTAAAGAATGCGCCGTCATTGGAAGGAATGTATGTGGACGAAGATAAGAAAGGGTTTTCGTTTCGGAATGCGGGGGACTATCTTTTGCTTGGCGGCGGCGCACACCGTACCGGAAAGCAGGGAGGCAGCTATACCGAACTTAGGCAGGCGGCCGCCCTGTATTATCCGGCAGCAAAGGAGGCATTTCACTGGGCGGCACAGGATTGTATGACGTTGGATTCGATACCGTATGTCGGACGGTATTCCAGGGGAACAAACGGACTTTATACAGCAACCGGCTATAATAAGTGGGGAATGACTTCGTCTATGGCAGCGGCAATGCTTTTATCGGATTTGCTTTTAGGAAAGAAAAATGAAAACGCTAAGATTTTTTCTCCGTCCAGAGGGGTGTTGAGCGGGCAGTTGTTTGTTAATCTGGCAGAGTCGGTAACAGGACTGCTGCATTTTTCAAGGAGGCGGTGTCCGCATCTCGGCTGCGCGTTAAAATGGAATAAGGAGGAGCATAGCTGGGACTGCCCGTGCCACGGATCGCGGTTTAGTGCGGACGGACATTTGCTCAATAATCCGGCAAACGGGGATTTGAAGTAGGCAGGAGGAAAATCGGGAAAGTGACTTGACAGGGGACGGAGTTTTAGATATAATATAACTTATGTTAGATAACGAAAGAAGCATTAAAGGGGGACCTATGCCAAGAAAATCACGGTTTACAAAAGAGGAGATTGCGGAATACGGGTTAAAGGTTGTAAAAGAGAAGGGCATGGAGAGTCTGACGGCGAGAGAGCTTGCAAAACAGTTAGGGACAACGGTTGCACCGATTTTCGTCCATTACCCCACGATGGAGGAATTGAAAAAGGATATCCGCAACCTGACGCAGGAGTTGTATCACGGCTATATTCATCAGGGACTTTCCGAAAAAATTCCGTTTTTCGGAGTGGGAATGCAGTATATCCGCTTTGCAAGAAAAGAACCCGAATTGTACCGGCTTCTTTTTCTGAGTGACAAGGGAAACGAGGCAGAAGAAAAAAGCCATTATGCAATGGGGGAACTTCTCTATACGCAGAATCTTGTCAGAGAGTCGCTGCAACGTATCTATCATATGAGCGCTTTCGAGGCAGATCATTATTTCCGGGATTTATGGCTGGTTGCACATAGTATTGCGACACTTTTGGTAACCGGCGGATGCACCTATACGGAAGCGGAAATCGGAAGTATTTTTACGGAAATCAGTTTTAGTATCTGCAAGGCATATAAGGAAATTCCGGGCTTTGCGGAAGGAAACTTTGACCGTGACGCCCTATTTCTCGAATTGTTAAAGGGGCAGAGAAAATTCGAACAATAGACAGAGGAGGAACACAGATGATGGAAGAAAACGGTATTCTGAAAGAGAACGAGAAGCAGGCAAACAGAGTAGTGGCGAAGGTGATGCGGATTACCTTTCTGATTTTTACATTAATCTATGCGCTGGACATAATAGGAATTTTTACGGTAAAGCTTGGTATTATGACGGCTGCGTACATAGGAGGCGCTGTTTTTCTGTTGATGCCGACACTGTTTACCAATGTTTTTAAGCTGGAAAAGGGGTACATAAAGTATCTGAATGTGATTTTTTCCATATTGTTTGTAACGCTGCTTTGTATGACGCTCACTTATCATGTGGTCGTAATCTATGTTTATCCGATTGCAATTGCGAGCCTTTATTTTTCAAAAAAACTGAGTATCATGGCAACGGGACTTACGGTAGCGGGGGTATCGGTCGGCCAGATTCTTGCCTTTTTCCTGAAAACTTTGCAGGATGACAATTTTACGGAATGGAAAAAGGTGATTATTTTTGGTGTAATTCCCCGTGCAATGGCGCTGATTGCCGTTGCGGCGATTTTTACCATGCTTTCGGGAAGGACGGCGTCTTTGCTTTCCAATCTGATGGGAGCAAAGGCACAGGAGGAAATGCTGGCACGCATGAAGCAGATGAAGGAAAGCGCAACGCAGACTTCGGAAACCATGGTTGGTATGGTGGCCGGGCTTTCACAGATTGTAGGAAATTCGCTTCAGGCAAACCAAAAGATTACCGGAGAATTGGAACATTTATCGGAAAGCTTTGGAGAAAATGCGCGGGCGGTAGAGAATGCAGACCGGAGAATGCAGGATATTACGGAACAGCTTGCGGGCTTAAGCAGCAGAAATCATCAAACATCAATACTGACAGATCAGATCGGAGAAAAAACGCAGGAAAACCAGAGCCGTATGCAGGAAGTAACTTCCAGTATGGAGCAAATCAATGAAAGCACCGAGGAGTGCAGACAGATTATAAGTAATCTGGGAGAGGAGTCCATGAAAATTATCGGTATTGTGCAGACGATTACCGGAATATCCAAGCAGATCGGTATTCTTGCGCTGAATGCAACCATAGAAGCAGCAAGGGCCGGGGAGCACGGAAGCGGTTTTGCGGTGGTTGCGAAAGAAATTCAGAAACTTTCCGAACAGACAAAGAATGCGGTGGAGAGCATAGGAGAGATTGTGGGTGCGGTAGTGCATCATACCGAAGGCGCGGTAGAGGCTATGGAACAGAACGTGCAATATGCGAAAAACGGTATGGAAAGCATTCGGAAAGCAAACGAGTCTTCGTCTATGATTGCCGCATCCAACGGGGAACTGGCACGGCAGGTCTACGAAATTGACCGGGCAGCGGAAAGTATTCGGGAAAAGAGCGGCGAGGCTTCCGACGATATGAGAAAAATCAGTGACAATACGCAGCAGAATTGCAGAGCGGCCGAGCAGGTAACGGCGGCAACGCAGGAGAATCGTGTCGGAACGGAAAGTCTGGCGGAAATTGTGGAGCATATTAAAGAGCTTTCCGGACATTTAAACCAGGTTGTTCAGGAATAGGGAACGGGGAGAAGCATGTTCCCGGTGTGCCGGGAAACGGAGAATGCAACCGAAATATTCTTAATATGATATGCCGACCGGATTTTCAAAGACTTCTTTATTGACGGCAGGGGTGCTTTTTGCTATACTGGAACTGATACAAGGATAGCGTACCAAAGAAAGCGGTATACGGAAAGGAGAAAGGAATGAGCGAGAACAGAGCATTACTTTCACAGGAGGAAATAGACGCTTTAGTGAGCTTTTTGACCACCAAGGAAAAGGTTGGAAACGAGGTTTTGGACCAGGCAAGTATCGACCGTCTGGTAAAAGTACTGTCAGAGAACAAGCTCACGGAAAAGCCGGAAGCAGAAAACGGCGCAGGGCGTCTTCTGGCAAATTCCGTACTTTCGGTGGAGAAGGATATTGCGGTGCAAAGAGAGCAGTGCGTCCTGCTTTATGAGAAGGATGAAAAAGGGTATGCGCATATTCTTTGCGTCAACCGTGTAACGGGAGTGAAGTACGAGATAACGCCGGAGTGCCTGAATCAGCCGAGCCTTGTGGAAAGCACAGGTGAGGGATGGGGACGGGCGGTCATGCCGCTTCTGTTTGATCTGGCGGCGCTGCAGCTTCAGGTAAAGTATACGGCAGAGGCATTTTCCGCAGTTTGCGGTGACTTTGCAAAGCTCATGTACGGCGACGAAACTACGCAGCTTCCGAATGTTTATCTGCCGAGTGCCGCACGTATCTTGGAGAATCTTGGGAAAAAATTCTGATAAAGGGTATTGACGAATTTGGAAAAGAGTGGTATAACTGCTAATTATAACCAGCCGAAGTCACATTTTTGGCTTTTTGATGTTGAAAACGTTTTTTTTACGTTGCACACAAAAGGAGGATGAGCAGTATGAAAAACACTTTGATTCGTTTAAATGGACCGGAAGCAGTAAAGGAATTTGTCAGCGCAGCAGAAAAGTGCAGTTTTGATATTGATGTAAAGTATAACCGTATTATTGTAGACGCAAAATCATTTCTCGGAGTGTTGGGGCTTTGCGCCAACCCGGTTTCGGTATGCAGCCACGGCGAGGACTCGGCGTTTGAAAGATTGCTGGAGAAGTTTGCGGTCTGTTAAAGGAGTACAATGTATCGTTTAATTTGTCGGGACGGGAATGCAAAGCGCGGTGAGCTGGTTACGGTTCACGGCACGGTGCAGACTCCGTTGTTTATGAATGTTGGTACGGCTGCCGCCATTAAAGGTGCCGTATCAACAGTGGACTTGCATGAAATCGGGACGCAGGTGGAGCTTTCCAACACCTATCACCTTCATGTACGCCCCGGAGATCGTGTAGTAAAGCAGCTTGGCGGACTTCATCGTTTTATGAACTGGGACAAGCCGATTTTGACGGATTCCGGAGGATTTCAGGTGTTTTCCCTGGCAGGTCTGAGGAAAATAAAAGAAGAGGGCGTCTATTTTAACTCTCATGTGGATGGACGTAAGATTTTTATGGGACCGGAGGAGAGTATGCAGATTCAGTCGAATCTTGCTTCCACCATTGCAATGGCATTCGACGAATGTCCGCCGCATCCGGCAACCAGAGAGTATATGGAGAATTCCGTGGCTCGCACCACGCGTTGGCTGGAGCGTTGTAAAAAGGAAATGACGCGCCTGAATTCGTTGGAGGATACGATTAATCCGAACCAGATGCTGTTCGGTATCAATCAGGGAGGCACGTTTGCGGATATTCGGATTGAACATGCCAAGCGGATTTCCGAGTTGGATTTGGACGGATACGCGATTGGCGGACTTGCGGTTGGAGAGTCGCATGCGGAAATGTATCGTATTTTAGAGGAAACCGTACCGTATCTGCCGCTTGAGAAGCCGACGTATTTGATGGGAGTCGGTACGCCTGCCAATATTTTGGAGGGCGTGGAGCGTGGAGTTGATTTTTTTGACTGCGTCTATCCGGCGAGAAACGGAAGACATGGCAACGCTTATACCAATCACGGAAAAATGACGCTTCTGAATGCAAAGTACGAGCTGGATGACCGTCCCTTAGAGGAAGGCTGCGGCTGTCCGACGTGCAGGCATTATAGCAGGGCGTACATCCGCCACCTGCTGAAAGCGAAGGAAATGTTGGGACTTCGGCTTTTGGTAACGCATAACTTGTATTTTTACAACAAGATGATGGAGGAAATACGCGAGGCAATTGAGCAGAAGCGTTTTTCGGAGTATAAAAGGCAGAAGCTTGCGGGCTTTGAAGCCGGGGAAGAAAATTAAGCGTGCGATAAGCACAAGAAGGAGGACTTTATGTTTCAGTTTTTGGCAGCGACGGATACGACATCAAACACTACTCCGGCGGGATTTACTTTAACTTATTGGGTAGTAATGATTCTCGTCTTTGGACTTCTGTTCTATTTTATGGCAATCAGACCTCAGAAGAAGCAGCAGAAGAAGCAGGATGAACTGATGGCATCTATTGCAATCGGTGACAGTGTTTTAACGACTGCGGGCTTTTACGGTGTAGTAATCGATGTGATGGATGAGGTCATTATTGTGGAGTTCGGTAACAATAAGAACTGCCGTATTCCGATGCAGAAACGTGCTGTTGTAGAAGTAGAGAAGCCTGTAACCGAAGAGGCAAAGTAAAAGGAAACTTGATGCGATAAAAAGGTGCTGTCCCTGTCAGGGTGACAGCACCTTTTTTGCTTTATAGGATTCAGGTGCCAAAAGGTTGCTTCCAATTGTGGAACTTTGCATAAAAGAAAGAGTCCTCTCGCTGGTTTCGGATATAAGTCTTTGTCGCAAGCGACCGTGCCAGACGCGAAGAAGGTATTTAATGATTCAAATAATCATACAGCGGCTGGAGTACGCTGTCCGGAACGGAGAGGTTATGATCCCTGCCGGTGCCGAGAAAAAGGTTTGGTTTGTTGCTTCCGTGAAAATCAGAGCCGCCGGTCATGAAAAGCCCGAAACGGTTTGCAAGACCGTAAGCAATGCTTTCCTCAAACGAGGTATTGGAGGAATAAAAAACCTCCAGGCCCTTTAAGCCTGCGGCGGTCAGGCGTTCTAACAGGGAATCCAGTTCCTTTGGCTTGAGCTTGTAAAGCAAAGGGTGGGCAAGCACCGGAATGCCGCCGGCGTTTAAAATGAGCGAAATTGCCTGCTCCGGCTGCATATATTCCCGGGGTACAAAGCAGGGGGCATCATAGGAAAGATAGCGTTGAAACGCCTCTTCCCGCGTTTTTACGTAATTTTTTTCTAACAGGTATTTCGCAAAATGTGCTCTTGTGATTACCGTATCGGGGTTTTCAAGGCGAAGTTCCTCTAATGTAACAGGAATGCCGAGCGCGTGAAAACGTTCCGCCATTGTTTCATTACGGCGGTCACGCCCGCAGACGGCCTGTTCTAAATGCTCCAAAAGTGCCGAATTGGTTTCGTCGATAAAAAGTCCCAGAATGTGAATATCCCTGTTTTGGTAGGCGGCGGAGATTTCGGTGCCGGAAATTACCGTAATCGGCTGCCCCTTTGCCGTAGATACCGCGGCGGCTTCTTTTGCTTCGGCAACGCCGGATACCGTATCATGGTCTGTCAGCGCAAAGGCGGAAAGGCCGGTCTTTACGGCAAGCTGTACGAGTTCCTTCGGTGAAAGAGTGCCGTCCGAATGGTTGGAATGAACATGAAGGTCAATCATTGCATGAAATCCTTTCTTTGAAAATCCTTTTGTTACGCTAGTGAAAGTATAACACAAAAAAAGTAGTGCAACAAGGGAATGGAACAGAACTTGTTCTCATATAGTAGAAACAAAGAGGGAAATCCGGTTGGAGAAAACAAAAATGGAACAGGGGAAGCTGATAAAAGAAATGGCAAAGGCGTTGGGCGCGTCTTTACTTGTGACAATACTCTTTCTGGTAATCATTGCATTTATTATGCTGAAATCCGGGTTAGGGGAAGATATTGTGTCAAAAATAATGATAGCGGGCTATTTGCTGGCTCCGGCGGCCGGCGGCTTTTTGATGGGAAAAAAGCGGAAGGTGAACCGTTTTTTGTGGGGGCTGTTGGTCGGCGCCGTATATTACTTTATTTACATGGCGATTGCAATCTGTACCCAGAATGTGCCGATGAGCGATATTTTATGGGTGGCGGTACCGGTGTGCCTCGGCGGCATGGCAGGCGGCATGCTCAGCTAGCAGAAAAGAAATACTTCACAGCTAAGGGAAAATATGTTATAATGTCCGCAAAGGGCAAAGCTGTACCCGCCTGTCAGCATCCGCCATGCTTGCATGGGCGTGTGCTGACAGGCGGGTGCAGCGCGCGAAGCGACCGAGCGAAAACGAAGGTTTCGCGAGGGCACTTTGCGGACAAGGCGAAGAGCAGCGCGCGAAGCGACCGAGCGAAAACAAAGGTTTCGCGAGGGCCCTTTGCGGACAAGGCGAAGAGCAGCGCGCGAAGCGACCGAGCGAAAACGAAGGTTTCGCGAGGGCCCTTTGCGGACAAGGCGAAGAGCAGCGCGCGAAGCGAAGCCCTTTGCGGAGAAGGTGCATATTGGTTTATAAAGGGAGAACGATATGAAACGAAAAGTAAAATTAAAGGGAGCGTTGCGGCTTTATCTGAACTGGCCGATTATTCTTACGCTGCTTTTGGTTTGCATGAATTTAAGTATACTTACGGTGGATCGGCGCGCGGCAGCGGTGATGGCGTTTTTTGTTATCGTTTATGGTATAATTGCGGTTATGCTGTATCTGGTAAAGAAACCGCTGATTTTAACCGAACTGGTGCGGTTTGCCGCCGGATACAGTCAGGTGCAGAGACGCTTGCTAAAGGAACTGGCAATTCCTTATGCGGTTATGGATTCCGAAGGAATGATTCTCTGGGCAAACGACGAGTTTATGGATTTGGCGGAAATGATGCCGAAGCAGAAACAGATACGGGAGATTATTCCGGAAATTACCGGAGAGAATATGCCGTCGGTGGAGAGCGACGTTACCCTCCATGTAGAGATTAAGGAACGGAATTACGAAGTATGTCTGCGGGTTGTAAATACACCGAGCTTTGATGAAGATGTATTGTGGCAGGAGCCCGAGTTGCATGCCAACGAGCTTGTTGCCTTGTATCTGTACGATGAAACGGAGATTGTATCGCTTCAGAAGGAAAATGAAGACCAAAGGCTCATTACGGGATTATTGTATATTGATAACTATGAGGAAGTATTTGAGAGTATCGATGAGGTAAGACGCTCTTTACTCACGGCACTGGTGGACCGTAAGATTAACAAGTATATGGTGAGCATCGACGCCATTATTAAAAAGCTGGAAAAGGACAAGTATATGTTTGTATTCCAGCACAAGTATCTGGCGCAGTTGGAAGCGAGTAAGTTTTCGCTTTTGGAGGAGGTGCGCGGCTCCAGTATCGGAAACGACGCTCCGGTGGTAACGATTAGTATGGGACTCGGCGTGAATGCGGATTCTTTCCTTGGCGGTTATGAACTGGCGCGCGGCGCAATCGACCTTGCGCTCGGCAGAGGCGGCGATCAGGCGGTGGTAAAGGACGGCAATAAAATTTCCTATTACGGCGGTACGAATGTTCAGGTAGAAAAGACAACGCGGGTTAAGGCAAGAGTAAAGGCACATGCGTTAAAGGAGTTTGTCGAGGGCAAAGACAAGGTTGTCATTATGGGGCATTCCATCGGCGACATTGATTCCCTCGGTTCGGCAATCGGCGTTTACCGAATCGCAAAAACTCTGAATAAAAAAGTGCATATTGTTATTAACGAGGTAACCAGTTCCATCCGTCCGATGTTAGCCAAGTTCCAGGAAAATCCGGATTATGAGGACGATATGTTTATCGGCAGCGCAAAGGCGCAGGAGCTTGTGGACAGCAATACATTACTGGTTGTGGTGGATGTAAACCGCCCGAACTATACCGAGTGCGAGGCATTGCTTTCCATGACGCGTACCATTGTCATTCTCGACCATCACAGACAGACCGGAGAGGCAATTCCGAACGCGGTGCTTTCGTATATTGAGCCGTATGCGTCCTCCGCCTGTGAAATGGTTGCGGAAATTCTTCAGTATATCGGCGAGGGCTTAAAGCTGAAGCCGTTAGAGGCGGACGCGATGTATGCGGGTATTATGATTGATACGAATAATTTTCTGACGAAGACCGGCGTCCGTACCTTTGAGGCAGCGGCTTATCTGCGGAGAAACGGTGCCGACGTGACCCGGATTCGTAAGATGTTCCGGACCGATTTGCCGGAGTATCATGCAAAGGCAAAGGCGATTGCGGCCGCAGAGATTTTTGAGGGAAGGTTTGCGTTTTCCGTAACGGAGAGCGAGGGAGTTGACAGCCCTACGGTAGTGGCGGCACAGGCGGCAAACGAACTGTTAAATATCAACGATGTCATGGCGTCGTTTGTATTTACGCAGTTTGGCGGTAAGATTTATGTCAGCGCGCGTTCCATCGACGAGGTGAATGTGCAGGTTGTTATGGAAAAGCTGGGCGGCGGCGGTCATATCAGTGTCGCAGGCGTACAGTTTGAGGATTGCGACATAATGACGGCAGTGGAACGGGTAAAGGAGGTTCTCCGTCGGATGATAACGGAGGGCGAGATTAAATTATAACGGAAAGGAAGAAGGACAATGGAAGTTATTTTACTGCAGGATGTAAAGAGCCTTGGAAAAAAAGGAGAAATCGTAAAGGTGAGCGACGGATATGCGAGAAATTTCATTTTCCCGAAAAAGCTCGGTGTGGAAAAGAACGCAAAGACGTTGAATGACTTAAAGCTGCAAAAGGCGGCAGAGGAGAAGCACAGACAGGAGATTCTGGCGGAGGCAAAGGCGCTTGGGGAAGAAATCGCCAAAAAGAGCGTTACGCTGAAAATAAAGTCGGGAGAGGGCGGCAGAACCTTCGGCTCCGTGTCGACAAAGGAAATTGCGGTAGCGTTGAAGGAGCAGTTAAAGCTTGACATTGATAAAAAGAAGCTGGTTTTGCCGGAGCCGATTCGTACCCTTGGGACGACAATCGTGCCGGTAAAGCTTCACCCGGAAGTGACGGCAGAGCTTACCGTAAAGGTAGTAGAGGCATAAGATACCGCAGGAATGAAAGGATTTCAAAATGGATGAAGCACTGATAAAACGGGTGATGCCGCACAGTACGGAGGCAGAGCAGTCGGTCATCGGTTCCATGCTTTTGGATCGGGAAGCGATTATGACGGTTGTAGAGATGCTGAGCCGGGACGATTTCTATAATCCGATGTATGGGCTTTTGTATGAAATAATTTCAGAGCTGTTTAATGAGGGAAAGCCGGCAGATATTCTCACGGTGCAGAACCGCTTAAAGGAGAAGGACGCACCGCCGGAGGCCTATGAATTAAAGTATTTCAACGAGTTAATCGGTTCGGTTCCGACTTCTGCCAATGTGCGCTTTTATGCGGAGATTGTAAAGAATGAGGCAATGAAGCGCAGAACGATTAAGGTGACGGAAGCAATTGCCAACGATTGCTATCTGGGCAGGAAAAGCACCGACGAAATTTTGCAGGATACGGAAAAGCAGATTTTTGATCTGGTGCAGCGCCGCGGCAGCAGCGATACGGAGGATATCCGCAGCATTGTGCTGAAAGCGATTGAGAATATTGAGAATGCGGCGAAAAACCGCGGAGCGGTGACCGGAATCGCAACCGGATTCTACGATTTGGACTATAAAACCGCAGGTTTACAGAAAGCGGATTTGATTTTGGTGGCGGCAAGACCGTCTATGGGCAAGACGGCGTTTGTGTTAAATATTGCGGAGTTTGTTGCGTTAAAAAGCAAGGTTCCAACCGCGATTTTCAGTCTGGAAATGTCGCGTACCCAGTTGGTAAACCGTATTCTGGCAATGAATTCCAAGGTGGATTCGCAGGCAATCCGTACCGGTGATTTGAAGGATGACGACTGGGTCAAGTTAATGGAAAGCGCAAGACTGACCGGAGAATCCCCGCTTATTATTGACGATACGCCGGGTATCTCCATTACGGAGTTGCGCTCGAAGTGCAGAAAGTTTAAGCTGGAGAAGAATCTGGGTCTGGTGATTATCGATTACTTACAGCTTATGTCCGGCGGAAAGAAGACGGAGTCCAGACAGCAGGAAATTTCGGAGATTTCCCGTTCCTTAAAGGCATTGGCGAGAGAAATCGACTGCCCGGTGATTGCGCTGTCGCAGTTAAGCCGTGCGGTAGAACAGAGGGATGATAAGCGCCCGATGCTGTCCGACCTTCGTGAATCCGGTGCGATTGAGCAGGATGCGGACGTGGTGATGTTTATTTACCGCGATGAGTATTATAATAAGGAAAAGTCGGAGGAACCGGGAGTTTCGGAGATTATTATCGGAAAGCAGAGAAACGGCCCGACCGGAACGGTGAAGTTAGCGTGGCTCGCAAATTATACAAAGTTTGCGAATCTGGACAACCGGAAGCAGTAATTCCGGTGCAGCGTCGGATTTTGTTTACGATTTGACGAATTACGACGAACGATTTTGTAAAAACATGGGAACAGATACTTGCGTATCTGTTCCTTTTTTCGGTATACTGTTGGCGAAGACAAGCAAAAACGGATGGAATCGACTCTGAGGATTCGGAAGGGGGATAAGCTATGGGCAAACTATATCAGGTATCGGAAGCGGCGGAAGAGCTGGAAATGGAAGTGTACACGCTTCGTTATTGGGAAAACCAGCTCGGAATCGAGGTGCCGCGCAACGCAGCCGGACATCGTTACTATGAGGAAGAGCAGCTGGCATTGTTCCGGGGGGTAAAGCGGCTGAAGGAAGCGGGCTTCGGACTTCGCCAAATCAAGGCAATGGCGGAACGCATGCCTGCGGTGGCGGCACTTCCGGATAATAAGCTGGAGGATTTAAGAAGGCGGATTGCAGGGATGGAGGCGGAACAGGAGGAAGCATTTAACAGGAGTGAGCCGACAAAAGAAAGAGAGAAATTCAGTTTATGCGTCGGACAGCCGTCAACGTGCGCCACTGCGGAAGCGGAAGAACGGCCGGAGGGGGTAAAACTGTTGCAGGAGGGAATGACAAAATGGCTCGGGGAGGTGTTGCAGCGTAATAACGAGCAGTTGACACAGCAAATCGAAGAGGGCGTGTCGGAACGTATGGCGAGGGAACTGCGGTTTTTATTCCGACAGCAGGAGGAACGGGAGGAGGAACGTTATCGAAGACTGGACCGTACCATCAGGGAATACCAGCAGGCACGCGCAAATGCAAGGCAGCAGCAAAACGGCAAAGAGAATTTTCTGCTGACAAGAAAGGTTCGTCCGTTGCATTGATGCAGGAGGACAAAAGAGCTTTAAAGCGGGTGATATAGAAAACTATCAAACTGTTTTTTAAGAAAGAAAGAACCGGTTTGGTAGTTTTTCTTTTTGTGAAAGTTTATAAAATTATAAAAAATTTTAGTGTTATGCTATTGATTTCAAATTACGCTACCTATATAATAAATATAGGATAATCGGAGGAGCATATACGTTTTCCGAAATGCGAAGTTTCGGAAAATTGAGAGAGAAAGGAAATTTTATGGGAGAGAATGGTAATAATAACGGGAAGAAGGGCAAGGGGACGCAGAATAACCGGACCGGTATGTTTTTTTGTTTAATTGTTGCACTGGTTATGGTAATGATGTTTTTTTATATGATGAATCAGATTGAGGACAGCGCGAATCAGCCGGTGTCCTATGATGTATTTCTTGAAATGCTGGAAGGGGGAAAGGTATCCGAAGTCAGAGTCGATTCGGACAGCGGAAGAATTATCATTATTCCGCAACAGGACGCTCAGGCACTGTCCAATTTTACGATAACTTATTATACCGGTATTTTGGAGGACGGTAATAAGATTCAGGAACGCTGCGATGCGGCGGGGGTTACGTATTCCCGCGTTACGGTGGATAAGACGAATTCGGTATTACAGTCTATTTTAGGCTATGTCGTGATGTTTATTATCATCTACGGCGTGATGTTTCTGGTGTTCCGCATGATAAGCCGGAGCAGCGGCGGCATGATGGGCGTCGGCAAGAGCAACGCCAAGGTTTATGTGGAAAAAGAAACGGGCGTGACCTTTAAGGATGTTGCGGGTCAGGAGGAGGCGAAGGAGTCCTTGACGGAAATGGTGGATTTCCTTCACAATCCGGGAAAGTATACCCGTATCGGTGCAAAGCTCCCGAAGGGCGCGCTGTTGGTCGGACCGCCGGGAACCGGTAAGACCCTGCTTGCAAAGGCGGTAGCCGGGGAAGCGAAAGTACCGTTTTTCTCGCTTTCGGGTTCGGACTTTGTTGAAATGTTTGTGGGCGTCGGCGCCTCCCGTGTGCGTGATTTGTTTAAGCAGGCACAGGCGCAGGCTCCGTGTATCATTTTTATTGACGAGGTAGACGCCATCGGTAAAAGCCGTGATTCCCATTACGGCGGCGGAAATGACGAGCGTGAGCAGACGTTAAACCAGTTGCTTTCGGAGATGGATGGCTTTGATACTTCAAAGGGACTTGTGATTCTTGCGGCAACGAACCGCCCGGAGGTGTTGGATAAGGCATTGCTCCGCCCGGGACGTTTTGACCGGAGAATTATTGTGGATAAGCCGGATTTAAAAGGACGTATCGATATCCTGAAAGTGCATGCAAAGCATGTTTTAATGCACGATTCCGTAAATCTGGAGGAAATCGCCATGGCGACCTCGGGTGCTGTGGGTTCCGACCTTGCGAATATTATTAACGAGGCGGCGATTCTGGCGGTAAAGCAGGGCAGAACCGTGGTAACCCAGGCGGACCTGTTTGAATCGGTGGAAGTCGTGATTGCGGGTAAGGAAAAGAAGGATCGTATTCTCGGGAAAGAGGAAAAGCAGATTGTGGCGTACCATGAGGTGGGCCATGCTTTGATTGCGTGTCTTGATAAGAACGCGGAGCCGGTGCAGAAGATTACGATTGTGCCGCGTACGATGGGTTCCCTTGGTTATGTGATGCAGGTGCCGGAGGAAGAAAAGTATTTAATGAAGAAAGACGAACTGTTGACGCGTCTTGTTACCCTGTACGGCGGACGCGCAGCGGAGGAGCTGGTGTTTGGCAAGGTGACGACCGGTGCGGCAAATGATATTGAGAAAGCAACCTCGCTGGCCCGGGCCATGATTACGCAGTACGGTATGTCCGAACGGTTTGGGCTGATGGGACTGGAGTCGGTGGAGAACCGTTATCTGGACGGCAGACCGGTGCAGAATTGTGCGGACGCGACAGCGGCGCTGATTGATAATGAGGTGATGGAACTGTTAAAGTCCTGTTACGATAAGGCATACCGGCTGCTTTCCGAAAATCGTGAGGTGTTGGATAAGCTTGCGGAGTTTCTGGTGGAGAAGGAAACCATTACCGGCAAGGAGTTTATGAAGATTTACCGCGAGGTAAAGGGAATTCCGGAACCGGAAGAGTCGGAGAAGACGGCAGACCCGGAGAATACGGAGAAAAAAACGGAAGAAACTGCCGCAGACAACGGGAATACAACGGAAGCTGTAAGCATGACGGAAAAGAAGGACGGAGCGGAGTCCGACGAAAGTACGGAAGCATCAAACGGGATGAAGACGGAGGAGGACGATGGTGTTTGACATTGAAGATGAGTTAAAAAAACTCCCGGCAAAGCCGGGAGTTTATATTATGCACGATAAAAACGACGCGATTTTGTATGTGGGAAAAGCAATCAGTTTAAAGAACCGTGTACGTCAGTATTTTCAAAGCAGCCGGAATTTGTCCCCGAAAATACAGAAAATGGTGTCGAAGGTGGCGCGTTTTGAATATATCGTTGTGGATTCCGAAATGGAAGCTCTGGTTTTGGAGTGTAATTTGATTAAAGAGCATCGTCCGAAATATAATACGATGTTAAAGGATGACAAACATTATCCGTATATCCGTGTTACGGTGAACGAGCCGTTTCCACGGGTGCTGTTTGCACGCACGAGGGGAAAAGACAAGGCAAAGTATTTCGGACCGTACACGAGTGTGCAGGCGGTAAAGGATACGCTTGACTTATTAAAGAAGACTTATTGTATCCGCAACTGTAATCTGAGTCTTCCGAAGGAAAAAAGCAGCCGTCCGTGTCTGTATTATCATATGGGGCAGTGCAAGGCACCCTGCCAGGGCGAGATTTCGCGGGAGGAGTACGGAAAGGCAATCGAGCAGGTACTGGCATTCCTTAGCGGCAATCTCACTCCGATTACAAAGCATTTGGAGCAGTTGATGAAAGAGGCTTCGGAAGGTTTGGAGTTTGAACGTGCCGCAGAATACCGGGATTTGTTAAACAGTGTGAAGCGAATGGCGGAACGGCAGAAGGCGGATGCCGACCTGACCGTAGACCGTGACATTGCGGCGATTGCAACAGCGGGAGCGGAAGCGGTGGTACAGGTCTTCTTTGTGCGGGAAGGAAAAATGATTGGCAGGGAGCATTACTATTTAACCGGAGTCGAAGGGGAAGAACGCAGCGCGGTATTACAGGAGTTTATTAAGCAGTATTACGGAGGCACGCCGCATATTCCGAAAGAGCTGCTCTTGTCCGAGGAGATTGCGGAGCGGGAGCTTTTAGAGGCGTATTTGTCCGAACGCTCCGGCCGCAGGGTCAGAATACTTGTGCCGAAAAAAGGAGAGAAGGAGCGTTTGGTGGAGCTTGCGGAGAAAAATGCTTCTATGGTACTGCAAAAGGACGCGGAGAAGATTGCAGCGGAGGAAAAGAAGACCAGAGGCGCAGCAGATGAGATTGCGGCATTTCTGGGGCTTTCCGAGCTTGGCAGAACGGAATCCTACGATATTTCCAATACGGGGGGCTATGCGTCGGTGGCTTCTATGGTAGTGTTTGACAACGGAAGACCGAACAAAGCGGAGTATCGGAAGTTCCGTATTAAAACGGTGCATGGCCCCGACGATTATGCAAGTATGCGCGAGGTGCTGACCAGACGATTCTCCCACGGACTGCGCGCGAGAGAAGAAGGAGACGAGGACAATTTTTCAAAGTTCCCGGATTTGATTTTGATGGATGGCGGAAGGGGACAGGTAAATATTGCGGAAGAGGTGCTGCGGGAACTGCATCTCAACATTCCGGTGTGCGGCATGGTAAAAGATGACAAACACCGTACCCGGGGGTTGTACTTTAAAAATGAAGAACTGCCGATGAACCAGCATAGCGAAGGGTTCCGCCTGCTGACCCGCATTCAGGACGAAACGCACCGGTTTGCGATTGAGTATCACCGTTCGCTCCGGGGAAAGGAGCAGGTGCACTCTGTTTTGGACGAAATTGAGGGAATCGGTCCGACCAGACGGCGGGCGTTAATGAAAGCATTCCAGTCCCAGGAGGCAATTCGCGCGGCAAGCGAGGAAGAACTGGCGGCGGTACCGTCCATGAATGCGGCAGCGGCACACGCAGTTTATACCTTTTTCAGAAAAGGAGAGAGGGAGGACTAACTTTCCGAATATGCAAGGAAAGATAAAAATGGGAGGAAAATGCGAAAAAAATGTAGAAAAAAATTAGTGAAAAGTGCTTGACATGAAAAAAGTTCTGTGGTAAGATAATCAAGCACTGTTTCGGAGAGTTGCCCGAGTGGTTTAAGGGGCTGGTCTTGAAAACCAGTGATTCCGAAAGGGACCGTGGGTTCGAATCCCACATTCTCCGCTAGGAAGATGGTTCATAAGACTTCTTCCGAAACTGGATAGAACGGTTTTGGTCGGCAGAGTTTTGCAGATCGCCGTTAGGGAATAGTGATGGAATATCAGCATTTTGGAGAAATACCCAAGCGGCTGAAGGGGCTCCCCTGGAAAGGGAGTAGGTCGTTAATAGCGGCGCGAGGGTTCAAATCCCTCTTTCTCCGTTCCTTTTTAAGACTTTGAAAAAG
>CAZSQM010000029.1:0-25118 GCA_964609025.1 uncultured Lachnospiraceae bacterium | reverse complement strand
CCACAAAGGCTGAGTTTGAGGCAATGCTTGTTGCATTCAGAGACAATGCAGAGACTCTGCTTGGTGAAGATGCCGACAAGATGATTCCGTACTCTGTAAGCTATGATGTAGGCTGGAGAGCAGCTACTCTGATTGAATCTTTCCTTGATCCGCAGATGTCCGATAAGGAATACTACATCAACGGCTTTGATGACAGAAAGGTAACTCAGAACGGCACCAAAGAGGCAATCAGACTTTTGAACAAGTGGTACAACATGGGACTTATGTGGAAAGATTTCGCACTGTACGGCAGTGGCGATACCACAGAAGACTCCATGATGAAGGCAGGCTATGTCGGCGCTTTCACTCACAACTGGGATTATCCGTATCGTAACGGTGACGACAGCATCAACGCAAACCTTAAGAGAGAGGTAGGCGAGGACGCAAAGTTTGTAGCAATTGACTGCTTTGAGGATATGAATGGTGGTTACACCAAGTTCGTATCCGGGCCGATTGATCGTAAGATTTTCTTCCCGACGACGAACGATGAGCCGCTTGCTTCTATGCTTTACCTTGACTGGATCAGTGATCCGGAGCACATTCAGTATCTGCAGATCGGTGATGAAGGCATCAACCATACGGTTACTGCCGACGGCGCAATCGCAATTCAGGCAGCTACCGGAAATGATATCCAGAACTCCGGTATGAACATTGACTACACCATTACCTGTAATGGTCTTAAGCTTGTGAGCGATGAGCTTACCAACAAGTCCAGAGCACTCAACTACCCGGGAATTGATCCGGAGGATGTTGTAAAGGCACACACCCTTGCAAACACTGACCTCAGAGTCGGCAAGAATGTAAACGTTGGCGCAATCGAGGCAGAACAGGGTGTCGGTGATACCCTTAGTGCAAAGAGAGATCAGCTCTATGATAACGCAGTTGTAGCATCTGTGGCTGATTTCGATAAGGTTTGGGATGAGTACATGAAGGATTATATGTCTGCAGGCGGCGCAGCAATCCAGGCTGAGCGTGAGCAGAAGTGGCAGGAGTTCTTCGGTGATTCCGATACATTGAAGTAATTTTTCATAAACCCTTAACAACAACCGCGGCAGAAATGCCGCGGTTGTTTTTTTGTCAGGTTTACCCTGGCGTTGTTCATGAAGTCTTTATATTTTAGGTATTTTTGAAAGATGTTTGCCGGGAGGAGATAAAAAGCGGAGTCTGTGTATCAAGTACGGAAACTTAGAGCAACTTGTAACTTGAAAAAACGATACAAATGTGGTAGAATAAAGCTAAACTGTGGGCAGGGGGGAGAGTTCTACGAAGGAAGCAGGCGTTCCTGTGTGGGCAGTACAGAGGAGGCTTGCCGAAACTACAATGTGAGGAGGAAACAGTATGAGCTCCAAAAAAGATACCGGTCACAGATTTTCGGGAAGTATAAAGGGACGCATTCTCTTATGCGTTATGCTGTGTATTGCGGTAATTATTGCGGTTACCGCTACAATCAGCAGTATTGTTTTGAAGGATGCGCTAAAGACCAGTGAACATAATGTGCTTATGGAGGAAGCAAAAGGGAACGGCAAAAATATCGACGAGTGGCTGATAAGGCAGGGCGACATCGTGGAAACCATGAAAAGCGCACTGGAAATCATGGACAGCGAGGATACGGATGCCATTATGGATTTCCTGCATACGAATCTGGAAAACAATAAAGACGCTCTCATGTATTACTGCTGCTTCGGCTATGCCGGAGGTGCTTTCCCGGCAGACCGCTCTACGCTTGACCTTGACCCTGCAACACGGAGCTGGTGGAAGGACGCGGTAGCAAAAGGAGCTTTGATTTATACGGAGCCGTATAAGGATTACGCAACGGGACAGATGATTATTTCGCTGGCGGTGCCGTTTACCATGAGCGGAAAACAGGCAGTTGTCCTTGCGGATATTACCATCGACAGTCTGATTGAAACGGTACGGAACGTAAGTAAGGACGAGAGCGTACAGACGTTTCTTCTGGCAAAGGATAACAGTGTTATTACACACGAGAATGAAGCATATCTGCCGAATGAAAACGGCAACACGATTTTATCCGAGGTTTTGCAGATTGATTTGGCAAGCAGCGGCGTATCCGTATTTACGGATTACGACAAGGAAGAAAAGTATTGTGCGGTGAGTGAAATCGAGGTGACCGGATGGCATCTGGGCGTTACGCAGAACACCGCCGTAATCAACAGGAAGATTATGCATAATTTAATCCTGCCGCTGGCGGTGGATATTATTTTTCTGGTGCTTTCCGTTGTTGTCTTAAATGTCGTAATTACGGTGATGCTGAAACCGATGGATACCATGAAGCGCTTTGTGAAGGAAAAAGTAATCGGAACGAAAAATTGCAGGGCGGAAAGGTCGGAGGTAAAAGAAATCAGCTATTTAATCGGGGAACTGGAGAACAGGGTAGTATCAACGATACATAAAACGCAAAAGGAAACTTCGCACATTCAGGAAATGATTTCCGAAACCGACGGCCGTGTATCCGATATGAATGGGAATATCATGAAAATTTCCGCTATTATGGAGGAAACGGGAAATAATATAGCGGTGCAGACGGAAAGCATCGGGGAAATTGACGATAGCTGTAAGGATGTTACGGGTGCTATCGACGAGCTGGCAAGAAACGCGCAGACCATTGCGGAGCGTGCCAATGAAATCATTGAGCGTGTGGAGCGGATGGTGTCGGAGCTGTTAGAGGATAAGAAAAACGCGGTTGCGGTTACGCAGGAAAGCAGAAGAAAGCTGGAAGCCGCAATCGAAGAAATTAAGGTAATTGAAAAAATCGTTGAGGTTTCACAGGCAATCGGCGCAATTGCGGAGCAGACCAGTTTACTGTCCCTGAACGCTTCCATTGAAGCAGCAAGAGCCGGGGAAAGCGGAAAGGGCTTTGCCGTGGTTGCGGACGAAATTAAGAAGCTAAGCAATACGACCGGTGATGAGATTAAGAAAGTAAACGAATTAACGGAAAGTGTGCTGGCAAGCGTCGGAACCTTTTCGGACGCAAGTAATAGTATTATTTCCTTCCTGAATGAAGTGGTGCTGAAGGACTATGATAAGTTTGAACTGCTTGCGGATACTTACAAGGAGGATGCGACCTATTATGCCGAGGTCAGCACCACGCTGGGGGCCAATACGGAGGAGTTAAGCGCGTCCATTGTGAACATCAACCAGATTTTGGATAGTATCAATTTGTCGCAGAGGGAGCTGAACGGAGCCGTTCGGTCGGTAAACGGCAACCTGCAGCAGATTACCGATGTCAGTGAGAAGGTTTCGGAAGAAACGCAGAATGTGATGAAAAGTATTGAATCCCTGAAGGAAACGATGGAGCAGTTTCATATTTAGTTACAAACGGAAGTTATTTGAAAGGAGATTTTCTTATGCCGTTGATTGATTCTAAAATTACAGTACCGGTACCGCAGGAGAAAAGAGATAAACTAAAGGCGGAATTGGGAAAAGCCGTGTCGCTGCTCGGAAAGCCGGAAAGCTTTCTGATGGTAGGGTTTGAGGACAACTATGACCTGTATATGGGCGGAAAGAAATTGGAAAGGGGAGCCTATGTTTCGGTAAGTCTCTTCGGTGCTGCGTCAAAAACGGCCTATGAGAGCATGACGGAGCGGATTTGCAGACTCTATGAAGAAGAACTCGGCATACCCGGAAATGCAATATATGTGACTTATCATGGGGTAAATGACTGGGGCTGGAACGGAAAGAATTTTTAGATATCGGTTTGAAAAACAGCGTTTCAAAATCTTATCCTTCGTTTTCTTGAATTGCCGAAAAAATGTGTTATAATTTTCTTAGGGGATATCCGAGGGGGATACGGCAAAGGAGAACGGAAAGGAATGAAAAGATTATTTCGCTTTTTAAAGCCCTATTGGTTTTTGGCACTTGTGTCGCCGTTAATGATGATGGGTGAAGTCGCGGCGGATTTGCTTCAGCCGAAGTTAATGTCGAACATTGTGGACCGGGGGCTGGAAACAGGGGATATGGGCTATGTACTCCGAACAGGGCTGCTGATGCTTGGAATTGTAATCATCGGCGGCTTTTTTGGCGTGTTCTGCGCTTACACAGCGGCGACAGCGGCGCAGGGCTTTGGCAGGGACCTGCGGATACATAGCTATGAAAAGGTAATGGCGCTCTCCATCGAGCAGACGGACGATTTTACTACGGGTTCTTTGGTGACGCGTATGACGAATGACATTGCGATGGTAGTGGAATTCATTGAAATGCTGTTGCGGATGTGCGTGCGCGCGCCGATGTTTTTTATCGGCGGAGCAATTATGATGCTGACGCTGGATTTGAGTTTCGGTGTTGTGCTTGCCTGTGCGCTTCCGGTACTCATTATCATGGTATTAGTGATTCTGCTGAAGGCAACGCCGTTGTATTCGCTTTTACAGAAGAAACTGGATAAGGTAAATTCGGTGGTCCAGGAGAATGTATCCGGCGCGCGTGTTGTTAAGGCCTACGGGCGGGAGGAGTACGAAAACGAACGCTTCCGCTCCGTGAACGAGGAACTGCGTTCTACAAATTTCAGAGTGTTAAAGCTGATGGCAATTTTTGCTCCGGTGATGACGCTTGTAATGAATGTTGCGGTGGTTGCCATTATTTATATCGGCGGCTTCCAGATTTCTATTAAAAATGCCGGGATGTCTACCGGTTCTATTATGGCGGCAATTACCTATGTCACCCAGATTCTGATGTCGATTATGATGGTGTCCAATATGTTCCAGTCGGTTTCCAGGGCGCTTGCGTCGGCAAAGCGTATTACGGAGGTAATCGACTGCGAGCCGGTGATTCGGGGAGGCAAGGCAGAGCAAGGAAGCGGTGAGATTGCGGTAGAACTCCGGAATGTTATGTTCCGCTACCCGGGAACAAACGGCGCGCCGGTATTGCAGAAGATTAATCTCAAGGTGAAAAAGGGAGAAACGGTTGCGATTATCGGAGCTACCGGTTCCGGGAAAACATCGCTTGCCAACCTGCTGCCCCGCTTTTATGATGTGGTGGAGGGCGAGGTTTTGGTTGACGGCGTAAATGTCAAGGAATATGACGTAAGCGCACTCCGTAAAAAAATCGGTTATGTGATGCAAAAGAGCGAACTGTTTTCCGATACGGTTGCAAACAATATCCGCTGGGGAAAGCCCGACGCCTCTGAGGAGGAAATAAAGGCGGCCGCAAAAACGGCGCAGGCGGCGGAGTTTGTAGAGGGATTCTCCGACGGGTACGATACGTTTATTGCGGAGAAGGGAGCGTCGCTTTCGGGTGGTCAGAAGCAGCGGCTTTCGATTGCCAGAGCGCTGCTTAGAAAGCCGGAAATTCTGATTTTGGATGATTCGACTTCGGCGCTTGACCTGGTGACGGAGGGAAAGCTGCAAAAGGCGTTAAAAGAGGAATTCGGCGATACAACGGTGATTATGATTGCACAGAGGATTGCAAGCGTCAAGCAGGCAGACCGCATTGCTGTACTGGAAGACGGAACGATTCGTTATTGTGCGCCGCACGAGGAACTGCTTCAATGCAGTGAAGTTTACCGGGCGATTTATGATTCGCAGATGAAGTCCGGCGCTTATGCCAAAGGAGGTGCTGTCAATGGCTAATCCGCAAAGACCGCAACTTACAATCGGCGGACAGGGAAGAGGACCGGCTGCCATGCAGTCGAGAATCAACAAAGAGAAGCCGAAGAATACGAAGAAAACGATGGTAAGGCTGCTACGCTGTATCGGAAAAAGTAAGTATCTGCTGCTTCTTCTGCTGCTTATTATGGCGGCGGTGACGGTGTTAGAACTGTTCGGACCGACATTACAGGGAAAGGCAATTGATACCATTAAGCTCACCGAAGACGGACATTTGACGGTAGATTTGGAGCAGATGCGCTCGTTACTGTTCGGAATGCTTTTGCTGTTTGCGTTCAGTGCGGTATTTACCTATTTGCAGGGCATTCTATCGGCTAAAATTTCACAGACGACCGTGTTTACGATGCGGAATGAGTTGTTCCGTAAAATCAGCAGACTGCCGATTTCGGCAACGGATCATCACAGCCACGGCGATTTGATGTCGCGTATGACAAACGATGTGGAGAATGTTTCGAATGCGGTATCCCAGTCGATTGCCTCGCTTCTTTCCAGCGTGTTAACCTTTGCGGGCGCTTTGATTTTTATGCTGCGCTGCAATGTCATTGTAACGCTGGCAGCGTTTGTTACCGTGCCGATGACCCTCTTTGTGTCTGCAAAGCTTGCAAAGTTTATGCGCCGCTATTTTGTGCGCCAGCAGATACTTTTGGGACAGTTAAACGGCGAAGTGGAAGAAATGGTGATTGGTTATAAGACCGTTGTGGCATACGGAAAGGAACAGGAAACCGTAGAGCGGTTTGCAAAGGTCAGCGAGGACCTGCGAAAGACAAGTATCCGTGCCAGAGTATTCGGCTCCATTATGGGACCGTGCATGAATTTTCTGGGCAACCTGCAATATGTTCTGGTTGCGGCGGTGGGCATTTATTTTGTAATTCGGGGAAAAATGTCCGTGGGTAACATTCAGGCCATGTTACAGTATTCCAAGAAGTTTAACCGGCCGATTAATGAGATTGCAAACCAATATGCGTCGATTTTAACGGCGCTTGCGGGTGCGGAGCGTATCTTTGAAATTATGGATACGCCGGACGAGGTGGACGAAGGAAGCAGAGCGATAAATCCGGATGAAATCCGCGGAGATGTGGAGTTTTGCGGAATGGAATTCGGCTATGTGCCGGGAGAGCCGGTATTAAAGGGACTGAATCTTTCCGTAAAGGCAGGGCAAAAGATTGCGATTGTCGGTGCAACGGGTTCCGGCAAGACAACGATTGTAAACCTTCTCACAAGGTTTTATGAGTTGGACGGCGGGAAGATTTTTATGGACGGCATCGATATTACCGAGCTTCCGAAGAAGACGCTGCGCGGGGCGATTGCGATTGTATTACAGGATACGGTGCTGTTTGCCGATACGATACGGCAGAATATCAAGTACGGAAAGTCGGAGGCGACGCAGGAGGAGATTGCGTTTGCAGCCAAAACCGCGAAGGCGGACGTGTTTATTGAGCGGCTTCCGGAGGGCTATGATACGGTGCTGACCGAGGGCGGGAGCAACCTTTCCCAAGGACAGCGGCAGCTTCTTGCGATTGCCCGTGCGGTCATTGCCGATCCGCGGATTCTGATTCTGGACGAGGCGACCTCCAATGTGGATACCCGCACCGAGATGGACATTCAGCAGGCAATGGTGGCGCTGATGAAAAACCGCACCAGCCTGATTATCGCCCACCGTCTTTCTACGATTCGCGACGCGGATAAAATCGTGGTATTAAAGGACGGCGTTATCGTGGAGGAAGGAAGCCACGAGGAGTTGTTGGAAAAGAAGGGAGAATATGAGAAGCTGTATCAGAATCAGTTTGCGGGAATCGCCACCTGATTCGGTATAGGATTCGGGCGTGGACAGCCGGCTTCCGGTTACGGAGCTTTGCACCGGAAGCCGGACGCGCTTTTTAGGTTTCGGATATCGTTTGTTTGAAAAAGGAGAAGCAATCAATGAAAAAAGGAATCTGGTGGTTACAGGCGGGTCTGGCGCTTGTGTTGACCTTGTTTATCATCGGTGTTTCGGTGGTTGGGACGCTTGCGTTCCGACCGCTGTATTATGCGGATATGAAAGCGCTTCATATTGCGGAAACCTCCGGCTGCTCGGAGGAGGAAATCCGTAAGAATTATGACGCGCTGATTGCTTATAACATGGCGTGGAAGGACGGCGAACTTTCCTTCCCGACGTTTCCGATGTCGGAAACCGGGAGAATCCATTTTGAAGAGGTAAAGGAGATTTTTGATGCGTTCAAGTATCTTGCACTCTTTGGGGGAATTGTCGGTGCAGCAGGCATTGTTTTTATGGTGATAAAAAAGGAGTACCGGTATCTGAAAATGACGGCGGTGTTTTCCTGCGCGCTGCCGGTTGGGCTGGCGCTGCTTGTCGCGGTGTGCTGGGACAGGGTGTTTGTTGTGTTCCATGAGCTGTTTTTTCGTAACGATTACTGGATATTTGACAGCGTGACCGACCCGATTATTATGATTCTGCCCGATACCTTTTTTATGCATTGTGCCCTGATGATATTCGGCGGCGTACTGCTTGGAGCGGCCGTGTGTGCGGTGCTGTATACGGTGCTTCGGAAGAAAGCGCGGAAGGAAAAGTAAATCGTGTGTGTTTGAGGCTGCTCTTTTGCTTACTTTATAAGATATTTGGTCATACATGGTATGTCATATTTTCTACCGCCCTGACAAATTGCAGCACATCTTCCGGTGCATTCAAAGCGTACAATAACCCATAAGGAATATTGTAGTCCCAGTTAACCGGAACGGAAACAAGTCCGGGATGGACTTCCTTCCAGCATTCAATTGTGAGTAGAACATTTCCTGTTTCCGCACAGCGGTTAAATACAGATAAATCATAAAACGGAGGCGTATCCTCGATATGAATTTGTGGGTGGTTTTTTTCCAGTTCATTGCGAATGAAATCATTTACACCGGAATCTCCACGGCAAACCATCATCAGTGTTTCGCCGTACAAATCTTCTATATCAATGCGGCGTTTCGATGCAAGAGGATGTTCTCTTGACACTGCTATCATCTTTTTATATCTGCCGAGCGGTAAAAACTGGCACAACGAAAGCCAAGCTTTGGAATCACAGACACCAATCAAAAAATCAAACTTTTCCCCCAACTTTTCAATTTCTGATAAAATGCCCTCATGGTTATCTTCAAAAGGAACAAGGTGCAGCTTGTAGTCCGGAAAACTTTGATTTACGCGATACCATAAATCCATAAAAGGCTTTGCGGGATTCAGCAGAGAAGTGCCAACGCAGAAGGTAGTGTTATAAGTATGTGCGGCAGCGTTTGCAGCAGCAATGGATTTTTTTGAGTAATCTATCATAAACTTTGCATCCTGATAGATGACGTTTCCTGCCGGTGTTAAATGTACTCCGGATGGAGTTCGTTTTATCAACTTTAGATTCAGATGCCTTTCAAGCGTATTCATCTGTTTCATGACAGCAGTCGGTGAAATATACAGATGTTCTGCCGCCTTAGTAAAGCTGCCATAGTCAGCAACGGATATCAATGTGTCGAGTATCGGGTTATACATGATGCACCTCCAAAAACCGAGTATGAACTTTGAGTTAATACTATGATAACTTATCGGAGATTCCGTGTCAAGGTGATTCGTGTTATACTCTAAATTACAAACAGGACGGAGGTATTGCGATGTCAAAGAAACTAATTGCTTTTTATTCAAGAGCAGATGAAAACTATGTAAATGGTCTGCTTAAAACATTGGAAGTCGGCAACACAGAGGTGGCGGCAGGTATTATCAAAGAGTTGACAGGAGCAGAGTTGTTTAAGATAGAGCAGGCGGAGCCTTATGCAAAGGACTACAACGAGTGCATTGCCCAGGCACAGGCGGACCAGCGGCAGAACGCCCGTCCCGCTCTGAAACATTATCCCAAAACCCTTGATGGATATGATGTGATTTATCTGGGGTTTCCAAACTATTGGAGTACCATGCCGATGGCTGTATTTACGTTTTTGGAGCATTTTGATTTCAGCGGAAAAACAATCAAGCCTTTCTGCACCCACGAGGGAAGCGGCATGGGCAGTAGTGTAAACGACATCAAAAAGCTGTGTCCTGCGGCTAAGGTTGAAAAAGGACTTGCAATTCATGGCAGCAGTGTGGAACGGTCAAAAAAAGAGATTGAAACATGGGTTTAGGAGGAGGGTACTATGAGCGTTAAGGAAATGAGCGTACAGCATTTGGCGGTTGAAGTGCCGGGGGAAAATTGCAAAACGCAGTGGTGCGAGCCTGTTTCAGATGAAGAATATGAAAAGCTTGGAAAGTAAGGTATGACATATGGCAAAAGAGGTTTGGAAGGAGGAATAACAGAATGAAAACTGTATTAATTATTTCGGCAAGTCCGAGGAAAAACGGTAATTCCGATATACTGTGTGACAGATTTGCGCAGGGTGCAAAGGAAAGCGGTCACAAGGTAGAAAAAGTATTTCTGGCAGCTAAAAATATTGGCTACTGTCATGGCTGCGGTGTATGCAACTCTACGCATAAGTGCGTTCAGAAGGACGATATGGCAGAAATCCTTGACAAAATGGTAAAGGCTGATGTGATTGTTCTGGCAACACCTGTTTATTTTTACACGATGGACGGGCAAATGAAAACTTTTATTGACCGTACCGTTCCAAGATATACGGAGATTACGGATAAAGAGTTTTACTTTATTATGACAGCGGCAGATACCGAAAAGGCAAGTCTTACCCGTACTGTGGAAGCGTTCCGCGGCTTTACGGAGGATTGTCTTGCCGGAGCGAGAGAGGCGGGTATCATTTATGGTGTCGGTGCTTGGAAGGCCGGAGAAATAAAAACTACGCCTGCTTATGATGAAGCGTATGAAATGGGAAAGCACATATAGCAGATGGTTAGATTCAATGAAAACAGGAGGATTTTACTATGGAATATGTAACATTATCAAACGGCGTAAAAATGCCGATTTTAGGATACGGTGTGTATCAGGTTACGAAAGAGGAATGCGAGCGTTGCGTTCTTGATGCTTTAAAGGCGGGGTACAGACATATCGATACGGCACAGTCGTATTTTAATGAAGAGGAAGTAGGCTCTGCCATTAAAAAGTCCGGTGTGCCGAGAGAAGAAATTTTCCTTACGACCAAAGTCTGGATTGAACATTATGGTTATGAACAGGCAAAGGCTTCTGTGATGGAATCACTCCGCAAGCTCAAAACGGATTATCTTGATTTGGTTTTGCTGCATCAGCCGTTCTCCGATACTTACGGTGCATGGAAGGCACTGGAGGAATTGTACGAAGAGGGAAAAATCCGTGCAATCGGTATTTCGAACTTTTATGCCGACCGCATGGTTGATTTTGCGTCTTTTCATCGAATTAAGCCTATGATAAATCAAATGGAAACGCATATTTTCAATCAGCAGAAGAGCTTAAAAGAGTGGGCTGATAAGTACGATATCCGATTGGAAGCATGGGCACCCTTCGGAGAAGGTCGTAAAGGTACTTTTGAGCATCCTGTCATTTTGCAAATCGGCGAAAAATATGGGAAAACAGCGGCACAGGTTATGCTGCGCTGGAATATTCAGCGTGGAGTGATTGTAATTCCAAAGTCAACTCACATGGAACGTATGGAAGAAAACTTTGATGTGTTTGATTTTGCACTTTCGGATGAGGATATGGCTGCGATTGCTGCTCTTGATAAAAACGAAAGTTCTTTCTTCTCCCATCAGGACCCGTCTATGGTGGAATGGTTTGTCAAAATGGTTGAGGAGCGAAAAAAACAGCAGGATTGTACCAAAGAGAAGAAAAGCTGGTAAGCCTCCGGTATCTGCTGTAAGCGGACCTTTCCGCACGGTAAGGGAACCGTTTTCCCGAACGCTTTAATACGCAAGGCTGCTGCCCGCTAAAATCTCCCTGTCGCATTCCTCCAGCACGTCCCGATTTGCAGCTACGATATAGAAAAATAAAGAAACCTGTTTTTCTTCCAGATATTTGCCGTACAGTCTGCCGTACATGGAAACCGGCGCAAGGGGTTCGCTTACCGGAAAATTCGGCTTACCGTACTGGAGGTAGGACTGGGTGAAACCGTGATATCGGTGGGACGCGCCGTTTACGGTAAGGGTGGCGTCCATACGGTAGAAGCCGTCCTCTCCGGCATAGGAGAGAGGTTCGGAAATGTCCGTAATATTCCAGTCAAACACGGCGTTATCCCTTGTTAAGCCGAATTCGGAAAGTACCAGCTGCCAGAAGTCGTACTTCGGCACCTCGGCGACTGCGGCGGCATCGGGGAAGAGAGAACCGTCGTCTCTGCGGGTAAAGCCGTAAGGCGTTCCGTCCCCGTCTTTTACCAGATAGGCGCCGTAAAAGCTGTTATAATAGGGAGATTCGGTATCGTAAAGGCGGCTGCACCCCTTGACCGGGGAGAAGGCCGGAAAGTTATACAGTATCGTTAAGGAAAGGGAGGAATCTCCGGTAAAGTGCCGGAAGCCGCTGTCCGCGCAAAAGGTCATCACAAAGGGATACCAGTCGGAGCGCAGTGTGGCAAGACCGCCCGGTATGGAAAGGTCGATTCCTTCCTTTTTCATAAGACTGTCCGCCTTATGCATTCCGCTGTAAACCGACATCACTGCCATGCTGTAAAGCACGTTGGCGGCGGGAGAAAGGAAAAATAGGAAAAGCAGGGCAAGCACTTGCCCGCAATGTCTTTTTTTTACGATAAGCCGTAAGGTTCTTTTTTTCATGGAATTCCTCTGTTTCTTATTTTAATCTGACTATGCAAACATGATATGTTGCATGGATGTTTGCATGTAATTCAAAACTTTGTTTCTTTCCTTTATCTTGGCATAAGTCGGTGGGAAATACAAGCCTTTCCCGCGGAATATTTGCAAAAAAAGTGCGCATACTGCATGTGTCAAAGGAGGGAATGCAATGCTTGGCTTTTTGATTGCAATTATTTCCGGCGCCCTTATGAGTGTGCAGGGAATCTGGAATGCGGGCGTAACAAAGCAGACAAGTGTCTGGACGGCGGCAGGTTTTGTGCAGTTTTCGGCGCTGGTGGTATGTATTATGGCATGGTTCGTTTCGGGAAAGGAAAAGGGAGTACGCTCCCTGTTTGCGGTCAGCCCGAAGTATTTTCTGCTCGGCGGAATTCTGGGCGCGTTTATCACATTTACTGTAATCAAAAGCGTAGAGATGCTTGGACCGGCAAAGTCGGCAATGTTTATTGTAACGGCACAGTTGATTGTTTCCTATGTGATAGAGCTGTTCGGATTGTTCGGTGTGGAAAAGGTTCCTTTTTCGTGGCAGAAGCTTTGTGCGGCGGCAGTTACCGTGGGCGGAGTAATCTGGTTTAAGTCCTCCGGCCCGGACTAAGCGTGCGGGTTTTGTTTCGGAAAAGTAGTTTTGGCAGTAAAAGGAAAGCACTTGTTTTTTTACGGGTTATCCGCTAAAATAGAAAATGAGGGAACAGATCCGTGCGCATCCCGAAGGAGGAAGCGATGGATAAAAAACAAAAAAGAAAGCTTGGGCTGATTGCCGGGTTTCTTATCGTCTGCGGAACGGTTTCGCTCGGCTCGCATTATGCGGCGCGGCAAAAAGAGCGTATCGTACTGCAAAGGCAGGCGGGGAGCGTCGATAATTTAAACAGCGAAACGTCTGAGAACCTGACGGTACAAAACGAAGGTAAGGCAAAAGAGACCGGTGAGGTGTCAGAGGCGGCAGGCGGCGGTTTGCAAACACAGCCGGAGGAGCTTTGGGTTTATGTCTGCGGCGCAGTAGCGGCAGCGGGCGTTTATTCCTTCCCGGAGGGCAGCCGGCTGGTTGATGCGGTAACGGCGGCGGGCGGCTTTACGGAGGAAGCGGATACGACGTATCACAATCTGGCGGCGTATCTTGCCGACGGACAAAAGCTTTATGTGCCGTCGGTTGCGGAAACGAAGGAGCTTTCCGTAGCAGAGCGTATCGACGACGGGGGAAAGACCGGAGAGGCTCAGGAAAACGAGCCGGTGAATATCAATACGGCGGATAAGGAGTTACTGATGACGCTGGACGGGATCGGAGAGGCAAAGGCAGAGAGTATTTTGAACTACCGGAAAAAGGTGGGACCGTTTCAAAGCATAGAAGAATTAAAAAACGTAACCGGAATCGGAGAAGCAATGTTTGAGCGGATGAAAGATAAAATTGTAGCAGAATGAAGAGGTGTCGGTGTGGATAAAAAGGTTTTGGTAGTGGACGATGAAAAATTGATTGTCAAGGGAATTAAGTTCAGCCTGGAACAGGAGGGGCTTTTGGTGGACTGCGCTTATGACGGTGAAGAAGCATTGGCGGCGGCGCGGGCAAATTCCTACGATGTCATTCTTTTGGACGTGATGCTGCCGAAGCTTTCCGGATTTGAAGTCTGCCGGCAGATTCGGGAGTTTTCGGATGTGCCGATTATGATGCTGACGGCAAAGAGCGAAGATATCGACAAGATTATGGGACTGGAATACGGCGCGGACGATTATATTACAAAGCCGTTTAATATTCTGGAGGTAAAGGCGCGCATTAAAGCGATTCTGCGCCGCAGCAGAAAGCAGGATGAGAAGGACGCGGAGGACAAAAAGCTTTCGGTCGGGGATATCCGCTTAGAGCGCGAGGGCAGAAGGGTGTTCTTAAAGGGGCAGGAAGTGAATCTTACGGCAAAGGAGTTTGATTTGCTGGAGCTGCTTATGACGAATCCGAATAAAGTATACAGCCGGGAAAACCTTTTAAACATTGTCTGGGGCTACGAGTATCCGGGGGATGTGAGAACGGTGGACGTACATGTGAGAAGACTTCGTGAGAAGATAGAACGTAACCCGAGCGAACCGGACTATATACATACAAAATGGGGGGTTGGCTATTTTTTCAAAATTTAAAGAGAAGCTGAAAGCGTGGAGGAGCATGCGCGTTCATCTGCTTTGCGTGCTGCTTCTTGTGGGAATTTTGCCGATGTATGCGGGGATGCAGGCGATGAAAGCGCTGTATTGGAATTACAGCTACGAAAAGCGTCTGGAACAGATGAAGGAGCAGGGAACAACGCTTGCGGGGCAGATTGCACAGTCCGGCTATCTGGAACAGCAGACGCAGCCGGAGTTGTCTGCGGGGCTGCAGGCGCTTGCAAAGCTGTATGAAGGGCGGATTGTTCTGGTAAACAGCAACCTTGTTATCGTAAAGGATACCGCGGGACGCGAAGAAGGAAAAACTTTGATTTCGGAGGAACCGATTTACGCAATGCGCGGTGAAACCAGAACCTATTATGACAAGGCGGGTGAGATGGCGGAAATTACTTTGCCGGTGGTGTTAGGGCTAAGCAATGAAGGCGGCGGGCAGGTAATCGGCGCAATGGTAATGAGCGCCTCCGTGGCAGATATCGTTGACGCCCAGGAGTTGTTTGAGGAAAATATTATGGTTCTGACCATAGGCGCGTCGGCAGTGCTTTTGGTGGCGGCGCTGCTCATTTCCGGCGGTATGACGAAGTCTTTGCGAAAGCTTTCGGGGCGGATTGAGAATATTACGGAGGAGTATGACGGAACGCAGATGATTGAACCGGGAAGCTATCTTGAGGTAGAGCAGATTGCGGAAGCATTCCAGCGTATCATGGTGCGGGTTGCCGCAACGGAGAAGTCCAGGCAGGAGTTCGTTTCGAACGTATCCCACGAATTAAAAACGCCGCTGACGGCCATCAAAGTTTTGTCCGATTCCCTTGTCCTGGAGCCGGATGTCCCGATTGAAATGTATCAGGAGTTTATTGCGGATATCAATTCCGAAATCGACCGGGAAGCGAAAATCGTAAATGATCTGCTTGATCTTGTAAAGTTGGACAAGACCTCCGGCGAGATGCATATCGCCGAGGTCAACATCAACGAGCTTCTGGAAATTATTATGAAACGGTTAAAGCCGCTTGCCCTAAAGCGCGGGATTGAGATGGTATTTGAAAGCTATCGCACGGTGCTTGCGGAGGTAGACGAAGTTAAGATGTCGTTGGTTTTTTCCAATCTCATCGAAAACGCCATTAAGTATAACCGGGACGGCGGCAGGGTCATGGTTTCCCTGAATGCGGACCATAAGTATTTTTATGTAAAGATAGAGGATACCGGTATCGGAATCCCGGAGGAGGAGCAGGGCTTTATTTTTGAGCGTTTTTACCGGGTTGATAAAGCGCGTTCCAGAGAAACCGGCGGTACGGGGTTAGGGCTTTCCATTACGAAAAGTGCGGTACAGATGCACAAGGGAGCAGTGAAGGTACAAAGCGTGCCGGGCGTCGGCTCTATTTTTACGGTACGGATTCCGCTCAGCTTTGTGCTGACGGTGCAGTAAGGGGGCAGACATGAAACAAAAGTGTTGGATTTGGATTGTTTTTTCTCTTTTCCTGTTCGCCGGCTGCAGCAAAAGTCCGCAGCCGACGGTGTGGGAAGGCGATATTCCGGTTTATTATCTGGATAAGGCGGAAACAAAGGTCGTGAGCGAGGGGTATACTCCGATTTCCTCAGAGGGGGAGCCTCTGGTGCGGGAGTTGCTTACACATATGCAGAAGCCTTTGGGAGAGGAGCATGCCGCGGCAATTCCGGAAACGGTGAAGCTGCCGGAAATCAGCATGGGAACGAACGGGCTTGTAACGTTACAGTTTGACGAAACCTATAATACCGTATCGGGCGTTCGGGAAGTGTTGATGCGCGCCGCGGTTGTGAAAACGGTTTGTCAGGTGCCGGACATTGACGCCGTAGAGTTTTATGTGGCA
This sequence comes from uncultured Lachnospiraceae bacterium, assembly GCA_964609025.1. GTDB lineage: Bacteria > Bacillota > Clostridia > Lachnospirales > Lachnospiraceae > SIG307. Next base: position 8,745 of record CAZSQM010000029.1, on the reverse strand, counting down.
GGACAGCCGTTAATGGGAGCGCAGAATACGCCGGTCGGTATTATGAAGGCAGAAGACTTTATAGACAATACGGGACCGGATACAAATTACTATCAATACCTGTATACGACGGTGTATTATGCGAACAAGGCAGGGGACGCGCTGATTGCGTCCAATCTCAAAATTCCGTACAGCGGCTCCGAAACAGAGGAGCAGATTGTGTTGCGCCAGTTGATTGCAGGACCGGTAGAAGACGGAATGTATCCGGTGATTTCGGAAAAGACCAAGGTGCTCAGTGTATCTACAAAAGAAGGAGTTTGTTATGTAGACCTGAGCGAAGAGTTTTTGGACAAGCCGAAAGAGGTGTCGGAGGAGGTTGCGATTTATTCTATTGTCAACAGTCTGGCGGAGCTTCCGGATATTTACCGGGTACAGTTTTATGTGGACGGAGCGCAGAAAAAACTGTATCAGACAATGGATTTGACGTTGCAGTATGAGCGCAACTTAAATGTAATCGAAAAAGAGTAAAAGAAGTACAGGAAGGAGTTTTTACGATAGGGCAAAGGGTTCTTTTAATAAAACGGCCGGCGGTCGTATACGCCGCCGCATTTGCCGTTGGTATGGTCTTGGAGCGGCTGCCGTTCGGGATTGTACTCGGAACGGCACTTTGTATCTGTTTTGCGGGCTTTTGTATCGTCCGCAGGCGAAGGGCGGAAAAACGGAGGGTATCTTTTGGGGACCGGCTGCTCTTTGCCGCACCGGCGTTTTTGTTGCTCGGCTTTTCGGTAATGTGCCGGGAAAGAACGGAGTATAACGGATACAGGGCACAGTTTACGGAATGTATGGAATCGGGCAGGGAACTGCTGGCAAAGGGAATCATCCGTCATATCAGGATGACCGGAAACGGCGTCAGCTTTGAATTGGAACGGGCGGAGGCGGCGTCGTATTCCGCAAAGGAGGAGGTCTACCGCCCGGTCGGAACGCTGCTTGTCTACACGGATGATTTAGCGGCGGAAAACGGGACGCTAAAGGACGGACAGCAGGTGTTTTTGTACGGAAAGGGCAGGGAGATAGAGCCGCCGGGGAATCCCGGACAGTTTGACGCAGAACAATACTACTTTTCAATCGGAATTACGGGGACGCTTACGGCGGCAACCGTCCGGATTACGGATTTTTCTTATCATCGCTTCAATCAAGCATTATTCCTGGCAAAGTGTAAATTACAGAAAACCTATGTGACGTATTTGGGAGAGAACGGTGCGGGCGTGGTTTCCTCCATGCTTCTGGGCGAACGCGCGCTTTTGTCGGACGAAACGAAAGAATTGTACCGTCACGGGGGAATTTCGCATATTCTTGCGATTTCCGGGCTTCATGTGTCCTTACTCGGCATGGCGGTGTACCAGCTCTTGCGCCGTACCGTACTTGGCAGAAACGGTGCGATTCCCGCTGCGTGCGCCTGTGTCATTCTCTACGGAAGGTTTGTGGAGGCGGGAACCTCTACAAAGAGGGCGGTTATCATGTTTTTTCTGCTGCTTTTGGCGGCGGCGCTTGGAAGAACCTACGACACGCTTTCTGCCATGTCGGTCAGTGCGGTTGTGATTCTGTGTCAAACTCCGGGGGCGTTGTATACGGCGTCGTTCCAGCTTTCCTATGCGGCGGCCTACGGAGCGTCGGTGCTGGCGGTTTTGTTAAAGGAGAGGGAAAGAGAGCGCTCTTTGAAGGAAAAGGCGGTATGGACGGCAAAACAGGCAGACAGCAAATGGGTGCGGCTTCGGGTGGATATAACGGAACAGGTGAAGAGTACATTCTTATTCGGCGGGGCAATTCAGCTTGTCACACTCCCGGTTACGGTATTCCATTATTTTGAATATCCGCTTTACGGCTTTTTTCTCAATCCGCTCGTTGTGCCGTTAATGACAATTCTACTTTTTTGCGCGTTGCTTACGGGAGTCTGTGGGTGTTTCAGCGTGTGGCTCGGGCATTTTTTTGCGGGCGGTGTGGGCGCGATTTTGTGGGTTTACGAAGCACTTTGCGGGATTGTTTCCAAACTCCCGTTTTCTCTGCTGCTGTTCGGAAAGCCCGCGTTATGGCAGATTGGGATTTACTTTACTGTATTGGCGGTCTGCCTGTATATCCGCCGGGGCGGCAGGAGAGGGCGGAAAAACCGGCGGGGACAAAAAGGAATCGTGTGTGTGTTGGTTCTTCTGCCGCTCTGCCTTTTGCCCTTGCCCTGTGCGGCGTTTGAGGCGGCATTTCTTGATGTGGGGCAGGGGGACGGTATTGTGCTGCGGGAGCGGACAGGTGCGGTACTGACGGTGGACGGCGGCAGTGCGGATGTGCAAAAAGTAGGAGAAAAGCGGCTTGCGGCGTATCTGAAGGCAAAGGGAATTCGTGTGATTGATTGTGCGATCATTAGCCATGGGGACAGCGACCATATAAGCGGAATCCGTGAGCTTTTAGCAGGGATGCCGGTATATTCCTCCTATCGTGCAAGTGCGGCGGGGTATGAGGGAGAACTTTTCATCAAACGTATTGTCCTGCCCATACCGGCAATATCGGACCCTGCCTGTCAGGCGCTTGCAAAACTTGCGGAGGAAAAGAATGTGGAGGTCTGTTATCTGGCGGCGGGTGACCGGTTAAAGGCAGGAGAGGAACTGGTCCTTTCCTGCCTTGCGCCAAAGGAGGGGGCAGTATATTCGGATAAAAATGCTGCCTCTCTGGTACTGCTTGCCTCCTACGGCGAATTTGATTTGTTGCTGACCGGAGATATGGACGCGGCAGGGGAAAGGAAACTTTTAGAAGAGGGCGCGGTAGAGGGAATTTCTGTTGAAGTGCTGAAGGTGGCGCATCACGGGTCTTCCTCCTCCTCGTCGGAAGAATTTCTTGCTGCACTAAAGCCTGCATTTTCTGTTATTTCCTGCGGAAAGGGAAACAGGTACGGACACCCTCATAAAGAGGTATTGAGACGATTGGAGGAACACGGCACAGAAGTTTACCGCACAGATGAATGCGGAGCCATTGAAGTCAGGGTAAAAAGAAATAAAGCGGAGATTTTGGTACATGGAGGAGGATAAGCAGGTTATAGGGATTTGGAAAATATGCGGCGGGGCATGGAAAGAGAAAATGGCGAAAAATGCCCCGTAAGGAAACCGGCGGCGGGGCATGGAAGAGGAGAATTGCGAAAAATGCCCCGTAAGGAAACCGGCGGCGGGGCATGGAGTAGGAAAATTGCGAAATATGCCCCGTAAGGAAACCGGCGGCGGGGCATGGAAGAGGAAAATTGCGAAATATGCCCCGCAAGGAAACCGGCGGCGGGGCATGGAAAGAGAAAATTGCGAAATATGCCCCGCAAGGAAACCGGCGGCGGGGCATGGAGAGAAGAAATTGCGAAAAATGCCCCGCAAGGAAACCGACGGCGGGGCATGGAAGCGGGAAATTGCGAAATATGCCCCGAGTGGTAGCAAGAATCGTAGAAAGTAAAAAAATAAGAAAAGAGGAATGTTATGAGTATTAAGTGTGATGATGTAAGAAGGAAAAAAGAAGAAACCATGAAAGAGCTTGAAAAGATAAGTTGTCTGGAAAAGAAATTTCCGCAGGGAGAATTGATTTGTACCAAAAACAATGAGCGCTATAAGTGGCTGGTTAAAGATAAAAATGGGACTTCTTATCTGCCTAAGAGTAAAAGAGAGTTTGCGGAAGCTTTAGCCATGAAAAAGTATTATGACTACAAAAAGAAGGAATTAAGAAAGAGTCTTTCCGCTTGTGAGGCGTATCTTAAAAAAATGAAGTCTGAGGAAGGAAAATCAGAACAACTGTTATTTCATCCTGAGTATGGGAAGTTGCTTGAAAAGAATTTTATGCCGTTGAATGAAGAACTAAAGAATTGGCAGAACGCCGAATATGAAATATGTAATAAGTATGAGGGAAATCTAAAAATAAAGGGTACACAGGGAAAGCTACTAAGATCCAAATCGGAAGCCATTATCGATATGCTGCTTTATAAAAACCGGATTCCGTTTCGTTATGAAGAAAAGCTTGTGCTGGATGGGATAACCTTATATCCGGATTTTGTAATCAGGCATCCTACATCGGGAGAATTCTTTTATTGGGAGCATTTCGGGATGATGGATGATGAAGAATATAGGAATCATGCATGCAACAAGATAAATCTATACTGTAAAAATGGAATCTTACCATTCGTAAATCTGATAATGACCTTTGAAACAAAAAAACAACCGATAAGCATAGAGAGAGTTGAAATGATGATTCAAGAGTTTTTTATGACAGAATTTGTTTGAAACCATGAAAGATATTTTCTTTTTTGCAAGGCAGAGGTAGAGAGCATTTGTAAAAGACTTTCACAAAGGATTTCCTGGCTCATAAGCTGGTAGCAATAATGTCGAAGTGCCACAGTATTATGTGGAAGGACACCATGAGGGCATTGTAAACGCAGACCAGTTCGACCAAGTTCAGGCGGAGATTATAAGGTGAAAGGGAATGCAGAAGTACAGTAGAGTTGGATTGTTTTCTTCCATAATAAAGTGTGGAGAATGTGGTTCTTGGTATGGAGCCAAGGTCTGGCATTCCAATGACAAGTACAGAAAGGTTATCTACAGATGCAACCACAAGTATTCCGATGGCTGCAAGTGCAAGACACCACACATCAACGAGGATGAGTTAAAGGAATTGTTCATCAAGGCGGCCAACGAGTTATTTTCTGAAAGGGAAGAGATTCTTGCAAATACCAAAGTTATGATGGAAATAGTCTGTGAGACGGATTCCCTTGACAGGGATTTACAGGATAGCATCACAGAACTTAATATCATTTCGGAGCAGATGCAGATTGCCATTGCAGAGAACAGCCGGGTAGCATTAGATCAGGACGAATATGAAAAACGCTATGCCGAACTTACAGCAAGGTATGAAAAGGCAAAAGCTAAGTATGATGACATCGCAGAGCAGATTGAAATGAAGAAGGCGAAGAGAGAATTATTCAAAGGGTTCATTCGTACTTTGGAAAAGCAGGACGGCTTAATTGAAGAGTTCGATGCGGGGATTTGGAGCAGCCTTGTTCAGGAAGTGGTTGTGAAAGCAAAGGGCGATATAAGGTTTATTTTCAAAAACGGATTTGAAGTGAAAGTAGAGGAATAGGATTTGATGGCACTCGGGTAGAAATGCTTGGGTGATTTTTTGGAGGTGAAAATACTGGTGTTATATTATAATAGGGATTAAATTGGGTGGAGCAGTTTGTTCCGCCAAATCATAAATTGTGAAAATGCGCTGTATAAATTATCCCTCCCAATCTAAACAGGTCGGGAGGGGTAGAATAATAAGCAATTGCTTTATATAAACAATTCGTTTGTTTTTTCAACAGAACAGGCCTTCTTTATTGCTACTGCGGCAATAGATGTCATAAGAGCACTGACCTTTCTGGCGTGAACTGGACAAATGGACACGCATCGCATACAGGATATGCATTTACTTTTGTCAGTCGCTCTGGGAGTGCCTGCAGAGATAGCACTTGCGGGACATTTCTGTGCGCACAAACCACATGAGGTACAGCTGGAATCAGCTTTTGGAACCATTCCACTTCCGGGCTTTTTGTATGGTCTATTACCTGGAACAGAAGGTTTGGATAATATGCTACAAGTGGCTTTTTCAAGAATCTGATCACCAAATCCTGCAAGTTCTTTGCAATCACCTTCCTTAGGTCTTCCGGCTGCATACTCGTGTATGATGGAATGTTCCGCTACTGCAGAGATGGCGGCAATTACCTGGAACCCAGCGTTTTGGGCATAATCCTCCATCTGGACGAGGGTGTCCTCATAAGCACGATTTCCATAAACTGCAACAACAGCACATTTTGCTCCGTTCCCTTTGAACATGGCAAGTCGATCCAAAGCAAGCTGTGGTGCAACGCCGCCAAAAGATGGCATTGCAATTAGGACAAGAGAGTTTTTGTCAAAGGAAATGTCTGAATAATTGGTATCTGGAGTGCATAAATCAATGGTGTCGATCTGAGACCAGTTTTGTGTAATTGCTCTTGCCACTCTTTCCGTTCCACCGGTAGGGCTGAAAACAATCTGATAGTATTTCATGTTAAATCCTCCTTTGGTGTAAAAAATAAAACTACATCACAAGAGAAATTATAACTGCTTTTTGGTGTAGCGTCAATATTTACACCACTGAACTTATATAGTAGAATGGTAAGAGGAGGACTTGTATTATGCATATCAGTAATAAATGTTCTATTGCGGTTCATTGTTTGATATTTATAAATGAATATGGTGAAGAAAACAAAGTAACAAGTGAATTGCTTTCACTCTCTACAGGATGCAATCCAGTTACGATTAGAAATATCATCAGCGCAATGAAGAAAGATGGGATTATAGATGTGAAGTTTGGAACAGGTGGGGCAAAACTTGCGGTTCCGATGCAGAATATTTCTCTATACCGTATTTGTGCAGCGGTAGATCCGAAGGCGATTGATAAAATGATAAGTGTTCATTCTGCTCCATCTCCGTTCTGTCCAGTTGGAAGAAATATCGGAGCTGTGCTTGATCGAACATATAACACGCTGAAAGATGACCTGATATCCAGAATGAAATCTATCACGATGGAAAAAATAGTGAATGACTATCATACGATACTTGAAATGGGTAGATGATACAAAAAGAGCGGTGGTGCTGGACTCGTTCCGAAACTAATAAAAACTGTGTGAAGTGTGGACAATGTGCAGAAAGATGTCCCGTACAAGCTATCAATCCGGCTGACTTTAGAACAGATTCCGGGAAGTGCAACTCTTGTATGCGCCATGTCAAGCAGTGCCGTGCAAATGCCAGAAAAGCCAATGGTGTCATGATATCCATTGAAGCTATGGCAATTAAAAAGACTTGTTCAGTCAGAAAAGAAAATGAACTATTTCCGTAATGGAAATACCTGTACCAAAGAATGGTTTTCCATAAGTGTTGTCAAAAAATAAAATACATTTCGGCGGTTTGAAAAATCAGACCGTCGTTTTTTTTGAATTTGTATTGACATATACCCTGATGGGGTATATGATATAAATACCCCATAGGGGTATACATAGAAGGAGGAAACATGATGCCTGATAAAGAAATATGCGGATGCTGTGGAAAAACGACAGCCCGCTCAGAGAAAGAACGAAAAAAACTGATACACCGTCTGAACCGAATCGAAGGTCAGATTCGCGGGATTCGGGGGATGGTGGAGAAAGATGCTTATTGTGCGGATATTTTGGTGCAATCTGCCGCTGTGAACGCTGCAGTCAATGCTTTTAATAAGGAATTGCTGGCACATCACATCAAAGGCTGTGTTGCCAGAGATATCCGTGAGGGTAAGGATGAAGTAATCGATGAGTTAGTTGCAACTCTGCAAAAACTCATGAAATAAAAGGAGGCGAATCAATTATGGAACAATATACAGTAACCGGTATGAGTTGCGCTGCCTGCACTGCCCGCGTGGAAAAAGCGGTATCGGGTGTGAAAGGGGTTACTTTCTGTTCGGTGAGCCTGCTGACCAATTCTATGGGCGTGGAAGGAACAGCATCTGCCGAGGAAATTATAGCGGCGGTTCGTGATGCAGGATATGAAGCATCTCTGAAAAAGGGAAATAAAGATCAAACTACACGTTTATCTTCTGATGAGGATGCACTGAAGGACAGGGAAACTCCCATGTTAAAAAAACGGTTAATCACCTCTCTGGGCTTTTGGATTGTACTTATGTATGTTTCCATGGGGCATATGATGTGGGGCTGGCCGCTGCCGCCGTTTTTTGATGACAACCACGTGGCAATGGGGCTTTTGCAGTTATTGTTAACAGTTGTTATTATGGTGATCAATCAGAAGTTTTTTATCAGTGGTTTTAAGAGCTTGTGGCACCATGCTCCGAATATGGATGCGTTGGTTGCATTAGGCTCTGCGGCAGCTTTCGTCTACAGCACAGTTGCCCTGTTTGCTATGACAGATGCACAGGTCAAAGGCAACGCAGATGCAGTGATGTCATATATGCACGAGTTTTACTTTGAATCGGCTGCTACGATTCTTGCGCTGATTACCTTAGGGAAAATGCTTGAGGCACGTTCAAAAGGGAAAACTACTGATGCGTTGAAGGGGCTGATGAAGCTGGCTCCAAAGACTGCAACACTTCTGCGGGATGGTGTAGAAATTACTGTGCCCATCGAGCAGGTGGCAAAAGGTGATATCTTTGCCGTTCGCCCCGGTGAATATATTCCCGTGGACGGAACTGTTTTGGACGGAAACAGCGCAGTAGATGAATCCACCCTGACAGGAGAGAGTATTCCCATAGACAAAGTGGCTGGGAGTGCAGTTTCCGCAGGAACGCTGAATCAATCAGGTTATATACGCTGTGAAGCTACAAGAGTGGGTGAAGATACTACGCTCTCGCAAATCATCCAGATGGTCAGCGATGCGGCTTCAACAAAAGCACCGATTGCAAAGGTCGCAGACAAGGTGTCAGGTGTATTTGTCCCTGCTGTTATCGCAATTGCGATGATAACCGTTATTGCATGGCTTCTCGTCGGACAGACAACAGGATTTTCTTTGGCACGAGGAATATCTGTATTGGTGATTAGCTGTCCTTGCGCGCTCGGTCTTGCGACACCTGTTGCCATCATGGTTGGAAATGGAATGGGTGCAAAAAACGGAATTCTCTTCAAGACGGCTGTCTCACTGGAAAAAACGGGTAGGACACAGATTGTGGCACTTGATAAAACAGGAACGATTA
>CAZSQM010000028.1:0-25836 GCA_964609025.1 uncultured Lachnospiraceae bacterium | reverse complement strand
GAGTGGTAAAATCGCAGATGAGTACGCCAAAAAGGATAGCCGGATTCGTGTATTTGTTGAACGATGCACCATTTTTGCCCTATCGTTCAAGAAAGATAGATGACGGCTTTTATTATGTGGTAGAGGCAGTTCCAGACGCCAATGTAAAAACGTTGCATATCACAAGCGCATATATAAACAAAAAAGATACATTTTCTGAGGTGCTTGTGTCAAATGACCCGAAGCGGTACGTCCAAGACGAACATCAGCCTAATGTATCTTCTAATAATAGTATACCACAAAACGAGGAAAATGCAAGTTGAACGATGCACCATTTTTGCCCTATCGTTCAAGTATCACATCTTGTAGCACGGCATATCCCTTCCACAAGATACTGATTTTATCCAAATGACTGGTTCTTCACGGCTTGAGTTATAGCATAATGCAACAATTCGTACCCACTGTTTTCTCCTGATAATCCGGTACTCCTGTAAGCATATGAATATTGGCGTATTGTTTTTCTGTGAGCCGCAGGATTCGAACTGTTCCGGTCTTCGGAGCATAATCTTCCAGCCGTCGAAAATGTTTTTGAGCTGCTTTCCGATTCTGCGTAATCCGCAGGAATACCTCTGGGGCAATCCGAAGATATCCGTCCTTGACTAGAAATTTTCTAAGATTCGTATATTCCTGCTTTGTTCCCCATTTATCGGTCGGACTCAATATCGCTAATATTCTCATTCTATAATCCCCTCCATTTCTTCTATTGGCAATACTGTTGGCAACATTAATTCTTCCTTAGATTCATCTCCAATAATTCTCTTCAGACTCTCTGCCATCATTTCAATAGCCGAAAGAATGTTTACCTTTGTTCCATTAATCGTGCAGGCATTATGCAGAACATATCACATAATCTAATGTTTTTCAACATTTTTGATTTTTGCGATTTTGCAAATTCGGGGCTGAAATTTTTCCGCCCATATGGTATACTATCCGCAAAAAGCAAAATGAGGTTTTGCTTTTTGCGTTAAGAAAACACTGGAACGATATAAATCACCGGCAAAGGAGGCTTCCATGTTCCGTTTATGGGCAAAAATCTGGAAAGAAAATCATTTAATCAAAGATATGGTTGTGGAAAACGACCGAACCGATATGACGCGCACCAAGAAAATCTTTGCGGCAATCGACACGATTTGCTATGAATTTGACTTATCCAAACCGCTTTGGCTGGATGCTACGATTGCAGACTTTAAAAAGCATGACCGCACCCGGTTTTATCAGGACAACTTTGTAGACCGCATTGACTTTGATTTTCTGGAAATTCATGTGATAGAGGAAGATTAGAAGAACTTCGCTTACGGCAGGAAAAACTTCATTTTAAAACCGTGCGTTCTGCTTTGAACATCCGTCACAATCGTTACTCTTACAGTTAACTCGGCTCCGGCGACCTCACGGCACACGGAAGGTTTCGCTTAGTGCTGCTCCATTCCTGACCTGACACGGTTCACGAATTCCCGTTGCGTAAGACCAGAACGTCAACATCACTTATAAGAGGCGGCATTGCAACAAAATGCCCGACACAGAACATCACCCCTGCTGTAGCGGATTGCAGGTACAGGGCACCGCTAACTCCCCGGCTGCACGGTATTTTAAGTATACTTACTTTTTTCTTCTCTGTCAAGGGACTAATTTGGCTTTCTTACTTTTCCTCTTTCCGATTCCCACCGCCAGAAACGCTATGCCGATTACAATCCCTGTCAAAAGAATTAACAGATTTACATTTGCATCTGCAGTTACGCTATCCCATTTTCTCAAATCTGCCTGCAAAAAATTCGGTTCATATCCCAAGCCGAGAATTCCGTCCACAACCGTATCTACTGCCGTTATAAAGCCTCCCGTAAAAACGGTGAGTATTCCGGCCTTAATCCAGACATTTGTTCTTGCATAGCGTATCACAAGAAAGAATACCCACGGAAGAAGCAGGGAAAACGCGGTAATTCCGAATGCAATCCTCCGGTAGTCCGCAGTCGTGCTATAAAATCCGCATACAAAAATCAAAAGAAACAACCATGCGGTATCCCACAGCATTACCGACAGACCTTTCCTATTTGCCATATACTTCGGCATAGGAATTTGCTTTATCACATACGGGCCGAAAACAACCGAAAGCCCAAAGATAACCGGTGTCGCCGCCACAAAAAACCAGGTCCCGCCGGAATAAATACAAATTACCAGAAAAAGCAAAAGTAACGAGGCCGTTCCACAGCCCAATGTCCACAAAAGCCTCTTTTCCCGTACCAGCATCGGCACTACCGTAAGAGAGGCAGTCAGTAATAAGGAGGTCAGCACAATAAAAAACCAGTCCAATGCATGACCAATCGCCAGATTGCAAATCAGACAGACAATCACCGGAATCATCAGAATTCCCGCGGTTACAAATCCGATTGTCCGGCTGCGTCTACGCTCTTTCTTTTCATGCATGGCGAGCACCGACTCTTTTTCCTGCACCAGTTCTTCCTCATAAACCATATTCTTAAGCTTCTCTGCCAGAGCCCTGCATGAAGCACATACTGCCAGATGCTCCTCTACCGCTCTTTTGCTGCTTTCCGTGCAGACCTCATCCTGATAAAGCGGCAACAAATCCTGTATCATCCCGCATTCAAACTTTTTTTCTTCACTCATTTCGCTCCATCCTTTCCTGAATCTTAAGTCTTGCACGGTGATATGTCACTCTCGCCCAGTTTTCTGTTTTCCCGAAAATCTTCCCAATCTGCGCAAAGGATAATTCCCCGAATACTCTTAGCTGAAACACCTCCTTATAAGGTTCCTCCATTGCATGCAAAATCCGATGTATCTTTAAGGTCGTTTCCGCATCTTCCAGTACATGCTCCACATTCCCATCAAAAGGAATATCCTCGCTTAACTCCTGCATGCGGGAGGCCTTCCGCATTGCATCCGCCGCCGTATTTTTTGCAATGGCGCAAAGCCATGTAAACTCACTTGCTTTTCCCTCATACGGTTTTTTTGTTTTCAAAGCCTTAAAAAAAACCTCCTGCGTAATTTCCTCCGCCAAACCCGCATTTTTTACAAGCGTCATCACATAAGAATACACTTCCATAAAGTACGCATGATACAATTTTTCAAAGTCCAAGGACATATCACCTCCTTCCTTTTTCATAGATTAGACAAGGAAAACCGGAATTCGTTACAAAGTTTTTCGATTTTATTTTTGTCAAGAAGTAAAAAGGGCATCCCTTATATAACAAAAGAACCATCGCCCGGGTTTCAGCAATGGTTCCTCTACCTTTTTCTTTACTTCGATAACTTCACAATCATCTCCGTAATCGTTTCGATTGCGTGATTTAACTTACTCTCATTCATCGCGGCAACATACTGCTCACGGTTTTTATAAACCTCGTTAATTGCAAAAAGCAGTGTTTCGTTTGTAACCTCTTCCTCCTTTAATACGTAGGAAAATCCCTGCCGCTCAAAAGACTCGGCGTTTAAAATCTGATCGCCGCGGCTTGCGGCAGCCGAAAGCGGAATGAGAATGTTCGGCTTCCGGAGCGCTAAAAGCTCGCAAATCGCATTCGCACCGGCACGGGATACAATGAGATCCGCAGCGGCAAACAAGTCCTTTAGCTCCTTGTCAATATACTCAAACTGTACATACCCCGCACGATTCGCAAACGCCTCATCGGTCTTTCCCTTTCCGCAAAGATGAATGACCTGAAACTGCTGTAACAGCGTCGGCAGCAAATCACGTATCGCATTGTTTACCGCGGCCGCACCGGTACTTCCTCCGATTACAAGCAGCACCGGCTTATTTGCGGTAAAACCGCAGAAATCAAGACCCTTGATTTTATTTCCGGAAAACAGCTCCGCGCGAATCGGAGAACCGGTTAAAACCGCCTTATCCTTCGGAAGATAATTTAAAGTTTCCGGAAAATTTGCACAGACCTTCGTTGCGGACGGAATTGCAATCCGGTTTGCAAGCCCCGGCGTAATATCCGATTCGTGAATAATACACGGAATCTTTCTTTTTTTTGCCGCAAGCACTACCGGAACGGAAACAAACCCGCCCTTGGAAAACACAATGCTCGGATTTATCTTTTTTAACAGTTTTTTTGCCTGAAAATACCCTTTTATCACCTTAAACGGGTCGGAAAAATTCTTCGGGTCGAAATAACGGCGCAGTTTCCCGGAAGAAATGCCGTAATATTCGATTCCCTGCCCGGTAATCAGTTCCTTTTCGATACCGTCATAAGAACCGATGTAGGAAATCTCATAGCCTGCCTCCTTTACCGCAGGAAACAGCGCAATATTCGGCGTTACATGCCCGGCTGTACCGCCGCCGGTAAATACAATATGTTTCATAAGGCACTATGCCCTCCATTCCTTCAATGCCTTTGCCAACTGATCAGGACAGGAAGTAGACTTAAAGCCGCACTTTACACCCTCTAAGCGGGAAATCACCTCTTCTACCGGCATTCCCTCTACCAAACGTGCAACGCCCTGGGAATTGCCGTTGCAGCCACCGGTAAACCGGACGTTTTTCACACGGCCGTCCTCCACGTCAAAATCAATCATACTTGCACAAACTCCGGATGTTTTGTATCTCATATTATTGTATGCTCCTTTTCCTTGTCCGTTGTATTTTTTGCAACAGACAATGCTGCGGAATAAATTCTCTTATCCCAAAATCTGCATTCATTATACGGGATAGCCCCCGGAAAATCAAGAGAAAACACAGAATCTTCGCAACATTTTCACTTTTACATTCCGTATCCGGACACGCTCAATACCGGTTTGCTGTGCAGGGCAAGCACTTCAGCTACAAGGATTTGCAGAAGGTCTACACTATCATTTTCTATGAAAAAAGCACGGAAGAATTCAAAACCTGCAACGACGTATTCGTACACCATGCAAGGACGGTCTGTGACAGTGGTCTGGAACTGAATTTCTTACAGGAATTCTACCTTATAGCCCTTGACGTATTTGTAAAAAGCGAGTATGCTAAAATTAAGAATCCGGAAGACCGGCTGATGGGCTGGCTGTCCTTCTTCTGTACCGAAAATACAGAGGATGCGATAAAGCTTTGTGAGACTTACCCGTGGCTTTCGGAGCCTTATAAAGAAATGGCAGGGTTTGCAGCTAATCCGGAGGAGTTGATAGGTATGTTTTCAGAAATGTTGCACGAATTAGACCGTAATACTACCCGCTATATGGTAGACGATATGAGGGAAAAAATAGAAAATCATAACCACGCTTAATCGTAATTAAAAAACAAAAGATGGCGTATGGGAAATCGACTCATTTTTTGACTTTTTCTGATTAATATGATTTTGGAAAGTGAGAATACTATGAAAAAACTTGGAATTATCGGCGCAATGGAGGAAGAGGTTGCGCGTTTGAAGGAAAGCATGAGCGGCGTTCATGTAACGGAACGCGCCGCTTTGACCTTTTATGAGGGAGAATTAATGGGAATGCCGGTTGTGGTTGTGCGCTCCGGCATCGGTAAAGTGAATGCCGCCATCTGCGCCCAGCAGCTTATTGACCGTTTTGAAACGGACTGCATTATCAATACCGGAATCGCAGGCTCCCTTGACGCCGGAATTGATATCGGGGATATTGTACTTTCTACCGACGCCTTACAGCACGATGTAGACGCTGTGGCTTTCGGCTATGAGGTCGGCGTTATTCCGCGGATGGACACCTCCGTCTTTCCTGCGGATGAAGGGCTTCGCGTGCTGGCAGGCGAGGTCTGCCGCGAGGTAAATCCGGAAATCGCGGTACATGAAGGACGCATTGTCACCGGCGACCAGTTTATTGCCGCAAAGGAAAAAAAGCAATGGCTCGTCACCACCTTTTCCGGTATGTGTACCGAAATGGAGGGGGCGGCCATTGCTCAGACTGCCCACAACAATCATGTTCCGTTTTTAATTATCCGCGCCATTTCCGACAAGGCAGACGATTCCGCAAGCGAAGATTACCCGACCTTTGAGGCAAAGGCAATCCGCCATACGGTAAACCTTGTCTGCGGACTGGCAGGGCAGCTGTCAAAAAATTTGTAGCAGAATATTAAGGGAGCGTCGTTCCCTTTAGTTCAAAATACGTCCGTCGGTGCTAACGGTAACAACCTGCCACGGGATGAATTTTCCGCTGTTTTGCAGAGCTTTCTTTGCTGCCAGCTCCAGTCCGCCGCAGCAGGGAACCTCCATCCGTACAATCGTTACGCTTTGGATATCGTTATTTTTTATAATCTCCGTCAGCTTTTCGCTGTAATCGACAGCGTCCAGCTTCGGACAGCCTACCAAAGTGATTTTTCCCCGGATGAAGTCCCGGTGGAAGCCTGCATAGGCGTAAGCGGTACAGTCCGCGGCAATCAGGAGCTTTGCACCGTCAAAATACGGTGCGCCGACCGGCACGAGCTTAATCTGCACCGGCCATTGCCGAAGCTGGGAAGCTTTTTGCTTATTGGCAAGCACTGCCGCTTCATCATAAGCCGCCGCCTCCCGCTCCGTAAAGGTGATGGCTCCGGTAGGGCATGCCGGCAGGCAGTCGCCCAGACCGTCGCAATAATCATCGCGGAGCAGCTTCGCCTTCCCGTCCACCATGCCGATGGCCCCCTCGTGGCAGGCAGCCGCACAGGCGCCGCAGCCGTTACATTTTTCCTCGTTTATCTGAATAATTTTTCTTATCATTACACATCCTCCTATTCTTGACTTTATACCTGCATTATTATGATGATACTCACATCATAATATAATCAATCTCACAAGTATGTGGTTATAACCACGAAATAGGAGTTTTTATGAATTTCACTTTTTTAGCAAAAACCATTCTGTTCCGAGGCTGCTCCGAACAGGAAATTGAAACTGTATGCCGGTGCCTGCATTTTGTGACAAAAAGTTACCGTAAAGGCGAAACGATTTTCAGGTCCGGTGACACAACATCCGATATCGGTCTGGTACTTTCCGGCAGCGTCCGCATCGAAAACAACGATGTCTGGGGCAATAAGAGTATTTTAAGTATTGTAGAAAAGGGCAGCGTTTTCGCCGAGGCCTATGCCTGCATTCCCAACGAACCGCTGTTGGTAGATGTGATTGCAAATGAAGCTTGTGAACTTCTTTTTGTCAACGTACCGCAATTATTTCAGCCCTGCGGCAACGCCTGTCCGTACCATCATAAGCTAATCCGAAACCTGGTTACGGTCAGCGCGAAAAAAAGCCTGCATCTGACGCAGCGGATGTTCCATACCTCCCCGAAAACAATCCGCGGCCGTCTGCTGTCCTACTTTTCACAGCAGGCAGCCGCGCAAAAAAGCAATAAAATTGTCATCCCCTTTGACCGTCAGCAGCTTGCGGATTATCTCAACCTCGACCGCAGCGCATTGTCTAAGGAATTGGGTAAGATGAAAAAGGAAGGCTTACTGGATTATCGTAAAAATGTGTTTGAGCTAAACATCCGTTAGCGCGACACCGCCGCGCCAAAGCCCAGGTCTTCCATTTCCTCGATTGCTTTCGCAACAACCCCTTCGTCCCCCTTAACGGTTACGGTCTTTGCGGTCAAATCCACGCTGTGCGTAATTCCGGCTGCGCTCAGCGCCTTTTCGATTCTTGCCACACAACCCTCGCAGTGCATTCCTTCAATGTTTAATGTTGTCATTTCGTTTCTTCCTTTCTTATTTGAATTGCTTTACAACTTTTTCGTCCGCAGCCGCAGCGCGTTTCCCACCACAAATACCGAACTGAGCGACATTGCAAAACCGCCAAGCATCGGGTTTAACAAAAGTCCGTTTATCGGATAAAGCAGCCCCGCCGCAATCGGAATCCCAATGGTATTATAGAAAAACGCCCAGAACAAATTTTGCTTAATGTTGCGCATCGTCAGTCTGCCGAGACGAATCGCGCGCCCCACGTCCCGTAAATCCGATTTTACAAGAACAATGGAGGCCGATTCGATGGCAATATCGCTTCCGCTGCCGATTGCCGCACCGCAGTCTGCCGCCGCCAGTGCCGGTGCGTCGTTAATCCCGTCGCCCACCATCATCACTCCGGCTCCTGCCGCTTTTTGCTCAGCTACGACTCTAGCTTTATCCTCCGGCAGTACCTCCGCAATGATTTCATCCACGCCCGCCTGCCTGCCGATTGCCTCTGCCGCCCGTTTGTTGTCCCCGGTCAGCATACACACATGAACTCCCATGCGGTGCAACGTCGCAATCGCTTCCGCGCTTGTTTCTTTGATTCGGTCGGAAATCCCCAGAAGCCCCAGCACCCGAAGCCCCGTTTCCCCTTCTGCTCCGGCCGGACGGTCCGTTGCTACGGCAAGCACCGTCTGCCCCGCTGCCGCAAGGTCTTCCCCGAGCGGTGCCGCTTCGGTTACATCAATTCCGCATTCCTCCAGATAATGCAGGCTGCCGACATAAACCGGCGTTCCTTTATAACGTGCGTACACCCCCATACCGGTGGTACTGGTAAAATCTGTTGTATCGCCGGAAATTTCACGGTACTGTTCTTCCGAAAACACTTCCGAAGCTGCTTCCCGCACCGCGCGGGCAAGGGGATGCTCGCTGAAGCTTTCCGCTGCCGCCGCAAGGCGCAAAAGTGCTTCCTCTGTGCTCCCGGCCAAAACGCTTTTTGCAACAAACTCCTTTTTCTCTTCACTTTTTGGGCAAAGCACCAGGGACGTTACTCTTGGCTTTCCTTCCGTAATCGTTCCCGTTTTGTCAAGAATCACGGTATTGATGCGGCTGACGGCTTCCAATGCCTCACCGCTCTTAATTAAAATTCCGTGGGAAGCGCCAAGCCCCGTACCGACCATAATTGCAGTCGGCGTTGCAAGCCCCAGCGCACACGGGCACGCAATAACAAGCACGGATACAAAAATGCGCAGGGCAAACGAAAAGTCTTTCGTCAGAAACAGCCATAAAATCCCTGCCGCAAAGGCAATCACCATGACCGCCGGAACAAAATAGCCGGACACGATATCCGCCAGCCTTGCAATCGGCGCTTTCTTTTCCTGCGCTTCCTCCATCAGCCGCACAATCCCCGCCAGTGTAGTTTCCTCGCCGGTACGGGTTACCTCCACCGTCAGAACGCCGTTATAATTGACCGAACCGCCGATTACAGAGCTGCCCTCCGCCTTTTCGACGGGAATACTTTCCCCCGTAAGCATGGACTCGTCCACCGCACTGCTCCCCGCCACGACAAGTCCGTCCGCCGGAACGGCGCTTCCCGGTCTGACAAGCACCTTATCCCCGATACAAAGCAGTTCCGCTTCAATCTCTTTTTCGCCTTCTTCGGTCACTAAAATTGCCTTTTTCGGTGCAAGCGCAAGGAGCTTTGTAATTGCCTGGGAAGTTTTTCCCTTACTGCGGCGCTCCATATATTTACCGAGCATAATCAGGGTAAGCACGACCGCGGCGGACTCGTAATACAAATGGTGTACCGCCATAGCGTCCCGTCTTATGAGCACAGTCTGCACCACGCTATACAAAAACGCCGCCGTCGTACCGACTGCCACTAAGGTATCCATATTCGGATTTCGGGACCAAAGCGCCTTATAGCCGACAATAAAAAAGCTTCTGCCGCAATACAGCACCGGAATCGTTAAAAGTAACTGTACTACCGCAAACACAAACGGCTTCTCCGACGGCGACAAAAACCCGGGAAGCGGAAGCGGCTTCGGCAACATATGTCCCATCGCCAGATACAATAACGGAACTGCAAACACCGCCGCCGTAATCAGACGCCGCTTTGCCGCCGCGAGCTCCTTTCCCTCTTTCCGCGCCGCTTCTTCCCGCCGTTTTGCGCTGTCTTCATAAGGCGTTATTCCAAAGCCCGCCTTTTCGACTTTCGCAATAATATCCTGCGGCGTGGTTTTGGTTTCATCATAAATTACCGTAAGCCTTGCGGCAACCAGATTCACACTTGCCTCCTTCATCCCGGGAAGTCTTCTTGTGACCCTCTCTACCGACGCGCTGCATGCCGCGCAGGTCATCCCTTCGATTTGATACACTTCTTTTTTAATAAAAATCCCTCCTTTCAATCAGACACGCTTTTCTCCCAGTAGTATGCCCGGTTTTAAAACAATTAAGATACACATTCGCTGCCGTCTGCACGCTCACTTCGCCGTACCGAGAAAAGCGCTGACCATTTCTGGTACAGCGCTTTGATTTTCCTTTATTGAAACGCCCGGACATTTTCTCAAACTCCTTAGGGCGTGCCTCTGTACCGCAGGACAAGCTGCTGTCGCGATACGTCAGCCTACTCTTAATTTAAACTTCTGAAGCGCTTTTGCGTCTTCCGAATCAATCTTTTCCATGGCGGCACCCAGCTCACACATCTTCTGGGCAAACTTCTCATAGCCGCGGTCTACATACTCGATATGCTCCACTGTTGTATAGCCGTCTGCCATCAGACCTGCTACCACCAGTGCCGCACCGCAACGCAAATCCAACGCCCGCACCGTGGCTCCCGTCAGCTTTTCAACGCCTTCGATAACTGCGCTGTTTCCTTCTACCACGCGCATGCAGGCGCCCATACGGGTTAATTCATCCACATACATAAAACGGTTCTCAAAAATCGTTTCGGTCACAATACTCGTTCCCTCCGCAATAGAAAGCAACGTCGCCATTACCTGCTGCATATCCGTCGGGAAGCCAGGATACGGAAGGGTTTTAATGTTGGTATGAACCAGACGCTTTGACGCTACCACGCGAACCGCATCATCAAACTCCTCTACCTCTGCGCCGATTTCCACAAGCTTTGCCGTAATTGCCTCCAAATGCTTCGGAATGACATTCTTAATCAGGACATCGCCTCTCGTTGCCGCTGCCGCCAACATAAAAGTACCCGCTTCAATCTGATCCGGAATAATGGAATAGGTGCTTCCGTGCAGGGACGACACGCCGGAAATACGGATAATATCCGTACCTGCGCCCTTGATATTCGCACCCATGCTGTTTAAGAAGTTGGCAACCTCTACCACATGAGGCTCCTTTGCCGCATTCTCAAGAACAGTTTGTCCCTCTGCCATACTTGCAGCTATCATCACATTAATGGTAGCGCCGACCGTGGAACAGTCGAAATAAATATGCGCACCTATTAACTTCTCCGCTTCCGCAATAATCATACCGTGCTGGATAACAACCTTCGCACCGAGCGCTTCAAAGCCCTTGATGTGCTGGTCAATCGGTCTGCTGCCGATATTGCAGCCGCCCGGGAGCGGAACTTCCGCTCTTTTATATTTTCCTAACAACGCACCGCACAAATAGTACGACGCTCTGATTTTTCTAAGGTCGTCATAACTTGCAATACAAGTCGTAATCCCACCGCCGATAATGCGTGCTTCGTGTACGTTCGGGCGTTCCACTCTTGCACCGAGCGCCTCTATTCCGTTTAATAAAATATCAATATCGCTAATATCCGGAAGATTATGTATCCTTACCGGTTCATCTGTCATTATTGCTGCTGCCAACACTCCAAGCGCCGCATTTTTCGCACCGCCGATAGTAACTTCTCCAACCAACGGCTTTCCGCCCTTAATCACATACTGTTCCATGACTCACCTCAAATTTAGGTTTATTCTGACTATTCTTTTTCATCTATTTTTTCATCAAAAAGTTTTTCGTTTTTTGTTAAAATTGCACATAATTTCAACCCCATTTTTGTATAACTTTTACACTCCTAATTTGATTATATCACAAACTTTCATTTTGTAAAGCACTTTTCTAAAACAGTAGATTTTTTCTTCACTTGTAGAATGCTTCCTTTCACTTTTTTTCTTCCCGTTCCTTCAATTTCCGAATGATTTCCGCTAAAATCGTACCGATATCTTCCTGTGTCACATCCACCGTTATTTCCGCATAGCGTTCGTAATACGGACGGCGTTCTTCAAACAATGTCCCCAGCGTCTGCCCCTCTTTCAACACAACGCCGCGTTTTGTCAGATCTCCCAACCTTCTTTCCAGCTCAGGCAGCGGAACGTGCAGATATACCACCGTTCCGATTTCTGCGAAATGCCGCATGGCCCGTTCGGAATAAACCGCGCTTCCTCCCGGTGCGATTACCGTCCGTTCCGCAGCCACCCCCGCATTTACCTCTTCCTCGATTTTTAAAAATGCCTCCTGCCCTTTCTCGGCAATAATCTCACACAAAAGCTTCCCTTCGCGTTCCTGAATCAAAAGGTCCGTATCCAGGAAACGATAATTCATTGCTTTGGCCAAAAGTACGCCAAGGGTACTCTTTCCCGAACCCGGCATACCAATTAAAATAATATTCCTCTGTTCCATTGATTATTCCTCTTTCTGCAAGAAATCTTCTTGCCTTTTCCAAAAAAATCTAGTATAGTAGTATAAAAACAGGACGCAGTTCCAAAGGAAAGGAGAGCCCCTATGAATCTGCTGGAAATCGAACCGCTCAGCGAGCACACCGAGCACAGAATCAAGCAAAACCTTAAATTTAAAACCGGAAAATTTATCTGGCGCGTTCAATTTACCGCACCGCTTAATCCAAGCACCGTAAACAATGTAAATATGTTCGTTACCGACGCGGAAAACGCTTCCGTGCTCCGTACCTCGATTCGCTACAATCCCGACACAAACGCCGTGGAAATCGAACCGCTGGAAGCCTACATAAAAAACCATTCCTACATTCTCAATGTTACCAAGAATGTACGTTCCAAAGGCGGTCAGAACCTAAAGGATGAAATTAAAATTAAATTTACCGTGTAACGCCGAAATCCTCTGCCGTAAGCTCCATGGCCCCTGCGGCAAGGAAATTGCCGGCGGCCGCCATCGCAAGAATCGTTCCCTGATTCCGGTAATCCGCATTTTCAATGGCACTCTTTACAAGCTTCATTGTTTCAGCCAGTCTTCCTTCCTTTTGTCCCACACGGGTTAAATGTTCTATTTTCTGCTTTAAAATTTTCTTTGCTTCGCTGTTGATTTCATAATCCTGCCCTTTGATGTATCCTAACGCAAAACTCATCAACTCACTGCTGTCATACTTCGGCAGATGCACCCGGTTGTTAAACATTCGGTTACACTCCGCATGATTCCGCAGCAGACGGTTCATAGCGTTGGCATTATCCTCTAAAATCACGGCGCCGAGGACGTCCGTATGACTGATAAACTCTAACAGCTCCGCCGCAGCCTCTTCGGTAAGGCTACCCGCCCCTTCCACAATCAGACAGCAATCCCGAAGCTGCTCTTTTTTCTCCTGAAGCTTTATCTGATTTAACTTCTGCGCGCCGATTTTTGCCACCCGTGGACTCTTGACATAGGAAAGCTCATATAACAGCTTTGCAAGATAGGTGCCGAGTGTTGTCTTTCCGCTTTGCTTTTCTCCCGTAATAATAAGGCAATGACATTTTTTCCTTACGCTGATTACTACCTCTAACATCCGGATTAACTGCTTTCTTACACTCTCTATCCGTGCATATTCATGTAGTGCATCCTCAAAAACCACACCGCTTACGGACAGGCGCGCGGACAGCTCCGCTCCTATCTCTGTCAGCACTTTTTTCGATTCCTCTTCCGTCGGTTCCGGATCGGACTCTTCCGGTTTTCCGGCTTCACGGATTTCCTCTGCCGCCTCCTGCGGCGCAAACAGAGAAATCTGCTCGTAGGCTTCCGCTTCCTCCTCCACCGTTTCGTTTTCTTCCTCTGCCGCCGGGAATGAAGCGTCCGGCTCCCACATCGGCTCGCTCATATCTGTGGCCGCTGCCTCCTCCAGCGCTTCCTCC
Organism: uncultured Lachnospiraceae bacterium; assembly: GCA_964609025.1. Classification (GTDB taxonomy): domain Bacteria; phylum Bacillota; class Clostridia; order Lachnospirales; family Lachnospiraceae; genus SIG307. Next base: position 12,111 of record CAZSQM010000028.1, on the reverse strand, counting down.
AATTCCTCAAACCGGCGCGGTTCCTCCTGCGCCCTTCTGCATTCCTCTTCTTCAAAACGGTGCAGTTCCTCTTCTACCGCCCTGCGCTCTTCCTCTGCCAGACGGTTCTGTTCTTCCTCCTGCGCCCTGCGCTCTTCCTCTGTCGAGCGGTTCTTCGCTTCCTCTGCCGCCTTACGTTCTTCTTCTGCCTTACGTTCTTTCTCCTCCTCGTAGGCTCTGCGCTCCGCTTCCTCACGCGCCTTGCGTTCTTCCGCTTCCTTGATACGGCGCTCTGCTTCCGAACGGATATCATCCGCCGAAAGCTCTCCGCGGTAATATGCCTGTAATGCCTTTGCACGCTCCACATAGGTTCCCTCGCCGAACCATAAAATCAAATCGGCACACTCTGTCATACATTCCTGCTCTCTGCCGAGCTTATGATAAAGCTTCGCCAGCTCATAGGCATACTTTTCCGTATACTCTTCCGCCTTCAATGTCTGCAAAATCGGCAACAGTTCCTCATCCGGACGGTGCATCTGACGTCCGATACGATACTCATAAATATAGTTTCTCGGGTCCCCGCCGGAAATTTTACAATACTGCTTTAAATAAATCTCTGCCTCCTCCGGATTTTTCTCCGCAAGGCAAACCTCCATCAGTTCCTCTAATACTCGCCAGGTTATCTTTTTTTCATAGATGCGCAGCAAAAACTCCTTTGCCGTCCGATAGTCCCCGGCCTTGCGGTATACCGCGGCAAGAAGGAATAAGTCCGCGCTGTCCTTTAAACGCTCCTTGCGGATACTGTCTGCCGCTTCCTTTGCCGCAGCGTATTCTCCGTTTTCAAAAAGCGTTCTGATGTCTTCCAGTTTCACAATCGCACGATAACGCTCAATTCCCATACTACACCTCCGAAATATCCAAACTTGTCTGCTCAAACTGCAACGGAATAAACTCTACGGAATCCGCCTCCACGCGGCTGCAGTAATCTACAACCACGGTCTGCTGTCTGCCGTCAATCAGCTTCTGTCCGAGCACATAATTTACGTCAAATCTGCCGGTAATGGCCGGCGTTGTTCCCCGTGCCGGTACAATCAGCTGCACCCGGTTTGCACGCAGCAATTCAAAAATCGGTTCCCAGATATACACATCCTTTGCGGCACCGAACGGATTATCAATAAAGATAACCTTACGGAGTCCCGCGGCATCTCCCTTCGGAGAATAGATGCTGGAAATATAATTGATGATTGCAATCAGGAATTGAATGTAAATGCCCTGGGACTGGCCGGTACTTCCGACCGCCTCCTCGTAACGCAGGTGACGGCTCTGCTCCTTAATGCGCTCCCGCTTATACAAAAGCAGGCGAATCCCGTTCATATCCGTTACAATGACGGAAAACAGCTTTTTATAGGATAACGCCGTGCGGATATATTTCATCCGCTCCGCCTGTACCGGAATTGCGTCCACTTCCTGTATCACACTATCGATATACTGCGTCATTCGTTCTTTGAAAAACTCTTCTTTTACATACGGTATCTGCAGGGAAATCATCGGTATCTGCTCGCCGTCCAGCATAATTTTGGAAAGCTTCGGCAGCCGTTCCAAATCTGCCTTGATATTCAGGCAGCGCTGTAAACACTGGCTTTCAAAATTCTCCTTAATCGTTTCCATATCTCCCAGTCCGGCTTCGATTCTGCTCCGCTCCAGCTGTAAGCATTCAATAACCTCTTTTATGCCGCGGACAACCTCCTCGGTTTCCCTGCCGCTTTTCGGCATTACCACGCTGCTTCCGATTTCCTCCGCCAGTGCCTGTGCGCCGAGCACCTGCAAGGTTTCCATCGTTTTCTGACGATTACGGTAAAACTCCTCCTGCCGTTTCAACAGCTCTCTTGCAGTTGCCGCGTACCGCTCCCGCGCCTCTTTGTAGCACTCCGTCAGCCGCACGTTGTTTTCCAGTCTTCCGCAGTCCTCGGTCAGCGCGTCCGTCCCCTCAAACATGCGGCTGATTTCGTTTCGGATAACCGTATAACCGGAAAGCTCCTCCAAAAGCGCCGCCTGTTTTTCCTTTAACTCCGCCGCCTGCTTTTTCTTCTCCGCTATCTGTGCGCGACGCTTTGCAAGAAATGCCGCCAGCTCTTCGCCGCTTAACTCCACCGGACGGTACTCGCCGTACTTCTCTGCAATCGAAGCTTCCGCCTGACTGTTCTTCCCCTCCAGCCGGAACAGCTTTTCCTGCAATTCTTTCACCCGACGTTCCAACTGCTCCGCTTCTGCGGAAAGCGCAGCCGCTTCTTCCCTGCGTCTTGCAAGTTCCGTTTCGGAAGTTTCGTATACTTCGTTTTTCTCATATAATTCGGACAGCTCCGCAACGCTTAACCCTCTCGCACGAATATTTCTTAACAGCCGGTTCATTGCCGACACATAAGAATCCAATAATCTCTGCTTATCCTCCATCGAAGAGGACTCCGTATGCAGCGCCGCAATTTTTCCGTCAATCTGCACCGCAAGCTCCCCAATCTCCCAGGAAACCTGTGCCGGTTCTCCCTCCGTGTCGTAAACGGCATAGCTGTCCCAGGTCCGTCTTACTTCCTCCGCCTGCGCCCGCAGCCTTTCAATCTCCGCATTTTTTGCCGCACAGTCTGCTTCTAACGCCTCTGCCGCGTCCTTCGCTTCCTTTTTCCACTCCTGCAGACGCTCTTTCTTTGCCGCAAACTCGCGAATCGCCTTTTCCTTTTCCTCCGCCTGTGCGTTCAGCTCCGTAATCAGGCGGTAGCTGCGCGCTTCTTCTTCACAGCCCGCAATGATATTCGCGCATTCCTCTTCCTCCGCGGGAATCGCCCGCAGACGCTCCGAAAGCGCCGAAAGCCGCTCGTTTTCCTCCCGCAGCTTCTCCCTTAAAAGCTCTTCGTCCTCCTGTTCCGTTCCGTATTCCGCCTTTTTGGAATACATCGTTTCATAATACCGTCCTACAAAGCCGGTCAAAAACTCCTCGTCCTCCTCATAGGCTTCTATAAGCGAACGCAGACGATTCTTTCCGTATTCCGCTTCCTCCTCCAGACGGGCAAGGCGTACCAGTTCTTTCTGTCTGGCCTTTTCCTCTAACAACACCGCTCCGTCCCTGACGCAAAGAAGCATCTGCTCCCGGTGGAACAGCTCCTTTCCGGCACGGAGTGACTCAATCCGCAGCACCGGAACGACCGTGCCCTCCGGAATACACTCCGCAAGCAGATGATCCTCCGACGCCTCTGCAAAGCCTTCGGTAATGACCGCAAAAGGCAAACCCGGGAAATTACGCAAAAGCTCCTCCTGCTCCTCACCGGATTTGCTCTGTAAATACTCCGCCCCCGTAACGGCTTTCTTTTTATGTCTGGTACAAATATATTCCTTTACGGTCTGGGCCGCCTCCGTAGAGGAAAACAGCTCTCCCGCTTCGATTTCCTGCCGTCTTTTCTTTGCGGCGGACAGTTGCTCCGAAAGCCTTGTCTGTTCCGCATAGGCTTCCCGGCAGCGCAGACGCACCGCTTCCCTTAAAGCACGGTAATCCTTTTCACCATAGGCCTCCGCCAGCTTATCCGCGCGTACCTTCTCCTCCGAAAGCCTTTCCTGCGCAGCCTCCCGTGCAGCCGCATGGTCTCGATACCGCAACAGCTCCTGTTCGGCGCGCTGTACCTTATCAAGCGCCTCTTCCCGTTCCTCCGTAAGCCTCTTCGCTTCTTCCTTCAGTGCCGTGCGCTTTGCAGCAGCCTTTAACTTCCGTTCTCCGCACTCCGCCGCGTACTTTTGTGCGTCCTCCGCAAGCAGTAACCCCACGGCGTCCTTTTGCTCCTTTACTTTCGCGTAAAGCGCAGAAAGCTCCTTTTTCGCCTGTTCCGCAAGCACTTCCGCTACTGCCGCCTCACGCTCCACATCCTTTCTGGAACTTTCCGCCGTTTTATATTTTAACAGGGCGCCCGCCGCCGCGCTCTCCGCTTTTGCAAGCGCGCCCGCAAGCTCCTCCTCGTAACGCTCTTTCTTTTGCTTATAAGCGCGGACAAGGGCGGAAAGCTCCCCCTGCAGGCCGCTCTGCTCCGTCATTGCCTGAAGCGTTACCGCCATTTCATCGCGCTTTTTCTTTTCCTCCAGATACTCTAAATAATCATTGGCACATTCCTTGCGCACCAGCAAAGCCGAAAGTGCCTCTTCCCTCTCTTTTTTCTGTTCTTTTTCCGCTAAAAGCCGGGAAACCTGCTCCGCATATTCCTTTGCAATCTCACGGTCTTCGGAAAGCCCTGCCGAAAGAAGCTCCGCTTCATATCCGCGCAGTTCCTCCTCTACCGCATTCTCGGCGTCCTTCAATTCGCCTGCGGCCTGTTCCCGTCCGTTCAGATAATACTGCGCCGCATTATAAATACGGTTTAACTGCGTCTTTGCCTCTCCCTGTTCCCCGTAAACCGAGCCGAGAAACGCAACGCGGTTGGAAAATTCCGAAAGGACCTCCTCCTGCCTGTCGTAATTCTTTATGGCGTCCTTTTGTTTTGCAAGCTCTACCAACTTGTCCTTCATATCCAGAAGGGTTTTTGACATCGCATCCTGCGCGTCCTCCTTTCCCGCCTTTCTGCGGAAAGAAGTGCCGAGAATTTCTTCAATCAGTAAATCCTCCACGACCTTACGGGTCGTTTTATAATTCGTTTCAAAATAGGTCCGGACATGTCCCTCCGTTTTATTGATGCCGCGGATAATCTCCCATTCACTCTCATAGATACCGTAGTCCGCAATAAAATTCTGATACTCGCCCTTACGGTCAAACACCCGCACAATCAGCGAATTGTCCCTCTCCAGCTCCTTTAAATACCGCCGCAGACCGCTGTAAGTAATGCGCTCCTTCTCCTTTACCAGCGGAAGGTTGCGGATGTCGTTCGCATTATACTCCCGGTAAAAAATGCAGTAATTAAAATATTCAATGGAGGCGGTATCCTTTGTTTCCTCCTCCGACTCGGCTGCCTTTCTGGCACAAAAGCCCGTCGTCATATACCGGAACCCGTTCCGGATATTCTCATCGTCTAACTGCCATTCAATCAGAGAATGAATGGTTTTGCTTCCCTCACCGCTTCGAAACAGCTTCTCAATCGGCTGCTTTTCATCTAAGGTACAATTCGGAATCATATTCTGCAAAAGCAGAAGCATCAGCACGCTTTTCCCGCCGCCGTTTGCCAGGTCGTACAGCGTATTCCCGCAAAACGGCTTCATCAGAAAATCGTCATAGGCCTGCGTTCCGAAATTATATTTTACGTTATTGACACGAATACGGTTAATATGCGGCACCGTCTTCTCCTCCTTTGCTCTGCTGCATCTGCAATTCGTAAAGTCTGCCCTTTTCCTCCTCGAAATATCTCCGGATCAGCGCATGCATACGGTCGGTCGGATAATACCGTTCCTGCGCCTCGGTAAACAAGCCCTGGGACACCAGAAAATTAAACACAAGCTTTACAAAACCGCTTTTCGAACCTCGTCCCGCGCGGACGCCCTGGGTATCCTCGTTCGCAATGACCGGAAGCTCGTCCCACGTCATTGCCAGAGCGGTAAAGCTCTTTTCCTCCGGCGTTTCGCTGGAAAACCGGTGCAGCTTTGAAATCATCCCGGCAAGCGAATGGTTTGTCGCCTCCAGTAAATCCTCCGCCTTGATATACTCCGTATAGTTATAGGTGGCGGAATCCTGATAAAAGCATGCCGCCGCCTGATAAATCAAATAATAGCAAAGATACAGCTCCTTATTTAAGCGAAGTCCCATCAGGCGTTTCAAATCCTCGTTGGAGTAGCCGAACACGCGGTTATGCTCTCCTACGGATACATACATTGCGTAATTGTATTCATACACCCGCAAATTCAATTTTTTCAGCATCAAATCCAGCGCATCGCTTACCTCGCCCGATTCGTGATATGCCTCATACAGTCCCGCATTCTTTCCTCCCCGCGCCTCCACCGGCTCCCCGATTAAGAGCGCCGCCAAAAGCTCCGTTGCCTTTTCCAGATTCTTCTGTTCCATTGTTCTTCCCGCCTTTGCCTTAGTTCATCCTCTCGAACACAATCTCCGTCGTCGTAAACACCGCGTCCCGTTCCATGCCCGCAATCCGGTGCAAAAGTTCCTCCGCCTCCGGCTTCATAATCAGCCGGAATCTAAGCCCCGCATATTTGCGTTCCGGCTGCTCCTGCAGCAGCTTTGCAAGAATTCCCTCAAAAAATGTATCCTGCTTCTTTCGTACCTGCTCTAAGTCGTATTCCTTCTTCTGGCAGATATGTACCAAAAAGGAATAATAATCGCTGTTGCGGAAAATGCCGTCAAAAAACTTCACCTCCAGCTTCCGGTTCAGCTCCGAAAGCGTTACCCGCTCCGCATATAAAAGCTCGTCAAAGAGCGTCTTTACAATCGCCGCATAATTACCGGAAATCCGCTCCTCCTCTATCTCATCCTCAAACAAATACATTTCCTCTTTTGCCTCGCCGGTCAGCTCCGCCGTTTCTCCCGATTCCGCAGGCGGCGAAAGCAGCTCATCCGTCTGTAATAACGTAAACTGCTTGTGCAGTCTTGGCATAAGTAACGGTTCAATCAAATGAGAAAGCAGCGACATATCCTCCGCTTCTTCCGCCGCTGCCACGAATGCCCGGAAATCAAATGCTCCGCGCAATCTGCTGTACTTGTACTTATGAATCATTTCATCCGCGCGCACCTGCAAATCCATACAGTCCGCCAGCAGCTCCCCGTGATTTGCCATCGCTTTCTTTAGCTCGGTTTCTAACTGGTAAATCCCGCGTAATGCCTCTGTGTCGCGCTCTCCCGAAACGGTTTCCTCCGCCTTTGCCCGCGCCCGCTCCATCAGCTCCATGTTGTGGGAAAAAAGCTTCTGCTCCTCGGAAAACCAGCGCATGCCGGTCTGCTGGAACTCCTCCAGCGCCTTAACGCCGTCAAACACATTGCTGCCAAGCAGCGCCAGCACCTCTTTCTTTTGCAGGCGCAGACGGTTTACCTCGCTGTTAATCCGCCGGATTACGTCAATGCCGCCCTTAAAGTTCTTCGTGTGTATCATTTTCTCCAACAAAATCTGCTGGATATTGATTTTACTTTCGTCCCGGATTTCCTTTGTGTCCAGATAAAACTCAATGGCGTCCGCCGTAACGGTATACAATACCGTATTACCGGAAAGTACGGAATCAATCAGCTTCATCCGCACTGCCGCCTTTGTCCTCTTTGCCGGGTCAAAATACTCCATAACAAAGGGCTTCCCGTCGTTCTTCAGCTTATCGAAAATATAGTCGATTAGCTCCTTTTCTTCCTCCTTCGGCAGGGAAAGTTCGAAATCTCTTGTCAGGATTCCCGAAAGAAACGCAGCAATTTCAGGATACTGCAACGCCCGGTCGTTGAATTGGTTCTCTTCGATAAAATACCGGAGCACCGCCAATGTAATATAGCCCATATCAAGAAAGGCATATTTTCCTTCCTTGAACAAATGAAACGCAGTATTCTGAAGACAGAAAAACGGATAATACCGCCTCAAATTCCGCATACGGTCACTATGAAAATCAATGATATCATGCAGCATCTGATAAGTGCCGTCCATACTGTGCCTCCTTCTTTGTTGTTTCCTTTACGGCGATGAGTGCTTTTTACACCTATCGATTACATCGGCGTTCCCTAATGCTCCTTATAATAAGCGAGCGTATCCAACAGCTCCTTCGGAAGTTCGATTCCGTTCTTCGTCAGAGCAAAATTACGAAGCTCGGTTTCCCGCAGCTTTCTCGCATGCTCTCTTGTCTGTCTTGCCATTGCTTCCTCAAACGCCGGCTGCTGTGCCAGCCGGGCTCTGGTTTTTACATCAAACGGACAATAGGTGGCAAGAATTTCCCGCGCCACCTTGTTCAGCTTAACGGCGCCCGTCGATTCGTTCTTTATCCACACCTCATAGTCCATCGCATACACTTCGCGGTAATTATTCTTTCCTTTTTGCAGCTGTGCTTTTATTTTTTCTTTCCGCTCCTCGGAAATATCCCTGTTCTTTCTGTAATACATCAGATAATCCGTATATTCCGAAGTCAGCGACTTAATCTGGATATTATTCCATGCCGCCCCCTGTATGGTGCGGCAAAGCTCCCAGCGATAACGCCCGCAGACGCGAATCAGCAAGTCCTCCACCGGAACCTCCGCAAACAGCGGCAGTAAAAATCTGCCCGGCGTATCCCTGCGGCGGCAGCTGATATCCTGCCACAAAATACTCTTGCTTCCCATCGTCGGGAAAAGAATAATATCCGGCAGCACCTCCGCCATGCGGTACTCCTTCTCGATACCGAGCTTTTTGTTCATATACAGAAATTCCCGGTAAAAAAGGGAATAATCCAGTCCCCGCAGCCAATCCAACGCCTTTAAAACGGCCTGTTTGGAAAGAAAGGCACGCTCTATGCCGCCCGCTAAAAGTTCTTCGTAAAGGAACGGAACAAAAATACTTAATTGACCGTTTACCAGACGATGGTTGTAACGGAACAAATTCTGTATTTCGTAATGCAGCCGTTCCTCCGGATTCTTAAGCCTTGCAGCCTCCTCTTCTTCGGTAATCTGACCGCTTTTTTTCATTTCCCGCAGCATTTCCGCATATTCCTGGTCAAATTCGTTCTTCGACGGCTCCCGTTTTCCTTCATAAACCCAGGTCAGCCACTCGCGCACCGTAAAGACATGGCAGCCCGAAGCCTCCGTGCCGACCGGTTCAAGCTCCAGCTTTTCCAGCTCTAACATCTGCGTTCGTGTAATCAGCTTCTCATCCAAAAAGCCAAACTCTAAAAACAAACGTATCGGAAGCGGAAGCTCCCCGTCCTCTTTTTTGTATGCCTTTCCAAACACTGCCTCATACAAACGATAAAACGCGTCGGAAAGCTGCTTCCTGAGCCTGCGTACCTCGTCCTCCGTGGAGGTCTTGTCCTCTAACGCCGCAAACCTTTGCACCAGCGCGGTATATTCTACCGCCGCCTCTTCCGAAACGCCCGCATAGGAAAGAATCTGCTCCAGAGCATTCTCACAAGGTTCTTCTGCTACTGCCGCCGTCCCCCGTTTTCTCTCCTCACGTCGCTTTTCATGCGTGTCAAACGGCACTCCCGCATACCGTCCAAACAACGCGGCAAGCTCGTCCAGCCTTTTCTCCGCAATCTCCCGGAGCAAAACCGCCGCCTTTTTCGCCTCTGCGGACTTTGCCGTATTCTCTAACGCGCAGAAGAAGAAAAATAAATTGTCCGCGCCACCGTTCATCAAAACCGCGCCCTGCCGTCTTATAAAGTCACCCTGCTTCGCACACTCTTCTAACAGTGCCTGAATTAAACGTATCTGTTCTTCTATATGGCGCAGCGCCACTTCCGTGCCGCAGGAAAAATAACTTTTCTGGACCTCTGCCGGTATCTTTGCGGCGTCTAAGTAATACTCCAGCCATTCCGGCGAAGCAGACGGAACAAACGCTTCCGTTCCCGCCTTCGGAAGCTCTGCGGCACGCAGTTCTTCCGTTTTGCACCGGGCACAATACTGACGGTACAATTCCGTAATGACCTCCGGCAGTTTCTTTGCCTCGTGCGTATACGCGTCCTGTCTTTCGAAAAGCTCCGTAATGAAATGCCCCAAAGACGCCGTCATTCTGCCGCCATACTCCTTGTTTGCCTCCAATACCGTCCGAATCTCGGCCGCCTCTTTTACCGGAAAGGCATACACCGTCATATCCTCCGCCGCAACGCAGCTCATTCTCCGTCTGCCCGCATAAATATCCCACAGACCGAGAAAATCCCCGCTGTCCGCCGTCAGCCGGACATTGGAATTCACCAGTACCGCCCGTCCTTTTAACAGCAGAAAAATACCGTCCGACTCCATACCTTCTTCGAACAGCGTTTCACCCTTTACTATCCGGTTCATCATATTCATTTTAATCGTAACCGCCATTGTTACACCCCGTTTACAAGAATTTGCCCCAAGAATAGTATACTCCTTTTCCCCCATAAAAGAAAGTTATTTTTCAATCTTCCTGCCGTTTTGGCGTAATTCCCTAAAAAAATCCTGCAAAATTTCCGCACATTCCTTTTCCAGAATTCCGCTCTCAAATTTTACCGTATGATTAAATCCCGGTGTATTCAGCACATTTAATACCGAACCGGCGCAGCCCGCTTTCGGATTCATGCAGCCTGCCACCACCCGCGGAATACGCGCCTGTACGATGGCTCCCGCGCACATCGGACAGGGCTCCAGGGTCACATACAGCGTGCAGTTTTCCAGCCGCCAGTCCTGAAACTTACGGCTGCCCTTCCGGATTGCCGCAAGCTCCGCATGGGCAAGCGTGGTTTTGTCGGTATTGCGCCGGTTATACCCTCTCGCCACAATCCTTCCGCCGCTCACCAAAACGCACCCTATGGGCACCTCTCCCAATGCCGCTGCTTTCTTTGCCTGCCGCAGCGCTTCCCGCATAAAACGGGAGTCCTCCTTCTGCTGCCTCTCTCTTTCCTCGGAAAGCTGTTCCTGCTTTTTTGCCTCTTTTTCCTGTTTCAGCTTCTGCCGCCGTAAAAAAGCACGTTCCTTTGCTTCCCTGTCCGTCTGCCTTGTATTCTTTTCCTGCTGCTCCATTTAAAACTCCTCTGTTTTGTAATAATCTCTCTGCTCCTCCGTCCAAAACCCCAGCTGCCGGTAAAGCGTTTCCGCCGGGCGGTTTTTCGAGGATACCTGAAGCCGGATTCGCTCTGCCCCTGCCGCCGCAAGCTCCCTTGCCGTTTCACGGAGCAGCCGTCGGGCAAACCCCTGCCGCCTGAATTCCTCTTTTGTTTCTAACCGGAACAAATACCACATTTTCCCCTCGTCAAACGGCGTCACCAGACATTCCGCCGCCTCCTGCCCCTGTCCGGCAAGACAATACCGAACCGCTCCGTCCGCTTCCTCATAGCGGTGTAACACCGCTTCCTTTAACGCTTCTCCTTCTTGTCTTTCTTTGCTCTCCGTAGCGTTTCCTGTCAGCGTATTGATATCACAGCACAAAAAATATTCCGAAAACGCATAGGAAAGCCGCACGCCGCACTCGTTTAATTTTGAAAATCCAAGCAGCGGGTTTACCACCGTATACACTTCCTTTACAGAACACCTGCGGCACTCGGCAAGCGCCGCCCCAAACAGCTCCGGCAGAACCTCTTTTTCCGGCACAAACTCCGCCACCGTAAACTCCGCTTGCGTTTCCGACGAAAAAAACACGGAAAGAACCCCCTTGCACTTCCGTTTTGTTCCGTAAAAAAAGAAACAATCCGCCGATTGCAGCGCGTTCATTTCCGCTTCTAAAAAAAGCGAAGCAGACACGCCGCCCCGCTTTTCACATTCTTTCATTCTGTTCAAAAGCCTTTTACGTTCCCATAAATGTAACCGTTTTACCGTCGTTATCATTTTCAAAATCCCCTGTCCGAAAAATCGTGCTTTGTCTGCTTAAAGCATAGCATACTCACGGCAAAATTACAACCTTCCGGGGTACAATCGGGAAAACTGCCTACTTTATTTCCTCTGTCAGCACTCCGTCGTCAATCCGGAAAATCCGGTCCGCTCTCGCGGCAATGGCAGGCTCGTGGGTAATCATCACAAGCGTCCCGTCAAACCGTTTCATGGTATCCACCAACAGGTCAATGACTTCACCCGCGGACTCCTTATCCAGATTCCCCGTCGGCTCATCTGCCAAAATCAATTCCGGATGATTTACCAACGCCCTTCCGATGGCTACTCTCTGCTGCTGGCCGCCGGAAAGCTGGGACGGAAAGTGATGCAGACGCTCTGTGATACCGAGCGCCTCCGCCAGTTTCTCCACATACTCTTTCTCGATTTTCCGCCTGTCTAAAAGCGCCGGCATTACAAGATTTTCATAGGCTGTCATAATCGGCACCAGCTGGTAATTCTGAAAAACGAACCCAATCTTTTTTCTGCGGATTTCCGCCAGCTTCTCATCGGAGTTTTTATACAACTCCACATCCCCGATGAACACCTTCCCGCCGGTTGGACGGTCTAAGCCGCCGCACAGATTTAAAAGCGTACTTTTCCCGGAGCCGCTGGCTCCCACCACTTGTTCTCTCTGTTTTTCTCCTGCCGAATATTTCTTTGTCCCTTCTCTCCAAACT
>CAZSQM010000027.1:0-35624 GCA_964609025.1 uncultured Lachnospiraceae bacterium | reverse complement strand
GAAGCAAACCGCATTGTAACATTGGTACCATCGGTCACGTTGACCATGGTAAGACTACTCTGACCGCTGCAATCACCAAGACTCTTAACGCAAGACTTGGTACCGGTGAGGCTGTTGCATTCGATCAGATCGACAAGGCTCCGGAAGAGAGAGAAAGAGGTATCACCATTTCTACCGCTCACGTTGAGTACGAGTCCAAGAAGCGTCACTATGCTCACGTTGACTGCCCAGGTCACGCTGACTACGTTAAGAACATGATTACCGGTGCTGCACAGATGGATGGTGCTATCCTCGTTGTAGCTGCTACCGACGGTGTAATGGCTCAGACCAAGGAGCACATCCTTCTTTCCCGTCAGGTAGGTGTACCGTATATCGTTGTATTCATGAATAAGTGCGATATGGTTGATGATCCGGAGCTCCTTGAGCTTGTAGAAATGGAAATCACCGAAGTTCTTGAAGAGTACGACTTCAAGGATTGCCCGATTGTTAAGGGTTCCGCATTAAAGGCTCTGGAAGATCCGAACAGCGAGTGGGGCGACAAGATTCTTGAGCTCTTCGACGTTATCGACGAGTATATCCCGGATCCGCAGAGAGAGACCGATAAGCCGTTCCTTATGCCGGTAGAGGATGTCTTCACGATTACCGGTCGTGGTACCGTAGCAACCGGTCGTGTAGAGCGTGGTGTTCTTCATTTGAACGACGAAGTTGAAATCGTAGGTGTTAAGGAAGAGAACAGAAAGACCGTTGTAACCGGTATCGAAATGTTCCGTAAGCTCCTTGATGAGGCTCAGGCTGGTGATAACATCGGTGCACTCCTTCGTGGTATCCAGAGAACCGATATCGTAAGAGGTCAGGTTATCTGTAAGCCGGGTACCGTTACCTGCCACAAGAAGTTTACCGCTCAGGTATACGTTCTGACCAAGGAAGAAGGCGGACGTCATACTCCGTTCTTCGGTAATTACAGACCGCAGTTCTATTTCAGAACCACCGACGTTACCGGTGTTGTAAATCTTCCGGACGGCGTTGAGATGTGCATGCCGGGCGATAACATTGAGATGACCATTGAGCTCATCCATCCGATCGCTATGGAGCAGGGTCTTACTTTCGCTATCCGTGAGGGTGGTCGTACCGTAGGTTCCGGTAAGGTTGTAAACATCATTGAGTAATCCTTAGTGATAGTTCTACAAATCCAGTAAAATCAAGGCTTTCAGGATTTTTCCTGGGAGCCTTTTTACAACTTCAATTAAGATAGAAAATAGGTGAATGGCACTAAAACGGTGCCAAAAATGAAAAACCGGTGAATTTTCACATTCATTCACCGGTGCTTCTTTTTACCATCCTTTAATTTGTTTTACCTGTTCTGTACGTTCTGCATCTCTATGATATTGCAGCTTAAACTGTATCGTTTCTACAACCTCTTTTCTTGCCTCATCATCCAACTGATAAAAGGAAGTTAGTAGGTTATCTACATCCGGCATGCTGTTCTTTCCGAACAGATGCATCAAAGGATAGAGAGAATTCTTTAAGTAAGTCTTTACACGACTGGAATCCAGTGCCCCATGAAGTCCGTCCGGGAGAGTCGGATAGATTTCTTCCTCGGTAATTGTGCCGGAAAACGGACTGGCAGAGCAGATTTCGTTTACGTCAATCTCCAAAGCATTTGCCAGACGAAGGGCAAAGTCAAATCTAATATTGGAATCCTTCTGTATAATCGAGTACAGTGTAGTTGCACTGATGCCGGTTTCTTTTGCAATCTTGCGTACATTGGTTCCTTTGTTATCAATGTGTTCTTTTAGTTTCTTTCCGTCACCCATAAGTGTCCTCCTTTTGAGCACAAAGCATATAGTGCAGTCCTCTCCCACTATCATATCATATTTACGAAAAATATAAAAGAGGAAATTACAAAAAATAGAATTACGAATATCGTAAAAATATATTTACGAATAGTTGATAAAATGCATGGTATATAATATTATGAGTGTACGAAAATCGTACATGAAGAAAATACAATACATGCACCGATGGATAAAAAGGAAGGGAGGATGGACAAATGGCACATTATCAATACATGATGAGTGCGGAGAATGTGGCAAAGGAGCTGAATTGCTCCAAATCGCACGCATATAAGTTGATTAAGTCCATGAACAAGGAATTGAGCCAGAGAGGCTATGTTACAATGGTAGGGCGCATTCCGAGAGCGTTTTGGGCTACAAAGATGTTCGGTTATGAACCGGTAATGAATTAAGGAAGAGCTATGGCGTACAAAGAGAAGGACACAAGGAAATGGACGGCCCAATGGTTTGAAACGAATGCCAAGGGCGAAAAGAAAAAGCGCAGAAAGCGTGGATTTGAAACAAAGCGGGATGCATTGGAGTATGAGAGACAAAAGAAGCTGAGTGACAGTAGAAGTATGGATATGAATTTAGGAGAGTTCATGGAAGTATACTTTGAGGACAAGAAAAACGAGTTAAAGGAACGTTCCTTAAAGAATAAACGCTACATGATGCAACAGCACTTGATTCCATACTTCGGAACTCAAAAGATGAATGAGATAACGGCGTCACAAATCATTCAGTGGCAGAATGAGATGCAGATCAAAGGTTTCTCGGAAGCATATCTGCGAATGATACAGAATCAGTTAACCGGTCTGTTTAACCATGCTGCACGTATCTATGATTTGGAAACAAACCCTTGCAAGAAAGTAAAGCGGATGGGACCTCGGACAGTAGAAGTTTGGATTTTTGGACTTTGCAAGAGTATCGACAGTTCATGCAGACACTTGAACCGGGGACAAGGTGTTATCTTATCTTTGAAATATTGTTTTGGACAGGATGCAGAATCGGAGAGTTGCTTGCACTGACACCAAAGGATGTGGATTTTTAGGAAAACCGTATTCATATTACAAAGACCCATTATCGGACAGAACGAAAGGATATGATAACGGAACCGAAGACAAAGCAGTCGATTCGTGTGGTAGAGATTCCGGAGTTTTTGAAATGTGAGATTCAGGATTTTGTTGAAGCTCATTACGGAATGCCGGATAATGAAAGGCTGTTCCCTATTGTGCAGGAAGCAGTACAGCATAAGATGAAGCATCAGATGGAGAAGTCAGGAGTAAAGAGAATCCGGGTACATGATTTGAGACATTCCCATGTGGCATATTTGATTAATAAGGGAGTGGAACCGTTGCTGATTAAGGAGAGGGTGGGACATAAGGATATTCGAATTACACTGAATACTTACGGTCACTTATATCCAAATCGACAAAGAAAAGTAGCGGATATGTTGGATTTTGAAAAAGAAAGCGGCCCCGACAGCGGCAACTGCCGGGACTTGTGATAACAAGAAAACCTCTGCTATCTGATACCACAAGTCAAGTATAGCAGAGGTTTTCCCTTAGAGCAATCATTTTTTACGAAAGGGGAGAACTGGGTGGCAATTTACAGAAGTAATAGTAAAAAGCAGTATATAAATTTGGATGCTGGCATCTTTCGGGACATGGAGTTAAGTCTGAAAGCAAGAGGAATGCTGGTAACGTTATTGTCCTTTCCGGATAATTGGGTGTTCTCGGTTGCCGGATTGAAGAAGATTTTCAAGAAAGATGGGGAACGCAGCATTAGAATCGGTGTTGAAGAATTGGAACGGTCCGGATATTTGGTGCGGAGGCAAAAGAAGAATTCGGACGGAACTTTTGCCGGATATGAATGGGATGTGTATGAGGTGCCCCAGAAAAGGAAAGCATCGTCTGGCGATTTTCCACAAACGGATAATCCGCAAACGGGAAATCGGTCTGCGGAAAAACCATCAACGGAAAAGCGACGACAATCTAATATGAAAGAATCTAATACTAAAGTATCTATTATGAATCAATTATCAGAGGAGAAGAACAAACAGAATTTAATTCCATATCGGGCAAAGAAGAATGCATTTCATGAGTTTCCGCAAAGGGATTGTGATGTGGAGGAAATCGAAAGGGCGTTGCTTGGATGCCGATAGAGCCCTCGGCGTATTTCGCCCTGCCGGGGGCTTATTTGCCGGAAACGGCAGGAGTTCGTAACCGGGTGCCGAAGCACCCACTCATAGAAGAAAATACCAATACGGAACGGGGAAGGAGGAGAAACGCGTGAGGAGAAATTCATTTATACGGATGTCGAAGCTGACGAATGTAAAGGGCAGAATCGGGTACATATCCAGCCATGCAAGACAGGAAAATCTGTATGCCGTGTATGAGACTGTGGAAAAGGAGTTCTGGACGGAACTAGCGGAGTGTAACCAAGAGGAGTTTACAAAGAGCGGTACGGATGGGAAATGTATCGAGGCAAGAGAACTGATTATTGCTCTTCCGGAGAGCTTCGTAGACTATGAGCCGGATAAACTGTTGAAGCTCTTTACAGAGCATTTTAAGCAGAAATACGAGGTGGAATGTAAGGCTGCCTTGCATCATAACAAGCGGAAGACCAATTATCACATCCATCTCATTTTTGCGGAACGGAGACTATTGGAGGAGCCGATGGAGAAGATTGCTACCCGGAACATGTTTTATGATGAGAACAGCAAACATGTTCGCACGAAAAAGGAAATACTGGACGAGGTAGGCAACCTTCGGGAGGGGGGCCGGATTGTACCGAAGGGAGAGGTATACGAGCGGAAACTATTTACGAAAAAGGATGCCCGGTTCAAACAGGATAGCTTTCTTGACGAAGTGAAACGTTCCTATACGGACCTTATCAACATCTATGTGAAGGATGAGAAGGACAGGCTGCAGGTGTTTGACAAAGCCGGCGTGTACCTACCGATGAAGAAGGTTGGGAAAAACAATCCAAAGGCAGAGCAGATAGAGGAAAACAACAAGGTCCGTACCCAGTGGAACCAGACCGTAGACAGAGCGTTGGTCAGCGGGGTTCCGGAGGAACAGATCATGGAGGTAAAGGGAACGGAAATCAGCCGAAAAGCAACAGCGTCCATTCAAAGAGGAGGAAGTAATCCGGCGTTGTTTCAGGGCATGATTATGGCGGCGATATATGCACTGGAGTTATTGATACGGATGGTGTCCGGTAGAAAGAAAAAGGACGAAGAGCATATCGTGTCAGAGCCCGCAAGTGAAGGAAAGGAAGTGCAAGCGCTGGAGACTACAATGAGACCGACACTGGTAACGGAATATTCGTTTATGACACTGATATATCAGAAACTCAATAAGATAAATAAAACCATCTACCGGAAGGACAATGAATCGTTAGTAGCAGAGCAGGTGCTTGTCGGAACCAAAGGTGTATTCAAGAGTAAGGCCCGGAAGGAACTACAGGAGAAGATAGAGCAGTTAAAGGGCGATATCGATGGTTTAAAGCCACTTTTGCAGATGACAGTGGAACAATATGGGTATAAGGCGGTAAAAGAGTTTATGACTAAATACAGGGCTACGAAAGCAGAATATGAAACATATACCAAAGTGGAAAAGAAAGCAGAACAAGCGGCTGGAGGAAGACATGTACAAGAGAGTGTAAGGGAGAAATTAAAGAGGAAGCAAGAGAAAACTGAAAAACAAGAAAACCGGAATAAAAAGCAGTGTTTACAAAAAAATGATGCGGTTTTGTAAAGAAATAATGATGCGGTTTTGTAAAGAAATAGTTGACTAAAGCGAAATGATATGATAGAATACAACACGTATTTAATAACGGCAAACTTCAGGAAACTTTAGGGCGCAAAACATGAAGTCTAAGTAATAG
This sequence comes from uncultured Lachnospiraceae bacterium, assembly GCA_964609025.1. Classification (GTDB taxonomy): domain Bacteria; phylum Bacillota; class Clostridia; order Lachnospirales; family Lachnospiraceae; genus SIG307. Next base: position 29,901 of record CAZSQM010000027.1, on the reverse strand, counting down.
AGGAATCTATTATAGGATGGTTCGGTTGCAATGATAATTCATTGCAACCTTTTTTATTTGCCGTTAATACAAATAAAGTAGCGAGGAGAAAAGCAGTGAAAAAGGTACTAAAAAGAGTAGTGGCGTTTATATTGACGCTGGCAATGTGTGTGTGCACAACTGGGACGGCTGCTTCTGCAGAAGCAGCTGTGACAACAGGTGGTGTACAGAGTAGTTGGGATGGTATGACTACCGAAAACAAATATGTAGGAGAAAACTTTAGTGTAACGTTTTCTCTTGCAGGGTATTGGAATGGCGGTTATAACGCTAATATAAGGGTTGAGAATACTGGAAGCAGTGTAATCGAGAACTGGTATTTGAGTTTTGCATTGAATAACAAGCTGACTACAATTTGGAATGCAGAGGTTGTTAGCAATGAGAATGGTCAGTATGTGGTAAAGAATGCAAACTGGAATGCGGATATCCCGGTGGGCGGATGCGCAGAATTTGGAATCAGTGTAAATGAGACCTTTGCAGGATTCCCGGAGGAGTACAAGCTTCTGGGAGAAAGCACGCAGGTACAGGAAGAGGCGTATTCTGTAGAGTATATTCTGGACAATGATTGGGGAACCGGATTTACTGCAAGAATGCTCCTGACGAATCATACAGAGAATGCATTAGAAGACTGGACGCTGGAGTTTGACTTTGACAGAGAGATTACAAGCATCTGGAACGGTGTCATCGAAGCCCATGAAGGCAATCATTATGTGATTAAGAACGCAGGACACAATGCGAATGTTGTATCGGGGAACGCGATTTCCTTTGGGTTTAATGGTGATGGTGGAGCAAAAGAAGATGAACCGCATAATTGTTTTTTGTTCACCTTATGTAATGTGGGTGATAATGATGCTGAGAACGATAAAGAAATAGTTGATACTTTTTGGGGGATTACATGGGATGAAATGCAAGATACAGATTCCGATGGATTGCCTGATGTATATGAAAAAGAAAACATGTTAGATCCAGAGAATCCGGACACGGATGGGGACGGATTGTTAGATGGATTCGAGGTTTTGATGGCCTCATCTAATCCACTTGACAAGTATACTTGGGCAAATGGAATTATTGATGCTGAACTTGATCCGGATGGTGACGGATTAACTTTATTAGAAGAACAGCTGATTGAGACAGCTCCATTAATGGCTGATACAGACGGTGATGGGCTTATAGATGGAGATGAAGTAAAAATCTTTAAGACGAATCCAAAGCTTTTTGATACGGATAATGATGGTTTGGGAGACGGGGTAGAGCTAGAAATAGGGCTGGATCCTTTGAATCCTCAGACGTTTGGTTATCCGGATAAGGATTATAGATATACTATAAAGATTGATTCTTTGTCAGATAAATTGACAAAAATAAATAACAATAATATGGATTATCTTATGGATATTGAGATAGAGGGATGTGGAGATGTTTTTTCGGAATTATTGGTTCGAAATAGTGCATACTCTTATTCGTTGGAATCGAATTTCTCTTTGGGAGTTATGCCTGAAATTATGTATGGAGGAGAAGGAACGATTGAATCTGTGAAAGTAAGTTTTCAGATTGATGATAAGCATATTTATGAAAAATGTTCTTCAGAAGATTTGCGAGGAGTAAAGAGGTATAGTATTTTCTATTTTGATGAAGAAAATAGTATTGTCGTTCCATTGAGTACGGATGTAGATGAAGATAATAATGTTATTACGGCTGTATCTTCTAAAGTAGGTACATTTATTCTTGTAGACATGGAAAGATGGTTTACAAGTCTTGGTTATGAAATCGTTGATGAAAACAGTGAAAATCAAGAGGATGATACATCTGTTCAGTTGTTTAGTTTAAAAGAAATGCGATTTGGCTATTCGGAGGAATCCGATGATAGTAATGAAATAAAAATTGTATCGGGCAATGAATCAGAAGAAATTTTATCTGCTTCTGGCTGTTTAGAAGCAGAAGAAGATGTTATTGTGGGTGATGATATTACCCGAGACAGAGCAATGTTTTCATTGAGCAGATCGGGTGCCGACGATAGTGTTAGTAGCATTCCTGAAACAATAGAGCCTGGGGTTACTCCGGTAGAATTAGTTTTTTGTATTAATAACAATATATATGATATTTCGGATACAGAATTTGAGAGTATAAAACAGAATATATTAATTATAGGAAAAACTGTATTTCAAAATTGTAGATTGCCGCGTATATATATTTTGGATCAAAACGGTAACTTGGTTGAGTCAAAATATGGCTCAGATTATACGACCTATGAGGCTGGATTAGAGTATATGATTGAATCGGTAAAAAACACACCGCCTCAAGTACAAAATTTTGGAAAACAGCTAGGAACATTGATTAATGACATCCAGTTTAGAGAGGATTCATATCGCGCAATAGTTTTTTTTGGAGATACATATTTGCCATCAAATAGTGAAGAATTAAGCCAAGCGGTTGCGGATAAGGGAGTGAGATGTATTATTAATTGTCCTTATACTCAGTCAGGGTCTTGGTATGATAGGTTGTCAAAGAAAACAAATGGATTGTTACTTTACAGTTATTTGGATTTTTCGGATGAAATTATAGCGTTTATGTTTGGTGACGCAGTCATAAAAGAACCGACGACATATAATATGGTATCTTCTATGGGACTTAAGAAGATTGTTTTGAAAGGACAACTTAATTCACACAGTAATGTTGATACAGATGGGGATTCGCTTAGTGATTGGTCTGAAATCAGAACTGATCGGATTACAGTAAATCCTGGCGGTGGGGCGATTCTTCCGACGTACTACGAATACCTGAAAAAATATCATTATTTGGAATTTTTGAAGTGGAAAATACAATATAAAAATTTGTATGATAGGAATGGTAAGTCCATTGATGATATACTTAATGAAGTGTTTGTTCTTCCTGTGTTATCGGATCCTACTATGAAAGATTCTGATGGAGATGGAATTTTAGACAATATAGAAAGAACACAAAAGGTAATAGATGAACGCTATGAGTGTATGAAGCCATTTCACACAGATACCATTGAAACTATTTATCCAGAATTATCAGATACCAGAATAAATAATCCTTCATATCCTTCGTATATTACGGTAGACGGAAATGATGTAGTCGTTCATTTAAAGGTTGTATTTAAAGGCGATACTGATGTTAAAGCAAATTCTGTATTAAAGACATCCGTAACCGATACAAATGTAGTTAATGAGATTAGTAACATCACTTCAAGGATTGGGGATGATCCTACGCTGAAAGAACTGGCTATTGACGGAATCAAAAGTAGATGGAGTGGTACATATATAGGAAATAAATATGATTTTTGTGAGGGATTACAAGTTAACTTTTCAGTAGAAATTATCGAAGTTCAAGCTGAGAGGGGCAAAAATGAGATACATATAATACTAAATAGTGAAGAGTGTGGTGTTAGCCATATGTCTGGTGTTGATTGGAATACGAGCTGTAACAGAATTATTAATCTGTATACTAGTTATTGCGATAAGTGGTTACATTTTGGAGGAGATGGCTTATCATGCTCGGATTATACAAGTAGTTTATATCATATAGCACAGTTTGCGGGAACGGCAGCGCATGAGATGGGGCATGGCATGGGATTAAAGGATCTTTATCCATCTGCTTCAGTTAATCATGGCTATACCATCAAAGCAAATTCAGAAATTGTATATTCTTCATCCTATTTTGCACTTCCAGCCGCAGGAGTTATTATGAAGAGTAATGGACGTGCAACGGAAAATGATGTGGAAATGCTTCTTTTGGCATTTTCGGAGAACAAATGGCAGTACTATGTTCCACACGGCAAAAAGCAGAAGATGTCAAAAGCAATAAAATCTCCAGTGACATTTGAAAATGAAGATAAACCAGGAGTGGTATATAGATGGGATGAGGAGTCGCATTCATTTAAGGAGGTATAAAGAGGAATGAAAAAAAGAAAAGTGTGGCTGACGATTCCGATTTACTGGTTTCTGTTTTTCCTTTATAGTTTGACTTTAGACTCAATATTGCTATGGTTTCCTTACAGTGATTTCGTAGAGGGAAGTAATCGGTATCATTATGGACCATGCAGTTTCTCTATCACAATTTCGCTGATTTTATCGATTTTGGGGATTGTATATGTTCGGAAGAAAAAGTCGCCAGAGACTGGTAAAAAACAAGCAATGATAGTGATCGGTATTTTGATTTTTAGTTTTGTTTTGCAGATTTTTTATTATTTAAACCACTTTTCATATTTCTATCTGTTTGGGATAGTGTTGGGGGGATAAGTTCTTTGCTGTAAATAAATATAAGGCTTCTGAGTGTTTGCTCAGAAGCCTTATTTCTACTGACCCTGTGGGAAAGAGTTAGTGTATAATTTTAATTGGCAAAAATAGATGAGGTGCCAAATCGGTGCCAAGAATCGGCGATAATGAAAATATGCCTTGTATTGTAAACGTAAAATAGTGCATTTCAGCGATACAAGGCATAGAAAATACGTCGTAAAACGCTGTTCATGTAGCGTGAGGGTGGTCGTACCGTAGGTTCCGGCAAGCTTGCTTGTCACTGGGAATTTGCAAAATTAATTCTGCTGTTTTATCCCGCTTCCCGCTTGCCTGACCGTAGGAGTTCATGATATACTGGGTTTATCATAGAAGCAACTGTAATCATTATACGAAGAGGAGGTAACGATGGGCTTTTTTTCGGGGGGCGGTAAGGTGATGCGTCTGGAACGTATTATCTGTGATATGGAGCAAAATTTGTCCAATAACTATAAGGATGAGGCACGGAATGCGTTAAAAGCATTGGAATCGGAATTACAGGTGCTGCTTGCCGTATTGCACTCGTAGGCACAGGAAGACGATGCATATTCAAAGCCTTTAAGGAAGGAAAGGAGAATCTTATGACACAGCGGGAACGAATGGAAGCGGGGCTTGTTTATGATCCGTGGGATGAACAATTGCAGGCAGAACAGCAGATGCGATTGGAAAAGCTGTATGATTACAATATGACCCGTCCGTCTGAGGGAGAAAAAAGAAAGAAGCTTTTAAAGGAAATGTTAGGAAGTGTTGGAGAAGGCTGTTACATTGAGCCGCCGCTTCGTGCCAACTGGGGAGGAAAGAATCTGCATTTCGGAAATCATGTCTATGCAAATTTTAACCTGACTTGTGTGGATGATGCGGCAATCATTGTAGGTGACGATACGATGTTTGCCCCGAATGTTGTGATAACGACCACAAATCATACCATAAACCCGGAGCTTCGAAAGGATCGAATGCAGTATGTCAAGCCGGTCCATATCGGAAAGAATGTCTGGGTTGGCAGCGGAGCCATGATTATGCCTGGGGTTACGATTGGGGACAATACGGTTATCGGCGCCGGCAGCGTTGTAACGCGGGACATTCCTGCAAATGTAGTAGCGGTAGGAAATCCGTGTCGTGTTTTGCGTGAAATCGGAGAGAGAGACAGAGAATTTTTTTATAAAAACGAACGGATTGACTGGGAAAATTTACGCTAAAGAGAAGGAAACGATTGCCCTTGTTGCTGAATGAATGCGAAACAAAAAAACACTTGACCTTCCCCTTACGGGAACCTTTATAATGAAGTTACAGGGATGGTCTGGACGTCCGTGAAAACAAATTATGTGAAACGGAGAGGTTGATTTATGGAAGAAAAGCATTATACGGCGGGGGAGATTGCAAAAATCTCCGGCGTATCGTCAAAAACGATACGATTTTACGATGAAAAGGGGTTGCTGAAGCCGGTAGGGTATTCCGAGGCAGGCTACCGCTATTACGATGACACCTCCTTTGTTACCTTGCAACGAATTTTAATGTTACGGTATCTCGGAATGTCGTTGGAGCAGATTCGGGAGATTGTCAGCGGCAGTTCCCAGAGCTTAGAGGAGTCCTTGAAAGAGCAGAAAAAGCTTCTCAATGAAAAAAAGCGGCATCTTGACCGTGTCATTGACGCGGTAGAGAAGGTGCAGAATGCGAAGGAGGGACTTATCTGGGAAAATCTTGTGGAGGCAATTCGCATTTTGGAAACCTCGGATATGATTATCAGGCAGTACCGGAGTGACGAAAATCTTCAAAAGAGAATCAATTTACATAATTACAGCACGAGGAAGCAGCCCTTTTCCGAATGGATTTTGGAAGGGCTGGAGTTGGCCGAAGGAATGGATATTTTGTGTATCGGCTGCGGGAATGCGGCAAACCTGATTTCGGTTGTCGAGCGCCTTCCGGAAAACCTTACCTTCCTTTTAACGGACTATTCGGAGGGAATGTTGGAAAAGGCAAAAGAAGGGCTGGAAGCAAAGAAAGCGGTTTTAGACGAGAAGAAGATAAAAGTCCGCTATCAGGTAGCGGACGCCAACTGTTTGTCCGTGCTCGGAACCTATGACCGGATTACGGCAAACCATATGCTCTATCATGTGGAAAAACGGCAGGATTTGTTCCAAAAGGTCAAACACCTTCTGAAAGAGGGCGGGATGTTCTGTGCCACGACGGTAGGGGATACCCATATGCAGGAGCTTCACGAGTTTGTGGAGCGGTTTGATCCGAGGATTGAGATGCCGTTTCAGCGTGTTTCCTGCGGGTTTCGTCTGGAAAACGGGAGAGAACAGCTTGCCCGGGTATTTTCCGAGATAGAGTGTATCGAATGTGATTCCGATATTTTAGTGGATGTGCCGGAACCGGTCTATGAGTATGTCTGCTCCTATCCGGGAAACGCGGCGGAGCTTTTGAAGGACAGGAAGCCGGAGTTTCTTCGGGCGGTAGAGGAAATCATTGAGAAAGAAGGGGCGTTTTTTATTCATAAATCCACGGGAATGTTCCGGTGCCGGATACGGTAGGGTACAATAAAAAGCAGCGGCGGCCTGTTTCAACTATATCAGTTTCCGGATTCTTTTATGGACAGAAGTTTTCATTTATGGTAAGGTAGTAGGGATAAGATAGCGTTTGTTTTCGTTTTGCAGAAAGGATTATCTTATGGAAGAATCGGTTCTGACCGAGTCGTTTACCATGCTTTTCATCGGTGGGTGGCTCATGCTGCAGTGTTATGACAGTATTGTCGCAGAGGAGGTGCGGGCGCACCTTCTCTGCGTTTTCGGAAAGCTCCTTTTGATTACGGGCTTTCTTTTGCTGTACCCGGAGCCGCTTTGGGCGCTACTGTACTTTTTTGCCTTTTATCCGAAAACGGAAAGAAACGGAATCAGTCTGCGGATTTTGGGTGTGCAGGTGCTGTTACCGGTAGCCGGGGCGGTTGTTTGTGCGTTTGGGAAAGCGCCGGATAAGCAGCTTTTTACGGTAGTTGTGGTACTTCTGCTGGCGCTTCTTTTTGCCGCCGCAGAGTTCGGGATACGAAGTCTTGTTTTGAAAAACCGAACCCTGTACCGTCAGATGGAAAGAACGGCGTTAAATGAGTTAAAGGTCAGAAATCTGAACCGTGAAATCAGCGTTCGTTCCCAGATGGCGGAGCGGAACGCAAGACTTGAGGAACGGGAAAATATTTCGAGAAATATCCATAATGTGGTGGGGCACACGATAACTTCGGCGTTAGTGTCCTTACAGGCATACGAGGTGTTAAAGGAAACCCAGCCGGAACGCGCCGAGGGAAAGCTTACGGCAGCCTCGGAACGGATGCATCTTGCTTTGGAGGAAATCCGGAGGGCGGTACGCGTCTTAGACGCGGAAACAGAGGAAATCAGTATACAGGATTTTTGCAGTCTGCTTGCGGCGGAGGCGGAAAAGTTTTCTATGGATACCGAGCTGCGCATTCTGCACAATTTTTCGGAAGCGTCAGGGCAGGGAAAGAGCCCGGCGGAAAGTATAGAGCAGTCTGCGGCTGTTGCGGAGAGGGGCATGACGGAGCGGGAAACGTTTATGGAAAAGCGTACCTGTGAGTTTTTACATTCGGTTTTGACGGAATGCCTGAATAACGGAATCCGCCACGGCGGCGCCACAACATTTTTTGCGGAACTGGCTTATGACAGAGGGCATGTCCGGCTGACGGTTTCGGACAACGGAAAGGGCTTTGCGGGATTTACACCGGCAGAGCAGAAACGGCGTCTGGAACAGGGCTTCGGGCTGCGGAAAATGAACGATTATGCAAGACGGCACGGCGGAACGGTTCTGCTTGAAACGGAGAACGGCTTTAAAGTGCAGGTAGAGCTTCCGCTTGCGGGAACGGTTGACAGAAACGGAGGAAACGATGGCGATTCGGGTATTTCTGGTTGATGATGAGGAACTTTTGACGGAAAGCATGGAAATTATTCTGACGGTAAAGGGGCAGATGGAAGTAGTCGGAATTGCAAAGGACGGAAAAGAAGCGCTGGAGCGCTTGGAAAAGGTGACGGCGGATATTGCGCTGGTGGACCTGAATATGAAGGGCATGGGCGGTCTGGAACTGATTCCGCTGTTAAAGGAAAAGTACCCGGCCATGAAGCTTTTAGTGCTGACGACTTTTTACGATAATCAGTATATTACCGAGGCAATCTCCGGCGGCGCGGACGGCTATTTGTTAAAGGACAGCTCCGGCGATACGATTATCAAGGCAATTCATCAGTTGCTTGCAGGACAGAGCATTTTGGCGGGAAAGGTATTGGAAGCGTTGTCGCGGATGATGGCGGGATTCCGGGCGGGAGAGGAACCGTGCGGTACGCGAAACGAAAAAACAGTGCCCGGGAGGAACGTGAAAACCGGTGAGAAGGACAGTGTTTTGCAGGAAACGCTTCCGAAAGACCTGACGGCACGGGAATTAGAGGTATGCGCCCTCTTAACAAAGGGTTACAGCAACGGAGAAATCGCAAGAGAGTTGTTTTTGGCGGAAGGAACCGTAAAAAATTATATGATGTCCATTTACGATAAGTTTGCCATCCACGACCGGACGACACTGGTGCTTTTCTTAAAGGAAATACTCCGATAAACCATGACCGAAGTCACAGGGAAGAATGCTTCTTTGTGACTTTTGCTACTGTCGGGATTTGTTTTGGTCTGGTAAAATGAGGATAACAAACGGATAAAGGAGAAACAAAATGCAGCGGTTGAGAGCATGGTTTTATCTGAAAAATAATAAAAAGCGGGCGGCGATTTTAATCTTAAGCTTCGGCTTATTTTTTGCCCTGTTGTACATCGTCCAGTTTTTTCTTCATCCCTCGTACTACATGGATGAGGTGATTCTGGTACAGGGGGCGGAGCGGATGCAGGTTGCCTATCTGAATCGGTTCGGAGAGTTGGGAGTCGATATTGACCTTTCTTTGTGGGAGGCGGATTCCCGCGCCACGGATGAGGAACTGATTGCGGAGCTGAACCGGGGAAGCGCCGAACTGGTACAGCGGCTTCGGGAGGATTCTACGGCGGAGCATGTGTTTGCATGTAACCGTTACAACATCGGCCTGAGCTCTTTTGGCGGAACAAGCTACTATTACGCGCCGATGCTTGCAAAGGAAGAGTTGGAGGTAATGACGGACTATCTGGGGCTGGAGTTAATCAAGGGAGCCTTTCCGCAAAATCCGGGAGAACTGATGATGGATGAAAACATGGCGCGAAATATCGGGATTTCCGTCGGTGATACCGTCTTCGACCGGCAGACAAAGCTTGTCGGTATTGTGAAATACGATACGTATTTTGCGGCGGGAATTGATTATACCGACGCGGTATATCCGGACCGATTCCTTTATTTTTTAGATGACGGGACGATTCCCGACCTGAAGGAGTATCTGGCAAAGTTCGGAATAGAAGCGGACAATGACGCGTTTTGTGCGGTGCAGATTATCAGCGACCGGGTGAATGCGGCGGAAACGGTACAAAAGTGCAAGGAAGAAATCAAGACGCCGCTTCGGGTTATGGCGTATTCCATTGCCGTGGTGCTTGGAATTACCGTATTTTTTGTATACCGGCTGCATGTGCAGGACCGTTATGCGGAGTGGTGTTTGTACCGTTCCCTCGGGTATTCGGAAAAAGAGGTGTATTTGCTGGCACTGAGAGAATATGGCATCTGCTTTGGATTCAGCGTCTTATTGGCAGCGGTGCTTACGGTGCTTTTGTGTGGAGCAGGCGGTGCCATGATGCGCGCCAGAGGCATGTTTTACGAGTATTGGCTGCCGGAGGTGTTGTTACAGATGTCCGGAATCGGCATGCTGTTGACAGGCATACTGCAGATACCGGTTGTTTTTGCAATGCGGAAGGTAAAAACGATTGACGCAATGGAAGAGGAATAAGGAGGCTTGTATGTTTCAGGTGAATCATTTAAATCTAATTTACGATATGGAAAAAGAGGAAAAGGTATATGCGGTCAACGATGTGACGTTAAGTCTGCCGGACAGGGGTTTAATCGGGATTATCGGGCCGTCCGGCAGCGGAAAATCCTCTTTCATGTACTGCCTGTCTACCTTAAAGCAGGCAACCAGCGGAGAGATTTGCTACAACGGAAAGTCTTACGGTACGCTCAGCCGCAGCGAGCTTGAAAAATTACGGAGAGAGCAGTTCGGCTTCGTGTTCCAGCACCATTTTCTGATTGGCTATATGAGCGTTCTTGACAATGTGATTGTGGCAGCTAAGGGAAACCTTGCCGAAGCAAAGGAGCGTGCCCGGGAGATTTTGCAGGCGCTTCGCATCAAACCTTCGGAGTTAAAGAAGAAGCCGAGGCAGCTTTCCGGAGGGCAGCGTCAGCGCTGTGCCATTGCAAGAGCCCTGATAAACGAGCCGCAGGTGCTGTTTGCGGATGAACCGACCGCTTCCTTAGACCACGAGAATGCGTTTCAGGTGATGAGCTATTTGCAGGAGTACGCAAAGGAGCATCTGGTGCTTGTGATTACCCATGATTATTCGATTTTAAAGGGCGCCGACCGAATTATTGAAATCTGGGACGGTGAGATTTCCGCAAAGGAGGCGGTACAATGAATCCGTTTCGTGCAGGCTATTTTGTACGCCACAATATGCGCCGGATGTTGGCGGTGTTTGTGATGATAGCAATGACAGGGCTGCTTTATGTGGGAGGGAGCTACCTTTCCAATATTGAGGTGGAGTGTATGAAAACAACGGAGCAGCTTAGAGATTATGCCTATGTGTATAATGCGGGGGACGATAACGACAAAAGCCAGATGGAGGCATTCCTTGCGGAGGTAGAGGCGGAGGAAACGCTTCGGATATTCCCGGTGGGAGGAAACAGCTTTTCCTATCCGACAACGCTGGGCTTTCAGAACGGCGACTATGCCTTCAGCTATACGGCGGAGGATTTTTTATGGGTGAATCAACGTATGGGATTTGTAGCAGATGAAACCGAAATTGAGGATAATACACTGTTTGTGACGGAACGGGAGGCAAAGTATCTGGGTCTTACGGACGGCGGACTGTTTACGGAAAACCGGGACGAGGCACTGTTTTATTACGGGGAGCGGCCGTACCGTGTAAGATTTGCGCAGGGGGACAATTTTTATATGTGCCTGATTGCAGAGGATTCGGCGTTTAATTCCTTTTATCACCTTACATGGAGCGATACGGGAAGCCGGGAAGACTTTCGGGAAAAAGTCCTGGAACTGGAACAGCGCTATGACAAGCTGAAAATCGATCGCTATGAGGAACGAGTGGAAAAATTAGAAAACAGCTTTGAAATCAACAGCGTTATTTTTGTGAGTATCATTGTTGTAGTCACCTGCGTATTTTTTATTACGATTAACGCCGTATTTGTGGGAATCTATGATAAGAGAAAGCCGGAGTTTGTGATTTACGAAAGCATCGGTATTCCAAGGAGGCGGATTTATAAAAAGATTGTGGGAGAACTGCTTCTGATTACCGGAATCGGCATGGCAACCGGAATAGCGCTTGCTTTTCTTGCGATTACGCTGTTGAATCTGTTTGTGTACGAAAAGAGCGGATTGCAGCTGTATTATTATCATCCGTGGTCCCTGACGGCATGGCTTGTATGTAATATAATGATTCTGCTGCCGAGTATTCTTTTGCGGCTTCGCGGTGTTGCAAAAAGTCCGGAGCTGGGATAAACAAAAAGTGTATGGTTTTGGTATGCTACTTTGAAGCCCGGACACTGATAAGAGGGCGAGGCCTCCGTATCCGTTACGGAAGCCTCGCTTTTTTTCGAAATTCTCCCGCGGTGCAGTTTGTGTGTTTATAGAACTGCCGGCAAAAATGCTCCACATTGTGATAGCCGCATTTGTCGGCAATCTTCGCTATGGTAAAATCGGTTGAAATGAGAAGTTGTTCTGAAAAAGTCTTGTACTGACGTTGAGTTTGGCGGTCATACTTTGCAATGTCCAGGTCAACTCCGGCGACTGGTAGATTTTGTCGCGAAGCGTGCTAAGCGCGGCATGGTAAGGATTCCTGTCAATCGCAAGAACTCGCCACGCCCGAGCCGCCGCGCATTTCCTATCTGTGACATCCCCCGGAAAGAAAAAGGTCCTCGCCGTAGATAGCGAGGACCTTTTTTACCGGACAGTAAAGTTTTTCGAACTCCTATACCGCAAAAAACGCGACCCGGAATGGGCGCTCTGCTTTTTAGCAGTTGTTGCAGCCGCAGTTGCCGCCGCAGAAGAACAGGAGCAGGATGATAATGAAGATACAGCTGCAATCGCTGCCTAAGATGCCGTTATGGCAATCGCAGTCGCAGTTGTTGTTGCAGCCGCCGCTACCGCCGATACCGTTGCCGCAGAAAAGAAGTAAAAGGATGATGATCCAGCAGCAGCTACCGTTGTTGCAGCCGCCGATTCCGCAATGAGATAAATCGCCCATGAAGATTTCCTCCAGAAATTTTATTTACAACATATCGTATGCGCCTTGGCTTGCCTGTGTTTCTGCGCGGCAAAACATTTTTTTTGTTGTAATCCGGAGCGGGGTGATGTATGATAAAGAGGGGAAATGTAAGGAGGTGCCTATGAAACGGCCTGATGTGATTATACCGGTATACAAAGCGGATAAAAAGCTGGAGCGGCTGCTGTCCATGCTGTTACAGCAAACCATACGTCCGGCAAAGATTATTTTGATGAATACAGAGGCAGAAGGGTTTACAGCCGAGGATCTCAGACAGCGTGTGGAAAAGGTTGCGGCAAAGAACGATGGCGATAAAAAAAGCCCGGTGGAGATACGGATTGCCCGTGTGGAAAAAAAAGATTATGACCACGGCGGCACGAGAAATCTGGCGGTACGGCAGTATTCGGAGGCGGAATTTTTTCTCTGCATGACGCAGGACGCCGTACCGGCGGATGTTTTTCTGCTGGAAAAACTGTTGCAATGCTTTGACGACGAACAGGTCGGAGCGGCTTACGCAAGGCAGCTGGCAGGCGAAAGCGCGAGCTTTACGGAACAATATCTGCGGCTGCACAATTACCCGTCCGTTTCCGTAAAGAAGACAAAGGCGGATAAGGAACGCCTGGGAATCAAGACCTATATGATTTCCAATGCCTGTGCCATGTACCGCAGGAGCCGTTACGAGGAGCTGGGTGGTTTTGTAACCGATACGATTTTTAATGAAGATATGATTTTCGGCGCGGCGCTGATTGAGGCAGGAGATGCGATTGTCTACTGCGCGCCGGCGCGGGTATATCATACGCACAATTACGGAGTAAAGGCGCAGTTTCGGCGTAATTTTGACCTTGCTGTGTCCCAGGCGGACTATCCGGAAGTGTTCCGGCAGGTGAGTTCGGAGCGGGAAGGACTTCGTTATGTAAAGGGTGCGGCAGAGTATTGTATTTCCCAGAAACGCTACGGGGATTTGGTAAAGTTCTTTGCGGACGCGGCGGCACGCTATGCCGGGTACTTTTTAGGAAAGCACTACCGAATGCTTCCGGAACGGGCGGTGCTTGCCTGTACGTTACAGCCGGCGTACTGGGAAAAGAAAGGCAGGAAGCATACCTGCAATACGAAAACGAATGACGGGCAGGCGGACGGAGGTGTTTCCGCAGAGTCTGCGGAAAACGAAAGTACGCGCGGAGAAGTGTTGGCAAAGCTTCATAATCTGGAGCTTGGTGCATTAAAAGCGTTTCTGGCGCTTTGCGAACAGTACGGCCTGCGCTATTATGCCATCGGCGGTACGCTTTTGGGGGCGGTGCGTCATCAGGGTTTTATTCCGTGGGATGACGATGTGGACCTTGCAATGCCGCGTGCGGACTATGACAGGCTGATTGAACTGGTGAAGTCGGGAGAGGCAGAGGCTTTCCTTGGCGGTCAATACCGAATTGAAAGCTGGCAGACGGACAACGACTTTAAGAGCTATTTTGCAAAAATCCGCTCAACGGAAGTGGAACTCTACGAGGAATTGTTGGAAACAAAGACAAAGCGGCGGGGGTATCTGATTGACCTTCTGCCGATTGACGGAACGCCGGATAAGGAAGGCGCCCGGAAGTTTTATTATGCAAAGGCAATGGGCATGCGCTTTCTCTGCGGTACGGCAAACGTGTATACCGGCATTCGTACCAGCCGTCCGAAGTGGGAACAGCTGGTGCTACGTGGGGTACGTGCCCTGCGTTTGTACCGCCTGATTGAGATAAAGCGCGTTTACCGTGCAATGGATCGGCTGTTTCGGAAGCAGGATGCGGAGCATGCCGAGTACGCCGGAACCCTGACCGGAGCGTACAAGACAAAAGAGATTGTACCGCGCGTATTTTTTGGCGAAACCTATGACGAATGCAGTTTGTGGGACTTTGAAGGAATCACGTTACGAGGACCGAAGCTTTGGGAAGAATATCTTACGCATATGTTCGGGGAGTATCGTAAGCTCCCGCCGGAGTCCGAGCGGAAGGTGCATTATCAGCCGTGTATTCTGGAAAAAGGAAAGGACGAAATGCCATGACAAAGTTGCAGGAAAAGATTTTTGAGATAATGAAGGCGTTTGACCGGGTGTGCCGGGAAAGTAATCTTCGTTACTATATGTTAGGGGGGACGATGTTGGGAGCGGTACGTCACAAAGGGTTTATCCCGTGGGATGACGACGCCGATTTCGGACTGCCGCGGGAAGACTACGAAAAACTGTTGGCACTGCCGGAGGAACGGTTTCCGGCAGGCTTTCGACTGCGGCATTTTTCAAAGGAGGAAGGCGTACCGTATGCATTTGCGCGGCTGGAGGATGAAAACACAACCTGTATCGAAGCGCGCAGGAGCGGGAGCGGGTACACCGGCGGCGTATACATCGACCTCTTTCCTCTGGACGCGGACAGCAATTTTTACTTTCTCCGTTTTGCCAAAGAACTGCGTGTAAAGTTTGAAAAGAAGCTGCTGTATGCGCATATTGCGGAAGAAGGGAAAGTAAAAAATCCCCTTAAGCGCATGGTAATGAAAAAAATAGTCGAAAAGACCGAGCAAAAAGAGCTGGTTTGCCGTCTGGACAGGTTGGTTTCAAGGTACGGCGAGAGCAGGAAACGGCTTCCGCAGTGGGGCGAGGCGAGATTTTCCAATTATCTCGGACACTGGGGACGGAAGGAGTCGATACCGCGCAGGGTATTTGACGGAGAAATCAGGCAGCGGGGGTATGCCGCGTTTGACTGGCGGCGCGGTGAGCGTATCGCGGCACCGGCGGAAGGACGCTGCGCGGAATACGAGTTTGAAGGAAGTCTGTTCTTCGGACCGGTAGACAGTGCAGCTTATCTTACGGCGTTGTACGGCGCGGACTATATGCTGCCGCCGGAGGAAGAACAGCGGGGCGGGCATCCGGCAGCCGTGATAGAACTGGAGCAGTCCTATCATTCGGAACACGGGAACAACGAAAAGCAATAAAAAACAACGAAAAGCAACAAAAAAGTAACGAAAGACGACAAAAAATAACGAAAAGTAACAAAAAATAACGAAAAGCAACAGGAGGGCCGGACATGAAGTATGAAGAGGCGGTAAAAAAGGTGAGCGAGTACGGACAGGAGCATGTATTACAGTATTTTGACGAGCTTTCCGAGGAAGGGAAGAAGGCTTTGTTACAGCAGATAGAGCAGACGGATTTTTCCGTGCTTTTAAAGGCTTCCGAGGGCGGCAGAGAGCAAAAGCGCGGTGTGATTACGCCGATACCGGCAATGAAGCTTTCGGAAATCGAAGAGAAGAAAGAGGCTTATACCAAAAAGGGAATCGAGTTGCTGCGTGCCGGAAAAGTGGGCGCAGTGCTTTTGGCGGGCGGCATGGGAACCCGTCTTGGTTCCGACAACCCGAAGGGAATGTATAACATCGGACTGACAAAGGAGGTTTATATTTTCGAGCGGTTAATCCGCAACCTTCTTGATGTAGTGGAGCAGACCGGAAATTTCCTGCATTTGTTTATTATGACCAGTGAGAAGAACCATGAGAAGACGGTTGCGTTTTTGAAGGAAAAGAACTATTTCGGGTATGCTTCGGAGTATGTAACCTTTTTTATGCAGGATATGTCGCCGGCCTCCGATTACAGCGGAAAGGTATATATGGAGGAGAAGGGACTGATGTCTGCCTCTCCGAACGGAAACGGCGGCTGGTTTTCTTCCATGAAGCGCGCGGGCGTGCTGGAAACGGTACATGAGAAAGGCATTGAATACCTGAATATTTTTGCGGTGGACAATGTATTACAACGGATTGCAGACCCGTGCTTTGTCGGTGCGGTGGCAGAGAAAAACTGTGCGGTCGGTGCAAAGGTAATCAAAAAGGCGGCGCCGGAGGAAAGAGTAGGCGTAATGTGCTTAGAGGACGGCAGACCGTCCATTGTGGAATACTATGAGCTGACAGAGGAACTGATGGAGGCAAAGGACGCGGCAGGAGAACCGGCGTACAATTACGGTGTTATTTTAAACTACTTATTCCGGGTAAAGGATTTGGAGGAAATCGTGGAACGGGAGATGCCGTTACATATTGTGGAAAAAAAGATTCCGTACATGAATGAAGCAGGAGAAACCGTAAAACCGGAGCAGCCGAACGGTTACAAATACGAGAGTCTTGTACTGGACATGATTCATATGTTAGACAGCTGTCTGGTGTATGAGGTAGTGCGGGAAAAAGAGTTTGCCCCGATTAAGAACCCGACCGGCGTGGATTCCGTAGAAAGCGCAAGGGAATTGTTAAAGTTAAACGGAGTGGAGTTGTAGTACGGCAGGAAAGAGAGCGGAGGCTTTGAAAGGAGCGGACATGGGAAAACAATATTGGAAGCCGGGGAATATGCTCTATCCGGTGCCGGCAGTCATGGTAAGCTGCGGGCGGAAAGGAGAGCGGCCGAATATTATTACGGTGGCATGGGCAGGAACCGTCTGCTCCGACCCTGCCATGCTGTCCATATCGGTGCGTCCGGAGCGTTATTCCTATGATATCATCCGGGAAACCGGAGAGTTTGTGGTAAACCTCGTAACCAAGGATTTAGTTTTTGCGACGGATTACTGCGGCGTAAAATCCGGCAGAGAGGCGGATAAATTTAAGGAAATGGGACTGACAGCGCTTCCGTCCCGGAAAATAGACGCGCCGGGCATTGCGGAAAGTCCGGTGAACATTGAGTGCCGGGTCGTACAGACGCTACCTCTCGGGAGCCATACGATGTTTCTCGCCGAGGTAGCAGGTGTGACCGTAGAGGATACCTATTTAAACGAGTCCGGGAAGTTTGAGTTAAACGGTACCGGTTTGGTCAGCTATTCCCACGGAGAATATTTTCTGCTTGGGGAAAAGCTCGGGAAGTTCGGTTATTCGGTACGGAAGAAAGGTTTGAGAGGAGGAGGAGCATGAGCCGGAGTAAGAAGAACAGGAACACTGGAAAAGCAGGAAACAAAGGGAAAGTAATAGACCGGCTATGGGCAGTCAGTCTGTTTGTATGCGGGGCGTCCGGGATTCTTTTCGGTGTTTTCGGAATTACGGGGCGAATTATGCCCGAGGTTCTGGTAAGAGTAATCGGTGTGCTGGATATTCTGGCACTGCCGGTTCTGGGGTACACCACCGTGAGAAAGATGAAAGGAAGCGGACAGTAGGCGAAAACGGGAGGTGCCGGTTCGCTTTGGACCGGCAGGCTGAAATACGAAGGAGGTAATACTGTATGTGGTTTGTATTTGCGTTGTTGTCTGCAATTTTTGCGGCACTGACCTCCATACTGGCGAAGGTCGGCATTGAAGGTGTAAATTCTAATCTGGCGACTGCGATTCGTACCGTTGTCGTATTGGCTCTGGCATGGGGCATGGTCTTTTTGACGGGAGCCCAGGGCGGAATAGCGGCAATCAGCAAAAAAAGCTGGATTTTTCTGATTTTGTCCGGGCTGGCGACGGGGGCGTCATGGCTTTGCTATTATAAGGCGCTCCAGATTGGGAAGGCGTCTAAGGTTGTGCCGGTGGATAAGCTGAGCGTGGTGATTACCCTGTTGCTGGCATTTGTGTTTCTGCATGAAAAGTTTACGACAAAATCTTTGCTTGGTGCCGTTTTGATTACGGCGGGGACCCTGCTTATGGTGCTGTAAGAGAAAGAATTGTTGTATTTCATTCGATTCTGCGGTATAATGAGAGAAAGGAATTGTGCGTGTGTATTTTGTGCTTAAGGGGGATGCGATGAAAAAGAAAATAGCGGTTTTTGCCGGCGGCTGGGGCGGTGAATATTTACAGGAGGTCCTGTGCGGGATTACCGAAGCTGCCAAAACTGAAAACGCCGACATCTTTGTGTTTGTCAATTTTTCGGTACCCAAAGGTTCGCTTTCGGCAAATATGGGAGAGGTTAATCTCTTTACGTTACCGGATTTATCGGACTTTGACGGTGTTATTTTGATGGCGAACTCTTTTAATTGTGCATGGGAGATTACTTATTTTACCGAAAAATTGAAAGAAACAGGAATTCCGGCGGTCAGCATTGAATACGATATGGACAATATCGTATCTGTTTTTACGGATAATTATGCAGGAATGTATGACCTGGCGAAGCATGTGATTGTAAAGCACGGAGCAAGAAATATTCTGTTTATCGGCGGCCCGAAGGAGCATAAGGAAAACGAAGAAAGACTGAAGGCGCTGTTAGATGCGGCTCGGGAGAACGGGGTTGTGATTCCGGAGGCGAATATAAAGTATGGCGACTGGTCAAAGCTCCCTGCCGTTGAATTAATGATGGAGTGGCTGGAAGAAAACGAAGCTCTGCCGGATGCCGTTCTATGTGCCAATGATATTATGGCAATGGGAATCTGTGAGCAGCTGGAAAAATTAAACTATCGTATCCCGGAGGATGTGATAGTTACCGGCTATGACTGCCTGCGCGATGCACAGAAATATCATCCGTCCGTTACTTCGGTGAATCATGAGTGGGGGCGGATGGGTGTTACCGCTCTTGCGATGCTTATGGGTAAAATCCGGGGAGAAGCGGTGGCGAGTACCATGCTGAAAACACGATTTGTACCCGGCGGAAGCTGTGGGTGCGACAACGGTAACAAGTATTACGATAACAGGCAGCTGGGACGGATTAGCCGAAATAATGAGATTGACGGTCTGGTTGCCGACTCACATTTCAGACATATTTATCTCGCTGTCCGTAAGGCGGAAAATGCGGAGGAACTGTCAAAAAGTCTGTCCGATTTGTTTGCACGGGAACATCCGATGGAGGGAGAGAATTTCATGCTCTGTCTGGAGCCTGAGTTCTTTCATATCGAGGAGGGCGATTTGAATCTTCGTTCTCAGGGATACAGCGAAAGGATGGAGGTGATCGGTGCCCTTAGTGGCGGGAAGGAGCAGCCGTGTG
Organism: uncultured Lachnospiraceae bacterium; assembly: GCA_964609025.1. Classification (GTDB taxonomy): domain Bacteria; phylum Bacillota; class Clostridia; order Lachnospirales; family Lachnospiraceae; genus SIG307. Next base: position 10,255 of record CAZSQM010000027.1, on the reverse strand, counting down.
TCATTAAAAGCAAAAAGGATGCAATGTTTTTCTTCTCGCGGGAGAAAGACGAGCCGGGGCTTTACCTCTATGTTCCGGTATACAGTGATGCAAAGACTTATGGGTTTGCCATACTGACGGGTGATATGCATATTGCATGTGATAATCAGCTTTATATCTGGACCAGACATATGAATCAGTATCTGGAACAGGTAAGACGTAATATTACCATTGCGGATCTCACAAGAAAACTGACGCAGCTGTCTGTAACGGATGTTCTTACCGGTGTATATAACCGTGCCGGTTGCGAGAAAATTGCATATCCGATGCTGCAGGAATGGAAGAAGAGCGGCGGTACCGGAGTAATCATGCTCGTAGATGTTGACAAGATGAAAGCAATCAATGACCTGTACGGGCATGCCAACGGAGATTTGGCGCTCCGCACCGTAGCGACTGTTTTAAAGGCGGGGCTGCCGGAAGATTGGATTATATCAAGATTCGGCGGTGATGAGTTCTTTGTTGGGGGCAGGCTGTCTGAAGATGAGATTGATTTAAATGCGCTTTGCGCTTCTCTCGAAAATCGTCTGGAACAGGAGGTAGAGCGGCGGGAGATTAAGTTCCGGCTCACAATCAGTATCGGAAGTGTGAGGCTTAGGCCGGATGAAAATATCGACATCGAGAAGTATCTGCAGATGGCAGATGAAGCGATGTACCGTGTGAAAGATGTCCATCACCGGCTGCTGGAAGAAAAACAGTAGAATGCTCGGTAGCGGAGAAGAATACGGAGCGCAGTCACTCTACGAAGCGTAGGTTGAACACGGGGAAGAATTGCGGTATTCTTTTAGCGAAAGGATGGTGCGAACATGAATAGTTATGTAACAGGAGCCACAATCAAGAAGCTGAGAGAAGAACGCAAACTGAAACAGAGTGATTTGGGAGCGTGTCTGGGAGTGAGCGATAAGACGATATCAAAGTGGGAAACCGGCAAGGGCTTTCCGGATATCACGCTGTTGGAGCCGTTGGCGGAGGCGTTAAAGCTCAGCGTACCGGAGCTGTTGTCCGGGGAGCGGATTGTAAACAAAAACGCTTCCGCAAATCTGAGAAAGTTGAAATTTTATGTGTGCCCGATTTGCGGCAATGTAGTGACGTCGGCAGGCGAGCTGTTAATGAGCTGCTGCGGGCTTACGCTTCCGGCACTGGAGGCAGAGGAACCGGATGAGGAGCATGAGATACGGACGGAGCGGGTGGAAAATGAATCTTATGTGACTCTTTCTCACGAGATGACAAAGGAACACTATATTTCTTTCCTTGCCTATGTCACATCCAATCAATGTGAATGGATTAAATTATATCCGGAGGGAAATGCAGAGGCACGGTTTTTACTGCGGGGGCACGGCTGTTTGTATGCGTATTGCAATAAGCACGGCCTGTTTTGTAAAAAAATCTGAATGCACAGGGAAAATCATGAAAACAAACGACAAGAGTCCGCAAGCGGACTCTTGTTTGCGGTTATGCGGTTAATAGAAACTCTTCTCATCTGCCGCTCCCTGTGCCGGCAGCCAAATTTCACCGCTGTTAGACTTCACATTTACAGTGATGTGCCCGTCGGTCACGGATACCCGTTCGCCGGACAACGCCCCAATGTATTCCGCGGTGTTGCCGCAGGAAAGCGTCATTACATAGTCACTGTCATCATTGTTTACCGTAACGAGAACGGTGGTTTTGTTATGGTTTCTGGCAAAGGCATATTGGCGGTTGGTTAAAAGCAGTTCCTTGTAGTCACCGTAGGAGAGCGCCGGGGTGTTTTGGCGGATGTGTCCCAGTGCTGCCAGTAAGCGGGTACAAGGGTTTGTTTTAACCGCGTCGGCATAGTCGGAAAGGGAAAGTGCAGGACGCAGGGAAGCGTCGGAGAAACGTTCCTTTTTTCCCTCTATTCCGAATTCCGAACCGTAATAGACGGACGGAATCCCCGGCAGGGTATAAAGCAGAATATGAACCGGGGTAAAGTGCGCCTTGTTGGTCAGCTTGGTGTAAATCCGCTCCACATCGTGGTTATCAACGAAATTGTAGAGCTTTAACCCGTCCGGGCGGCAGCCCCCCATTTCGTAAAGGCGCTTTACCGTATGGGCAATTTCAAAATAGTTGTGGTCGTTGTGACCGGAATAGAGCGCTTTGTGCAGATGATAGTTGGTGACGGAGTGAAGCGTCCCTTCGTTTACCCAGCGGGTGTAATCGCCGTGGATAACTTCGCCCATCAGCCAGAAGTCCGGCTTTACTTCGTTTGCAACCCGGCGGAGCGCCTGCATATAGTCAAAATTAAGGACGTCGGCAGCGTCTAAACGGATACCGTCAATCGCAAACTCACGCACCCAGAAGCGTATTACATCGCAGATGTAATCCCTTACTGCCGGATTGTGCTGGTTTAGTTTCGCAAGAAGGTTGTAACCACCCCAGTTTTCATAGGAAAAGCCGTCGTTATATTCATTATTTCCCCAAAAGTTCACATTGCAGTACCAGTCTTTATAAGGAGAGTTCTCCCTGTTGTTCCGCAGGTCCCGAAAAGCAAAGAAATCTCTGCCGGTGTGGTTAAATACGCCGTCTAAAATCACTCGGATTCCCTGTGCGTGACACTCTTTTACGAAGTTTGTTAAGTCCTCGTTGGTACCGAGGCGGCTATCCAACTTTTTATAGTCCGTAGTTTCATAGCCGTGTCCCACAGACTCAAAGAGCGGACCGATGTAAAGCGCATTGCAGCCGATTTCTTTGATGTGGGAAATCCACGGAAGCAGCGTGTTCAGACGGTGCTCCGGTTCGCCGTAAGGGTTTTCCTTCGGCGCGCCGGTAAGGCCTAACGGATAAATATGATAAAATACGGCTTCATCGTACCATGCCATAGTATGTACCTCCTGAAATTCCGGTTCGTGGCAATTGATATGCCACGGGAATCTGATAAAATGAAATCAGTAAAAGTATACTATAAAGAATGATAAGTTTCCATGTGTAAATTTGGATAACAAATTTTTACAACATAGCAAAATGGATTGGCAGCAAGGTGTCGGAGGTTTTTGAATAAGCCGGGACAGCCCGGGAAAAGCATACGGCATTTTCCTGTAAAGAACGCGTTAATTTTTTTAATATTCTTTTGTTCTCTCTTGTATTTTTTTTCGCTTATGATACAATAAAGGTATTACCTTGGAAAAAAATGGAATCCTGTTTTGGGGCCATATGGGAGGAAACATGAAGACGAAAAAGGAGAATAAGAAGCCGGTTATGAGTTGTTTCAAAAGTGCAGCCGCGATACTTTATGTATTGTTAGTGGCTGTCTTTTGTTGCGGCACATACTGGCTTTATTATTTTTGGAATGATTATATCCACGAGGAGCGCAGACTGCATCTGACGGAGCTTGCGGGAACGGTAGCGGAAGCGGCGGATCTGTATGCGTCTTCCCACTTCAAAATAATAGAGATACTCGGCACTTATATGGAGGAAAGAGTGTGCAAAAATGAGGAGGAACTGGTGACGCTTTTACAGGAACAAAAGCTGTTACTGGATGTCGAAAAGGTAGAGGCTTATGGAATTGATGAAAACGGAATATACTATAAGTCCGATGGAACAGTGGGAGTTTGGGAGAATACCGAGCATCTGATTCAAAACCGGGATAAAAGAAGAGTGTGGATTCAGGAGGTGCCGGGGGAGGAAGGAAATCATCTGCTTTATTGGGTGAATTTGGACAAACCGCTTTGGCTGGAAGAGGAGGATTGCAAAATACTATATTATGCGGTGGCAATCGATCCGTTTTATCTGGAAACCATGTTGGTTTCCAACGCATATGAGGAGCGCTGCAACATTTATATCCTTGCAAACGACGGAACAAGACTGTATCGGCAGAGAAAGATATCGGCTCCGCCCATTGCGCCGAATCTGCTGGAAGTATTGGAAATGAAGATGGAGATACTGCGCGGAAGCTGGGAGGAGTTAAGAAACGCAGTGGCGCAAGAACAAAAATGCTGCGTGGAGGTTGCTTTTAACGAGGAACCGTATTATCTTGCAACGGCTCCGGTAGCCGGACTGCCGGACTGGAACATTATGGTGATTGTGGCGAGTGATATGCTCAGTGCGTCCGCAGACCGTACCATTGATTATGAAAAACTGTCGGTTATGATATCGGCAATGTTTTTGGCAACATTGATATCGGTTGCGATAGTGACGTTGGTGTATTTAAGAAACCGCGCTCGTCTGGTGGAACAGCAGGAGGAGAGTGCCCGGCTTTTAGAATTGGCGGCAAAGGAAGCAGGGCGTGCCAACGAGGCAAAGACCGAGTTCCTTGCCCATATCTCTCATGATATCCGGACGCCGTTAAACGGGATTATGGGAATGACAACAATCGCACAGAGAAGTCTGGAAGAACCGGACAAGGTAAAGGATTGTCTGGATCACATACAGGAGTCTTCGGACTACCTGCTTTCGCTGGTAAATACGGTACTTGACCTTTCCAAAATCGAAAGCGGCGGACTGCAACTTGTCCGGGAGCCGATGGATTTGTCGGCACTGTTAGCGGACTGTGTTGCTATGCTGGAGGGGCAGATGCAGGAGAAAAAACTGTGCTTTCAAAAGCAGTTCGATGAATTCTGGTTTCCGGTTGTGTTAGGTGATGCGCTGCATTTGCGGCAGATTTTAATGAATATTCTGGGAAATGCGTTAAAATATACGCCGTCCGGCGGCACTGTTACCTTTGCCGTGACAGAGAAACCGTTGGAGAAAGAGCAGGTAGAATATTGCTTTACGGTGCAGGATACCGGAATCGGAATGGATTCGGAGTTCTTGAAGCGCATCTATCTTCCTTATACCAAGGCGGATGAGGATAAGGGCAGACCGTATTTCGGAACCGGTCTTGGAATGACCATCGCAAAGAAATACGTGGATGCCATGCAGGGCTCTATCAGCGTTGAGAGCGAGCCGGGATGCGGAAGTACGTTTGTAATACGGATTGTGTTTTCGATTGCGAAGGAAGTACCGGAGAAGCAGGACTCCGTAACGGTTATGGACACCGTTTCCGGGGCGCGGCTACTGGTTGCGGAGGACGTTCCGATTAATCTGAAAATTACGGTATTTCTGTTGGAACATATGGGCTTTGTCGTGAAAACCGCAAGTAACGGTCGGGAGGCGGTGGAGGAATTTTCCCGTTCGGCGGAGGGAGAGTATGCGGCAATTCTGATGGATGTAATGATGCCGGAAATGGACGGTTTAGAGGCTACACGGGAAATACGGAAAATGAAACGGAAGGACGCGGCCGTGATACCGATTATCGCTACCACAGCCAGCGCTTTTGAGGAGGAGCGCGCTGCGATGCTTGCGGCGGGGATGAATACCTATCTGATAAAACCGATCGGAGAGCAGGAACTTTTTGCGGCACTGCAAAGCTGCATAGGATGATACAGGAAGGTAGGCAAAGGACGGCGAGATGATAGTGCCGGCAGTCTTTGGAGAGGCGTGAGGCAAATTTTTCTTGACAAAAATTTTTGTACCCGTTATAATCGGTTTCAGAGGCAACGAAAAGAAGAAGTAGTTACAAGGGAAACCGACAGAAAGCAGCCGGAGGATGAGAGGCGCAGGGGAAGCTTGTAATGAATACATCTTGGAGCTTCGCACCAAAAGCAAAAGCGAGTAGGCTGCGACGGGCAGAGGGATATGCGTCCCCGCACACGTTATCGTGCAGGAGTATAGGAGAACAAAGCGTTGCGTGAAGTTCTTTGTACTTAGTGAGGCAGCCGGTGTGAGCCGGGTGTGAAAAAAGGTGGTAACACGAGAGTTGATACCCTCGTCCTTTGCATAAAGGGCGGGGGTCTTGTATTGTATAAAGAAAAAGGAGGAAAAACAATGACAATTTATGATGAACTGAAAGCCAGGGGCTTACTGGCACAGCTGACCGACGAAGAAGAGATTAAGGAGCTGATTAACAACGGGAAAGCGACTTTTTATATCGGCTTTGACCCGACGGCGGACAGCCTGCATGTGGGACACTTTATGGCGCTTTGCTTAATGAAGCGTTTACAGATGGCGGGAAATAAGCCGATTGCGTTAATCGGAGGCGGTACGGCGATGATCGGCGACCCGTCCGGCAGAACCGATATGCGCCAGATGATGACGAAGGAAACGATTGCACACAACGTAGAGTGCTTCAAGAAGCAGATGAGCCGTTTTGTAGACTTTTCCGACGGCAAGGCGCTGTTGGTAAACAATGCGGACTGGCTGCTGGATTTGAATTATGTAGAGGTGCTCCGTGACATCGGACCGCACTTTTCCGTAAACCGTATGCTGACCGCGGAGTGCTACAAGCAGCGTATGGAAAAGGGACTGAGCTTCCTTGAGTTTAACTACATGATTATGCAGAGCTACGATTTCCTTGCATTGTACGAGAAGTACGGCTGTAATATGCAGTTCGGCGGCGATGACCAGTGGTCCAACATGCTTGGCGGTACGGAGTTAATCCGTAGAAAATTAGGTAAGGACGCCTACGCGATGACGATTACCCTGCTTCTTAATTCCGAGGGTAAGAAAATGGGTAAGACCCAGAAGGGTGCCGTATGGCTTGATCCGGAGAAGACCTCTCCGTTCGAGTTCTACCAGTACTGGAGAAACGTGGCGGACGCGGATGTATTAAAGTGTATTAAGATGCTTACCTTCCTTCCGCTGGAGGAAATCGAGAAGATGGAAAACTGGGAAGGCAGCCAGCTTAATACCGCAAAGGAAATTCTTGCATTCGAGCTCACGAAGCTGGTTCACGGCGAGGAAGAGGCAGCAAAGGCACAGGAAAGTGCAAGAGCCTTGTTTGCGGGCGGCGGCAGCTTGGAAAATATGCCGACGGTGGGACTTACCGCAGAAGATTTTACCGATGGTAAGATTGACTTAATCGGCATTCTGGTAAAGGCAGGCTTAAACCCGAGCCGTTCCGAGGCTAGACGCGCCATCGAACAGGGTGGCGTTACCGTAAACGAAGAGAAGATTACGGACATCAAAAAGGAGTTTACGGCAGAGGAGTTCGGCGATGGGCTCATTGTTCGCCGCGGCAAGAAGAACTACAAGAAAGTTGTTGTAAAGTAAAAAGTAATGTTTGCGTAAATAGAAGTACAGGACAAGTGAGATGCTTGTTCTGTACTTTTTTTAAGGAAAATGTTATACTGAAAAAGATTAGGGAAACGCTGATGAAAGCGTTTCCACGCCGAATTTGCGTAGCGAAGCTACAATTTCTGCTGCAAATTCGTGCGATCCGCCGGAGGCTTCTAAGGAAATCGGCTTGAAAAAATGAAAACGACTGGTACGAAAGGTGGCAGGAAAGATGGCAAAAGAACATGCAGTTCCGCGTTTGACAACCCTGTGTTACGCAGAGAGGGAAGACTCCTATTTAATGTTACATCGGGTGAAAAAAGTAAACGATGTCAATAAAGATAAATGGATCGGTATCGGCGGGCATTTTGAACCGGGAGAAAGCCCGGAGGAGTGTATCCGCAGGGAAGCCTTGGAAGAAACCGGGCTGACGCTTCAGAATCTCCGGTTTCGGGGAATTGTGACGTTTTGCTTTAGGGAGTCGACGGAGGATTGGACGGCAGAGGAGTTTTCGGCAAGGCTTTGGAAAGATGATACAGACAAAGTGGTAAATGTGACCGGTGAAGAAGTTTACTGGGATGACTGGGAGTATATGTGCCTGTTTACCGCTACGGTAAAAGATAGAGAACTTGCCGATTGTAACGAAGGCGATTTGGAATGGGTGAAAAAAGACCGTATCGAAACGTTGAATCTTTGGGAAGGGGACAAGATTTTCTTCCGATTGTTGGAAAAAGAGGAGCCGTTCTTTTCGTTGAAACTTTGCTATTACGGAGATAAGCTGATACAGGCAGTGTTGAATGGGGAAAGGATGGAGGAGGACGGAAGACAAGAAGAGAGTAGTAAAGCTGTAGACAAAGGTTTTCTTGCGTGAAGATGGTTTAGATGATATAATGCAAATGAAGTGAGGATTTACAAGCTTGCTTGTAAAATCCGAGCGCAGTGAAAGATCATGAACGTAGTTCATGATATAATGCAAACAAAGTGAGGATTTGCAAGCTTGCTTGTAAAATCCGAGCGCAGTGAAAGATCATGAACGTAGTTCATGATATAATAGAAATATCAGATTTTGGAAACAAAAGAAAGCGAGACGGAGAAGGATATGAGGCGAATAACAGTTGGGATTTGTGATGACCAACCGGAGGTATTACAAGAACTTCAAAAGATGCTTAGTGAAATTTGTGAGGAGAATGAGTTAAGTCAGGAGTTTTGTACATTTACCGATGGAAATAAGATGTTGGAGCAGATAGAAGAAATGCAAATTGCTTTTCTGGATATAGAAATGCCACAGATAGACGGTATCGAACTGGGGAAGAGAATCAAAGAACGAAATCCAAAGTGTAAAGTTATTATGGCAACGGGAATGGTGGAGCGTTTTAAGGAGGCATTTCAGATTCAGGCATTTCGTTTTGTGACAAAACCGTTTGTAAAGGAAGAAGTGAAAGAAGCACTGGAGGCAGCGGCAGAAGGTTTTTTCTTTACAAAAAGTGTAGAGGTATATGCAGAGCGCAGTAAATATGAGGTTTCGGAGGAAGAAATACAATATGTAAAAGCATATGACAGCTACGCGGAAGTTTATATTCGTGAGAAGAAATACCGCAAGAACTGTTCTTTGGATGAATTAGAAGACGAGTTAGAGGAAAGATTGTTTGTTCGAATTAATCGTGAAATTATCGTAAATCTGCGGTGGGTACAACAGGAAGAAAAAGGAAAAATCAAAATTAAAAACGAACTGTTTCAGATTTCCAGAAGAAGGCGAAAAGAATTTGAGCAAAAGTTTATAGAGTTTGATTTAAAATATCGAAAGGTGTTTGAGGGATAAAGGATGCTACATATAGTTCTTTATGTTTTAGAGGTGACAAGATATGTATTATTATATCGGCTAATGTTTTTTAAGAAAATTAGAAGTGTGTGGATGGTAGCTGTTATAGGGACTGTTTTGACCGGTATTTTCCTTTTTGTTGCGCCTGATTTTTCTGACCCTGTAAAAAGTATATACGCATATATAGGTACCATAGTTGCAATGCTGCTTATGATGCAGGGAAGCTGGAGGCAAAGAGGAACCGAACTTCTGTTGCTTTTTTTAACGATAAGTGTTCTTACAAAGGTTATCTTATTGCCATTTAGATTATTTGAATTGTACGGCGTTTTACCAAAAAGTTTGAGTGATTACGATAGTATGTTTGCAAGCATAGTTACCATTGTGATTTTATGCGGAGTGCTTATTTGGAGAACAAAACATGGAACAAAAAATTCTTTTGATTTAAGCAGTACGAAGATATATGGATTAGTTGTTATAATGATTATTGGAATGCTTACTACGGCATCAGGACTTAATGTGGCAAGAGAATTTGTCCCAAGTAGAAGTTTTTCTGTTTTAGCGGTTATTTTGGTTGCAGTTACTTATGTATCGATTGGATTGCTCGGGTTGTTTGTAGTTCATATAAGAAAAGTGAACGTTAAAATGGAAGAGATGTTACAGAATGAGATGTCATTAAAGGAAATGCAGAAGAGTTACTATGAATCCTTGCTTGAAAAAGAAGAAGATACCAGAAAATATCGTCATGATATGTCCAACCATTTACTTTGTTTGAATCATTTTGTAGAGCAGAATAAAACAGAGGAATTATCAAATTATTTAAAAGAAATGCAGGAGCAACTGTTGCAGATTCAGAAAAAGTGTTATGTAACCGGAAGTCAGGTATTAGATGCGATTACAAATCATTATCTTTCACAAGTGGATGAAACGGTGGAGGTGAAGGTGACAGGGAGCGTGAAGGAATCGTTGCTGATTGATCATGTTACACTCTGTACAATTTATGCAAATCTCTTAAAAAACGCGATTGAGGAAATCAGACGAGTGGAGAAACAATCGAAAAAATTAGAGATTGATTTTTTACAAGGAGAACTTTTTTTAAAAATAACGATTTGCAATAGTGTATCAAAGAAAAGTCGAGAAAAAAGAGAATTACTGGTATCGGAGAAGGAAGATAAGAAAAATCACGGGATTGGGTTAAAGAACGTAAAAAGGGCAGTAAAAGAATGTGGTGGAGAGATCTGTTTTGAGTGTGATAATGAAGTTTTTGTTGTCAAAGTTGTTCTAAAAAACGACCGTTCACGGACTTAAACGACCGTTCACGGACTTATGATTGAAATTCATATAGTACTCTGTTAC
>CAZSQM010000026.1:0-41140 GCA_964609025.1 uncultured Lachnospiraceae bacterium | reverse complement strand
TTCCTTTGGTCGCAGAACATGTTTTGCCCCTCGGAACTTTACAAGCGATTGCCCTTCCTCCGCTCCTTACTCATTTAGATAAATCTTTAGCTTCCGCTCCGTTTCCGCGATATAATCCTCTAACTTTGTAATATCCTCAATCACCTCGTCATACCCCTTACAAATATCCGAATCCAGCGTAAATCCGATTTCACCCTTTTGGTACAGCTCATACAAAGAGGTTTCATACACTGTGTCGTCTACGGTCCGGTTTGCAAAAAACAACGGCGCGTCTTCCCGCTTCATAGTATAGGCAATCCAGTCGGACATGTAATCTAACGTTGCGTCAAGATTGTCGGAATACGGGTTGACCGCCAAAAACAGGCAGGTACCCACATTCTTTCCCTCCGTGGAAAACTTCGGCACTCCGTATACTTTTGCGTTCTCCCCCATCTGCGTGACGTAATAGGCATGATAGCTGTCCTCTCTGGTTACATGCCAATAGAAATACTCCGTATAATCCGCTGTTACATCTCCCGAAAGATACTTCCAGAACTCGGCAAACAGACGTATCGTTTCCCGGAACTGCACCGTATCCGCCGAAGTATATTCCGAAAAATACTGTCTGAAAAACTCACGGATCAGTGCAACCTCCGGCGTATCGGTCTTTGCTCTCTCTTCCTCAGATAATGCCGACTGTGCAAGAAAATATTCTTCATAGGTCATATTGTCTTTGATTAAAGTGCGGTCCTTTTTTAACTCTTCTTCGCTTACTACAAGTCCCGGAATACTTACCCCAATCGGAAGCATCCAGATATTCCCGTCTTCATCTGTTGCTGCTTCCCGCACATACGGAAAACAGGCGTTCAGATACTCCTGCACTCCCGGCACATCATTTAACGGATAAAACACGCCGTTCTCCTTTAAATTGTAGCTGAAGGAATAGGCAGTATCCACAAGGCACAAATCAAAGTCCTTGTCCAGTGCCATAATCTTTAAAGCAAACTTGTCCTCCGCAAGCTTTGTCCGCTGCATTTCATATCCGCAACCGTAAGGCTCCGCCGACTCATAACCGGTAGAAATATAGCGAATCTCTTGATTCTCCTTTTTGACATCCTCCAGACGGAACTGTACAAGACTCCCGGAAAACGTACTACATGCTACTCTGCCGTTGACGTAGCATAAGTTATTGTCCCAAAAAAATCCTTCCGGATACAATTCGCTCTCTACCTCTAAATCAGAGAGAGAAGACAGTACCAGTCCCCGGGTCCCTGTCTGGTAGATAACATCCTCTCCGTTATTGCAAAGAGCCACATTGCACATCTTATAGACCCCGGTCTTTGCGATTGTTTTGATTGCGTCCCTCGTTTCATCGTACAAAAGAAAACAAAAGCCTTCCTCCGTATGTGCATACAAAACAAGATTTCCCGCTTCGTTAAAGCAGATATCAATCGGCTCCGGAATCCCCAGTTCAAACATCTCGCCGGTAGACGGAATATAATACATTACCTTCTCCCCGGTATAAGTATAGCTGTCCGACCGCATCCCGCCACCGCCACTGCTTCCGTTGGTGCCAAGCAGATAAATCCGATCCTCACCCACTAAAATGCGGTTTACCTGTTCAAAGTATGGAAATGCCTTTATTTTTGTAAGCTCCTCTGTTTCCAGATCATAAGAATACAATACCGCACACATTTTGTTCTCCTCATACAAATTCGGAGCAAAATAAAGAACGCCGTCCTTTACCGTCATTGTCTGCGTATAGGAACTAAGCTGTCCCTCCAACAGTCTGGAAAAAAGCTGATTACCTTCGGTATCGTACTTCCTTAAGTAAAATTCCGACTCACTTTCGGAAAACACCAGTTCAAAGGTGTATAGATTTCCTTCCTCGTCCAAAGTATATGCCTGCACATTTTCCGGCCGATATACCGTCCACGCGTCCTGTACCGGTGTATCCACTGTCTTTTCTTCTTTCTTACAGCCGGCAGCAAACAAACTCATTGCGATTACAAAAAAGCCGACCAAAAAAGTGCTCTTGATTCTCCGTTTCATCCCTTCACTCCTTTTTACTGCGCATTGATTTTCCGACCGCCTTTCCTATCCTAACGGCTCCAAAACATACTCATAACAATTAACCAACACATCACGTCCCTTAACAAATTGCTTTATATTAAGCGGGTCTGTATCATCGCTTCCCGGTATTCTGTTATCTGTCACGCGCCAGAGCCGGTTAGCGTTGATGCAGTACAGGTTCTCTCCATCCGTATAAAAGGCTTCTATTCTGCCGTCCGGTCCTACGCTCCTGCCGTTGATTAAGGTATAGTACTGCTTCCCGTCGGTCAAAGACAGTCTTAAGCAGTTGCTAAAATACACCACCTCATCCTGTATGATAAAATCATCGTACCCTGCTATCGTTTCTACCGCAAGCTCCGCCAGAGCGCTCACCTCGCCGGTTTCCAGATTACACGACAAAAACTTTCCTCCCTGCACATAATACATCTGATTTCCCCGTACCACATAGCTCTCCGGCAGCTTTGTCAGTTCTTTCAGGGTATGTACCGTTTCCCCCTCCTGATTTTCTAAGTGCACTCCCACAAAATCGACACCCAGCTGTCCTTCCACAATCTCAATATCCTCCACAAAAGAGTTCGCTTTCCAGCGCTCCATCGAGTGCCACGTTTCTATTTCCCTGCTTTCCTGTTCTTCAAAGGAATAATAAAAACGTTTCTGCGAAATCGTAAAACGACCGCCTTCCAGCTGAGTCATCTCACCGGTCACCAGATAACAGATCCCGTCCGGATATACCGCCATCATCGCGGCGGGCTCCGCCACCACGACCGCAAGGCTGCCGTCCGCCGGATTATACTTCAGGATATTCCCGGACGAAAGCCCGTTTAGCTCATACAGTCCGTATGTATCCACCATAAAATAAAGTTCTCCGCCCTTACAGTACAGTTCTGTCGCCGGCAGCTCCACCGCAAGTTCCGAAGCGCCGCCCCGCATAGCATAAATATAATAATCCTGTCCGTAATTCACATAGTAGGTAATATCATACACCGGATCCTTACAGACCAGTACCCGGTATGTGCTGGCTGACTTTCTGCCCCGCAAATTATCCTCCAGATTGCAGTAGTACGGCGAATCCTCTCCTACGGCTGCAAGTCCTTCCAAAGCCTTCCCCTTTGTCAACACCTCTCCCATATCGGAAATTGGCCGGCTAAGATTCCCCTGCTCCTGGACGTCCGTTGCCTCCGGCTGCGGCATAGACGGCGTCGTCGAAGGCGCCGGCTGTCCTGCTTTCTTTGTGCAGGCAGCTAAAAAAAGCAAAGCACCTATGAAAAAAAGTCCTGATTTCTTTCCCATACTCTTTTCCCTCCTATTTGCAGACTATCCTATCAAATCATTTCCTTTTTGGGCACTCGCTATCTGCATATGCATCATCTCCTTTCCCGATACAACGCAGATAGTGAATTCCCACGGAAACAGTATAGCGCCCCGCAAGACTAATGTCAATAGTTTCATCTGTCACCGTTTCTTCTCCTGTTTCAAAATGATGCCGCATAAGCAGGTCGGATTTTACATAATACATACACTCATCCTTAATCCAGTAACAATACGGAAGTTTTTCAAGATTTTCCCTTCTATTGTGATAGAAATTCACAATCTGCGTCTTTACTTTCCTAACGGATATAAGTGATATTTATAGGTTCCGATTTCCAGCGGAACGCCCGGTACCATCTCCCGCACACTGATTGGTACTGCTTTGCTTTCTTCCATTTTCCAAAGCCTATTATTGTGAAGGCAGAATAACGTTTCACCGTCGGTATAAAAGGCATCTATCCTACCGGAGCCGGAAGAAGTATCCGCATACTGAGCATAGCACTGCATTCCGTCTTCCAAAGACACCCGCAGCAAATTTCCAAAATACAGCGTATTATTATATAATAGCATGCCATCGGTCGAAAGTGTCGTAGGATAATCTAAAACAACCATATCTTCCCATATCCCGGTTTCCAAATGATAGGTGGCCAAGACACTTCTTCTTTGTTCGGAGCCTTCCACTGCTTTTTGTCCAACGCAGTACAGGACATTACCGCTAATCCAGTACCCCTCAGGAAGACTCATAATATTCTTTAACGTCGAGAGCACATTCCCGTTGATATCCACCAAATTTACCCCTGTTGTTTTATATAACACATCTGTATATCCCAATGCACGTAGCTGCTGTACCACCGGTTCTGACTCCGACAACTCTTCACACTTTGTATCAAAATAATTGTTCTTCCAACGCCTCATCTCTATCGCTTTTTCCGGAAAAGGTGTTATGGTTTCTTCCGCAAATGAAAAATAAAAGTAATCCACAGGTGTACTTCGAATGTCATCTTCTTCACCATATACTACGGCTTCCCCCACATTATTATAGCAAATCCCATCCGAATAGACGATCATTGTCGTTGCCTTCTGTTCTACCACAACCTCTACACTGCCGTTCACCGGATTATACTTTAAAATATTTCCCCCGGCAAACCCATCAAACTCATAAAGTCCGTAATCATCCGCAATAAAGTAAAGCTCCCCCTCCCGGCAAAACAGTTCTCTCCCCGGCAGTTCTACCGCAAGTTCCGAAACACCGTTTCTCATAGCATAAATATAATAATCCCGCCCGTAATTCACATAATAGGTAATGTCATAAACAGGATCCTTGCAAACCAAAACCTGATATTCACCATGGTCTTTGCTTCTCATATTTTCCTCTAAATTACAATAATACGGCGAATCTTCTCCTACTACTGTAAGCCCCACCAGTACCTTTCCTGCATTTAACAAACTTGCATTTCCTGCGAGAGGGCGGCTGAAGTCAACCTCTTCCCAGCCCTCCATGTCCTCGCCCTGCTTTATTTCCGTCGACTCCTTACAGGCTACCAAAAGAGAAACCATAAGAATAGCCAAAACTCCATTTATCACTTTTTTCATCACTATGTAAACATCCTTTCAACATTATTATAATTAGCATTCACTATCTGCTTTACTAATTTATAAATTATGCTGCACTGCTACAATCATCCTACCGAACAATAGGTATGCATAATCGGATCCTCATAAAAATAATCATTTACAAGCCAATTACACTTTCCTGAGTTGCCCCTGCAATAAATGCCGATATGATATCTGGTCTGAGTCATCTCACATTTTGTCGTAAGCGGTTTTTGATCCGAACCGTATAATGGTATCACATTTCCATATTCATCATACCCTATAAGATTCACTGTTGGATAATGCACTTGATACCACTGTGAAATTTCCATTAAGTCCTCCACATACGGTCCATGCGGCGGACAGGAATATGTTCCTGCCTCCGCAGCCCTAGCACCACCAAACGATACCAATACAGCCATAACAGCTACACCGGCAAGTAACTTTTTTACATTCTTCATGAAACTTATACCTCCTTGTTGTACGTTAGCAGATAGTGAACGCTTCCGAATATTGTTTAACCATATAAAACCACCCTTGTCAATGCTTTCGTTGTATTATTTATATCATTTGTATCTTTTTTTCTCTTTTCGTTTATTCTTATCCATTTCCCTATACATTACATTTACTTTCTTGTATTTTGTAATATTATATCATTTCTGTAACAGATTTACATCGAAAATCAGAAAAACTTTTTTCCTTCCCCGTTCCTCACTCATTCAGATAAATCTTTAGCTTCCGCTCCGTTTCCGCGATATAATCCTCTAACTTTGTGATATTCTCAAGCACCTCGTCATACCCCTCGTAAATATCCTCATCCAACGTAAATCCGATTTCACCCTTCTGATACAATTCATATAAGGAGGTTTCATACACCGTGTCGTCTACGGTCCGGTTTGCAAAAAACAGCGGCGCGTCTTCCCGCTTCATGGTATAAGCAATCCAGTCGGAAATATAGTTTAATGTTGCGTCCAGATTGTCGGAATACGGGTTGACCGCTAAAAACAGGCAGGTACCCACATTCTGTTCCTCTGCGGAAACCTTCGGTGTTTCGTAAACCCGCACGTTTTCTCCGACGCTTGCAACATATTGTGCAAAAATTCCATTTTCTCTGTTGGAATAAAAATACAAGGGCTGTTCCGAAGCCGATGAGTCACTCTCCGCGATACAAGCCCAGTATTTCGCAAACAGAGCAACTGTTTCCCGAAATTCCGCTGTGTCGGCTGAAGTGTAATATGTAAAATACTGCCGGATAAAATCACTATAAAACGCCAGTTCCGGTATCCAAATCAATTTTCGTTCTTCTTCCGGCAAAGACATGTGTAAGCGGAAAAAGTCTTCGTATGTCATATCAGAGTCAAAAAAAAGCGTTTGCTCTTTCAGTTTCTTTTCATTTACGGCAAACCGCGGCAGATTGACTGCAATCGGAAGCATCCAAATATCCCCGTCTTCATCTGTTGCCGCTTCCCGCACATACGGAAAACAGGCGTCCAAATACTCCTGTACTCCCGGCACATCATTTAGCGGATAAAACACACCGTTCTCTTTTAAATTGTAGCTTACACTATCCGAAGTATCCACAAGGCATAAATCAAAATCCTTATCCATTGCCAGTATCTTTAATGCGAACTTATCCTCATCAAGCTCTGTCCGCCGTATTCCATAACCACAACCGTAAGGCGTTTCCGGCTCATAGCCGGTAAAAATATAACGAACCGTCTGATTTTCCTTCTTCACCTCATCCAAGGAAAACTGTACTAATTTTCTATCTTTTGTCATACAAGCCACTCTGCCGTTTTTATAACATAGCCCGGTATCCCAGAAAGACGCCCCAGGATATAGTTCGCTTTCTATTTCCAACTCGGACAGGTCCGACATTACCAAATCAGCATTTGTAGAATAGTAAAGCACACTTTTTCCCTCATTACACAGTGCAATACGATTCATCTTATAAACATCGGTTTTTGCAAGAACTTTCGCTGTATCCCGTTCTTCATCATAATTCAGCAGGCAAAAACTGTCTTCCATGTGCGCATACAACACTAAGTTCCCGTTTTCGTCTAAAGCAATGTCAATCGGCTCCGCCATCCCAAGTTCAAAAACTTCCTTCGTTTCCACGTCGTACCCCATAACCTTTTCACCATGATATACATATTCCAACGAACTGCTGCTGTATGAAATCTGATTATTTCCCAAAACATAAATACAGTGTTCATTTACAACAATCCTTTTTACATGGCTAAAATACCGAAGCTGTTCAAGCATAGTAAGTTCTTCTGTTTCCGGATAATATGCGTACAATACCGTACACATTCCCTCCTCGTCAAATCCATCGGAAGTAAAATAGAGCACATCGTCTTTCTCTGTCATGGCTGTAATCATAGAAAACTCATTTTTCCCAAACAAACGTGAAAAAACCAGGCTTCCCTCTTTATCATACTTTTCTAATTTCAGTTCCGTGGAGGTTACGGAATCTTCCGAAATAATCAGGTCAAACAGATACAGATTGCCGGCCTTATCTATCGTATAAGACTGAACATTTTCCGGTAAATAAAGTGTCCACGCCTCCTGTATCGGAACCCCAGGGGCTTTTTCTTCTTTCTTACAGGCAGCGGTCAATATACACAGCACTACAAATAGACACACGATACCATACTTTTTCCTTTGTTTCATAGCTCTCACCCCTCTTTTCCTCCAATCGGTACCAATTGATAACGATATCCGTTTTGCGTCACATACAATCCCGAAAGCCCTTCCCGTTCAATTGGCCAGTCATCTACATTCTTTGTTTCTTCAATACTCCATATTTTCCCATTGTAAAGGCCGTATAATCCGCCGTTTCCGTCCGTATAGAATGCATCAATATTAATCAATTGGCCCGGCTTTTCTTCTCCGATAACCTGAGCAACGCTCTGTTCTCCGTCAGATAACGAAACCCGTAACAGATTTCCAAAATACACAACATCATTTACAATGACAAAATCATCGCTATAATAGTTCACGGAAACATTTAATTGTGTTACTACCCGATGTTCTCCGGTACTTAGGTGATACGCCATTAGATAATTTGCAATAAGTTCATAATGCTTTCCATCCTCTGCCAATTCATTCTCATATCCGATATAATATAACTCATCACCATAAATCCAGTGATTTATCTCAAATACGTTCCCGGTGTCCTTCAATACAGATTCCCGGCTTCTGTCCGGGCTGACCAGCTTAACTCCAACCATTCCAAATATTTCATCTGTAATTCCATGATTTCGCAGTTCCTGTACTGTTGGATCAGATTCATCTAAAACTTCATATATTTCCACAAAATAGTTTCCTTTCCAGCGTTCCATGGAACGGGAAGAAAGTGAATCATTTTCTTCTGCTTCCTTCTCAAAAAAGAAGTGACAAAGCTCTGCAAGCGCAATAGAAGAACCATCTTCTGCCGCTTCCGCCTTTTCTACAATCTCATAGCATATTTCATCCGGATAAACCACCATCCGGGTTGCGTTTTTATCTATTACAACGGAAACCGTTCCGTCCAATGGATTATATTTTAAAATATTTCCTTGCGCAATCCCCTCAAACTCATATATCCCGTATGATTCCGCCATAAAATAAAGCTCGCCGTTCCGGCAGTAGAGCGACCTTGCAGGAATTTCTACCGCAAGTTCGGAAACGCCGTCCCGCAGTACATAAATATAATAATCCCGTCCGTAATCTACATAATACACAACATCATAAACCGGATCCTTACAAAGCAACACTTCGTATTCTGAATTTAGTTCACCTCTCATATTTTCTTCCAAATTACAATAATACGGATTATCTTTTCCCACCGGTTCAAGGTCAGACTGCACCTTTCCGTTTTTCAAAGTAACTACATTTTCATCCAAATTTTTTCGTGAAACAACGATTTCCTCCTGCTGCTTTTCTTGCACGATTTCTTGTTGTTTTGGTTCCGAATTTCGTGCGCAGGCAGAAAAAAATATTCCCATAAAAGTGATGATTAAGATTCGCCCAATACCTTTTTTCATATAAAAAATCCTTTCGTTAAGTAACTGGAAAACCTTCACTATCTGCTATTTAATTCATACTATGTTTCTAATATGAAATTTTTCAGCCACAGGTTGGCGGAGCCGGTTCCCACGGGAGTTTGCAGGCCGAATGTTCTTCTCCCTCGTCCTGATAAGTACTAAGTATGGTGAAGCATTTTCCACAATATAATTCCATCGTTGCTTCAGTATAGGTTACATCACATGTATATGTTACCCAATAATATTTATTTCCGGTAGCTGTAAGTAATACCTTTCTTTGGAATGTATGGCTTCCGTAATAAGTATAAGAGGATTTTGCCGCTGATTTAAAATTACCATGTGGGTAACACCCATTTTGAGTCGTTCCCCCTGCATTTGCTACATTTACACCTCCAAAGGCAGTGACAAGTACAACTGCCATCACTAGTGATAAAACTTTTCTTAATCCTTTTCTCACGTTTCTTTTCTCCTTTCATAACTTGTGCAGATAGTGAATGCTTTCCAATCATGATTTAATCGTATAAAACCATTTTTGTCAATACTTTTTCTGTATTATTTATATAATTTATATTTTTTCTTCTTTCGCTTATCCTTATTTATTTTCCTATACATTACATTTACTTTCTTGTATTTTGTAATGTTATATCATTTCTGTAACAGATTTACATCGAAAATCAGAAAAACTTTTTTCCTTCCCCGTTCCTCACTCATTCAGATAAATCTTTAGCTTCCGCTCCGTTTCCGCGATATAATCCTCTAACTTTGTGATATTCTCAAGCACCTCGTCATACCCCTCGTAAATATCCTCATCCAACGTAAATCCGATTTCACCCTTCTGATACAATTCATATAAGGAGGTTTCATACACCGTGTCGTCTACGGTCCGGTTTGCAAAAAACAGCGGCGCGTCTTCCCGCTTCATGGTATAGGCAATCCAGTCGGAAATATAGTTTAATGTTGCGTTCAGATTGTCGGAATACGGGTTGACCGCCAAAAACAGGCAGGTACCCACATTCTTTCCCTCCGTAGAGAGCTTCGGTACACCGTATACTTTTGCATTTTCCCCCATCTGTGTAATGTAATAGAAATGATAATTATTTTCGTATATTACATACTCACAGCTACTCTCGATATCATCTGCTATGCTGTTTTCTACACTATACTCAAAATACTCCGCCAGCAAACGCATGATATTTCGGAACTGCGCTGTATCCACCGAAGTGTTTTCTGCAAAGTATTGCCGAAAGAACTCCCGCATATAAGCCCAGGGTACGTCGGTCACTTTTCGCTCCTCCGCAGGCAGCACCGCATGTGCATGAAAATATTCCTCGTAAGTCCTATCGTTCTCTAACAAACTACGCTCTTTGCCTGCTTTTTCGCCTACCACAATTCCCTGAATACTTACCCCAATCGGAAGCATCCAGATATTCCCGTCTTCATCTGTTGCCGCCTCCCGCACATACGGAAAACAGGTGTCCAGATACTCCTGCACTCCCGGCACATCATTTAACGGATAAAACATGCCGTTCTCCTTTAAATTGTAGCTGAAGGAATAAGCAGTATCCACAAGGCACAAATCAAAGTCCTTGTCCAGTGCCATAATCTTTAAGGCAAACTTGTCCTCCGCAAGCTTTGTCCGCTGCATTTCGTAGCCGCAACCGTAAGGCTCTGCCAACTCGTAACCGGTGGAGATATAGCGAATCCTTTTATTTTCTTTCTTTACATCCTCCAGACGGAACTGTACAAGACTCCCGGAAAATGTACTACATGCTACTCTGCCGTTGACGTAACATAAGTTATTGTCCCAAAAATATCCCTTCGGATACAATTCGCTCTCTACCTCTAAATCAGAGAGTGAAGACAGTACCAGCCCCCGGGACCCTGCCTGGTAGATGACATCCTCTCCGTTATTGCAAAGTACTACATTACACATTTTATAGACCCCGGTCTTTGCGATTGTTTTGATTGCGTCCCTCGTTTCATCGTACAAAAGAAAACAAAAGCCTTCCTCCGTATGTGCATACAAAAACAAATTTCCCTCTTCATCCAGAGAAATGTCAATCGGCTCCGGAATCAGAATCTCAGACAGTTCTCCGGTAGACGGAGTATAACACATTACCTTTTCCCCGGCATAAGTATAGCTGTCTGACCGCATCCCGCCGCCGCTTTTCTTCCCCCCAAGCAGATAAATCCGGTCCTCGCCCACTAAAATGCGTTTTACCTGTTCAAAATACGGAAATGCCTTTATTTTTGTAAACTCCTCCGTTTCCAGCTGATAGGAATACAACACCGCACACCTTTTATTCTCCTCAGATAAATTCGGAGCAAAATAGAGGACACCGTCCTTTACCGTCATTGTCTGCGTATAGGAAGCAAGCTGTTCCTCCAGACGTCTGGAAAAAAGCTGATTTCCTTTGGTATCATGCTTCCTTAAGCAAAACTCTGATTCATTTTCCGATCGCACCCACTCGAAGGTGTATAAGTTTCCTTCCTCATCCAGGGTATATGCAGTTACATTCTCTGTCTGGTATACCGTCCACGCTTCCTGTACCGGTGTGCCCGCCGTCTTTTCTTCTTTCTTGCAGCCGGCAGCAAGAAAACTCATTACGATTACGAAAAAGCCGACCAAAAAAGTGCTCTTGATTCTCCGTTTCATCCCTTCACTCCTTTTTACTGCGCATTGATTTTCCGACTGCCTTTCCTATCCTAACGGCTCCAAGCGGTACTCATAGCAATTATATTCCACATACCGCCCTTCCAGCCGCTTTGCTTTATATCCGTTTTCCGCAATTCTTTCTTCCGTCATGCGCCAGATTTGTCCGCTGTTGATACAATATAAATTTTCGCCGTCACTGTAAAAGGTATTCAAATCATACCCCGGTCCCATTGACCGGTCCTTTATCCACGCATAATACTGTGCTCCATCCTTGAGTGAAACGCGTAACAGATTTCCGAAATATACCACATCATTTTGTATTATAAAATCATCAACAATAAAAGTGTCTATCCCCAATTCCGCTAGCACCGTTTCTTCCCCTGTTTCAAAATGATACCGCATAAGAAGGTCGGATTTTACATAATACATACACTCATCTTTAATCCAGTAACAATACGGAAGTTTTTCAAGATTTACCAAAGAACGTACCTTCTCTCCTTCTCTGTTTGCCAGATAAACTCCGCCTTCTTCCTCCCAAACTAACGAATACTCTCTCCAACGCTCCAGTAAGCATTCTGAATTATCAAACTCCTCCGTTTCTTGCTCTGCAAATGAAAAGTAAAAACGATAAATGTAATATGCCGGTCCGCTTTCATACATTTCAATCAATTCAAGCGTTTCATAGCAGATACCGTCCGGATAAACTACCATGTCAAATACCTGCTCTTCTATTATCATTTTCACCGTACCGTCTACCGGATTATATTTTAAAATATTTCCCTGTGCAATGCCGCTAAACTCATAAAGTCCATAGGCTTCCACCATAAAATACAGTTCTCCGTCCTTACAGTACAATTCACTTGCCGGAATCTCCAACACAAGCTCTGACATGCCATCCCGTAACGCATAAATAAAATAATCTCGTCCGTAATTTACATAATAGGTAATGTCATATACCGGATCTTTACAGACTAAAACCCGGCGTTCCTCTATATACCCACCACCGCGCATGTTTTCTTCTAAATTACAGTAATAAGGGGAATCCTCTCCGACGATTTCAAGGTTCTCCAATACCTTCCCCTGTTTTAGCGAAATCACATTTTCGGAAAACAACCGGCTGATACCCGCTTGTTTCCATTCATCTTCCGTTCCGTTTTCTAAGTTCTCCGCTGTCTGTTCCGGCGGCTTTGTAGTAACTGCTTCTGTTTCTTCTTTTCCGCAAGACACAAAACTTAACATCATGCAAAGTAACAGTACAACATACGCTTTAGGATGCTTCATAACCTGTTTTTTCCCTTCCATTGTGATAGAAATTCACTATCTGCGTCTTTACTCTCCTAACGGATACAAGTAATATTCATAGGTTCCGATTTCCAGCGGAACGCCCGGCGTAAACTCGTGTATGCTGATTGCCGTTGCTTTCTTTTCTTCCATTCTCCAAAGACTATTGTTACGAAGACAGAATACCTTCTCTCCATCGGTATAGAAAGCATCAATACCGCCATACCCCAAAGTATCATTCTCATACTGTGCATAACTTTGCGTCCCATCCGTTAAAGATACTCGTAACAAATTTCCAAAATACAGTGTGTTATTATATAACAGCATGTCATCGGTTGAAAGTGTAGTATAATAATTTAAAACAACCACTTCTTCCCTCTCACCGGTTTCCAAATGATAGGTCATTAAAACACTTCTGCTTTGTTCGGAATCTTCCACTGCTTTTTGCTTGATGTAATACAGCACATCGCCGCTAACCCAGTACGGTACAGGCAAGCTCGTGATATCTTTCAGCGTCCCGTTTACACTTCCGGCGATATCCGTCAGATTTACTCCGGTTGCCCTATTTAACGCATCGGTATACCCTAATGCACGCATCTCCTGCACCATAGGATCCGATTCCGGCACTTCCTCAAACTCCGTTACAAAATAATTGTCCCTCCAGCGCCTCATTTCCATGCCCTTTTTCGGAAAAGGGGTTATGGTTTCTTCCGCAAATGAAAAGTAAAAATAGTCCTCAGGAGTAATCCACGTTCCATCCTCGCCGCCGTATAATTGCGCTTCTCCAACATAATTATAGCAAATCCCATCCGGATAGACGATCATTGTCGTTGCTGTCTGGTCTACCACAACCTCTACACTGCCATTCACCGGATTATATTTTAAAATATTTCCCCCGGCAAACTGAGCAAACTCATAAAGTCCGTAGCCATCCGCAATAAAGTAAAGTTCTCCGTTTCGGCAAAACAGTTCTCTCCCCGGCAGTTCTAGCGCAAGCTCAGAAACGCCGTCCCGCATGGCATAAATATAGTAATCCCGCCCGTAATTCACATAATAGGTAATATCGTAAACAGGATCCTTGCACACCAAAACCGAATAACCGCTCAAGTCATCGCTTCTCATGTTTTCCTCTAAATTACAATAATACGGCGAGTCTTCTCCTACTACCGTAAGACCCTCCAGTACCTTCCCTCCCTTTAGCGAAATCGCACCTTTTGAAAGCGAACGGCTAAGGTCAACCTCTTCCCAGCCCTCCATGTCCTCGCCCTGCTTTGTTTGGGTCGGCTCCTCGCAGGCTGCCAAAAGAGAAATCATAAGAATAGCCAAAACTCCATTTATCACTTTTTTCATCACTAGGTAATCATCCTTTCAACAGACGCGTATAGATGCCAGCTGTCCCTCCAAACGACAGAAAAAAAGTCGACAAAAGAAACTCTTTTGATTCTCTGTTCCATTTTTTCACTCCGATTCCTGCACACAGTTTCTCTATTTTTTCCTATTCTCCTAACGGATATAAGTGGTATTCATAGGTTCCGATTTCCAACGGAACGCCCGGTATCATCTCCCGCACACTGATTGGTACTGCTTTGCTTTCTTCCATTTTCCAAAGCCTATTGTTACAAAGACAGAATACCGTTTCTCCATCGGTATAAAAGGCATCTATACTACCGGAGCCGGAAGAAGTATCCGCATACTGAACATAGCACTGCGTTCCGTCTTCCAAAGACACCCGCAACAAATTTCCAAAATACAGCGTATTATTATGTAGCAGCATGTCGTTGTCCGGAAACATCGTAAAAAGATCTAACACGACCACATCTTCCGTTACTCCTGTTTCTAAATCATACGTCATTAACACACTTCTTTTCCGTTCGGAGCCTTCCACTTCTTTATGTTCAATATAATATAACACATCCCCGCTAAGCCAGTACGAATCAGGAAGCATTGTGATATCCTTTAGCGTCGAGCGCACAGTTCCGTCGATATCCGTCACTTCCACCCCCATTGCTACTGTAAAACCACCGGTATATCCTAATTCACGCATCTGCTGCACCGTAGGATTTGATTCCGGCACATCCTCTAGTTTCGTTACAAGACAGTTACTTTTCCAGCGCCTCATTTCCATCGCTCTTTTCGGAAAAGGAGTTACCGTTTTTTCTGCAAAAGAAAAGTAGAAATAGTCCACAGGCGTACTTCGCATTTCTCCCTCCGCACCCAATGCCACAGGCTCCCCTACGCAGTTATAAAAGATTCCATCCGGATAGACAATCATTGTCGTTGCCTTCTGGTCTACCACAACCTCTACACTGCCGTTCACCGGATTATACTTTAAAATATTTCCCCCGGCAAACTGATCAAACTCATACATTCCGTACCCATCCGCAATAAAGTAAAGCTCTCCCTCCCGGCAAAACAACTCTCTCCCAGGCAGTTCTACCGCAAGCTCCGAAACACCGTCCCGCATGGCATAAATGTAATAGTCCCGCCCGTAATTCACATAATAAGTAATATCATAAACAGGGTCCTTGCACACCAAAACCGAATAACCGCTCAAGTCATTGCTTCTCATGTTTTCCTCTAAATTACAATAATACGGCGAATCTTCTCCTACTACCGTAAGCCCCTCCAGCACCTTTCCTGCGTTTAATGAATTTGCATTTTCTGCGAGAGGACGACTGAAATCAACCTTTTCCCAGCCCTCCATATCCTCGTCCTGCTTTGTTTGGGCCGGCTCCTTACAGGCTGCCAAAAGCGAAATCATAAGGAAAACCAGTGCCCCCCTTGTTACTTTTCTCATGGAACTTATACCTCCTTGTTGTACGTTAGCAGATAGTGAACGCTTCCGAATATTATTTAATCATATACGTCCAAGGTTGTCAATACTTTCCAGTAAATTGTTTATATCTTTATACCATTTTTCCTTTCTTCGCCTATTCTTTCTCTTTTTCTCATGTACTACATTCATTTTCTTACATTTTACAATACTGTATCGTTTCCATATCAGCGGAACCGCATTTTATCCTAAAAAATAAGACCGCCGCACTAATCTCTTAGTGCGGCAGTCCTGCAATCCTAACTTCAATAACGCTGTTGCTGCTTTTACAGGCAGGAAGCATCGTTTCAAAGCTTACCCTGCAATCGGTTCCTCCTTCTTTGCCTGCATCTCAAGCTGTGCCGTTACCAGTCCGTAGTAAATGCCTTTCTTTTTCATCAGCTCCTCATGGGTTCCGACTTCGGCAATGCGGTGCTGGTCGATTACGACTAAGCGGTCCGCATCCTTTAAGGTGGACAGACGGTGGGCAATGGCAAATGTCGTTTTGCCTGCGGTCAGTCGTTCCAGCGCCGTCTGAATCAGGTACTCACTCTCCGTATCAAGACTTGCTGTCGCCTCATCCAGAATCAGAAGCCTCGGATTGTTTAAAATCGCTCTTGCAATCGCAATTCGCTGCCGTTCTCCGCCGGAAAGGCGGCTTCCTTTCTCGCCTACATAGGTGTTGTATCCGTCCGGCATCCGGCAGATAAAGTCATGGGCATTTGCCATTTTTGCCGCCCGGATGACTTCTTCTTCCGTAGCGTCCGGCTTTGCATAGCGGATGTTGTTGTAAATCGTACCGGAAAACAAAAAGGTTTCCTGCAATACTACGCCAAGCTGCGAATGATAGTAATCGATATCAATATCCTTAATGTCGTGTCCGTCCACAAACAATTCACCGCTGTCTACATCATACAAATGCATAATCAGATTAATGAGCGTGGATTTTCCTGTCCCGGAAGCCCCCACCAGTCCGATCATCTCGCCCGGCCGTACCGTAAGATTGATTCCCTCTAACACCGGCTCGTAGGAATGATACCCGAAGGACGCGTTCCGAAACTCAATCGCGCCGTGAATCTCCGGCTTACAGGCTTTCCCGTTGTTCTGAATCTGCGGTTCCTGCGCCAGCACGTCGTTGATACGCTCGGTACTGGTCACTAAATCCATTAACTGCTTCGGCATATTGTTTAACCACCCAAGGTACGTATACAAAAGCGACGTATAGTTGACAAACTGCATCAATTCACCGATGGTCATAGTTTCTCCGAGGACCTCCCGTCCACCGGAAAAAATAACAAAATACACGCCCACTCCCATCAGGAAAGAAAGTAGCGGAAAAAACATCGCCCAGAACACCTCGTTCCGCTTCTGGACATTTGCAAACACATCGGAGTAAAGATTGAACTTATCGGACTCCTCCTTTTCCTTTCCGTAGCCCTTTACAACATTCATACCGGAAATGACATCCTGCAAGGCACTATGTACATCGTCCGACTTTTTTCCCTGCAGCCGGAATCTGCGGTGGATATTTTTTCTCCACAGCAGGGAAAGCGCCGCCGCAATCGGTACAAAGATGAAGGAAACCAGCGCCAGCTTCCAGTTCAGCACCAGCATATAAATCACAACGCACACAAAAATAATGCAGACCGTAAACAGGTTACAGAAAATATTCTCCATAAAGAAACGGATTTTCCCTGTATCATGCATCAGCCGGTTCATCAGTTCTCCCGGGCGCTTTTCATGGATAAAGGAAAGCGATAAAATCTGAATCTTCCGATACAGCTTTGAACGCAAATCTCTGGCAATAACGGAACCGAGCTTTGCACAGCAGTAGCTTTTCGCAATATTAACGGCAGCAATTCCGATTCCCAGTAAAAACATCGCCGCCAAAAGCAAAACCGCCGTCGAATCCTTCGGAGCTTTGTTATGCAGCACATCATCCACCAAATGTTTCTGTACCTCCGGGCTAAGTAAGGTTATCACCGCCGCAAGCAGCATCAGAATAAGAATCGGAATCATCTGCATCTTATACGAGGCAAGAAGCGACATCAGCTGGTGGAATACCCCACGGCTCTTTCGGTTACAGTACGGACAATCCTTCGTCCCCGGCAGCGCCCTTCCGCATACAACGCAGCTTTTCTCGTTTTCATTGCTGTGCGCCAGTTCTTTGCTGCCGCTCTTTAGCAGTGCGATGCCGCGGGCTACATAGGCGTACCGCGCCAGATGCTTTGCCGAATAACGTACCAGCAAAAAATCCTGCCCGCCTTTCACGGCGTACAACACACCGCAATTAATCCGCGGCTCCGCTTTTACCGCATCGTAGTCCGCGAGCAGATACTCCGCCTCTATCCTGCCGCCGCAAAGCAGAAGCAGACGTTTTCCGGTCACAACCGTAAAGCCTCTGTCCACATACTGCCCGGCAAGATTACAGTCGTAAGGGACCGCGTACAGCACCTGTTCTCCTTCCTCCAGAGAAAGCGCCGCAAGCTCCTCCTTACTTAAATCAAACTTTAATATCATAACTTTTCCCTCTCTTGCATTACAGGAACAGGTCTAATCGCTTCTGCTCCTTTACCGTAAGCTTCGTCACGTCCGGTATTTCAAACCGGTTCTCGTCGATGTCGGAAATCAGGATTCTGACATCGGAAAGGTGTACTACCGCATTGCCGCCCATGTGTATTACAAAACGGCAGCGTCCGCGGTCGGTTTCCACATCAAAATACGCATATCCGTATTCGTCCTTAATCTGGTAAATCTTTGTAATCACCGGAGTAAAATAACGCAAGGCAAGCTGTTCTTCCAACATTGCCCCTACTTCCTCCGGGAAGGCCGTAAGACTCTCTATCACGCCGATTTCCTTTGAGCTTTCCTCTGCGGTACGGATGGAAATATACTTTCCCGGTTCCGAAAACGGAAACATACGGACAACCTGTACTCTCGGATACCGTTCTTCGCCGAGCCTTAAGCTGACAAAGCCTCCCTCGGTACGGGCAAATACCGCTTCCTCCGGCGTCAGATAACGAAGCCGTAACATTTCTTCGGTTTCTTTTTCCATCTGTTCTAAATCAAACTCTTCTGCCACAATATCCTCCTATTCCAGCCCTTTCATTGCCAGAGCCTTCGTCTGCAGTTCCATCAATTTGTAATAGGTGCCGTGAAGTTCTTCCAACTCCGCCTGGGTTCCTTCCTCCGTAATCGTTCCGTTATCAATCACAATCAGCCGGTCGGCGTCCCGCAGGGTAGAAAGACGGTGTGCAATGGAAAGCGTTGTACGGTTCTTTACCAGATACTGCATGGAACGCTGAATCGCTTTCTCCGTTTCCGTGTCTACCGAAGCCGTCGCCTCGTCTAAAATCAAAATCTTCGGATTTGCAAGAATCGCACGGGCAATGGAAATACGCTGCCGTTCACCGCCGGAAAGTTCCCGGCCGGAAGAACCGATGACCGTATCATACCCGTCCGGCATCCGTAAAATAAACTCATGGGCGCTTGCCAGTACCGCCGCCTCGATAATCTGCTCCTTCGTTGCAGCCGGATTCGCATAGGCGATATTCTGCTCCACGGTTCCCATGAAAATATAGGTTTCCTGCGAAACCATCGCAACATTGCGGCGCAAATCATAAAACGCCATATCCCGTACATTCACCCCGTCAATGTAAATCTGCCCCTCCTGCGGGTCATACATACGGGAAATCAGATTGACAAGCGTCGTCTTTCCCGCGCCGGAACGTCCGACAATCCCAAGCATTTCGCCCGGCTTAATATGTAACGTAATATCCTTTAAAATCGGCTTGCTCACTTCATACCCGAAGGTCACGTGGTCAAGCACAATCTCGCCCTCCGGCTCCGTCAGACGAACCGCCTGCTCCCGTTCCACAATCTCCGGTATGGAATCCAAAATTTCAAACATACGCTGCGCGCTGTTCATACTGTCCGACCAGTTGTTGAAAAAGCGGGAGAAAAAGTTAATCGGACCGTTTAGCTGCCCTACATAACCGGTAAAGGTCAAAAGCATTCCCACCTCAAAGTAATCGGTTTTCAGCACAAACCAAACACCGAGCGCCCAGACAACCAGGTTAATCAATTCTCTTGCCGCGGAAAAGATTGCCGTAAACTTATTGTCATACCGGACAATATCAATTTCCGCCTCGGAAAGCTTCCGGTTTCCTTTTTCAAAGCGGACCACTTCGTTTTCCTGCTGTCCGAACGCCTTTACGACACGTGCGCCGGTCAGGTTATCGTTGACATTACTGTTGACGGTACGCTCTTTCCTGTGCCGGCGCCCGAACAATCCCCAAAGCCTCGGACGCAGCTTCAAACTGATCAGCAGCGTCACCGGCATCAGCACTACTGCCACCAGCGCCAACTGCCAGCGCATCAGAAACATGACGACTAAGGTTGCGATAATCGTAAAGCCATGTACAAACAAATACGGCATGACATCCACAAAGAATCCGGTCACGCGGTCCGCATCGCTTAAGACGCGCGTCATCAGACTTCCGGTCTGTCTGCTTTTGAAAAACTGAATCGAAAGCTTTCCCATCTGCCGGAAAACATCCTTTTTCATATCGCGGACGACATTTACCACTACCTTTGCCGTAATAACACCGTGTGCAATCTGGAAGAACTGTAACATAAGCTTTGTCACAAACATTACCCCGACCAAAAGCGTCAAAGCGGTGACTGCTTCTATCTTTTCCATGCCAAGAGGCGCTAAAAACTCCAGATTCTTTGCCAGCACATAATCATACAGCACCGTACCGCTTAAATACGGCCAGATTAAGTTAAAAAGCGCCGTCAGCGCGATACAGACAAACAGCATTGCCATTGCGCCGCTGTATGGCTTAAAGTAAGCAAAGGTACGCAAAAAGACAGACTTCCGGTCCATGCATTTCGGGCAGACTTTCCGGTTCTGGTCCGGATACATCGTCCCGCACTTCGGACAAAACTCCTCTTCTTCTTTTTCGTCCTCTTCCGAAGCCTTATCCAGGTTCTGAAAGCGGCGCACAAACTCATATGCACTTTTCATACAAAGGTTGGAAAACGCGGCAAGAATGCGCTCCGTACCGTTTACCTTTGCGGTAAGCACAGCGCATGCCACCTGACGCTCGATTTTCACTTCCGAAAGCTCCTCTGCGGAATAAACCGTTATCGTCCATTCCCGCAATGCTTCCGCAAGCTCTGTCCGCGGATATCCTTTAAAGATATGAATTGCCGACGGCACCGCCGGAGAAGCCGCTACGGCAAGCTTCTCCTTTGTCAGTACCAGAAACCCGTCCGCATACTCGCAGGCGGTGTTCATATCGGTCTTTACTCCCGCTAAAATATCATTTTGTTCTATTGAGTGCCGTTGTAACAGGTCTTTTACCTGCTCCGGCATATTCGGTATACGCATAATCTTCTCCTTACTGTCAGAAAAAACAGCAGATACTATGCTTTACTACCTATGCTTCCGGTTTTGCCGTAATGCTTAATGCCAGCTCGGCGAGCTGTTTCTCATCTACGACATTCGGCGCATCCGTCATCAGACAGGAAGCGTCCTTTACCTTCGGGAAAGCGATAACATCACGAATGGAATCCTCCTTCGCCATCAGCATCACCAGACGGTCCAGTCCGTATGCCAGTCCGGCATGCGGCGGTACTCCGTACTTAAAAGCATTCAGTAAAAAGCCAAATCGCTCGTACGCTGCTTCTTTTGTAAATCCTAACATTTCAAACATCTTTTCCTGAATATGGTTCTGGAAAATACGCACAGAACCGCCGCCGATTTCCGTACCGTTCAGTACGATATCGTAAGCCTTTGCACGCACCCTGCCCGGATCCGTGTCAAGCAACGGGATATCCTCCTCCATCGGCATCGTAAACGGATGGTGCATCGCTACAAAGCGCTGTTCCTCCTCACTGTACTCTAAGAGCGGGAACTCCGTTACCCACAGGAAATTATACTGGTTCTTATCTAACAACTCCAGCTGTCTTGCCAGTTCCAGACGAAGTGCGCCAAGCACGTCATAAACCACTTTATTTTTGTCGGCGGCAAACAGCAGTAAATCGCCCGCTTCACCGTTCATGGCGGTCACTAACGCCTTTAACTGCTCCTCCGTCATAAACTTTGCAAAGGAAGACTTATAGCTTCCGTCCGGCTCTATTGCCAGATATGCAAGCCCCTTTGCTCCGTAGCCCTTCGCAAACTCTACTAACGCGTCAATCTTCTTACGCGGCATTCCTGCCTGTCCCTTTGCATTGATACCACGCACGGAACCGCTGTTTTCCAGCGCGCCCGTAAACACGCCGAAACCGCAACCTGCCACGGTTCCGGATACATCCGTAAGCTCCATTCCAAAGCGCGTATCCGGCTTATCGGAACCGAACCGATCCATTGCTTCCTGCCATGTCATACGCGGAATCGGAAGCGGCACCTCCACATCGAGCACTTCCTTGAAAAGCTTCTGCAACAGGCGTTCATTGACGTCCAACACATCCTCGATATCAACAAACGAAAGCTCCATATCAATCTGCGTAAACTCCGGCTGACGATCCGCTCTCAAATCCTCGTCGCGGAAACACTTTACAATCTGGAAATAACGGTCATAGCCGGACACCATCAAAAGCTGCTTAAACAACTGCGGCGACTGCGGCAATGCGTAAAAGTTACCCGGATGCACGCGGCTCGGCACAAGATAATCCCTTGCTCCTTCCGGCGTACTCTTGGTTAGCATCGGCGTTTCAATTTCAAGAAAGCCCTCATCGGCAAGGAACTGTCTTGTTAAAGTTGCCACCTTACTGCGCATCATCAGATTTCTTTGTAAATCCGGACGGCGCAAATCAAGATAGCGGTACTTTAAACGAAGTTCTTCCTTGGTCTTGGAATCTTCTTCCACCGGGAACGGCGGCACCTCCGCCTCGGAAAGAATCCGAAGTTCTCTTGCACGCACTTCGATATCGCCGGTCACCATCGTTTCATTCACCGCGCCGGAACGCGCCACGACTTCTCCGACTACCGCGATTACAAATTCACTGCGAAGCTTTTCCGCCTTTGCAAAATTCTCGCTTCCGCAGGTATCCTCCTCAAATATAATCTGCAACAGGCCGGAACGGTCGCGCAAATCCAAAAATATAATTCCGCCCTTATTGCGGCTTTTCTGTACCCAGCCCATTACGGTCACGGTTTCCCCGATATTGCGGCTGCTCACTTCCGTACATCTGTGGCTTCTCTTTAAGCCGGACATTGACTCTGTCATAGTTATCTCCTCCTTTGTCCTTCCCCGGGGACTTAAAACTTGTCTAATAATATTACAACATTTTACGCTCCGTGTAAATAGTGTTTTTTCTGATTTGCAAAAGACGCATACTCCCTGATTTCCTCAAACTCCTCGGAATGGTACAGTTTCATAAACTCCAGAAAAATTCCCATATCCAAATCTTTGGAATCCTCTATCATCATCTCTAACGCCGTATCAAACTCAAACGCTTCCCGGTAAGGCCGTTCCGAAACTAAAGCGCAGAACAGGTCACATACCTTTAAAATACGCGCGGAAAGCGGAATTTTCGTTCCCGCAAGATTGTCGGGATAGCCCGAACCGTCATAGTTTTCGTGGTGATGATACACCGCCTGCACAATAGTATCCGGATATCCGCAGGCCTGAAGCATATTCCGCCCGGTTTCCGCGTGCATTCGCATATACCGCATTTCTTCCACGTGCATCGCGCTTTTATCGCGGCCGTAAAGGAACTGTCCCAGCTTCAGCTTTCCGATATCGTGTACCCCCGCTGCCGTAAGCACCTGTTCTTTAAACTCCTCGCCCAGCTGCAAAGACTCGCAAAGCAGACGCACCGTTTTCGTCACCAGCACCCCGTGGTCTATCGCGTCCTCCAAATCGCCCTGAACCGTCGTTTCTATTCCGGTGCGCTTATATACCTCCAATATATTATGATATACCCGTTCAAAATCATCCGTACCGCTGTACATGACATCCTCCTCGCTTTTCTTCCCCTTTCGTCTTACCATTCTCTCCTTAATAAAGTCCTTCATACTGCCGGAAGAACGCCTGCTTTCTCGCTATCATTTCCTCGGTCCGTTCCAGATAATCCTTCAGACTCTTTACGTTTTCCGAACGTTCGATCCGCTCGCCGCCCGAGAGCACCAGCTTTGTTGCTCCGCCCGCGCCCAGTGCAAGAATCGAATGCTTTTCCTCCATAATCAGGATATTATAAAGACCTTCCTTTCCCTCTTTGGCATAGCCCACATTTTCCAGATTCTCCTCCATATTTTTCTGCCGGTAAAGATAATACGGCTCATACCCGTACTGTTTTGCAAAACGAACCGACGCCGCAAGCATATCGCGTACCTGCACCGCACCCTTTCCGCGGTATTGTTCTCTCTCGATATTTAAGCGTGCCGCACGCTTTACCGCTAAGGTATGCACCGTCACGCTATCCGGTGCGAGCGCCCCGATCTGCCGGAGCGTTTCTTCTACGTCCTCCGCATTTTCCCCGGTCAGCCCTAAAATCAAATCCATATTGATATTGGTAAAGCCAGCCGCTCTCGCAGCTGCATAGGCTTCTCTGATCTGCTCCGCCGTGTGCCGCCTTCCGATGAGGTCCAATGTCTTTTGATTCATCGTCTGAGGGTTAATGGAAATTCTGGTAACCCCCTCTTCCATCAGCATTTGCAGCTTTTCCTCCGTAATACTGTCCGGTCTTCCGGCCTCCACGGTCCATTCCGCCGCCTGCTCCACCGGAAAATACGCCTTTACCGTGCGAAGCACCTCCCGCAGTTCCTTGGCAGATAACGCCGTCGGAGTTCCGCCGCCGAAATATACGGTTGCCAGTCTTTTTTCGGACAAAAGCTCCGCGCTTGCCGCAATCTCCCGCTTAACAGCCTCCACATAAGCGCCGGTAAACCGGCCGAACCGCTCTAACGGATACGAGGTAAACGAACAATACAGACAGGTCGTAGGACAAAAAGGAATTCCGAGATACAGACTGTAACTGTTTTTATAATCCAACTGTGTGAGCAGTTTTTTCTCTTTCGCCGCTACCGCAAGACTTAACTCCCGCTTTTCCCTGGAACAGT
This sequence comes from uncultured Lachnospiraceae bacterium, assembly GCA_964609025.1. Lineage (GTDB taxonomy): Bacteria > Bacillota > Clostridia > Lachnospirales > Lachnospiraceae > SIG307. The sequence goes on along the minus strand of CAZSQM010000026.1, from coordinate 16,337 downwards.
AATACTCCTTCTGCAAAAAAGCATCGATGGACTCGGGGCTTTCGCCTGCCTCCAGCCGTTCCAACACCTGCTTGACCGGACGCACTCCGGTCAGCGTCCCCCACGGAAGGGTCCGTCCCGTTTCCGCGGAGAGCATCCGGTATACCCCTCGCTTTACCTCATCCCGGTAGCGTTTACGCTCCGAAAGCGGCACCGTCTGCCGTTCCTTCTGTACCGCCTCTTTTTTATCGTTCCGGTAAAGAGAGAGCAAAAAGCCGTCTTCGCCCCATTCTCCGGTCAACAGATACCGAAAGTCTTCCTCCGTTTCTTCTCCGCCGTAGGAAACGACAAGCTCCTCTTTCGGGAAAAAGGATTTCATCAGCGGCCTGATATCCTGCTCAAATGCTTCGCTTGTCAGCTTTAATCGAATCATTGTTATTTTCCTTCCGTTGTTCTCGGTTCAGATTGCCGGAACATAAGGATTCTCCCGCTTTTCCGAGCCGATTTCCGTTTCTTCCCCATGCCCCGGATACACGATGGTTTCTTCCGGGAGTACATACAGCTTCTCACGGATAGCCCTTGCAAGAGCGGACAAACTGCCGCCCGGAAACTCCGTATTCCCGACGCTTCGGTAAAACAGGGTGTCCCCGGAAAACAAAATTCCCTCCGACCGCAGATAGTAACAGCATCCGCCCGGGGTATGTCCCGGGGTATGCAGCAGTTCCACCGCAACTCCCGCCGCCTCAAACTTTGCTCCGTCCGAAAGCGGCTGCGCTCCGGAAAGCACATAGGAATGTCTTAAGAAGCGGTTCGTTAAATTCTGCACCGGGTCCGCAAGCACGGCAAGCTCCGCCTCATGGCAGAAGACCGGAATCCCGTACTCCCTGCTTATCCTCTCTGCCGCAAGCATATGGTCAAGATGACCGTGCGTCAGGTAAATCCCCGTTAATGTTACGCCTTCCTCTTTCAGTACACCGATGATTTTTTCTTCATAATCACCCGGGTCAACCAAAAAAGCCTCTTTTGTTTCCTCGTTGCTTACCAGATAACAATTGGTTGCAAACATACTTACCAAGATTCTTCGCACTCTTACCATGATGCACACCCTTCCTGTCAGCCGGTGGTACGTGTCACATCAAGAACACTCTCCACATTTCCGATCTTTGTAATCAAATATTGAAGCTGTTCCTTTCCCTTCACCTGGAAAGACACCGTAATGGTAGCGGTTCCCTGTTTACTGGTCCGGGAGTTCAGCGTTACAATATCAATCTTATTTTCCGTAAATATTCTGGATACGTCAAGCAGCACGCCGCTCCGGTTATTCGCATAAATCGTAATCTCCGCGAAGTAGCTTTCCGATTCCTTTGCTCCCTCCGGAATGCTCCATTCCGCGGAAATCATCCGATGTCTGTCGTCTTCCGACGCATTGATGATATTGATGCAATCCGTGCGGTGAATCGAAACCCCTCTGCCTCTCGTTACAAACCCGATAATCTCATCTCCCGGTACCGGGGAACAGCACTTGGAAAAATGTACCGCAATGTCATCTAGCCCAAGCACCGTGATTCCCGCCTTTGCCTTGACCGGAATCGGTTTTGCTTCCTTTACGCTGCCGACAGACTCTAACAGCTTTTCATCCGTAATCTCCCGTTTTACCTTTTTATTGTATTCTTCCTGCAGGCGGTTTACCACCTGACCTTCCTTTAAGGCGCCGTGACCGACTGCCGCCAGCACCGAATCCCAGTCCCGGAAGCCGTATTTCCGCATACAGATTTCGGTAAACTCCGGCTTTGCCAATTCTGCGAGGGAAATTCCCTTCGCCTTGCAGTAGGCCGCAAGCAATTCTTTTCCGTGAAGAATATTATCCTCTTTTAACTCGGTCTTAAACCACTGGTTGATTTTATTTTTCGCCTGCGTACTTTTTACAATCGCAAGCCAGTCGCGGCTCGGCCCCTTAGCATTTTGGGAAGTCATAATCTCAATGCGGTCGCCGTTCTGTAACTGATACTCAATCGGCACCAGCTTCCCGTTGACTCTGGCTCCTACCATCTTATTGCCCACAGCACTGTGAATCGCATAAGCGAAGTCCACCGGGCAGGAACCCGCCGGCAGGTTCTTTACATCTCCGCTCGGCGTGAAGCAATAAATACGGTCGGAGAACAGGTCAAGGTCGTCCTTAATCGAACTTAAAAACTCCTTACTGTCCGACATTTCCTTCTGCCACTCCAAAATCTGGCGCAGCCATGCGAGCTTCTCCTCTTCCGTATCGGAGGTCTTAATTCCGTTCTGTGTTTCTTTGTACTTCCAGTGGGCCGCAATACCGTATTCCGCGGTACGATGCATGTCAAAGGTCCGGATCTGGATTTCAAACGGCGTACCGTTCGGACCGATTAACGTGGTATGCAGCGACTGGTACATATTCGCCTTCGGCATGGCAATATAATCCTTAAAACGCCCCGGAATCGGCTTATACATTTCATGAATCACACCTAACGCCGCATAACAATCCTTCACGGTATTTACAATAATCCGCACCGCAAATAAATCGTAAATCTGATCTAAGGTTTTATTCTGATTTACCATCTTTTTGTAAATGCTGAAGAAATGCTTCACGCGCCCGCTGATTTCCGCCTGAATGCCGACCTTGCGGATATGCTCCCCGACTTCCTCGATAATTTCGTTAATAAACTTTGTGCGCTCGTCCTTGCGGAGCTCTATTTTTTCTTCCAGCTCCTTACAGACCTCCGGCTCCAGATAACGTAACGACAAATCATCCAGTTCGATTTTAATTTTGGAAATACCGAGCCGCTGTGCAAGCGGCGCGTAAATATCCATCGTTTCCCTTGCTTTTTCTATCTGCTTTTCCGGCTTCTGGTACTGAAGCGTTCTCAGATTATGCAGACGGTCTGCCAGCTTAATCAGGATCACCCGGATATCCTTTGCCATGGCAAGGAACATTTTACGGAGATTTTCCGCCTGCAGTTCCACCTTATCCTTGGAATAATTTAACTGCGTCAGCTTGGTTACTCCGTCCACTAGCAGGGCAATCTCACTACCGAATATCTGCGTAATTTCCTCTAAGGTATACGCGGTATCCTCCACTACATCATGCAGGATTCCGGCGATAATGGTTTCCTTATCCAGTTCCAGCTCCGCCAGAATAATGGCAACGCAAAGCGGATGAATGATATAAGGCTCGCCCGACTTCCTAAGCTGTCCCTTATGGGCTTCATCGGCAAGATGATACGCCTTTTCAATCATCGACAAATCTGTGGACGGATGATAGGCGCGTACCGATTCAATCAGCTTTTGGTACAACTCCTCCGGACTTGTAAAATCCGCCGGCATACTAAGCTCCTTCTCATCCGTTCTCTTAATTTGCGTACTTCCTTCTTTTTCTGTTAATTTCGTTTCCATGCTGCCCCCTACTCCGGCAAAACTGCCTTTCTGTGAAACCCACCATGAAATGAAACAAAGGGAGTTCCGGCATTTGTAGCTGTCTGCCGGAATCCCCTGAAAAATTTTATGTACCTGTCTTTACTTTCCCGGATAGGTCACAACCGCATCCACATCATAGCCGGAAAGCTTCTTTCTTCCTTCCAAACCGGCAAGTTCCAGTAAAAATACAATCTTTACCACCTCGCCGCCAAGCTGTTCTACCAGCTTAATGATTGCCTCAATCGTGCCGCCGGTAGCAATCAAATCATCTACAATGACTACCTTTTGTCCCGGCCGGATGGCGTCCTTATGCATTTCAACCGTCGCCGTGCCGTACTCCAGCTCATAGGTTGCTTCTATCGTTTCGCACGGGAGCTTTCCCTTTTTACGCACCGGCACAAATGCCTTCTTCAGATTATAAGCAAGCGGCGCTCCGAAAATAAATCCGCGGGATTCCGCGCCGACCACAACATCAAACGAAAGACCCTCTACTTTTTTTTGCAGCTCATCAATCGCAAGTGCGAAGCCATCCGCATCCTGCAATACGCTGGTTACATCCCGGAAGATAATCCCCGGCTGCGGAAAATCCGGTATACTTCTGATATAATCCTCAACCTTTTTCATAAGTTCCTCCTTTCAAAGCCCCGACTACATTTTCTGCCGACTGCCCCGAAACTATTCCTTCCAAACAAACATAAGCTAAGTATACCACCTTTTGTCCGGAAAGAAAAGAATTTTTATTTTACTTCTGAAGATAAATCTGCTCGATTCTTTCCGCATAGACCTCCTTGGAATACGGAACCGCGGCTTCTTTTGCGGTTTTGCGGTAGGCTTCCCGGTTTTCTCCGTACAGAACCGCTTCCAGCCCGGAAAGAAACTCCTCCTGCTTTTCAAACAAAAAGCCGTTTTTCCCGTTTTGAAGCACGTCCTGTAAACAATCGTCTTTCTTTGCAACTACCGGCAGACCTGCCGCCATTGCTTCGATGTAGGTCAGTCCCTGCGTTTCACTCTGGGAGGCGCTGACAAACACATCTCCCAGCGCATAATATGCACCGATTTCATCCCACGGCTTTGCTCCGGCAAAAATCATCTGTCCCGAAATGTTCTCTTTCTCCGCCAGACGTTTTAACTCTCCGAGCGCCGGTCCGTCCCCGATGACCAAAAAGCGCGTGTCCTCATGGGTTGCAAAGAAAGCCGGCATCATTTTTATCAGTTCTTCGATATTTTTCTCCCGGGCGACTCTGCCGACATACAAAATCACTTTTTCCGTTCCGGCAAGTCCCACCTCCGCCCTCTTTGCAGAAAGAACCTCCTCCCCGTACCGGCCGCGGTCAAACTTCGACAAATCAATTCCGGTCGGAATAACGGAAATCTCTGTTTTCACCTGATACCGTTCCAACAGATGCTTTACCTTTTCCGTCGGCACAATGACATGACCGCCGTGATTACAGAAAAACTTGGAGTATCGCCTTGCAAATGCCTTTACTCCGTCATCCAAAACCCGAATCGGCATAATATAATGCGTATAATCCTCATAAATCGTATGATAGGTATGCACCGTCGGTATTTTATGCTCTGCCGCCACAATCCGCCCGAATATCCCCAGGGCAAACTCCGTATGGGTATGAATCACATCCAGCTGTAACCTGCGGATAATACTGTCCAGCTTGTGCTGATAGAACATTCCCACCCTGCGTTCGCTCAGAAAAAAGCAGGGCAGACTGGGAACACGATAAACATGCTCCTCGTTTTGGGGCGACCCCGGCGAGGTCGTAGTAAAGACATAAACCTCGTGTCCCCTCTTTTCCAACTCCTGCCGCAGCAAAAACACCGACGCTGCAACACCGTTTATCTCCGGATAATAGGTGTCCGTAAATAATCCGATTTTCACACTGTATCCCCTCGCTCATCCTTTGAATCCGCAACCGCCGTAATCCGGCTTTCCTACCGGCGGATAATTTCCTCTCTTCCCGGTCCGTTGGAAACCAGAGTCACCGGAACCTCGATCTGCTTTTCAATAAACTCAATGTATCTGCGGCAGTTTTCCGGAAGCTCCGCATAGTTCTTGATGCCGCGGATTTCGGTTTTCCAGCCCGGCAGCACTTCGTACACCGGCTTTGCCTTCTTTAATTTACCGGTAGTCGGGAAATCCTTTGTCACAACACCGTCGATTTCATAGCCCACACAAACCGGAATCTCCTCCAGATAGCCGAGAACATCCAGAACGGTCAAAGCCACCTCCGTCGCTCCCTGCATACGGCAGCCGTAGCGGGTTGCCACCGCGTCAAACCAGCCCATCCGGCGCGGTCTTCCGGTCGTTGCGCCGTACTCGCCGCCGTCACCGCCGCGTCTGCGAAGCTCGTCCGCCTCCTCGCCAAAAATTTCACTGACGAACTCACCGGCGCCTACGGCGCTGGAATATGCCTTTACTACGGTAATAATATCTTTAATCTCATACGGCGGAATGCCGGCACCGATAGCACCGTAAGCCGCAAGCGTCGAAGAGGACGTTACCATCGGATAAATACCGAAGTCCGGATCCTTTAAGGCACCGAGCTGTCCCTCTAACAAAATATTTTTTCCTGCCTTGATTGCGTCATGTAAAAATGCCGCCGTGTCACATACATACGGAGCCACCATGTCACGATAAGAAAGTAACGTCCGATACAGTTCCTCCGGATCTAAAAGCGGCTTGTGGTACATATGCTCTAACATAATATTCTTCACTTCACAGACACGGGCAACCTTTTCCTTTAACAGCTCTTCTTCGAACAGCTCGGAAACCTGGAAACCGATTTTGGCATATTTATCCGAATAGAACGGAGCAATGCCGGACTTTGTGGAGCCGAAGGAGGCTTTTCCGAGACGCTCCTCCTCGTACTGGTCAAACAAAACGTGGTACGGCATCATAATCTGCGCACGATCCGATACCAGAATCTTCGGCATCGGAACTCCCCGTTCCACAATTCCCTGAATCTCTTTGAACAAATACGGTATATTCAATGCAACACCGTTGCCGATAATGCTTGTTGTATGGTCATAAAACACACCGGACGGCAGAAGATGCAGTGCAAACTTGCCGTATTTGTTAATAATTGTGTGCCCCGCGTTGCTTCCGCCCTGAAATCTTACGATGATATCGGAAATTTCACCTAACATATCGGTGATTTTTCCCTTGCCCTCATCTCCCCAGTTTGCTCCTACAATAGCTCTAACCATAAAACATCCTCCGTTCCGCTGCCTTGCAGCCTGTTTATTTCTTCGTCGTACTGCCGAAACCGCCGTTTCGTTTTTCCTCTACGGCGTCGTCGTCAGTAATTCCATACGGCAGAAAAACTCCTTGCATAAAGCCGGTATCCGCCGTCAGGGTGACGCTTTTTCCTTCCTTTGAATCATTCGTCAGTTTCGCGAAAATATGTCCTTCGTTATCCGAAAAGAAATAATCGCTGTCGATAACGCCCACCGTATTATTTAACTGTAACCGGTATTTAAACCCAAGACCGCTGCGCGGGAACAACAGCAATACATACCCCGCCTCCATCTCGGCACGAATGCCGGTCGGTATCTTCACCGTTTCCCCCGGCGCCAGTTCTACCGTAACCGGCATGAAAAAATCATACCCGGCGGAACCGGACGTTGCCCGCGTCGGAAGGCGCAGACTTTGATAAACCTCCCCGGCACGCTCCGCTTCCTTCGGAAATGCCTCCGTAAAATCCGCAAGGAAACGCTCTTTGCTTACTTTGGAAAACCTCGCAATCCGCGGGGCAGACCCTTGCTCTGTCTTCATCTTTTCCGCCCTCTCTTTTGTACTCTCTTACAGTTCCTTTAAAAAGGCGATATAGCCCTGCAATGCCTCGTATAAATCAGACTTGCTTGTAATCTCCCAAGGAGCGTGCATATTCAGCACCGCAACACCGCTGTCAATGACCTCCATCCCATAGTTTGCCATAATATAGGCAATCGTTCCGCCGCCGCCCTCGTCTACCTTGCCGAGCTCCGACGTCTGGAAGGTTACCTTATGCTTTTCCATTGCCGCCCGAAGCCTTGCGATATACTCCGCATTGGCATCGTTGGAGCCGGACTTTCCGCGGGAACCGGTATATTTGTTGAATACAAGCCCCTTGCCGAAATATGCCGTATTCTTCTTTTCGCTGACCGCCGGATAATTCGGGTCATACGCCGCGCTGACATCGGAAGAAAGCATCTGGGAATTTGCCAGGGCTCTGCGTACCTTTAACTCGGAATAATCCCCGCACAGGTTCATAATCTCCGCCACCGCATTCTCAAAGAAACGGGAATGCATGCCGGTGGCGCCTACGCTGCCGATTTCTTCCTTGTCCACCAGAAGGCACACTGCCGTGCGGTCGATGTTCTCCAATTCAAACATCGCTTTCATGGAAGCATACGCACAAACACGGTCGTCCTGTCCGTATCCCATAATCATGCTGCGGTCCATACCGAACTCTCTTGCCGGACCCGCCGGCACCGCTTCGATTTCTGCCGATACAAAATCGTCCTCGGTGATATCGTATTTTTCCTTTAACAGCGCCAGTATATTTTCTTTGACGGCTTCCTTTTCACCGTCCGCAAGCGGAATACTGCCGACCAGAATATTCAAGTCTTCCCCTTCGACTACCTTGGACGCATTTTTCTCCATCTGCTTTGCCGACAAATGGATGAGCAAATCGGTAATTCCGACGACCGGGTCGGACTCTGCCTCGCCGATTACTACCTTCACTACCGTACCGTCCTTTTTTACCACAACGCCGTGGAGCGCCAGCGGCAGCGTTACCCACTGGTATTTTTTGATGCCGCCGTAATAGTGCGTATCCAAAAGCGCCATTTCCGTATCTTCATAAAGCGGCACCTGCTTTAAGTCAATCCGCGGGGAATCGATATGGGCGCCGAGAATCTTCATGCCGTTCTCAAGCGGCTTTGTTCCGAGCAAAAACAGCGCTACTGCTTTTCCCATATAGTTCACATACACTTTATCGCCTGCGGAAAGCCTTCTGCCGTCCGCTATCGCCTCATTTAAATCAATATAGCCCGCCGCTTTTGCTTCGCGCAGAATCGCTTCCGTGCATTCCCGCTCAGTTTTGCACTCCGAAATAAACTTACGGTATCCCTCTCCGAACCGGAAAACCGCCTCTTTCTCTTTCTTTGAATATTTCAGCCATGCATTTTTCGAAGGCTTTGTTCCCTTTTTATCCTTTGCCGTTTCCGTCTGCTTTGCTGCCATAACGGTACCGTCCTTTCCTGCATAATTGTCCAGTGTTTAGTATACCTCATTTCGTTTCACTAGGCAAGAAAAAATTTCGTTTTCGCAGATAATAGTATGCAATTCCTAACGGAACCGCGGCCGACACCCATGCAAAGGGACCGGCAAGGCAGATTCCACGGTAGCCCAGAATACCCGGCAATGCATACGAAGCCGCCAGTCTGGTGAGCAGTTCAAATACCCCTGCCATTAACGGCATAAAACTTCTGCCGATGCCTTGCAATACATTTCGGTATACAAATATCATGTTCAAAAACGGGAAAAACAATGCCGCCTGCCGCAGATACATCTGTGCGGCGCTAAGAATTTCGTCCAACACAGTCACATCCATCTCTTCTGCCGTCAGGAACAGTTTTGTAAGAGGCGTCCCGAACAAAAACAGAATCATCATGGAAACCACCGCACAGGTAAGGGTCAATATGGTACATTTCCCGACGCCCTCCTTGATACGGTCCGTTCTGCCCGCGCCGAGATTCTGTCCCGCATAATTTGCCATTGTCACACCGAATGTCACCGCCGGCTGCGTCACTAACTGCTCCGCCTTACTGGCTGCCGTAAAGGCGGCAATCTTCGCCGTCCCGAACAAGTTTAACGCCCCCTGCACCACAACGGTTCCGATTGCCGTAATGGAAAACTGGAACGCCATCGGAAGCCCGATGCTTAAATGCCTTTTATAGATTTTTCCGGATACCATAAAATCCTTCTTCGATAAATGCAGAATCGGATAACGCTTCCAGATATAAACAAGGCATAACAGACCGGACACCGCCTGGGAAATCACCGTTGCCAGTGCCGCTCCTGCCACACCCAGACCCGCAGCCTGAATCAGTACCAGATCCAGCACAATATTGAGCAGGGAGGATAAAATCAAAAAATAAAGCGGCGTCCTGCTGTCCCCGATGGCACGCAGAAAACAGGCAAGGAGATTATACATCATCGTTGCCGCAATTCCCGCATAGATAATGCTGATATAAATAACCGCATCCCCTATAATATCCTCCGGCGTATGAATCAGTGTCAGAAGCGGTTCCGTCGTAAGTAGGGAAAGCAACGTCAGTGTCACCGTAAAACCGGCACAAAGCGTCACCGCACTTGCCTCCGCTTTCTTTAACCCTGCCTCATCCTTTGCCCCGAACCGTTGTGCCACCATTACAGAAAAGCCGCTGGTCAGTCCGTTGGCAAAGCCAAGCACCAGAAAATTCAGCGAACCGGTCGTTCCCACCGCCGCCAGTGCCTGATACCCTAAGCATCTGCCTACGATAATCGTATCCACCATGTTGTAGAGCTGTTGGAACACATTTCCGAGTAACACCGGAACAGAAAACAAAATCAGAAGCTTCATGGGGCTGCCCTTTGTCATATCCCTGACTTTCATTTTACTCATATAATTACCTCGTCATACGAATTTATCTTTTTTTACAAGAATAAAGAGTCCGCTTGCGGACACTCGCGCGAATATGCATCCTCGCGGAGTCTTTTTTGTTTTAAAGGAAGCATTTTCCTTTAAAACAAGAAAGCGACACGCCACAGCGCCCCGCCTTCTCGAAACTCATTGTAATTCGATTTTAGTGTGTTGTCAATAGATTTTCTCGGAATATCTGACCTTTACTTCCTTTTCATTCCCTTTATTCCATGCATTCTGATACCATTCCTCAAATACAATTCTTACTCATTCAAAAACATTTTCACCTTTGTTTCTGCTTCTGCAACATATTCCTCCAAACTCAAGGCTCCATTCAGTACATCAGAATATCCTGCATACAGATTCTCATCTACAGAAAATGCAATCGCTCCGTCCCGGTAAAGTTCATACAAAGAGCGGTCATACGAATTATCCTCCACCCTACGATTTGCAAAAAACAGCGGCGCATTCTCCCGCTCCATCGTATAGGCAATCAAGGTAGAAATATACTGTAACGTTGTCTTCAAATTATCAGAGTACGGATTGACCGCCAAAAACATGCAGGAACCAATATTTTTATCCGCCGCAGCCAGCTTCGGTTCTGCGTAAATGGTCGCATCCGTTCCATACTGCAATGCAAAATATGCCCGGTAATCACTTTCGGAAATAATACGATAATATCTGTCGCGTGTATCTTCCTTTTGCACCGAATTACTTTTTGCCATCCCCTGCAATATTTTTCGGAACTCTTCCGTATCGACTGTGCCTCGGTCTAAAATATATTGAACAATAAACTTTTCCGCAAAAGAAACAGGCTTCTCTATCACCTTTTTTTCTTTTTCAGGTAATGCTTCATATGCCGCACAATACTCCTCATATGTCATATTCTTCTTTATTAAAACTTCATCCGCTGCTTCCCTGCTCACAAGTAACCCACAGATATCCACTGCAATCGGAAGCATCCAGACATTACCATCTTTGTCTGTTGCTGCCTCTCTTACATACGGGAAGCAGGCATCCAGATACTCTTGTACTCCCTCAATCTCATTCAACGGATAAAAAACACCATTCTCCCTTAAATTATAGCAAAACGAATCATTACTGTCGATAAAACAAACATCAAAATCCTTATCCAGAGCCATGACCTTCAAGGCAAACTTATCCGCTTCAAGTACACTTCGCTGCATCTCATAGCCACAGCCAAACGGTTCTGAAATCGCCATTTTTGCCGTAATATAACGCAGTGTTTTATTCTCACATTTTACGTCCTCCAAAGGAAATTGAAGAATGATTCCCTCTTTTGTCTCGCATGCCACGGTGCCGTTGACATAGCACAAATTATTATCCCAAAAGCTCCCATCCGGGTAGAGCTCACTTTCCACCTCCAAATCAGACAAAGAAGACAGTACCAGACCTCTGTCTACTGTCTGATAAATTACATCCTGCCGTTCACTGCAAAAAGCCACATTAGCCATCTTATACTCTTTCGTTCCTGCCATCACCTTCATGGAATCCCGGCTTGTGTCATATAACAGCAGGCAGAATTCCTCCCCCATATGTGCATACACACAAAGCTTCCCTTCTCCTGCAGCACATACATCTATCGGCTCCCCGATTCCCAGTTCTACAAGCCTGTCCTCAGAAATGGAATAGTAAAATATCTTTTCTCCGGTATGCTCATATTTTCTTGAATCCTTTCCCGAAATTCCCTCTACGTTTGTCCCAAGCAAATAGAAGCAATCTTCCATCGGAATAATCCTACTGACAGACTTAAAATACGGAAGCGCTTTCACCACGGAAAGCTCCTCTGTTTCCGGACAATAGGAATACAGCACCGCACGCATCTCACCATCCAACACTGTGTACGGTACAAAATAAACCATTCCATTCTTTACTGCCATTGTTTTTACACAGGAACCCAACGAGTTCTCCAATGTTTTGGAATACTCCCGTTCTCCCTTTGCATTATACTTTCTTAAGAAAAACCGGTCTGCTTCTTTCTGATTCAACCGGGCAAGTTCTTCCGGCGTCATCTGCATAATCTCTTCCGGCGTCATCTGCGCAAACTTTTCCAATGTCAAGCGGTCAGACTCCTCCGGCGCCTTCAAATTATACTCAAGCGTATACAGGTTCCCATCTTCATCCAGAGTGTACGCATATACGGTTTCCTCTGTCTCATGCTCTGTCCACACCTCCTGCAAGGGCACCACCTGTGTTGTATCCTTATTTCTACAACCGCTCAGAATATAACAAAACAACAAACAAATAAGCAAGCTCCACCGCTTCTTTTTACCCATCTTTGTATCTCCCTTCGCAACTTACTTCTGTTTTCACGGCTCATACAAACGATAGACATAAGTTCCAATCTCAAGCGGTGCCCCGGCAACGAATTCCCTCTCAGCAACAGGAGTTCCCTTCTGTTCTTTAAACAGCCAAAGCTTTCCGTTGCTCACGCAGAATAAATTCTCACCATCCGTATAGAAATATTCCAGTCGTACCTGAGTACCGTCTGCATTCTGCATATAGCATTGCACTCCACTGTCAAGTCCCACCCTGAGTCCGTTTCCAAAGTAAACAACCCCATTACAAAAAATCATATCAGAAAAAGACAGGTTCGTCGGATAATCCAACACCGCTACATCCTCATGTATACCGGTTTGCATATAATACCGCCTAAAAACACTCCTGCCTTCTGTCTCTCCCTCTCCTTTTCGCTGTTCCACATAATAAATAGAGTCACCGCCAATCCAATATTCTTCAGGAAAATCTTTGACATTCTGCAAGGTTTCCTTTACATTTCCCTGTACATCCACCAGGTTTATTGCATCCACCCCTCCTACACCAACGGCAGTATATCCAAGGGCAAGCACCTGCTGCACTATCGGATCCGACTCCGAAAGCTCGCGAAATCCATTCTGTACCTGTAACAGATATCCGTTCCACCTTCTCAGCTTATCAACATCCTGCGGCAAAGAACTGCTTTTCCCTGTCTCAAAAGAAAAGAAAAAACGTTTCTCATCTACACCTTTCAAATCGCCGGATTGCATCGTTTCTTCGATTTGCTTATAACAAATCCCATCCGGGTAAACCATCATCCCGTCCGCACTACAATCCACCACAACTGCTACATTTCCATCCTTTGGATTATATTTTAAAACATTCCCCTGCACAAAGCCGGTAAACTGATAGCGCCCATAAGTGTCTGCAATAAAATAAAGTTCACCCTCTCTGCAAAACAGGTCTCTTGCCGGTATTGCTACTGCCAATTCCGTTTCTCCATTCCGATAAGCATATATGTAATAATCTCTCCCGTAATTTACATAATAAGTAATATCATACACCGGATCCTTACATACCAGCACCGGTGTATAATCCACACCGCACTCCATTTTCATGTTTTCTTCCAGATTGCAATAAAACATATCATCCTTTCCTGTTACCGTCAGCTGCTCCAGTGTTTTCCCTTCCAAAAGAATTTCTTCCGTACCATACTCTCTATTCTTAACTTCAATCTCTCCCAATTTTCCCGATATATTCTCTGCTTTTTCATTTTCCAAAGGATTCATATCCACCATAGACTGTTTACAGGCAACCGCTTCCATAAACACGAAAGTAAATATAACAAGTAAGCACAGCTTCTTCTTCATCCCATATCTCCTTCAAAAATGATGCCGGGGCAAAACATAATGTTTCTCCAGTAGTATCCATAGAAGGGCTTTTGAACCCGGCATCACTAAATTGATACTCACTATCTGTCACTGATTCAGTATTTTTTATTCACTCATATCACCCAACTGCACAAACATTATGCATCTCCGGTGTTGTGTATGTATAACTACCTACTTGATAATGACATTTCGTGCATCGAACAATGACATATAGCTCTTTAAACGTTACTGTACAATTTACATAATAATCAATCCCAGTCAAGTCACTTAATTCTACCATGTTTCCATACTCATCAATCACATAAACATCTTTCTTTACAGGATGTATATATCCCACATCTCTTCCATTCATTACCGTATCATAATAACTTCCATGCGGCGGACATGTAGCAGCCTCTGCCCTCTCCACTGTAATTCCTGCCTTTGACAATGCTACTGCCAATGCTACTGCTGTCAACTTCATAAAAAACTTCTTCATGTTCATGTCGTCCTCCTCGTCTTTCAATCTTTATATACACATCCAGTCAAACTATTTTCTCAAATATACATTCTTCCACTTTTCCAACAGTAGCATAAGCATCATGACACACAAAACCGAAGTCATGCACATTCCTATGCGCTCCCAGCCACAGAGGGTAGCCAAAAGTGAAATCATGCACTCCGGCACCAATATACTTCTTGCCCGTTTCCCATAAACCTTCTTCTCCAAATCATCTAAAGGCTTGTTTCTATCTTCCACGGGCACAAGAATACAAATAATGCTACCGAAAATTACTGTCAGACAACCGCAGATAAGACCGGAATATATCACGCATCTCATCACCCAAAGCACTGCGCTCATCATCACAATTGAGAAAAAGTAACAGCGTACTGCTGTCTTCGCATGGTATCCTCCGGCAAAGCTTCGAAGCGGTATATACGCCGCCAGAAACAATACACTTTCCAAAAGCATTCCGAATGCCATGCCGATTACCATCGTTGTTCCAAGGTTTAACAAAGCAATTATACCTTGTTGTATTCCATATCGGTAAATCTCTTTGTCTTCCCCCGGGATTGCTTCATTCAAGATTAACCGTTCGATTATTCTCTCCGCATAATCCCCAAACATTAAAATTTGCGAAGCTTCTTCGCTTTTTCCGGCATAGGTTCCTGATGCATAATAAAACAACACGTCGTATTGGAAATCATTGTTGTTACTAAAAACGCAAATGCCACTAATACTTTTGTATACCTTCCCTGAAACCTCTTCAAGCTGCATTCCCCTTTCCGTTTTTCTTTTGGGCAACCATAGTTTAACATAAAGCAACAGCTTGTGTAGGAAATTGTAGTAAAAAGGCTACTTTTTGTAGTCAACGGGAAAATATAACAAAATATCCACAACAAAAACACCGTCCGTATGACAAACGTCTACGCAACCATTGAATTTTTCTACTACTGTTTCTATATTCTTCAATCCAAATCCATGCTCATTTTGGTCCTTCTTTGTACTTATGATTTTTCCGTTTTCGTATTGTACTTCCGTTACATACGGATTTGCACACTGAATCATCAAACGACCTTTATCAAATACTACCTTCAACTTCAAAAAGCGCTCAGCCTCATCAACCTTTCGCAAGGCATACAACGCATTATCCAAAAGGTTTCCGAAAATCGTAATACATTCAGAAATATCCATCCCAAGCTCCGCCGGAACCGCAATTTCGGTTTCCACCCGTATCTGTTCATTTTCGGCATTCTGAAGCTTGTAATTGATGATACTGTCCATAGGAATGTTTCCTGTTGCACTAAATAACATCCTTGCATTCAGCCTTCCTGACAGTTCTCCTACCAATTTCTTCGCTTCCTCATAGTTCTCTGTCCCCATAAGCTCCGACACCCCAATCAACTGATTCTTTAAATCATGACGAAACGCACGTAATTCGTTCGTAGAATTTTGCATCATGGTGCACTGGTTGTAATAAAGCTCACGTTCCTTTTCTAATACTGCCGCTTCAGAAAGTTTCATGTAGTTGGCAGCCAGCGAATCATATAAATAGAAAGCTATAATATTTAGCAAATATATTAATACTGCTGCAATTATTACCTCTACCTGTGTAATATCTTCGGATTGTGCAATAAACATATGCAACACAAATGTGATTACCGGTATGAACACAGATGCGAACCATACAGATTCTTTTATCTTTTGATTTCGTCGAACCGATTTAAAATTGTAAAGAAGTAAGGCTCCCATGTAGGTAGACAACCGCCCCGCTATTACGCCCAGACTATTACTATAACTTCCTTCCGTGAAAATGGAATATTGAAAATAACCGGTACACGCCGAAATAATAATTTCCGAAACACCGCAAAAAAGAATAATATAGAGAGAACTTAATGCGCGCTTTAGCATGCCTGCTTTATAATTAAGCGAAATCAGGAAGATAAGACCATAATTCGCAAGCAACGTCACAAAAGGAATATCCACAAAAAGATATAAAAGACTGGTTATCGCAAAATATGCGAAATAAGAAAGTGCACATACCCATGTTTTGGAACGCCTTTGCTCAAAAAATGCCATCATAAATCTATG
>CAZSQM010000025.1:0-51020 GCA_964609025.1 uncultured Lachnospiraceae bacterium | reverse complement strand
GTTTGATGGAGGAGGATGTGGATATTCGCTATATTCAGGAGATGTTAGGGCATAGTTCCATTAATATTACGCAGATATACACACATGTTACGATGGCAAAACAAAGAGATATTTTAACGACAAAGCATCCGAGACAGAAATTCCGGGTTTAAGGGGAAGAGTGATTATGTCACCGATTATAAGCATTTATTTTTCAAACCTAAAGCTGATACTAAAGTTCGTGGTGTGTGAAAATTTTGCACTGAAAAATGTAGATTACATAAATAATTGTTGGATTATCCCGAAGCCTTCACGAAAAGGAAACTATTTACGAATGGTAGATATCTGCTATAATAGGAGTTATGGAGGTGTGGCATGTTTTTTTCAAAGTTTAATTCAAGAGTGGAACAACTGGATCGTCTTGTAAGGGAAATTGACTCGAATATGGAGAATAATTACAAGGATGCTGCCCAGAGTGCTTTTCGGGAGCTGACAGAACAGTTTCAGAAGCTTCAGAAGGAAGGAAAGCTGAATGAAAGACAGGAAGCACGTTATAGTGCTATCATTTCGGGATATTCCGCACGGCTGAAGGGTTATACACATAAGGACCAGAAGCCTTATTGGACCGGACAGTAATTACCATTGGAATTGCTTAAATGGAGGATTCAATGGTAAGAAAATTAGCACCGGCAGGGAATTTACCATTGGAATTGCTTAAATGGAGAATTCAATGGTAAGAAAAATTTGCACTGGCTGAAAATTTACCATTGGAATTGTCTTAATGAGGAATTCAATGGTAAAAAAATGCACTATGAGTAAAAAACTTACCATTGGAAATAAGTTAATATGAGAATCAATGGTAAAATTGTATGCAACAACAAGGGTAGTACCATGGAAAACAGGTTAGATGGAATTCCATTGGTAAGAAAAATTTGCACCGGCTGAAAATTTACCATTGGAATTGCTTAAATGGAGGATTCAATGGTAAGAAAATTAGCACATGCAGGGAATTTACCATCGAAATTGTTCAAATGAAAAAACCAATGGTAAATTTCGTCTTGTCAGGAGAACTAATGCCAATGAGAGTCTGACGCTACAAAAAAGGTACAAGGAGCAGGGCAGATATTGTAGTAAGTCGTGCTAATAGTACAGTAAGCCGATTCGAAAAACTCTGCGGATACCATTCCCTCCCTTGCAATTACTATGCAGAACCGCTATAATAAATTTGTAGCAAAAGCAGCAAAAGTACAGGGGGGACTTTTGCACAAAAGAAAGGAAGGTAGAAAACGATGTTGGAAAAGCTGTTTAAGTTAAAGGCAAACAACACAAATGTCAGAACGGAATTCGTTGCGGGTATTACGACCTTTATGACCATGGCGTATATTCTGGCGGTGAATCCAAGCATACTCGGTGATGCGGGGATGGACCCGAATGCGGTTCTTATCGCTACGTGTCTGGCTTCTTTTATCGGAACGCTCTGTATGGCATTCCTTGCAAATCTGCCGTTCGCATTGTCTGCCGGGATGGGGTTAAACGCATATCTGGCATACACGGTTGTCGGCTCCGGGGTTTCGTGGCAGATGGCACTGTTTGCGGTATTTATCGAGGGTATTGTCTTTATTATCCTGTCACTCACCAATGTGCGTGAGGCGATTTTTAATGCGATTCCGCTGACCTTGAAAAAGGGTGTATCGGTAGGTATCGGTTTGTTTATTGCTTTTATCGGTTTGCAAAATGCAGGACTTTGTGTTGATTCCGCTACCCTGGTGACGATTACCAGTTTTACCGAGAATTTTAACACAAAGGGGATTTGTGCATTGTTAGCCATAATCGGTTTGCTGATTACGGCGGTACTTCATATCCGTAAGGTTAAGGGAGCTATTCTATTAGGTATTGTTTTGACATGGGTACTGGGAATTCTTTGCCAGTTAGTAGGTATCTATGTCCCGGACCCGGCAGCGGGCGCATACAGTCTGCTCCCGGCAGGCATTATCAGTGTAGACTTTTCTGCGTTTTCCAAAACATTCGGCCAGTGCTTTAAAATCGATTTTTCCGGTGTTGATGTTTTCAATTTTGTCGTTATCGTTTTTTCGTTCCTGTTTGTAGATTTATTTGACACGCTGGGAACCCTGATCGGTGTAGCGACAAAGGCAAAAATGCTGGACGAGAACGGCCGTCTTCCGCGGATTAAGCCGGCACTTTTGTCTGATGCCGTTGCGACCTCGGCGGGAGCAGTGTTCGGTACTTCTACAACGACTACATTTGTTGAATCCTCTGCCGGTGTAGCGGTAGGCGGACGGACCGGCCTTACGGCACTTACTACGGGATTGCTTTTCCTGCTTGCGACATTGTTCTCGCCGCTGTTTACATCAATTCCGTCCTTTGCAACGGCTCCGGCACTTATTTTTGTCGGGTTTCTGATGTTTGAATCGGTTGTAGAGCTGAAGTTTGATACCGAAAATCTGGCCGAAACGATTCCGGCATATCTTTGCATTATTGCGATGCCGTTGTTTTATAGTATTTCTGAGGGTATTTGTATCGGAATTATCTCCTACGTTGTATTACAGGTTGCTACCGGAAAAGCAAAAAAAGTAAAGCCTTTGATGTATATTCTGGCGATATTGTTTGTTCTGAAGTATATATTTCTGTAACTGAATTTATGTTAAGAAAAAATCGCTGAGGTCGTGAGACTTCAGCGATTTTTTGGTTATGACGCCCCAAATCGGGCGTGGCAAAAAAACAAGGCGGATAACCGGTCTGTTTCATAGTAACCTGCTTAATGTAAAAGCAATAGGAGGATGTCGCGGAGAAATTTTTCTTGACGAATTTTGCCGGGAATGTTATCTTAAAAATAGGCAGGTGTACAGGAAAATAAAGCCGATGCTACCTTTGCGGCGGCTTTTGAATAAACGAATGACTTTCGAGGGGGACATTCTCATGAAAAAATGGTTTGGCAGTCTGGGAAAAACCGCAAAAATCGGTCTGTTTGCGGGAGCCGCGGCTACGGTTGTTGCGGTTGCGGCAATTCTTTTTTTTGTTGTTTTCCGAAAGGAAGAAGCATATCGTAATATCCGTGTGAATGAAGTGCAGGGAACGGTGCTTGTGAACCGCGAGGGCCTCGAAGGGATGAAGGCATATGAGAACATGAACCTGCTTTCCGGGGATGAGCTTGTGACGGAAACAGGCGCACAGGTAACGTTGCGTCTGGATGATGATAAATATATTGTTTTGGATGAGGATTCCAAGATGACGCTTCACGCAGCGGGGACTGCGACAGACAGTAAGACCAGACTGGAGCTGGAATACGGGCAGGTCTTTTCCGATATTAAGAATAAGCTTTCGGACAAATCTTCTTATGAAGTGGTGACGCCGTCGTCCACCATGTCGGTCCGCGGTACTCAGTTAGAGGTAGTGTATCGTCTGCTCTATGATGAAAGCGGCGAGGTCTGCCAAAAGATCATGAAGACGTTGGTTTATGAGGGAATCGTAAGGATAGAAGCTGTCGGTTCCGGCGAAAACGATTTTATCAATGCCGGTGAGTGGAGAGAAGTGATTCAGACCAACGAGGAGTATTATGAACTTACGGAAAAAGCGGAACAGATTGGTCTGGAGGATTTGAAAGAGTATAGTGCGGAGTATTTAAGAAGCAGCCTTTCTGAAAGCGAAAAGGAATTGACGGAGGAAGAAAAGAAAATAAGAGAGCTTTTGGCAGAATTAGTCGAGGAATATTTGCAGGAGCCGGTAAGTCCGGTGCCGAGTGTAACACCAGAGCCAAGTCAGGTGCCTGACGTGACGGAAACCCCGATGCCAACGCTGAGTCCGACTCTGATGCCGACGCCAAGCCCGACGCCGACGCCGGGTCCGACTCTGATGCCGACACCGACGCCGAGTCCGACACCGACGCCAAGCCCGATGCCGACGCTAAGCCCGACACCGACACCAAGCCCGACACCGACACCAAGCCCGACACCGACGCCAAGCCCGACACCGACACCAAGCCCGACACCGACGCCAAGCCCGACACCGGCGCCAAGCCCGACGCCGACGCCAAGCCCTACACCTACACCGGCGCCAAGCCCGAGTCCGATACCGGTTCCGACGCCTGTTGCGACACCAAGTCCGAGCCCGGCAGCAAGCCCGACACCGAGTCCGAGCCCGGCAGCGAGTCCGACGCCGACACCGACGTCTGTTGCGACACCAAGTCCGAGCCCGGCAGCAAGTCCGACACCGGTTCCGACGTCCGGCGCAACGCCGAGTCTGAGTCCGGCGCCGAGTCCGAGTCCGACACCGCATGTACATAGCTGGGACGAGGGTGTTGTGGAGAGCGCTGCGACCTGTACGGAAACAGGACAGAAGAAGTTTACCTGTACCGATTGCGGGGAGGAGAAGACGGAAACGATTGACGCTACCGGCCACAGCTGGGGCGAAGAAACCGTGATAAAGGAAGCAACCTGTACCGAAGCAGGCGAGAGCGGCTGTTTCTGTACGGTATGTGGAGTTCAGAATGAGGAAACAACGACAATTGAAGCATTGGGACATAATTTGATCGAATCGGCCGAGGAGTCGGTTGCGGCAACAGAGAAGCAGGATGGTTGTAAGGTATTCCTTTGCAACAGAACCGGCTGTACTTACAGGGAAGAAGAGGTAATCCATTTTGCGTTGGATCTCTGGACATTAGCAGTACAGGATTCCGAAGGGAATTGGTCGCCGCTTACGGACTATGAGTGCGGTACTACGGAGGCACCGCCGGAGGGTGCCGCTATGGTGCAGTTCTGTTTGCCGTGCCAAAACGCAGATGCGGCAGTTTTCGTTGCGGTAAAGACGGAAGAGGTCAGCAAATGGCTTGTGACGGAGGAAATCGCAACGGAGGACTATACCGTTACGGTATATCACCTGTGTTCCCCGGAGATTTCTCATTATACAATAGATGTTACCGACGAAGCGGGGCAGGTGATCAAGCAGCTTTATGCCGGAGGACGAAGCTGTTGCTTCTGCGGCTGTCTGTTTGAGATTTCGGAACATCAGGTAACTCAGGCGGAGGACGGAACATTTTATTGCAATACCTGCGGGGAAACGGTTCAGCTGCTGGACGGAACAGACAGTGACATAGACTGGTGCGGCTTATGTGGGCATCAGTATCCGGAAATCACGGAGAATACCGAGGTGACTCCGGCAGGCTGTGAAGACCCGTATCAGTGGGTTTTGAACTGTGCCTTATGCGGTGAAACAAAATATGTGCCGGTGACGACGGAAAACCTGCCGGCAGATTTTCCGGACGGAGAAAGTTTTGTAGCAAAGTACGCTCCGCAGGGCCATACGATTCAATGGACATTAAGGTATATTCCTGACGGCGAAAGCGATTGGACGGAGGTAGACCCTACGGATATGTTCTTTGCTCAGAGTGAACTGGATGGGTTCTCGAATCCGGACATTACATTGACGGGAACCTGTGTCAATAAAGATGCTTTGACCGGAGAAGACTGTGCCCGTACGGAAGTCTATGACATAATCGAGGCAAACGGAGATGACAGGTACTTTAGTGCGGATGAGAGTGGTTACTTCTCATTCAATACGTGGAATCAAAATGTTTTCCTTGAACACCTTGAGTGATGCGTATGTCTTTCAAAAGAAAAGGAGCTTTTGAATGAAAAAGAAAAAATGGATTTCTTTTAGTGTTACAATGCTTGCGGTGCTTTTGTTGGGGCTTTGCTCCAACTTAAGTTCCGTGCGCCTTCTTGGACAGCGGGCAGCGGATTTCCTGTATTCCGAAACGCGAAGCGTGAATCCTTCCATTAAGATTGTTACCATTGATGCGAAATCCGAAGGAGAATATGGCTATTTCACCTCCTGGAGCCGAAGCCGAGCGGCAGAGCTGGTAGAGGCATTAAATCAGCCGGACTCAAAGCCGGCAGTCATCGCTTTTGATATTAACTATGTAACCGAGCGGGACGAAGAGGGTGATGCGGCTTTTGTGAAGGCGGCAGAAGAAGGCGGGAATGTTGTGGTTGCTTCCCGGGCGGACATATATCGTACCGTGGTATTGAGTGAGGATGGGGAGTATATCGATGATCCGTTTCATGTCAGAGAATTTGAGTATCCTTACAAAGCATTGAAGGAAGTGTGCAGTTACGGTTTTTCCAACACATGTTCCGACAAAGATGATTTTGTGCGTCATGCGCTTTTGTCGGCTGAAAAGGATGGGGAGAAGATGTTTAGTTTTCCCTATCAGACTTATTTGGAGTACATGAAATTCTTAGGGAAGGAGCCGTATGTTCCGCGCGTGGACGAATTAAATTTGTACGGAATACACTATATTGCGCAGCCGGATAATTATGAAACCCATTCCTGGGTGGATGTGGTAAACGGGGAAAAGGATCTTCGTGTATTTAAGGATAGTATCGTTCTGGTAGGCGCTTATACGGCCGGTATGATGGACCAGTACTCGGTTCCGATTTCCTTTAAGGGTCAGATGTACGGAGTGGAAATCCATGCCAATATCATCGATTCTTTGTGCAGAGGCTATTCCTATGAGATGGCGGAGCCTGCTTTCGTAACTCTGGTGAACATTCTGATTTGTTTCTTATACCTTTTTGTACTGCGAAAGGCAAATCTGGGGATCAGTGTGGGCGGCGCCGTAGTTTTCATCGGCGGTTATCTGTATGCGTCCGTAAAGCTGTACGAAAAGGGATGGTATGTCTATCCGCTTGGATTTGTAATTTGTATTGTGGTTATGTTAGCCGGTCACATTGTAGGAAAATACGTGGGTGAGTGGCTCAGTAAACGCCAGATAATGAAGGAGTTTAAAAAGTATGTTGCGCCGCAGGTACTGGAGCAGATGAACAAGAGCGGCGAGCTTTCCATTAAGCTGGGCGGCGAGTCCAGAGATATTGCGGTATTATTTGTGGATATCCGCGGTTTCACCACACTCTCGGAGGCGCTGGCGCCGGAGCAGGTGGTGGAGATGTTAAATGAGTATCTGGCACTTACCACAGAGGCGATTTTTGCAAACGGCGGTACGTTAGATAAGTTTATCGGGGACGCGACGATGGCGGTGTTTAACGCGCCGGTGGATTTACCGGACTATGAAGCGAGAGCGGTGCAGGCGGCGCTTGATATCGTACATGGCGCGGCAAGGGTAAATGCCCGGATTAAAGAGAAAATCGGCAGGGAGGTTGCCTTCGGCGTCGGAGTCAACTGCGGCAGAGCGGTTGTCGGAAATATCGGCTGTGAAACCAGAATGGACTATACGGCCATCGGCGATACGGTCAATACGGCGGCACGGCTGGAGGGCAAAGCGCTGGGCGGCCAGGTGGTAATCAGCGAAATGCTGAAAAAACGTCTGGAGGGAAGAATTCTAACAGAGCCTCTCGGCGAGATGGCGTTAAAGGGCAAGGCGGAACCTCTGTTGGTTTACTCCGTTCTGGGGTTTGCCGAGTCAAAAGAAGAAAAAGAAGCAATGTAGAGGAGGCTGTCGAATTTGCTGGATGTCAATCGAATTTTGGAAATGAGCATTGCGCTCACATCCGAGCATGATTACAATAAGATTCTGGAAAAAATTATTGTTTGTGCGATGGAACTGACGAATTGTGAGGGCGGAACCCTTTATCTGTACCGGGAAAACCGTCTGGAGTTTATGATTATGCGGAATACCGACCCGGAGGTGGAGCGCCGCGGCGGTACGGTTCCTCCGTTGGAACTCGACGAAACTAAGGTGTGTGCTTACAGCGCCATTCACCGGAAGCTGGTAAACGTGCCGGATGTCTATGCGGAGAATACCGGTTTTGACTTTTCCGGGCCGAAGACATACGACAAGATGTTTGGCTGCCTTACAAAGTCCATGCTGGCATTTCCTCTCATCAATCACGAGGAGAAGCTTATCGGCGTGGTACAGCTGTTAAATGCAAGAGATCCGGAGGGCGGGCTGATTTCCTTTACCGCGGAGCATGAAACCCTGATTCAGGCGCTTGCCTCCATGGCGGCGGTATCTCTTTCCAATATGCAGTATATCAGTCAGATTAAGCAGCTGTTACATTCCATTGTGAATGTGTTTACGAATGCGATTGACGCCAGAACGCCGTACAATTATTACCATTCCAAGCATGTACACGATTTGATTGTGAGGTTTATGGATTACAGCAATGCTTTGTTTGCGGAAGGAAAGGGCGGAGAGTTTTTTGATACGGAACGCAGGGAGCAGCTGGAGCTTGCCGCGCTGATGCATGATATCGGAAAGCTGGTGACGCCTCTTGAGGTAATGAATAAAGAAACGAGGCTGGCGGGGCGGCTTGAGCCGGTGCTGGCGCGTTTGAAGTATATTCGTGCATTGAAGCAGATTTCTTATCTGGAGGGTGCCTGCGGCAAGGCAGAGTATGAGGCGGAGGCTTCCTATCTGGAGCAGGCCGCGGCGCTTGTCAAACAGGTAAACGGCGCCGGTTTTCTGGAAGAGGACAAGGAATTGCGGATTAAGGAGCTGGCACAACGGGTTTATACGGATACGGACGGGACAAAGCATCCGTATCTGACGGAAGAAGAGAGAGAATGCCTGCTCATAAAGAAAGGAACCCTGACGGATGAGGAACGTGAAACGATGAAACAGCACGTTGTGTATACGGAGCGTTTTCTGTCTGCCATGAATTTTGATGTGCATTATAAAAATGTCCGTACCTGGGCGAGCCGGCACCACGAGCTTTTAAACGGCGCCGGTTATCCGGAGGGACTGACGGCAGAGGAACTGCCGACGGAGGTGCGTCTGCTTACGATTGCGGATGTTTTTGACGCCCTTACCAGTGATGACAGACCGTATAAGAAGCCGCATTCCAAAGAGGCTGCGTTCGGCATTCTGGAAAGAATGGCGGAAGACGGACAGATTGACAGGGAGCTTTTGAAACGGTTTGAGGCAGCGGTGACAGAGAAAACCGAGGGTTGAAGGATGGCAGGGAGGCTGTCCCCGGAAAGGAGGTTATAGGAATGAGCAGACTTTATATCATACCGGATATCCGGGACTTAACGGAAACAGAAAGGTTCGCAAAGGAGAGGAATCTGTGCTTTGAGTACAATGATTTTTTTACTCCGGCAGTATTGGATGATGAGAAAGCAATTCGGGAACGGATTGCACGATACCGGGAAATGAAGCGTGATCGTTCGGAGGATACCATGCACGGTGCCTTTTACGATGTGACGGTATTTAGTTCGGACCGGAAAATCCGTGAAATTTCATTGCTTCGGATGCGCCAGTCCATGCAGATTGCATGTGAACTGGGGCTGCGCGGTGTTATATTTCACGGAAATTATCTGCCTTTTTTGCGGGGAAAGACTTATGACGCAAACTGGCTGAACTATACGGAGGAGGCGGTTCGCAGCCTGCTTTCGGAATATGCCGGCGTAGAAATTTATATGGAGAACATGTTTGAGGATTCGCCGGAATTGCTCGGCGTTTTAGCAGAACGGTTAAAGGATGCAAAGCGGTTCGGCCTGTGCCTTGATTACTCTCACGCGGCACTGACCTCCGGAAAGTTGGAGCCTTGGTTAATCCGTCTGTCGCCGTTCATCCGGCATATGCATGTAAACGACCACTGTTTTGCCGGGGACGCACATTTGGTACCGGGAGAAGGAAAAACCGACTGGGAGGAATACCGGCGGCTGAAAGAACGGTATGCGCCGGAGGCTACGGTACTTTGCGAGGTTTCGGGTATTGAAGCCGCAAAACGTTCGGTAGAATTTTTAAGTAAATAAGAAAGCTGCCGGAATAAGGCAGAGCGGAATAGAGGGCGTCGCAAATACTGCGCGCCCTCATTTTTTTATTTTCTGATTTGATTCAACTGTGCATTCAGCGCAAGAAGCTGCTCTTTCGTAAATTCGATGCCGGTCATTCCTAACAGACCGGTAAGACGGAGAAACGTAAAGCCGCCCATCATCTGCATCATGGAGTCGTTCAATTCAAACCCGCCCGTTTTGCCGGCACCGAGTTTTTTGGTCATCTGTCCCATCAGGCTTGCGAACAGCGCCCGCCCTGCTTCGTTTTCCATAATATCGCTTATCTTGTCGTTCAGGGAGAAGCAGCCTTCCGGAGCGGTGATATCAAACCAGTTGAGGACAGCACCCTTTTCCTTTAAGCGGTATGCCTCATTGAATTTGTCCACTTTCCGAATCATGCTTTCCTCCAGACAGTCGCCTGCCGCGGCCACAAGCTTTGTAACGCCTTCGTTCGGCACTTCAAAGTAGAAGAAGTGTTCCTTGCTTTCCTTTTTGCCAAGGCTTCTGCCGTTGGCAAAAAGCTCAACCTCCGGCTGATTGGAGTATACGGTGACTTTCGTGACTGCTTCCACTCGGTCCACATAGCGTTTGCCGCAGATATGGACAAACGGTTCGTCGGAAAGCCATGCCTTGTAAGCGTAGAAGGAATCCTTCTTGTATTTGCGGTCAAAGGTTACAAGCCCTTTGTGGTTCTGACCGTTCTCACCGCCTTCGTTTCTTGCGTCGGCGCCGAAGTCAAACATATTCCAGACATGGGTGGCCCACAGATAAGGTCTTGCAAAGATTTGCTTAATCAGTTCTTCGTGGTAGTACGCCTGATATTCCTCCGTATAGTCGCCCTGCGTCGGGTCGGAGGTGTGCCAGTTTAATGCCTCGCAGCCGTATTCGCTGATTCCGATCGGGAGATTCGGAAACTCTGCATGGAAGCGGTCGAACCACGGACCGTTCATAGAGGTATCGCCGCCGTACCAGCCGAAGTAGTGGTTGTAGGACACCACGTCCGGAATCTGCACATACGGGTCGTGTATGTCGCACATGGATACACAGGCAATGGTGGTAAGCCTTGTTTTGTCCATTTCGTGTACCATATCGTTTAATACCCTGTGGTTGTTAAACATGTCCTCGCTGTCCGCGGCCGACATGCTGATTTCGTTGGAAAGTCCCCATACAACGATACTCGGGTGGTTATAATTCTGGATGATCAGTTCTTTCATCTGGGAAACGGTATTCTCCCTGCCGTTTTGCATATGCTTGGAGATGTACGGGATTTCAGCCCAGACGACAAGCCCTCTCTCATCGCACAAATCATAGAAATATTGGTCGTGCTGATAATGTGCAAGGCGAATTGTCGTTGCGCCCATCTCACAGATAAGCTCCATATCTTCCTCGTGATGCTCCGGAAGCAGCGCATTTCCGAAGCCCCATCTGTCCTGATGGCGGGATACGCCGCGCAGAGGATAGCTTTCGCCGTTTAAGAAAAAGCCCTTATCCGGATCAACGGAAAATGTGCGGCAGCCGAAGCGGGCGCTTACGTTATCCAGCACCGTTTCACCGTCGGAGAGAAGCACTTCGGCGGTGTAGAGGTAAGGGTCTTTCCTGCCGTTCCATAGATGCACATTCGGAATCGTGAGCGTAACCTTGGTATCGCCTGCGGAAACTCTGGTTTCTGCAACGACTGTATTATCTTTGTCGCGAAGGGTAACGGAAAGGGTTTGCGTTGCCTCTGCGTTTGTCAGGAAAACTTCCACTTCCACGGAAGCGTCCGCACCTTCTAACCGCGGTGTTATCATGATTCCCGGACCGCCGTAATAGTCCAGGTCAAAGTGGGACCTGCTCACTGCGAGGAGGTTTACGTCCCGGTACAATCCTCCGTAAAAGGTGAAATCTGCCATCTGCGGATAAACCCTGTCATTTTCGGAGTTGTCCACACCGACCGCAATCAGGTTTTTTTCCTGCAAAGCGTCCGTAATATTCACCCGGAAGGTGGAGTAGCCGCCGTCGTGGTGTGCCAGCTTTTTGCCGTTTACATAGACGTCTGCGGAGGAATTTGCGCCGCAAAACTCCAGATAATAGAAATCCGCCTCCGGTAAATCGGCTTTGTCCAACTCTTTGACATAGTAGCAGAGACCGCGGTAATAATCGTTGCCGCCGTCCTGACCGTCGATGGCATTCCAGCTGTGCGGAAGATTTACAAAATCCCATTTTTCCGGCATGGAAACCGGAACTGCGGCTGCGTTTTTGGAAAACGCCCATTTTCTGTTGAACTTAATTACTTCTCTCATTGAAGCGACTCCTTTCTTGCTTTTCACTCAAATTCTGCGTTACTGCTGTCTGCCCTCATGCTTTTCCTTTAATGCCGCAACATTGGCGTCCACCTGTTTTTTGTGAAGCGGATACCAGAACCATAAAACGGCTGCCAGAAGGGCAAAGCCGATTGCCGGTACTAAAGTGGATATATTAAAGATACCATTAATTACGGAAATGTCAAAGGCCGTTTCCTGCGTATATCCGATCAGGGACAGTAATGCGCCCGAAAGTCCTGCGGAAGCAGCCTGGCCGAGTTTCCTCGCAAAGGAATAGAGCGCATAGACCGAACCGTCCTCCCGGATTCCGTTTTTTAGTTCCGAATAGTCGATGACATCCGTTATCAATGCCCAGGAAACCATGGAGAAGATGCCGAGGCCGAACCAGCAAAGCGTCTGAAACGCGACATAGACCCATACGTTTTCCGGTCTGGTAAAGAAAAGAATGACGCAGACTGCCGCTGCAAAAATATTGGATACAACGCTGACTTCCGCCTTGCCGAACTTATTTGCCAGCGGTTTTGCCAAAGCTGCCGCTAAAAACATGGCGCACATCATCATAAGTGTGGAGGATGTCTGGGCAGCCGGATTTTTGTAAAAGTTCGGATATACATAGTTTGCCATAGACTGCATGGTTAATTGCGCCAAAAGCATTACGACGGACGCGGCGATAATGGAAATCAGCGCACGGTTTTTCAAAGCGTTTTTGAACATGACAGCAAGGCTGTTATTTTTCTGTGCCGCTTCATCCGTTTTCGGGCTTACACGCTCGGTAGTCAGAGCATAGCACAGCAGGTAGCAGCCTACCGCAAGGAGAGAGAATACTCCTGCAATCACGGTGAAACGGCTGCCGTTTAGGACGGAGTTACCGTCAATATTATCATAAGCAATCATCGGTACGCCTGCGCCGATGATCATACCTGCCAGATTTGCTCCCATTGTACGGAAGGTGGATAAGGACTGCCTGTCGCTTGGCTCCGCTGAAATTGCGGACGCCATGGAACCGTACGGAATGTTAATGGAGGTATAGAAAATAGAGCCCCACAAAATGTAGGTTACAAATAAGTAACCGATTTTAAACGCCATAGGCATATCGGCCAGACTGCTTTGGTAAATCAAGAAGGAAGCGATGGCGACCGGCGCGCACATTCGCCTAAGCCAGGGCTTGAACTTACCCGCAGGCGTTATCCGGCTCCGGTCACAGATACGTCCCATCGTAACGTCTGTAAAAGCGTCCACAAATCTTGCAATCATCATGATTATGCCGACAACAAAGCCGTCTACGCCCATGACGTCCGTATAGAACTTCATAAGAAAACTGGAGGACAGGATAAACGTAAAATCATTGCCGAAGTCACCGAATAAATATCCGATTTTGTCACGCATACCAAAAGGTTTTACGCTCTTGTTTTCTTTCATGTTGCTGCCCCTTTCATAAATTAATTTTTTTGGTGAAATGGTTACTGCCTGCTGCCGGACACGGAGCGGAATCCTTGCTGCGTGTCCTATTGTTTTTATTTTAACAAGGATAAAATATTATAGAGAGTAATATTTTTGTGTCTTTTCGTACAATCTTTATTAATGTTTGATTCCTTTTTTGATTGCACCATACCGTCTAAGAAGCAATACCATACAGGAGGCTGCCATGGTTCATGATGCCGAACTTTCCTTTGTACGAAAGATTTTGGAAAATTTTCGTTTAAAATCCGTTCTGATAACAAAGGATACGAATGACACATCGGAACTTGATATGGGACTGAGAAAGCTGTTGGGTTTCGAGAGGGACTATCAACAATCGTTTGGTTTTCTGAAAGAGAAAATCAAGCCCAATGTTATATACAAGTATGCGGATATTTTTCGCTGCACATACATTTTTCTGCTGCTTCCCGATACGGAATTTCATGCGGTAATGTTAATAGGGCCCTATACGACTTCGAGAATCGACAAAAAGGTTTTGATGGAATTTATGGAAAAGTATGAGATTCCTCCGCAGTCCGTCGGCACGCTGGAAAAGTATTTTCATAATATACCGTTTTTTGAAACGGATACTCCGCTTTTTGTTTTATTAAATACCTTCGGGGAAAGAATCTGGGGCGGAATGGAGAGGTTTTCCTTTGAAACCGTGGAACAGGGCGTAATTCCAGACAAAGATTCCGCCGTTGTTCATGGCAGTACCTTTGAAAAAGCAGACGCTTTGCTTCGCATGCAGGCAGTGGAAGAACGCTATGAAAGAGAAAACGAGCTTTTAAAAGCCGTTGCCCGGGGGCTGACGCATAAGGTGGAACTTCTGGCAGGCGATTTATCTATGGAGCATTATGAAAAGCGTGCGGACGATCCGATTCGTAATCTGCAGAATTATTCGATTATCATGAACACACTTTTGCGCAAAGCAGTGGAAGACGCTTCGGTGCATCCTCTTTATATTGACCGCCTTTCTTCGGATTTCGGTCATAAAATCGAACTGCTGACCTCGCTCGAGAGCGGAAAAAGGTTACAGCGCGAGA
Source organism: uncultured Lachnospiraceae bacterium (assembly GCA_964609025.1). Lineage (GTDB taxonomy): Bacteria > Bacillota > Clostridia > Lachnospirales > Lachnospiraceae > SIG307. Next base: position 36,481 of record CAZSQM010000025.1, on the reverse strand, counting down.
TGCTTCACCGGTATTGTCTTCTTGTGAAAAATCATTCCATGAAAGGGTATTCCCTCTTGGTACGGAAGGTGATTACCTGCGTTGACTCGGACCTGACGGCGGATTTAAGCCTGAATGCGATGGCAGAAAGCCTGAATGTAAACGCAAGCTATCTTTCCGCTCTGTTTAAGAAGGAAACGGGCAGGACGCTGACGGAATATGTAAACAGCAGGCGAATCCGGTACGGAATTTTCCTACTGCATTCCACCACGCTCCAAATACAGACAATCGCCCAGTGTTGCGGCATTCCGGACGTGAATTACTTTACAAAAATGTTTAAAAAGAGAGTCGGAAAAACGCCGAAAGAGTATCGTGAGAACTTTTTGCACGGGACAAAGTGAAAAAAGAGGGCTACGCACCAGATGCGCAGCCCTCTTTATCAGTTGTTACAGCTTTCTGTAATTACGTTCTACATAATGGAAAATGTCCATGTTGTCGTCAAACATACGGCAGCCGACAATATAGGTGCCTTCGTTGTCCGTTACCCGGATAATGGTACCCTCCATATCCTTGCCCTTCATTACATCGAAATCGTCTACCTGTACGCGGATTCGTTTGTTCTTTGACGCTTGCAGTTCTTTTGCGGAAGAGGTGAACGCGAAGCCGCCGGCGCTGATATTTACCATTTTCGCCGGAAGCGGGCGGTCGATACCTTCCAGAAACAGTGTACAGGAATTTGCAATCGGCATACGGCGGTACTTTCTGCGGTTAAATACCTTCGGATTGCCGCTTACGGTCAGGGAATAGGTGCCGTCCTTTCTTGCGGCCGCTTTTACTTCGTTCCAACGGTAGATGCCGTTATCTACGGTAATCGTAATGTTGTAAACGGCAGTCTTTGAAAGGTTGAGTGTTTCACGCAGATTGTTTACGATAATCTGCTCATCCATTACTTCGACTACCTGTTCGCTGTATTCTTTTGTGCTGACGCCCTCCACTTCTTCCAAGGTAAGGTACATACCCGGCTTTACATCGGAAGTGCTCATAAAGCCGCCGTTGCCGAGCTCTTCGATTAACTGTCCGACAATGGTGTTGATGTTCGTAACGTTTGTGGTAGTTTCCGCATACTTGCTCCGCATGATGCGGGTATTCTCGTCTGCTTCCGTAATGCTGGCGGTCATCAGTTCCATAACCTCGCTGATTTGGTTCATGTTATCCACCATGTTTCGGTTGGAATGCTCTACCTCCTGCATAGCGGAATCAATGACCTGCACATTGCCTCCGAGTTTGGTGGCGTCTGCGGTAATCCGGGCTACGCTGGTGTCCACCTGTGAAATCTTTTCCAGTGTGGTATTGATGAGCTGCAAGGTTCTGGTGATGGACTCGGTCATTCGGTCTGCGGTACTCTCTAAGTGAGAAAGCGCATTCATGATACTGGTGGAGGAGGTCTTGGTACCGGTACTCAAATCACGGATTTCATCGGCAACAACGGCAAAGCCCTTTCCGGCTTCTCCGGCTCTTGCGGCCTCGATAGAAGCGTTTAGCGCAAGAAGATTGGTCTGACCGGAAATTTTTTCAATGGTGCCGGTTTCTGCTTTTACCATATCAAAGTCGTTTCGGAACGCCTGCAGAATCTGCTCGACCTCCGTGGAGAGCTGCGCCATTTCCTTCGTGGAGTTCACAACGTCCGCTAACTGTTCCGAGCTTGTCTGTGCGTGGGTTACGGATTCCTCTACCAATCCAACCATTTCCTGAATCAGTCCGGCGACATTCTCCACCTGAGTACTGATTTTATTTGTCATATCCAGTGAGGAATCGGTTTTTTCGTGCAACACCTCGTTGTTCTTCGCAAGCTGATCCATACTGTTTACGACAATATCCGCACTTTCCTTATTCTCATCCGAAAGTTCGCTTACAACCGTTACGCCGTCTACTATGGAGTGACTGGCTGCCTTTACCTGCTCAATGGTGTGAACCACACGGGCAAGGTTTGATTTCACAGAATCTACCATCGCTCCGTCGGATTTGCTGATATGGTCAATGGCAAGCACATAGGCCAGATAACACAGGATGACTACGGCAACCTGTACTTCCGCGTCGGTAATCGTGTGGGCGGTAAAGCCTTTTCTGAGGGCGGTTTGTACCAACATTGCCACGATGGCAAGGATGTTGAAAATGCCGCACCGGATTAGCAACCAGCGGTTTTTGTAAAGAATCAGCATGCTGGCAACCGGGAAAATGTAGGCAAAGGTAACATTGGTGTTGGTGGTCAGCAGAACAAAAAGGTAGAGAAGACCGTAGCCTATGCTGATGACCTCACGATAAACCCAGGTGGAGCTACCTTTTAGCTTCAATACCAGCAGACCGATGAAAAACGGCAGCCAGCATACGGCAAGAAATACCGCATAGTATTCCGGAGTTCTTGCGCCTTTCAGTACCTCGATAAAATAAGCTAACGAAAGAATGATGCCGATAAGCAGCCACATAATCAGGGTACTTTTGTTCGCACGTTTTTTAAATAGTTCTTCGTTATATTCCATTAGAATCCTCCTGCATTTGTAAAAATTTTATAACCCTACTGTTATTTTAACATAATTTTTGTCGGATTTCCACATAAATGATATAATTGTGTAGATTTTTTGGGGTGGAAGGGGGGAATTTAAAAAAAGAAAGCGGGGCCGCGCATTTCATGGATGCGACAGCCCCGGTTTGCCGTCGGAGAATAGGTTCTCCGTTTGTGTTGCGTTTTTTTAAAATTCTTAGCCTTGCAGGAGGGAAAGGACGCCCTGCGTAGACTGGTTTGCCTGTGCCAGCATGGACTGGGAAGCCTGGGACAGAATGTTGTATTTGCTGTATTCCACCATTTCGGAAGCCATATCGACATCGCGGATACGGGACTCTGCGGTCTGTAAGTTTTCTGCGGAGGTATCCAGGTTTGCAATGGTATGTTCCAGACGGTTTTGAATTGCACCGAGGGTAGAACGCTGTTTGGAAACCTTCTCGATAGCCTTATCAATGGCGCCGATGGAGGAGGAAGCACGGTCCTGTGTATCTACGCGGACATTGTTGCCGCTGATACCAAGGGCGGAAGCGCTCATATCCCCGATATTAAAGGACATCGTCTGTCCCTCGTTGGCACCGACCTGAAGGGTCATGCCGCCGGAGGAAGCAACGCTGTCGTAGTTGTTCTGCGTAAGAAAAGCGTCGTCATCGCCAAGACCTTCACCGCCTGTCAGCGTGAGGGTTTTGGTGGTAGCGGAATCTGTTACGAAGAGGGTATTCGGTTCATCCGTACCCGGGGCATCCGCACCGCTGAGTTCGATACTGACACTCAGACCTGCCGTTGCCAGAATATCCTCGATATCCTCTGCGGTGTATTCTTTACCGGACTGTAAATGGAGGTCATAGACGCCGGTAGCAGCGACTGCGTTGCCGAGAGTTGTGCCGGCCATATTATAAGTCGGTGGGGAGGAAAGGATTGCCTCTTCTTTGCCTGCATCAGCGTCAAAGTTGAAATTGATACCGATATTGTAATCCACACCGTATTTATTGGCGGTAATCTTAATCTTATTCGCACCGACAAAGTTTGTGGTAACAAGCGTATCCTCTATACTTGCTTTTTTGCCCGGAGCAGTTCCGGTAGTAGTTGTAACCGTAGAAGCGTTTGCGGTGTAGACACCGGTAGCAAGCTTTACGCTGATATTTGCCGGGGTGTTGGTAGCGGTGGAATCCTCCTGCTTTGCATTCTTGATTAAGTCGTCGATGTCTGCCTGGGTATAGGTTTTGTTATTGGAAAGGCTAATCGTTAAGGTCGTACCGTCTGCGTTCCAAATCGCGGACTCGCCGCCGGTTGTTGCGCTGGTGTTAGTAGTAACTTTTACTCCGTTGAGATCCGAGGTGATGAAAGCGCCCAGCTTTCCGTTATAATCGCCGTATTTCGGACCTGCGGTAGTAGTCGAGGTATTCGTGCCGTCAAAGGAACCGTCCAACAGCTTCATGGTGTTGAATTCGGTGGTTTCGGCGATACGGTCGAGCTCGTCCTGAAGCTGCTCGATTTCGTCCTGAATGTTGTCACGGTCGTTGTCGGTTTCCGTGCCGTTGGCTGCCTGTACGGCAAGCTCACGCATTCTCTGTAAAATACTGTGGGATTCGTTTAATGCGCCTTCTGCGGTCTGAATTAAGGAAATACCGTCCTCCGCATTGGTGGAAGCCTGTGTAAGACCGCGAATCTGGGAACGCATCTTTTCGGAAATTGCAAGACCTGCTGCGTCATCAGCGGCACGGTTGATGCGATAACCCGAAGAAAGTTTTTCCGTAGATTTTGCCTGACTGCTGGAAACAATGCCAAGCATACGATTGGCATTCATTGCCTGCATGTTGTGTTGAACGATCATTGCCATAGTCGTTACCTCCCGATAGTTGAATTTTGTTCTTTTTTGTTTACGATAGGTTGTATTTTTTTAATGAATACAGTCCCTCGAATCCGTTCGGGTGATAACTGAGTCCTTTCAGCACAACTGTGTTTCATTTACTTGTAGATTATATCGGCGGGGAAATTAATTTACTTTATAGAAAAATGTGGAAAAATGATAAAAAATTTTACATTCGCAATCCGCTTCGCTTCTTGCTCATGAAAATAGATACGGCTGCGCCGTATTCATCTGCTCGTAAACTCGCAGATGACAAAAGCGTCTGCCGCAGCAGACGCTTTTGCCTATTTTCAACCTATCGGGACAAAGTTAATCCTTTCGGATATCGGCATGATGAACGATAAGGTGAAGTAAACAGTTTTATGAAGGATTAGCCCTGTAACAGGGAGAGTACGCCCTGTGTGGACTGGTTTGCCTGTGAGAGCATGGACTGGGACGCCTGGGAAAGAATATTGTTTTTACTGTATTCTACCATTTCGGACGCCATGTCTACGTCACGGATACGGGATTCTGCGGTCTGTAAGTTCTCCGCGGAGGTGTCGAGGTTTGCAATGGTATGCTCTAAGCGGTTCTGAATTGCACCGAGTGCGGAACGCTGTTTGGATACCTTTTCGATTGCTCCGTCAATCGCACTGATGGAAGCGGAAGCCTTTTCCTGCTCGTCTACACGGACGTTCTGACCGTTTACACCAAGTGCGGTAGCACTCATATCACCGATATTAAAGGAAAGGGTCTGCCCTTCGTTTGCACCGACCTGCAACTTCATTCCGCCGGAGGAGTTGACACTGTCATATGTATTCTGGGTAAGGAACGCATCCTCATCCCCCAGGCCGCTGCCGTTTTCTAACTTAATCAGCTTTGAAACGGAGGAATCGGTGATAAACAGGGTGTTCGGTGAATCCGTACCCGGAGCCGGGGTACCGCTTAACTCTACCGATACATTTAAGCCGGCTTCCGCCAAAAGGTCTTCGATATCCTCTGCGGTGTATTCTTTACCGGACATTAAGGAAAGCTTATAACCGGCAGGAGTGGTAACGGCATCGGTAAGAGAGGTGGCACCGGACATATTATAGGTCGGAGCCGTATTCAGAATTGCGGATTCCTTCCCTTCATCTGCATCGAACTTCAGCTCAATGTCAATATTGTAATCCTTACCGTACTTGTTTGCGGTTATTTTAATTTTGTTTGCACCTACAAATTTGTCGGAACCTACGGCAACAATCTCTTCTTCTTTACTTGCCTTAACGCCTGCGGTTGTAGCTGTGGTTTTTTTCGAGGTGGCAGTAGAAGCCGTGAACACACCTGTTGCAAATTTTACGGTCACTTCTGCCGGCGTCTGTGTTGCAGAGGAATCCTCCTGCTTTGCGTTCTTAATCAGGGAGTCGATATCCGCCTGTGTGTAGGTCTTGTTGTTGGCAAGATTAATGGTCAGTTCCGTACCGTCCGCATTCCAGATGGCGGATTCGCCGCCTGAAGTAGCAGAAGTGTTGGTGATGATTTCTACTCCGTTGATGTTGGAAGTAATGAACGCACCCAGAGTACCGTCATACTGCCCGTACTTCGGACCGGCGCTGGTATTTGTGGAAGCAATGCCGTCGAAAGAACCGTCTAAGAGCTTCATGGTATTAAATTCGGTGGTTTCCGCGATACGGTCCAGCTCGTCCTGCAGCTGTTCGATTTCGTCCTGAATATTGCCGCGGTCGTCGTCCGTTTCGGTGCCGTTGGCTGCCTGAATTGCAAGTTCACGCATTCTCTGTAAAATACTGTGGGATTCATTCAAAGCGCCTTCTGCGGTCTGAATTAAGGAAATGCCGTCCTCCGCGTTGGTGGAAGCCTGTGTAAGTCCGCGAATCTGGCTTCTCATCTTTTCGGAAATCGCAAGGCCCGCAGCGTCGTCTGCCGCACGGTTGATACGATAACCGGAAGAAAGCTTTTCTGTGGATTTAGAAAGATTGCCGGAAACAATTCCGAGCATACGATTGGCGTTCATTGACTGCATATTGTGTTGCACGATCATTGCCATAAGTAGTCCCTCCTCGAATGTATTCTTCGTTTTGATAGGTTGTATTTTATGAAATACAGTCTTCGAATCCGTTCGAGTAGTTACTGAGTCCTTTCAGCATGGCTGCGATTCATTTATCTGACTAAAATATCGACAGGTTTAAGCGGTTACTTAATAGTAAAATAAAAAAATAAAAAAGAAAAGGGTTTCGCGTCTTATTTCTGGGATTGTTGACACATTTTGGACTTATGTGGTAAAATGATTCCGTAAGTGAACGAGCAAAGGAGAGGGTAGTGTGAATCATACCAAAAAGATGATTGCTCCGATTATTATTACGACGCTGATGGTGCTTTATTATGCAGGAATGGTAGTACTTTTCCTTTGTGTCAGAGGCATTCCGTTCTGGGCTAAGGCACTGATGGTGATAGCGCCGCTTGCCGTATGCGGAGTGATGGTTGGCGTTTTAGTAAGCAGAATCAAAGAAATCAGAGGAGGAGAAGAGGATGATCTTAGTAAATACTGATTACATTTCAGGAAAAGAGCTTGAAATGCTGGGGTTGGTGAAAGGAAGTACCATTCAGTCCAAAAATGTCGGAAGAGATATTACCCAGAGCTTTAAGACGCTTGTAGGCGGCGAACTGAAAGCGTACAATGAGATGATGAACGATGCCAGAGCATTGGCAACGAAGCGGATGGTGACGGAAGCAGAGGCACTCGGTGCAGATGCAATTGTGAATGTACGCTATGCGTCGGCTGCGGTAATGCAGGGAGCAGCAGAGGTTATGGCCTATGGCACCGCAGTGAAGTTCAGATAATTCAGCTTGAACGGAGATTCTTTTACGGGAGCTGTCGCACATTGCGCGGCTCCCGTTTTATGTCCGGAGATGTGTTTCAAACAAGCGCCCGCATTGACACCCCTGCCACTTTTTGCTATAATCGACCTTGGTAATTTTAACAGCAGAGGGGTATCCTATTTAAATAGGTAATCATACTGCATTTTACGGAGGAGATTCTTATGCTTCGGCTGGCACGCTATTTACGCAATTATAAGAAAGAAAGTATTATCGGACCGCTGTTTAAGATGCTGGAGGCTTTTTTTGAACTTCTGGTACCGCTTGTGGTAGCGGATATGATTGATAACGGTATTGCAAAAGGGGACAAGGCCTATATTTACCGGGCGGCGTTTATTATGGTATTGCTGGGTGTGATAGGACTGGTTTGCTCCCTGATTGCCCAGTTTTTTGCGGCAAAGGCATCCGTGGGCTTCGGAACGGAGCTGCGGGATGATTTGTTTGCCCATATGAACCGGCTCTCTTATGCGGAGTTGGATAAGGCAGGAACGTCTACACTGGTAACAAGGATTACCAGTGATATGAACCAGGTGCAGGCAGGAGTCAATATGATTCTTCGCTTGTTCCTTCGTTCGCCGTTTATTGTAATCGGTGCACTGGTAGCAGCATTTCTCGTCAATGGGAAGGTGGCTGTTATTTTTGTCATTGCGGCACCGGTGCTGGCGGTTATTATATACGGAATCATGGTGTTAACGATACCGATGTATGGGAAGGCGCAGAAGGCGCTGGACCGGATTGCCCTTGCCACGAGGGAAGGCTTAAACGGTGCCAGAGTAATCCGGGCATTCGGAAGACAGCAGGATGAAACGGCAGAGTTTTGTGAAGACTGCGGACTTTTGTTAAAGCTGCAGAAACGTGTAGGGAAGGTATCCGCTGCAATGAATCCCCTTACCTATGTGGTAGTCAATCTTGCAATTGCAGCCATTATTTTACAGGGGGGAAGAGAAGTAGATGCCGGCGTGATTACACAGGGTGAGGTGATTGCGCTTGTAAATTATATGACCCAGATTTTAAATGCGCTGGTGGCATTACAGGTGCTGATTGTTTCGTTTACAAAGGCGATGGCTTCCGCAAAGAGAGTGAATGAAGTGCTGGCATTGCAGCCGACCGTTTTGGATAAAGAAGAGAGCGGTGCAAAGGTGCGGGAAACGGTTTCCGGTGATGTCCCTGCGGTGACATTTTCCGGCGTGTCCTTTACGTATCCGGGAGCGAAAGAAGAAGCTTTAAAGAATCTGGAGTTTTCCGTGAAAAAGGGACAGACGATAGGCATTATCGGCGGTACAGGCTCCGGTAAGTCCACGCTGGTAAATTTGCTGCCGCGGTTTTATGACGTAACAAAAGGGGCTGTTTTGATTAACGGTGTGGATGTCAGAGATTATCCGCAGAGAGAGCTTCGCAGTAAAATCGGTATCGTGCCGCAGAAGGCAGTGCTGTTCTCCGGAACCATACGGGATAATATGCGATGGGGAAAGGCAGATGCCACGGATGAGGAAATAAACGAAGCTCTTTTGATTGCCCAGGCAAAAGAGTTTGTAGATGCCAAAGAGGGCAAACTGGATTATAAATTGAACCAGGGCGGTAAAAATTTGTCCGGCGGGCAGAGACAGCGCCTGACCATTGCGAGGGCACTGGTACGGAAGCCGGAGATTCTCATATTGGATGACAGCGCATCGGCATTGGATTTTGCAACGGACGCCGCACTTCGGAGGGCTTTGGCCGAGCGGACAAAGGGCATGACGGTATTTATGGTATCCCAGCGAACAACGACGATTCAGAATGCGGATATGATTATTGTATTAGAAGACGGCGAAGTGGCAGGCATCGGAACGCATAAGGAATTAGTGGAACGTTGCGAAGTATATAAAGAAATCTGTCAGTCACAGCTTTCCGCAGAGGAGGTGGGCGCATGAAAAAGACAACCGGAAACTCCGCAACCATGAAACGGGTCATTGCGCTGATTCAGCCTTATTTGGGACTGGTGTTTCTTTCTTTACTGTTTGCGGTCATTACAGTGGTAACGACCTTATATGCGCCGGTATTGACCGGACGTGCCATTGACCATGTTGTGGGAGCCGGCAGGGTGGAGTTTGCAGCCATTACCCCGATTTTAATACGGTTCCTGATTGTAGTTGCGATTATGGCGGTCTCCAACTGGGTGATGAATCTTTGTAACAACCGGATTGCTTATCATGTCGTGCGGGATTTACGGACGAAGGTATATGCCCATGTGCAGAAGCTGCCGCTTAGTTATCTGGATTCCCATCCGAACGGCGATACGTTAAGCCGGATTGTGACGGATATCGACCAGCTTTCCGACGGTCTGCTGATGGGCTTTTCCCAACTGTTTACCGGGGTGGTAACGATTTTGGCGACCCTTGGTTTCATGCTGTCCATTCATGTGCAGATTGCGTTGCTGGTAGTTGTTCTGACTCCGGTGTCTTTGTTTGTGGCTACCTTTATTGCAAAGCGGACCTATTCCATGTTTCAGGCCCAGTCCAAGGTAAGGGCGGAGATGACGTCCTTAGTGGAGGAGTTAGTCGGAAATCAAAGAGTTGTAACCGCATTTAATTATGAAGAAAAGGCAAAAGAACGCTTCTATGATGTGAACCACCGGTTAAAGAAAGTGGGAATTAAGGCGATTTTCTTTTCCTCCTTAACAAACCCATGCACCCGTTTTGTAAACAGTCTGGTCTATACCGGTGTGGGGATTTTCGGAGGCTTTGTAGCATTGGTTTACGGACCGGCAGTGCTGTCGGTAGGTCAGCTCTCCTGTTTCTTATCTTATGCGAATCAGTACACGAAGCCGTTTAATGAAATATCCTCTGTTATTACGGAATTGCAGAACGCACTGGCTTCCGCAAAACGTGTATTTGACCTGCTGGATGAGGAGGTACAAACGCCGGATAAAGAGAATGCATTGGTGCTGACGGATGCAAAGGGAACGGTGGGATTAGAGCATGTGGCATTTTCCTATGTCCCGGAGGTGCCGTTATTAAAGGATGTGACACTTTCCGTGAAGCCGGGCCAGCGGGTAGCGATTGTAGGTCCTACCGGTTGCGGAAAGACAACATTAATCAATTTGCTAATGCGGTTTTATGATGTAAATAAGGGAAGTATTACGGTGGACGGAACGGATATCCGTGATATTACAAGGGCTTCCCTGCGGGAAAATTACGGTATGGTGTTGCAGGAAACGTGGCTGAAGGCCGGCACCATTGCGGAAAATATTGCTTACGGACGTCCGGAGGCAACGATGGAGGAGATTATAGAGGCTGCGAAAGCATCCTATGCGCATAACTTTATCCGGCGTATGTCGGACGGTTACGAAACAGTCATCGCAGAGGATGGCGGAAATCTTTCACAGGGACAGAAACAGCTGCTTTGTATTGCGAGGGTGATGCTGTGCCTTCCGCCGATGTTGATTCTGGATGAAGCAACGTCTTCAATCGATACGAGAATGGAAGTGCGTATCCAGCGCGCTTTCCATAAAATGATGCAGGGACGTACCAGCTTTATTGTAGCGCATCGTCTGTCAACGATTCGGGAAGCGGATGTGATTCTTGTAATGAAGGATGGCGATATTATTGAGCAGGGAACGCATGAAGAGCTTCTCGCAAAGGGTGGATTTTATCACGACTTGTATTACAGCGGACAGAATAATCAGGAAAATTGTGAATAAATTGTGTTTTTGGGAACCGAAAGTCGACTGATTTCGTCAAAGTATCAGTGGGAACAAAAATCCCACATAAAAACCAAAAAGGAAAGCAATCGCGATAGGGAGCTTCCTTACAAAAAATAATAAAGAAAGCGAGAGTAAACTATGAGAAAATTATTAGCAACGATTCTTTCAGTTTCAATGATGATCGGTCTGGCAGCATGTGGCAAGAAAGACGATAATAAGACCACAGCACCGGAGGACGGCAGTACAATTACAGCCACGGTGGCTCCGACGGCTCCGGCAGAAGACAAGGTATCCGTGATTGCCCCGGAGGTGACAGAGAATACGGCGGGCAGCGCACTTTGGGAGGCATTCCTGTCAACGATGACGGCAAATCCGGAAACAAGTGCACTTGATGTGGCAAACACTCTGGCGACGAATCCGGTGATTCAGTTTACGGCTATGGCTTCAGAGTCGGAACCGGGTTACCTTGCAGGCTTCTCTGAGGAAATCACTGGTTTCGAGAGCGCGGCTACGTACGGACCGATGATAGGTTCCATCGCATTTATCGGACATATTTTCAAGCTTGCGGACGGTGCGGATGTGAATGGGTTTATTGAGAATCTTAAGAGTAAGAGCAATCCGAGATGGAACATCTGCGTTGGGGCAGATTATGTTCAGGCAGGTGCTTACGGTAACACCGTATACTTCCTTATGTATCCGGCTTCCATGGATGAGGATCTGGGCGGAGGCGACAAGGATGTATCCGCCGAAGCAGAGGTTATTTCTCCGGATGTGGCAGAAAATACATGGGGCAAAACTCTTTGGGAGTCCTTTGTAACCGTTATGACAGAGGAGCCGTCCCAGACTGCGCTGGATGCGGCATTTGCGCTTTCCGTGGATGAGTCCATTCAGTTTATGGCAGGTTCCTCGGAGGTAGAACCGGGTTACCTTGCAGGCTTTAATACAGAGATTTCCGGCTTTAAGAGCGGCGCATCGTTCGGACCGATGATAGGTTCCATTGCATTTATCGGGTATGTATTTGAGTTAGAGGACGGTGCGGATGTGAAGGAATTCATGACAACACTTACCGATAACAGTGACCCGAGATGGAATATCTGTGTGGAAGCAGACCAGACGGTAGTAGGTGCTTATAACAATATGGTATTTTTCCTCATGTGCCCTGATTCAAACGAGGGTTAATTCAAAGGAGTCATAACGGGCGCTTCATGAACGGGGTGCCCGTTTTTTATCGAATAGGAAGTGCTTTAAAGGAGGGGTTCATCTGTTATTTTCAACAATCAGTTTTATTTATTACTTTTTGCCGGCAGTGCTTCTGTTGTATTTTATTGTGCCGTTCAAATGTAAGAATCTGGTGTTACTTTTGGCAAGTCTGGTTTTCTATTTTTACGGAGAACCGATTTATACCATACTGATGATCGCGACGATTTTATCAAGCTATCTCCACGGTCTTCTGATTGATAAGTTCCGCGGTACGGTCTGGTCAAAGGTATTTCTTTGGTCAAGTGTAATTACAAGTATCGGTGCGCTTGGATTTTTTAAGTATTCGGATTTCTTTATCAGAAACGTAAATTCGCTTTTTAAGACAGAGATAGCGCTTCTCGGACTGGCGCTTCCGATCGGTATCAGTTTCTATACCTTCCAGACCTTAAGCTATACGATTGATGTATACCGCGGTGATGCAAAGGTACAGAAAAGTCCGATACGGCTTGCAACCTATGTGGCATTGTTTCCGCAGCTGATTGCGGGACCTATTGTAAGATATACAACCGTGGAGGAAGAGCTTTCCCACAGAACGCATTCCTTTGAAAACTTCGGCTACGGTGTCACCCGCTTTATGATCGGTCTGTCCAAAAAGGTTCTGATTGCGGATACGCTCGGAACGCTTGCAAGAACCGTGCACGGCATGGAGGAAGCAACGGTAGCTGCTTACTGGATTTATGCAGTTGCGGTTTCGCTGCAGCTCTATTTTGATTTCTCGGGATATTCGGACATGGCAATCGGACTCGGAAGAATCTTCGGATTTCATTTCCTTGAGAACTTTAACTATCCGTTCATTTCTAAAAGCATTGCGGAATTTTGGAGAAGATGGCATATGTCGCTCGGAACATGGTTCCGTGATTATGTCTATATTCCGCTTGGCGGAAACAGAGTATCCAAATGGCGCTGGCTTTTTAACACATTAGTTGTTTGGTTCCTTACGGGCTTCTGGCACGGAGCCGACTGGACATTTATTATATGGGGACTTTTCTTTGCGGTATTTCTTATGCTTGAAAAATTTGCACTCAATAAGTTTTTTGCAAAGATTCCGCGTGTGTTTTCACATGTTTATGTGATAGCTGCTGTTTTAATCAGCTTTGTAATTTTTAGTGCAGACGGATTATCCGGTGCGCTTGCTGACCTCGGAGCAATGTTCGGTGCGGGAGGAATACCGCTTTGGTCTGCTGAAACGGCATATTATCTCGGAAGCTATGCAGTAGTCATCCTTGCGGCAATCCTCGGAGCGACCCCGCTTGTAAAAAGCGCAGTGCTGAAATTAAAGGAAACCCGCACAGGCTCACTGGTATGCGACATTCTGGAGCCGGTATTCGCGGTAGTTATGCTTATGGTTGTGACAGCTTATTTTGTGGATGGGTCATTTAGCCCGTTCCTTTACTTCAGATTTTAAAGGAGGGGATTGAAATGCAGAAAAAATGGAAAAGCATTGCGGTTACCGGCGCTTTTGTAATCTTTCTTGCCTTTTTTGTGGGAATGTGCGTTGTACGCTATTTTCATCCCACCGCTGTATCGGAAAGCGAAAGAAGACCGTTGGCGCAGTTCCCTGAAAATATAACATGGGCAGGTATCGTTGATAAAACGGTAATCGATGATTTTGAGGATTATTCCGTTGACCAGTTTCCGTTCAGAGAATTTTTCCGTTCTGTCAAGGCAAAATTCCAGCTGAATGTTCTTTGTCTGCATGAGAATAACGGCCTTGCGGTGAAGGATGGATATATTGCGAAAATAGAGCAGGATTTTACACAGGAACTGGTGGATTATTCCCTGGGCCGTCTTCAGCATGTCTATGAAACGCTTCTTAAGGATAACGGCGGTGACAAGTTTGTATCCGTGATTCCGGATAAGAATTATTTCCTTGCTAAGGAGTACGGGTATCCGTCGCCGGATTATGATAAGCTGGTAGAGGATGTGAAGGTAGCTCTTGGCGGAATGGAATATATCGATATCTTCGGTGAACTTGAGCTCACGGATTATTACAGAACAGATACTCATTGGAGTCAGGATAAGATAGGTGCTGTTGCCGATAAGCTTGCGGGAGCGCTGGGAGCGGCAGACCGTATCAAAGGAGAGTATACGGAGAATACGCTTTTTCCGTTTTACGGGGTATATTACGGACAGAGCGCACTGAATCCGGAACCGGATACGATAACCTATCTCACAAATGAGATTCTCGACAGCTGTACGGTATATGATTATGAGACCGGACAGACCGGCTCTATCTATGATTTTGAAAAATTCGAGGGGAACGACGGATATGACTTTTTCCTTTCGGGAACAAAGGCGCTGCTTCGCATCGACAATCCGAATGCCGCAACCGATAAGGAGCTTGTTATCTTCCGTGACTCGTTTGGCTCCAGTATCACACCGCTTCTCGCAGAAGGCTACAAGAGCGTATATCTTGTGGATATCCGTTATGTTGTTCCGGATATCCTGAACCGATTTATTGATTTTGAAAATAAAGATGTGCTTTTCCTTTACAGCGCATTGGTTCTTAACAGTAAGTCGTTTAAGTGATGATGGATGTTTATGGCTACGGTTAAAACAGAGTTCTCATTCGTTTGCAGAAACAGGGCTGCCGCGCGGATTGCGCGGCAGCTCTTTCTTTACAGGTTAAAATCAAAGCCCTTTAACATTCTTGCACGGCTCGGATGACGGAGCTTACGAAGCGCCTTTGCTTCAATCTGACGGATGCGCTCACGGGTGACGTTGAACTCACGGCCCACTTCCTCTAGGGTGCGGCTTCTGCCGTCCTTTAAGCCGAAGCGGAGCATAAGAACCCGCCGCTCTCTATCGGTCAGAGTATCCAACAGACCGGCAATCTGATCCTGAAGTACCGCATAGGAGGCGGCCTCCTCCGGTCCCATTACGCGATCGTCCTTAATAAAATCACCTAAATGACTGTCATCCTCCTCACCGATCGGTGTATCCAGAGAAATCGGATCGGCGGAAATTTTTAAAATTTCGCGTACCTTTTCTGCCGGCATATTCAGCGCATCTGCCAGCTCCTGCTCGGTAGGCTCTCTGCCCAGCTCCTGCAAAAGAGTACGGGAAACCCGGTAGGTTTTGTTGATGACCTCGGACATATGTACCGGAATACGGATGGTACGGGACTGGTCCGCAATAGAGCGGGTGATTGCCTGACGAATCCACCACGTTGCATAGGTACTGAATTTATAGCCTTTATTATAATCAAACTTATCCACGGCTTTAATCAGTCCGAGATTCCCCTCCTGAATTAAGTCAAGGAAGGAAAGTCCGCGGCCCACATAACGCTTTGCTATGCTGACGACCAGACGGAGGTTGGATTCGGCAAGAAGCTTTTTCGCCTGCTCATCACCCTCCTCAATACGCTTTGCAAGCTCGATTTCCTCTGAAATGGAAAGTAACGGGTAATTACCGATTTCCTTTAAATACTGCTTTACCGGGTCGTCCGACATTACATTGGCAAGTGCGTTCAAATCCTCTAATTCCGAAAGAGCTTCTTCGGACTCGTCCAGGTCCAGTAAGGCTTCGTCGTCCGGAAAATCTTCTCCCGTCATAGGCGACATGACGAGAATACCGTTGGCGTCCAAATACTCGTATATCTTGTCAATCTGGCTTACGCTCAGATTCATTTCCCTAAAAAAGTCGTTGATTTTATCGACTTCCAGTACATCCTTATTGCTGTGCGCCATAGCAACCAGCTGTTTGAGGCGCTGCTCAAAATTTTGTAAATCACTGTTTTGTTCCATTGAAAACTACTCCTTTATATCAGACGTGAGAGGACTCTCACTTTCGACAAAAAACGCCGTCGTAAGAGGGCGCAGGCTCTATTATACCACAGGTGATAGAAAAAAGGGAAGCGAAATTTTGTCAAAAAAATAAAAAATTTGTTCTAACACGAAATTTAGCGTATAAAACCTGTGTTCGGGCGGGTTGCCGGCGGTTTGAGCAAAATCAAAACGGTGATCAATACGGACAAGTTTATAGCACAGGAAAACGATAAACATAAGTCACATGATAAAAAATTACGAAAATCTGACGCTATACGTCAAAAATACTTGTAAAGTATAGGAAATTATGATATATTGTATAGAAAAAGAGGAGAAAACTCCTCTATTGAGCAGCGCAGTTTACCGGGTTTCGGTAAGCCGCAGAAATACTTGCTTCGGAGCAATTTAATCATCAACGGAAAAGAGAGGGTATTGTTATGGACGAAAAGAAGAAAGGATTGAAACTTGTAGTTAAGCTGACGTTTGCGGTAATGATTCCGTTATTGATCATGATAGGCTTTTCTATTCTGGCAATCCGCAGTGCAGGCAATGATACGGCGAAGCAAATGGCAAAGTCGGAGTTACATACGGCGGCATGTGCCGTAGAAATGGAGCTGACCTTCGCGATGGAAAAGGAAGCGACGGGCGACGGCTCCCAAAAGAAGCTTCTGCAGGATTTTAAAGAGCGGACCGGTCTTGAGGTTTTAGCGTTCTACGGCGATTCCTGTGTGATGAGCACGATAGGCGGCGAGGCTATGACAGGGTGGCAGGCGGATGCGGACATTACGAAGGCGGTATTGGCGGGAGAAAGCAGGTTTGTTTCCGAACTCACTTTAAACGGAGAAGAGTATGCGGTCTGCTTTGTACCGTGGATGAAGCAGCCGGACGGTTCTGCCAAGGGAATGATTCTGGCGGGAAGAACGATTACGTCCATGAAAGATATTTACATGATTCATGTAAGTAAGAATGTAATTTTTATGGCGGTTTTATTTGCAGTCAGCGTGGCGATAGCCGTGGTAGCAATACATTTTATGATTCGCGCCCTGGCCGTTGTGGTAAAGCGTCTGGACAAGGTAGCGGAAGGCTATCTGGTGATGGACGACTCCTCAAAGCTGTACGAGCGTTCCGATGAAATCGGTAATGTGGCGCGTTCGATTCGGGCTTTGGTTACGTCGTTTAGCGGAATTATTCGGGAAATCGTGAATGCGTCCCACAGCCTGACGGATTTTTCCAAGCTGTTTGCGGAGAAATTCGAGGCAATTACGGAGGCCATTTCCGATGTCAACAGTGCGGTGGTTGAGATTGCCAACGGTGCAACCTCCCAGGCGGGGGAAACACAGAATGTAAATGAAAAGGTTATCCATATCGGAAATATAATTGAAAATACGGCAGGTAACGCGGCAATACTTGCGGAAAGCTCCGAAAAGATGAAGGAGTATAATGCAACGGTCCGCAGTACCTTGAAGGAATTAGAGGATATCAGCCGTGAAACAAAAGCTTCTGTGGACGAGGTACAACAGCAGACGGATATTACGAATCGTTCCGCAATGGAAATTCGTACCGCAACCGAAATGATTACCGATATTGCGAGCCAGACCAATTTGCTTTCCTTAAATGCTTCCATTGAGGCGGCAAGGGCCGGAGAGCACGGACGGGGCTTTGCGGTTGTTGCCGATGAAATCCGTGTGCTTGCAGACCAGTCGAAGGAATCGGCGGAAAAGATTACGGCAATTATCGGCGAACTGATTAACAATTCCAATACAAGTGTTGAGATTATGCGCCAGATGTCCGAGGTAATCGCAAAGCAGAATGACAGACTGAATACGACAAAGGACGTGTTTGATTCCTTAAATAACGAGATTGACAGTGTTGCGAGCGCGATTGGCGGAATTACCGATGAGGTAGAAAATCTGGATGCTATCAAGAATGATGTGCTTGAAAGCGTAGAAAGTCTTGCGGCGATTGCCCAGGAGAATGCAGCAGGTACGCAGGAGACCTCCGCTTCCATGCAGGAACTGAATCAGATTGTGCTCGAATGTAAGGCAAAGACCGATGAGATGGTACTTCTTGCCGACACTCTGATGGCCAATACAAAGAAAGTGACGCTGGAAGAGTAAAGGACGCTGCACACAACAAACGCATACAAAAGTGCGGCAAAGTTTTCAAGGTTTTGCTTTTTGCGGTAAAAACTAGGGTATAATAATTGTGTATCTGTGAGTTGCGCCGATGAAAAGGAGTCTGTAATGAAAGGAGATGAAATGTATGAAATATGTATGTGATGTTTGCGGTTGGGAATATGACGAAGAGCAGGGATATCCGGAAGGAGGCATTGCTCCGGGAACCAAGTGGGAGGATGTGCCGGAGGATTTTGAATGCCCGCTTTGTTCGGTAGGAAAAGAGCAGTTTTCGGAAGCATAGGGGAAAGGCGTCCGTTTCTGCCGGGTGAGATTTATTTTTAAAAATTACAGCGAATTGAGAACTATGGGCTGCCGCACAGATTTTGTGCGGCAGCCCGATTCTTATTCCGCATATCCGCCGGTAATTTCACAGACAGTTTCATCCGGGTCATAGATAGGAAAGTAGTTCGGCACAAACTTATAGTTGCCGTCTGCATAGTGGTGTCCGGACAGGTTGTTTTCGTTCTGTTACCGGTACTTTCCCGGAGAAACTCCCGTAATTTTTTTAAAGCTGCGGATAAAGTTTGCGTAATCGTTAAAACCGGAGCGGTAGCAGGCTTCGGTGACGCTTGCACCCTGCTGTAAGAGAAGCTTTGCGTAATTAATTTTTCGGTCCAGTAAATAGGCACGCAGGGTTAAGCCTGTGTGCAGCTTGAATTGGGTACTCAGATAGCTCCCACTGATATGAAACAGCCTGGCGAGGACAGAAAGGCGCAAAGGCTCTGCCAAATGTGATTCAATATACTGCATGCTGCCGATAATGTAGGTTGGCATCGTATTCTTATAGGCGGCGGGATTAGTTTTAAACTGCCGGTTCAGAAATAACAGCAAAAGAGAGGCGTAAGCGTTTTGAACTACGGTGCTGCCGAAACAGTCCGGCGCGGCGCTTGCTTCCAGACCTTCATAAAGGGTAAAAAATTCCTGCAAGGCGACCGGGGACAGCACACAGAGATTCTGCAAGCCGAGCGGACGGGCAAAAAAACAGTCTGTCAGTGAAAAACCGTCAGGGGAAAGTTCCTCAATATAGCTCCGGCGGAGGTTTATGATAATCCGTTCGTAGGGGGAAGCATCCAGACTCTGTACGCGGTGCATTTCGTTCGGATTCAGAACAATCAAACTGCCCGGAACCGGGGAAAAGCAGGCTTGTTCAATGTAGAAACGGATATTCCCGGACAGAAACAAAAAGACTTCGCAGGCATCATGCCGATGGTAGGCATAGCTGGCATTTCCGACGGAGGATTTTCTGGAAAAAGTGATTTGTCGGGGAATCGGTTCGTAGTTTGGTAATGGGGGAGTCGTATTCATAAAAGCTCCTATTTCGCGCAATAAAATATGAAAAATAAGCAATAAAAATAGTATGAAATAATGATATCATAAAGAATAGAAAAACGCAAGCAACGAAAACCAACGAAAACCAACGAAAAGCAACAGGAGGCAGGCATGAATCGGTTTTATGTAGTAAAAGAGAAAAAGGCGGCGGATTTTTTGATAGAGAAAGAAGCCGATGAGGGAGTAAAGAAAATAGGAGAAACGGTAGCGGAGGATGTGAAAGCGGTCAGCGCCTGCGCTCCGATACAGAGAAGCGGATTGCAGCAGTGCGGTACGGATCGGGTAGTTCTGGCGGCGACGGTAGGAAAAAGTCCGCTGCTTGCACGGTTAGAAGGAGAAAAGCGGCTTTCCTTAGAAAGTATAAGGGAAAAGCGGGAAGTATATCTGCTGCAAATTGTAGAAGCACCGTTCCCTGAGAAACCGGAAATAAAGCAGCTTCTGGTGATTGCAGGGAGCGATAAGCGCGGCACGATTTACGGTATGTTCCGGCTTTCGGAACTTTGTGGTGTGTCGCCGTTGGTATTCTGGGGCGATGCGGTACCGGAGAAAAATCCGGAACCGGTCATACAACTCCCGGAAACCTTTGTGGCGAAGGAGCCTTCGGTGAAATACAGAGGATTTTTTATCAATGATGAGTGGCCGGCATTCGGGAACTGGTGTATGGAGCGGTTCGGTGGCGTGAATGCAAAGGCATATCGGATGATTTTTGAACTTTTGCTACGTTTAAAAGGAAATTATTTATGGCCGGCAATGTGGCGTTCTTCCTTTTCAGAGGACGGACCGGGGCTTGCCAATGCAGAGCTGGCGGATTTGTACGGTGTTATTATGGGGGCGTCCCACCATGAACCGATGTGTCGTGCCGGTGTGGAATGGCAGAAGCAGTACCAAAATTACGGAACAGATTCTACCTGGAGTTTTATTTCTAACAGAGAGGCAATCACGAAGTTTTGGGAGGACGGCATTTTACGGAACAAGCCCTTTGAGAATATCATTACGATTGGTATGCGAGGGGAAAATGATTCTAAACTTTTGCCCCAGGACGCAACGCTGCGGGATAACATTGAGGTAATCAAGGCTGCTATCCGCACGCAGCATGAATTGTTGAAAAAACATATTTGCCCGGATCTGAAACAGGTTCCCCGGATGCTGGCGATTTATAAAGAGGTGGAGGATTATTATTTTGGCGATGAAGAATGCGAAGGCTTAGCCGACTGGGAGGAGCTTTCCGATGTAATTTTCCTGTTAAGCGATGATAATTACGGAAATCTCCGGGCGTTGCCGACAGAAAAAATAAAGGTGCATCCGGGCGGCTACGGAATGTATTATCACTTTGATTATCACGGCGCGCCGATTAGTTATGAGTGGCAGAACAGCAATCGTCTGACAAAAACATGGGAACAGATGACGATGGCATATGAAGCCGGCGTCCGCGAAATGTGGATTGTAAATGTAGGAGATTTAAAGGGTGTGGAATACCCGCTTTGCTACTTTATGGAACTGGCATACGATTATGATACGTGGGGAAGTACGGCGCCAAACCGGACTGAGGAGTTTGCAAAACGTTGGATTGATCGGCAGTTCGGCAGCCGTTTATCGGAACGGCAAAAGGCAATGATGGCGGAAGTCTTAGAAGGGTATACCAAATGGAACGCTGCAAGAGGCCCGGAAGCAATGCAAGAAGGGATTTACCACCCGGTGCATTTTTCGGAGAGCGACCGGGTATGGAAACAGGTGCATGCGGTGATGGAAAAGGCAGAACAGTTGAACAAGGAGCTTACGGGGGAGGCGTTAATTATATACCAAAGCATGGTTTATTATTCGGCGGTGGCGTCCTTAAACCTTATTTTAATGTATTTGGAGACCGGGATAAATAAGGAGCTGGCAAGGCGAGGCTGCGTTTACGCCAATGTCTATGCGGAGCGTGTGGTGAAGCGAATTTTGGAGGATTCCCGTTATGTGGAGGAATATCACGGGGCAAACGGTGGAAAATGGAACCATTGTATGAGCTCGGCACATACCGGCTTTCGAAACTGGGATGATAACGACTGGACCTATCCGACGGTAGAAACGGTGGTTCCGATTCCGGGAGGAAAGGTAGTAGTGAGCTTTCGGGGCAGTGAAAAGTATCATTTGGGGGCACACTGGCAGGATGGGGAACCGCTGGTAAACGATGACTTTACAAGACCGGACACGGAGGAAGTGCTGCTTGATATCGACAGCCGCGGAACGGTATCGTTCTCCTATGAGGCGGTGTTTGACAGCCCGTGGTTGCAGTGCGCGGAAAAGAGCGGCAGAGTAGAAATCAAAGAGGGTGGACGCAAGACACTGCGCTTTACCATAAACAGAAGTGTATTGCAGGCACGGGAACAGGCAGCGGTAACGATTCATATTGCCTTCGATAATGGGGGAAAAACTTATTCCAAATTGTTACTGACAGCGGAGGCAGTGAAACATCCGAAGGAGGAAGAAGCAGCGTATTTGTTTTTGGAACGGCAGGGGTATTGTTCCATTGCGGCAGAGCATTTCAGTGGGCAAAAGGATGTGGACGGCAAAGGATTTCGAGTTGTGTCGTATTTAGGACGGGAAGGAGCGGCGGTAAAGGCGTTTCCGGAAATGTTTGCTTGGACGGAGGCAAAAAGAGCACCGTATGTGAAGTACTCCTTCCTTGCCGAGCATACGGGTAGCTATAAACTGGAGCTTTATCTGCTGGCGAGAAATCCGGTACAAAAAGGCGGACGGATGCGCTTTGCGGTTTCCGCAAACAATGGCGCGCCGCAGGAAATCTGTGCGGTTTCGGAGCAGTATTACACCGAATGGTTTCATAAGGAATGGGCAGACGGCGTATTAAGCCATTCCCGTACCGTTACTACGGAGATTTCCCTGCAGCGGGGGCGAAACGACATCTATGTGTACGCAGGTGAGCCTGGTATAGTGTTGGAAAAATTGGTGCTCTATCCGGCAGATACGGTGTTGCCGGATAGCTATCTCGGACCGAAAGAGAGCTATTATTTTGTTCCGGCGGAGCAGGAATGCACCGTAGTTTGACCGGCTTCTGCCTGGTGAGATTTATTTTTGAAACTTACAGTAAATTGAGAACTATGGGCTGCCGCACAGATTTTGTACGGCAGCCCGATTCTTATTCCGCATATCCGCCGGTAATTTCACAGACATTTTCATCCGGGTCATAGATAGGAAAGTAGTTCAGCACAAACTTATAGTCGCCGTCTGCATAGTGGTGTCCGGGCAGGTTGTTTTCGTTCATCAGCGCCAGACATTTGTTGTCAAAGAAAAACTCCGCAAACTTATTGCCGCAATTTCTGGTAGAAACCGTCATGGACAAAAGCTTTTCATAAAATGCAACGGAGGCTTCAAAATCCCTTGCAATCAGGTAGACGGAGCCGAGATGAAGTTCCTGGGGACGGAGCTTTTTTAGGTCGGTATCCTCCAAAAGAATTTCATTCGTTCCTACGGAAAAAAGTTTGCTCATTAGCACGACCTTATCGATTTCCGGCAGCGACTGTTCCATTTCCCATTTGGAAACGGACTGCCGTGACACGGAGAGCTTTTCGGCTAATTGTTCCTGGGTGAGTCCGTTGTTGATTCGTAATTGTTGAATTTTGCTTCCGATGCTCATGGTATTCCTCCTTTTAAAAACATTTTACATAAAAGGAGGGGAAAGTTCCAGCAACTTTTCTTGGAATATTTGCAACCTAAGGTTGCGGAGATGAAAACAACTAAAATAAATGAATAAATAGCTTTACAAACCATTAAAATAGTGGTTTAATAAAAACAGGAGGTGCTTGCTATGGAAAAAAGAGATTATGTAACACCGGATTTTATAACTGCGGAAGATATGAAACGAATAAGAAAAAAGCTCGGTATCACTCAAAAGGAGCTTGCTGTCATGATTCATTGCTCCAAATCCACCGTAGAGCGGTGGGAAGCAAGCGATGCCCCGATTACGGGACCGGTTGTAGTCCTGTTAAAATTGTTAGAAAAGCACCCGGAGTATGTGGAGGAAATCAGAGTTCCGGAAAAAGTATGTCCGGTACGGCTTTGGTATATGCATAATCAGGATGTCTGCACGCTGATTGAGGTCGATGAGGCAAGCAGACGGGTGCATATTAAGAACTATACGGAGAAGCTTATGTTCCGGGCATTCGGTGTGAATGAAAAGCCGGATTACGAGGCATATTTGGAGTTTTTAGAGTCCCGGTGTTTTCCGAGGAGCAGGGATAAGATGAAGTTGATTTTAAAGGATTTGGATTTGCCGTTTTATGATCCGTTCCTGATTATTGAAAAGACCGAAGGGAAAATGGCGGAGGACAATTTCTGGATTAAGATAGAGAGGTGAGTGCGTATGGTGGAGTTATTTGAGCAGGATATCCGGACAAACGACAGGCAGTCCTCGAAAGGGAACCAGCTAAAATGGAAAAATAATGGTATCTGGTATAAGGCGGATTATACGGGCTATGAGGGGCTGGCGGAGTATGTCATATCGCATCTTTTACGGAAGTCTACGCTCTCTGAGGAAGAATATGTATTGTATGATTTGGAACAGATAACGTATAAGACAACCGTATATAACGGTGTGAAGAGTAGCGATTTTGTGAAGGATGATTGGCAGATTATTACATTGGAGCGTTTGTTTAAAAGCTTCTTTGACGAGAGTTTATATCGTGCCGTATTTCGGATTACGGAGCCGGAGGAACGACTTCGTTTTTTGGTAAATCAGATTGAGAGAGTGACGGGGTTAAACGAGTTCGGAATATATATGAATAAGTTGCTGACCGTCGATGCACTGTTTTTAAACGAAGACCGGCACATGCATAACATTGCGGTTTTGATGAACGGGGAAGGGAAGTTTGCCTACTGTCCGATTTTTGACCAGGGGGCAGGGCTTCTTTCGGATACGACGATGGACTATCCGCTTACCGGAGATACGGTACTTTTCATGAAGGAAGCACAGCCGAAGACATTTTGCAACAGCTTTGATGAGCAACTGGATATTTCGGAAAAGCTCTATAAAGGGAATTTGAAGTTTTTCTTTACGAAGAAGGATGTGAAGGAGCTATTGGATTCGGCGATTATCTACCCGGAAGAGGTAAAAAAACGAGTGGAAGATATTATCTATATGCAGATGGAGAAGTATGGGTATCTTTTTTGAATTCCTCCTTGTGAATATATAATGGATTTGTTCGCTTTGGCGAGGCTATGCAATAAGCGGCCTCTTTGTTCTACTGGTGTTGCATATCAGCACGAACGATTCTTTTCGTGGTAGAATCTTTGGAATAAATGTCCTGTGCCCCACCAATATCCGTTTTACGCATTTGTCCGAAGGAGCGCGTTATGCATAAAACGGATATTGGTGGGGCGCAGGACAATGCTGGCTCTATAATTCCGCGAAAAGAATGTTCTCGTGCGCCCCTTGTTTACAGCGCTGCCTTTTGTGCCTTTGCGCCTCTGTTTCGCATACGGACCTTCTTTGCGGAAAGCTCTCTGCCGTTGAAGGTAAAGGTTTCCACTCTTGCGTGAAAGGCTCCGGCAAAAGCGAGAGCATTGTCGTTTTTGTCAAAGGTAATCGCCTTTACGCCGCGGCTGTTTTTCTTTAATTCCGGGACCTCCTCTATCGGGAAAGCAAGGGAAGCCATTCCCTCCGTAAGTAAAATCACTTTGATGTCGCCGCCGAGAACATCTGCGGCAGACAGCATGGAAATGCCGATAACGGAATCGCCCTCCTCTAACTTTGTGGCGGCAACGACGGAGCGTGCCGTTTCGAACTCTATGCCGGATACGCGCTTAATAAAGCCGGACTTTGTGGTAAACAAAAGCTGTGCTTCAAATAAATCCTCAAAAGACGTATACAAAATAACGTCCTCTTTTCCAAGCTTGCAGAGGGTTTGGATGAGAACTCCTTTGTCCTTGATTTTGCATTTCGGAATAGCGGAGGCTTTGACCTGATACAGATTGCCCTGCATGGTGAACGCGCAGAGGCGGTCGTTGCTCCGCATTTTTACAATATGAGCAAACTCTTTTTTGTTCTCTTCCGTGCTTCTGCCGAAAGCAGCGGCGTCTATGGACTTCGTGTAGCCGAATTTGTCGATTAAGATATAAATATCCTCAATTTTTTCCTCCACAACGTAATCGGAGTTTTCGATATTTTCCAACTGGGTTCTGCGCGGAACGCCGAACTTTTTGCGGAACTCCTTGAGTTGCGTTTTAATGACGCGGTGCAGCTCGCTCTGGTCCGAAATAATTGTCTTGTAGGTTGCGATATTGGAAAGCAGGGTATCGCTTTCTTCATGCAGCTTTAAAATTTCCAGACCGATTAAACGGCCTAACGGCATGGCAAGAATGGCGTCTGCCTGACGCTCGGTAAAATCAAGCTTTGCCGCCTGCTTTTTGGAGGCTTCGGACTTGAACCGGATATCCGTGGTATCTCCCAAGGTCAGGCACGCCTTTGCCTGCTTTACGCTGGAGCTTCCCCGGAGGATTTCAATAATCAGGTCAATGACATCGGTGGCACGGATTAAGCCGCCTACGATTTCCAAGCGCTCCTCGGCCTTTTTCAGAAGGTGTTGGTATTCTTTTGTGTAAAGCTCCTCCTGAAATACGACAAATTCTTCAATGAGGGACTTTAGGTTGAACAGATACGGCTGCTGCGCCTTAACCGCAAGCATATTTACAGCGTAGGTATCTTCCAGACCGGTCTTTTTAAATAAACCGTTTAACAGATTTTCAATGTTGCGGTCTTTTTTTACTTCGACGACAATGCGGACCTCCTTGGAGGATTCGTCGCGGACATCGTACATTTCCTCAAATACCTTGTCCTTCATCAGCTGGGTCAGGTTTTCCACAAGGCGGTTTTTGTTCCCGGCAGCGGTGTACGGAATTTCGGTAAAGACAATATTTTTTCTGCCGCCGTCGCTGTTTTCGATTTCGTATTTTGCACGGATTTTAATTTTTCCTTCACCGCCGGCGTAAATGGCAGGGAGCGCGTCGGCGTTTGTGATAATGCCGCCGGTCGGAAAATCCGGTCCCTTAATATGGCGCATCAGTCCCTCGACGGTAATCCCCGGCTTGTCCATATAGGCAATGACGGCGTCAATAACCTCTCCCGGATTGTGGGGCGGCATATTGGTTGCCATACCGACCGCAATACCGGTGGTGCCGTTGATTAAGAGGTTCGGGAGCATCGCCGGAAGTACGGTCGGCTCTTTTTCGCTATTATCAAAGTTTGGAATAAAGTCTACCAGACCCTGCTCCAAATGAGAGAGCAACGTCATAGCGCCCTCGGAAAGACGGGCCTCGGTGTATCGCATGGCTGCGGCGCCGTCGCCGTCGATGCTGCCGAAATTGCCGTGGCCGTCGATTAACGGAATGGCAAGAGAGTAGTCCTCGGACATATGAACGAGGGCGTCATAAATGGAGGAATCGCCGTGGGGATGATATTTACCCATCGTATCGCCGACGATACGCGCGCTTTTACGGTGCGGCTTCTTCGGGTCCAGGCCAAGCTCCATCATGGCATACAAAATACGGCGCTGTACCGGCTTTAAGCCGTCCCGGACATCCGGGAGGGCACGGTCGATAATAACATTGACCGCATAGTCACGGTAAGAGGTTTTCATTTCTTCGGAAAAATCAAGCTGAATCATCGTATCCTTTTCTAAGCTTTCGGACATAGCGGCCTCCTTATACATCAAGCTTCGCGTAGCGTGCTTCTTCCATGATAAAAGCACGGCGCGGCGGAACGTTGTTACTCATAAGTAATGTGGTGACTTCGTCTGCTTCTACGGTGTCACTGATGGAAACCTGGGCCAGAATACGGGTTTCCGGGTTCAGGGTGGTTTCCCAGAGTTGGTCGGCGTCCATCTCGCCTAAGCCCTTATAACGCTGTAAGGAGAGGATTTTCTTCCCTTCCTTGCGGAACTTTTCCAGTTCAAAGTCATTGAACAAATATTTTTCGTTCTTCGACTTTTTGCCCTTGCCTTTTCCCTTGCCTTTTTTCACCGGCTTTGCATCGGCTCCGGCGTTGTCCGCATCGGCATCTTCGGAGCTGTCGGACTCTTCATATTCTACCTTATAAAGCGGCGGAAGTCCCCGGTACACCTTGCCCTCTAAGATAAGCTCCGGCATAAAACGGTAGAAGAAGGTAAGAAGCAGTGTACTGATATGCGCCCCGTCCACGTCGGCATCGGTTAAAATAATAATCTTATCGAAGCGGAGCTTCGTAATATCGAAATCGTCGCTGATACCGCAGCCGAAGGCGGCAATCATGGATTTGATTTCGTTGTTGACTAAGATTTTATCAAGGGTTGCTTTCTCGACGTTTAAAATCTTTCCGCGAAGCGGAAGCACCGCCTGGGTTTTGCGGTTCCTTGCGGTCTTTACCGTACCGCCTGCGGAATCACCCTCTACGATATAAAGCTCGCATTCCTCCGGTTTTTTGGAGGAGCAGGCGGCCAGTTTGCTCTTAAAGTCCACGTCCTGAAGCTGTTTTAAAACTGCGTTGCGCGCCTTGTCGCCCGCCTTACGTGCGTTATAGGACTTCATGGAATTTTCGAGAATTGCCTTTAATTCCTCGACATTTTTATCAAAGTAACGGGTTGCTTCACCGGTAAATACATCCTCTACTGCGGTTTTTGCGTCGGTGTTGCCAAGCTTTGTTTTGGTCTGTCCCTCGAACTGCGGGTCAGGGTGCTTGATGGAAACAATCGCAAACAGACCGTTACGGATATCTTTTCCGTCAAAATTCTCGTCCTTGTCCTTTAAAATGCCAAGCTCTCTGGCGTACTGGTTCATCACGCGGGTAAGGGCGGTTTTAAAGCCGGTGACAAGCGTGCCGCCGTCTACGACATTGATACGGTTACAGTAGGCATTAATCTGCTCCTGAAAGCTGTCGGTGTACTGGAACGCTACTTCCACCTCAATATCGCCGCTTCTGCCCTCGATATAAATCGGCTCCGGGTGAAGGGGCTGCGCCTCGCGGCAAAGGTAGGAAACGAAGCTTTTAATACCGTATTCCTCGTAATAGGTAAGCTCTTCTCCGGCAATCCGGTCCTTAAACAGAATCGTAAGGCCTTTATTCAGATAAGCGACTTCCTTTAACTTTTTGCGGATGATATCGGTTTTAAACTCTACGGATTCAAAAATGGTCGGGTCGGGATAGAAGGTAACCTTTGTCCCGGTGTCGGACTTCCGGCAACTTCCCACCACCGGAAGCAGGCCGTTTTCAAGCGGCGTTACAATATGACCGCCGTCCCGGTATTCATCCCGGTAAATCTTTCCGTCGTGCTTGATTTCCACCACCATTTTGGAAGAAAGAGCGTTGACAACGGACGCGCCGACGCCGTGCAGACCGCCGGATACCTTATAGGCGCCGCCGCCGAACTTTCCGCCTGCATGTAAAATCGTGTATACCACGCGGGCGGTCGGAATATGTTTCGTCGGGTGGATATCCACGGGAACGCCCCGGCCGTTGTCCGCGATGGAAATGCCGCCGTCCTTTTGTAATTCAATTTCAATACGGTCGCAATAGCCCCCAAGGTGCTCGTCGATACCGTTATCTAAAATCTCCCAGATAAGGTGGTGAAGGCCGCGGCTTCCGGTGCTTCCGATATACATACCCGGGCGCTTTCTGACCGCCTCCAGACCTTCCAGAACAACAATCTGGCTTCCGTTATACTGCTCCATGCCTGACTCCTTTTCGATTTGTGTGGGAATTGATTCGGGCGTCAGGGACTTCCGGAGGGTAAAAGCTTTTCAGATACCGGGAGTGAATGACACCTAAACCAAGTTTAGTATATCAATTTTTGGTTTGGATTGCAAATGAAAAAAGAACGGGGCGCTTCGTCAAACGCCCTCTAAGAATCGTAACAGTAAACATTTCGGACGAAACAGCCGATAAATTATGTGAAGACATGGGTTGCGATAAAGCAGCAAAATTGAAACGGAGTTCATAAGTTTGTTTCAAGGAGGGCGTTTTATGCGGATTGAACAGGAAACAAGAAATATTTATGCGGGCGGAGGACAGGCAGCGGAGCGCATGACCCCGGCAGACGCCGCACGGAATTTGCAGAAGGGCAGGATTTTTGCGGGGAATTTGAATATGCCGGCGGACAAAATCGCAGAGCGGCGAAAAGAAGCGCAGGAGAAGGCAATGAAGATTGTCGGAGATGCATTTGCGGGGGAACTGGCGTTAGACGATAGCATTGCCGAAATGGAGGAGAATGTTGCCGGGACGCAGAAGGAAATGGTTGCGGCGAAAGCGGAGTTAAACAAGGTACAGGAACGCAAAGCGGAGCTGACCGCACGTACCGACCTGACGGAAGAGGAATATCAGAAGGAAATGCTGGAGCTGAAAGAAGCAGAGAAGCATTTTACCGGACAGATTATGGACGGAAAGAAGATGGAAGAAGGGACGATTGCCGCAATCAGCAGCATCAAAATCGAGCGCTTAAAATCCAGCCCGATGGTGGAAGCTACGGAAAGCGCCGAGGCGGTCATGGAGGCGGCCGGAAAGGAAATTGTGGGTATGCTTATGGACGAAGCAAAGGAGCATATCGACAAAGAAACCGAAAAGAAGCAGGAAGCAGCGGAAGAGAAAGCGGCAAAGGAAGAGGAATTGGAGGAACGCATCGAAGCCATGAAGGCCGAGAAAGAGGAAAAAGAAGAAAATGCCGCACCGGAAACGGACTATACGGCGGCCGTAACCAGGCGGATGGTGAAAATTGCCGAAACCGGCGAAACCGTCCAGAAGGAACTGCAAGGCATTGTGAACCAGCTGAAGCTTGATTTGGAGGATTTAAAGGGCGCGGCGGTGGATGAGGGGGTGTAGGGTGATATCCCTGCCCCTTTTTTCGCAGGCGGCAAGGATATCCGCTCTGTCACTGAAGATTCTTGTTTTAAAACGATGGTCCAAAACAACAGATACACGTTTTGTAAAAAGGCAGTTTTCCCGGAATTCTTCCAGCTCAAAACTTCCTTTTTTCTTTTCCAGTATTTCTAAGGTTGTCATAAGTCCGATGCCGCTGCCGCCTTCGTTTTTATGCGTGGTGTAGCGCTTCTTTCCCAAGTTCTCAATCACACGGGCATCGAAATTAGCGCCGCTGTCGAAAAAGTCAATATAGTAATACTTTTCCCTGACGCCGATGGACAATAAAATATTGCGCTGCTCTGCCTTTGCGGTAGCGATGATAGCGTTCTCTCCGAGGTCCGCAAGCAAAGTGTTTAAAAGTGATTCTTCTAAGATGTTTTCAGTCATAAAGCGGATATCTCCGGCAATCGTGACATCAAAGTGAATGTTCTTTTCCAAGGCTCTTCTGAAAAGATAAGAGATAATGACATCGGTTGAAAACACCTTTGTTTTAGGTAGCTGATCTCCGCTGTTTTCATAGTTGTGTAAAATTCCCTTTCGTTCTTCTGAAAGAAGCTCAAGTTCTTTTCGTAACCGGCTGCTTTGTTCTGTCTGTGTATTTTCGTATAGCTCCTGCACAGAGAGATAAAGCGCCCCAATCAGTTTATTATCTTTGTGAATGATTTTCGAAAGCTTGTCTAATTCTTCTTTTTGCTCGGAAACGGTATCCTCCAAAATTTGAATGGTTTGATTCTGTGCCTTATGTACGTAGTTGTTTAGAAGGTATTTGCGCCACCATAGGTACATGATTATGCCAAGAGTAATTGTTAGGAAGGACACAAAGAGTATCAAAAAGGCAGCGTTACTTTCTATGGAAAACAACGAAGAGAGGAAGAGTAAGGGCACGCTTATAAGGATGCCGACCTCGTCAGAGAAGTTTTTTTCAATATCGGGAATTCCCTTTTTAAAACGTGGAATTCGGAAGAGTAAGAACAGAAGAAGAAACTGAAGCATGCCGCCGGAAAACACAGCCAAGGATTGGAGAAAGGCTGTTTCAAGATAATTCGGAAATGCATAGTAGAAAACAGGAGCTACGATAAAGATCGACAAAGCGTAGAATATATAATTAATACCAAAAGAGAGTAAGGAAATACATAAATTCATGGAAAGTTTTTTAGAAGGAGCATTTGATAAATGGCGACAAAAAATGACTACACAGAAAAGCATAGTATAAACGGTAAGCGGAGAAAGCGATTTGTGTACATAGTTTATAACAGGAGCAGATAACAAAGAAAAGAGTATAGTGTAACATAGCTCTTTCTTTGTAAGCTTGAAATGTAATATTTTTGTATATCCGTAGATACTGCCAAAAGAACTGAAGAAATAATTTGCAATGGACGATAATATGACAGACATTTTGTTGTTCCTTCCTCTATGCTAAAAAGCAACATTTTCCAACAAAAAACAACCCCCAAGAAGAAATAGAATTTTATCCTTCTACTTTTTAAAATTGTGAAAAAAGTAAAGGAGGATAAGAACATGAGTATTTGGGAATGGTTACTTGAGGGGCTTAAATTGTTTTGGTAGTTAATCTAGTAGTTATTTTTAAGTTCATTTGCGTAATAGCAAATAAACTCCGTAAGCGTCGGGTTGCCTTTCGCAGAACTAATCTTTGCCTTGTAGTATTTTAGCAAAGTATCAATATCCTGCGTTTTCCATGCACGGTGGATGGCATTCTGCATGGCTCTTTCTATGCTGGCTTCCGATTTATTGTACTTTTCGGCAAGAACGGTACAGATATCCTGTGTGGGCTGTTGCACCATGAAATAAATGGTATCGGCCAAATAGGCATACCCGACGGATTTCGGATTGATCCCTACATGGTTCAACTCGGTCATAATGCGACGGTAGATTCGTTTGGTATACTGCTCTGCCGTTTCCGGAGTACTGCGTACCTCGGAAGAGGGACTTTGGAAACTCTTTATGGTAGGGAGCATAATCCTCAGAAAATCCAATACACTTTGGGAAGAGTAGTCTTTCTGGTGTTTTGACATGATATAATCTGCGCCCAGTGCGCGGGCAGTTTCGAGTGTTGTTGTACTTGAATTGTTTGTAGTAACCAGGATATAAGGCTTCTTGGAAAGAGAAAGAGCGCGAACATCGTGCAGTACATTTATACCGCTCCCCTTTCCCTGCTGTAATTCTAAGTCTAAAATAACAGCATCCGGCATGGAGTCTTGTATCTGTTCTACCGCTTTGTCAGAGTTGTTTGTGACGGCCACTAAATACATATCTTCAGAGTCCTCAATAAGGTCGCGTAGTTCATTGCATGTAGCAACGTCATCTTCTACAATCAAAATCTCAAGTTTTTCCTTCATTGTTCGCTAAAAACTCCCTGTTATTCTAAGATACGAAAGATTATAACACAATTTCCGACAAAAAGCAACGAAAAGCAACGAAAAATAACACACAAAAAGTAACATTATTATGTAAGAGAATCTGATATAATTAAAATGCTTAGTTTATGTGAACAGAAAGGGAATTCCCTTTTTGTGATAAAGAAAAGAAGGAGGAACAGGAGCGATGCGAAGGATACGAAGTCCGGGTAAAGGAAAAGACCTGCAAAACACGATTGCGGCGTGAAATGCAGGCTGATCCGGCATGTAAAATAATTACACACAATAAAATTATATACCATGCCGGAAGAAAAAAAGCAACTAAATCACAAAACAGACTGCAAAAGACAGAGTGCAGCAGTCGAATAAAAAACATTAGGAGGAAACAAAAAATGAAGAAATTTTTAAAAAAGGCAGTTGCAGTAATGGTAATGGCAGCAGCGGTAATAACGGCAATTCCGGTGGGAAATGCACAGGCGGCAAGCGACTGCAATCACAAATATAATAGGTATTGTTTGGGATATAAATGGCACTGTTCCTATAACCATACTTATAAATATTACACAAAAGTGCTTTTTATTGAGATTCCCAATTATATTGATTGTACCTGTAATGTAGTGTATCATGGCGACCGTACGGAGTGTGCAGATTGCGGTGCGCTTAATGGATTTGGAGAGCATCATGGCGCAACGATTCATCAGGATTGCCCGCAATCAGAGTATCCTTGCTCCGGAACCGGCAGTGTTGTAGCAAGTCTTTATTGATTAAAATATAAAGGAGGATTACCTTGGTGAAGGAGTTTGCTAAGGTAATCCCCTCTTAAAGAAAGTGTTAGTGTGATGATAAAAACAAAGAAGAATAGATTAATGTGGCTAGTGCTTTTTGGCGTTGTTGCATTATTGGGAATATGGGGATACAAGAGGTTTTTCTCCCCGGAAGCTGTGATAGAATACTATCTTAGAAATCAGTTTAATTACAACGGTAAAAGCATCGAAGAGATGCAAGAACGGAGAAAACGGTTTTTAAGTGATGCGTTGCTTCTTTCAAGTCAATCAAGCGGAGCGGTAGAAGAACGAAAGGCCTATGCCATTACGAACGGTGAGTCCTGCACATTGCAAGATATGATACTTGAGAAAAAAGAGGAGCAAAGTTACTTTTTTGAAGTATGGTATTGTTTAAGATATGATACGTTTGAAATAGAGGATAAGCGAATGCATGTCAAAGGGGTGATGGAAGTAGAACGTGCGAACGGCCTTTTGAAAAAAATCAGTAGTATAGAAGTGATACATGGTTGTGAAGAAATTATGGAAAAGGAGTATCGTTAGATGAAGGGAAAAAGTTTCACATGGATATACATAAAGCGTTCCTTTACCAAAAATTTAAAGAAACAACTGTTTCTTATTTTGGGGATTGCAGCATTTATGGTAATGGCAACGGTACAGATTATTAGTGTGGATTCTTATACAAGTGATCTTTATAAACAGATAGCCAGTCAGCGCTGGGGGTATGATATAAGATTTGAGTCTTTATCTTACGAACAGCGTCAGGTTTTATTAGAACAGCCAGAGGTGCTGGATAGTCATGTGATGGATTGTTTTAAGGTGTCGGCCGGAGTGACCAATGCAAATTATCTGGTATCGGCAGAGTTCCCGGATAGCTTTTTGACGGAATATGTTTACGGAGATGAGCCGAAGAAAGGAGAGGTGGCACTGCCGGAAAGCGCGCGAATTGCCGGAAAACGGCCGGAAATCGGACAGGAGATTGTGTTTGAAATTCAGGTAGGAAACGAGAAACAAAATGTCGCAGCAAGGGTATCCGGTGTGTTTGAGGAGCATTTCATGTACAATGCGGCATATATAGCTATGTACGGGCAGGATTTTGAGGAACTTTTAAAAGAAAGCGGAATGGAGGAACAAGGCCTTACCCATGTTTTTGTTGATTGCGGAAATATAGAAAAGGCACTGGAACTTTGGAGAAAGATGATGAATTTATATGGAATGGATTTGCAGTTAGAAATGCATGGAGAATCGGATGAAAATCTTTCCAACTGGCGATATATTCCTACTATTTTGTCACATCTTCAGCTTTCGGTTATGGTCGGAGCAATCAGTATGATTGCGATTATTTATATAGTGTTAAAGGATGAAAGAACAATGCTTGGTATTTTCCGGGCTTTGGGTGCAACGAAGCGTCAAATGTTGGGAATCTTATCCGCACGCATGGCAGTGCTGGCGCTAGCAGGAGCCGGTTTGGGAACTGTGTTAGGCGGAGGAATCCTTTTGCTAAAACAGGTATTAATGAAACAAACAGAAGTATATAAGCCGAGTTATGTAAGTTTGCTTATGATTCCGCTTGTGGCGGTTGTATTGTTTTTGGTATTTCAGCTTCCGGGAGCATTGTATGTATTGCGGAGTTCGGAGACGGAGCTCATGAGAGCGGAGGATGTACGCGGAAAGCATCTGATTTCTTATAAAAATAGGCATTTGAGGAGTTTGAAACATCCGTTTTGGTGGTATTCCGGACTGGAAACAAAGCGTGTAAAACGGAATGTGCTGATTTTGTGTCTGGTGACAGCAAGCAGCCTGATGTATGTGGTTGCCAGTCTGTTGCAGGCAGATTACCGACTGGAGTCGAGTGCGGTAGACGCGGTGGAAACGGACTATGCGGTTTCCCGCTCGAAGGGCACGTTTACCAAAGAAGAGATTGAAGCGATTTTACAAATCGACGGGGTATCGGCAAGCGGGTACGGAGCGCAGGTTTACGGGGAAAATCTTGTTAAATGGAATGGGATAAGCTTATGCGCCAAAGTACAAATCATTGAGGAAAATTCCTTTTACGAGTTTAAGGTGACACAGGCAAGGACGCCTAGGTTGGAGCGTTTTAAGGGAACTTTGGAAGAAGCGTTGGCAGGGGAAAGGATTTTGGTAGAGCCAACCTATCATTTTACGCAAGAGGAAGAAATGCTTGCGGGTGATACCATGTATATCCGTAATGCAAAGGGAGAAGAGATTCCTTTTGAGATTGCAACGGTTGGCGGGAAGAAGAATGAGGGAACCTGTGAATGTTATGTATATATCAGTTTTGAAACTTATAAAAAACTGTTTGGTATGCCGGAACTCACAAAATTTCATGTGATGTTTGATGGAATAGACTATAAGGAGGCTAAAAAAGAAATTGAAGGAATGTCGAAATTATATTCTGTGACAGAAAATGAAATTTTAGTGGGTCATACGGAACGCCAGTTAAAGTGGGATGAAGTAATTGTGTTATTAGAGGAAACACTAATCTCTCTTTTGATTTCTTTTTCGTTCCTGTTTTGTTACTATTCTTTTTACTTTTTATCGAAAAAGGAGGAATATTGGATGCTCTATGCACAGGGAGCTTCAAAGAAAATGCTTCAAAAAATTATTTTATATCAGGCGTTTCGCATGGCATTCTGGGCAGCGCTTGCTACGGTCGGTGCGGCAACTGTGACGGCTGTTTTAACAAAGGACCAGGTGGCGGCTTCTTTAGAAGGACTGGCGAATACAACCTTTTTATGGTGGATGATACCGGTTGCTATGGTATTTGTGATTATTGTATCCATGTCTGCTACATGGCTTGCTTCTAAGTCAATGCTAAAGAGATTAGAGGCAAGATCAGAATAAAAAAGACATAAATAACAGAAAGGAGCAGGAGATTTTTTCAGTCTCCGAAAAGAAGAATGACAATTTTAAAAACAGAGGGTTTATCAAGAGTGTATCATCAGGGCGA
>CAZSQM010000024.1:0-51995 GCA_964609025.1 uncultured Lachnospiraceae bacterium | reverse complement strand
CCGGCAAGTCCGTAGAGGAAGTAGAAAAGGAATTTGACGGCAAGGGCTACGGTGAGTTCAAGCTTGCCGTAGGCGAGTCCGTAGTGGATGTATTAAAGCCGCTTCAGGCGCGTGTTGCCGAGCTTTCGGGGGATAAAGCGTACATCGACGGCGTCATTAAGAACAACGCGGAGCGTGCGAACTACGTTGCCGCAAAGACACTCCGCAAAGTACAGAAAAAAGTCGGATTCCCGGAGCGGATTCGATAATGCTGTCCGGATACAGGGGCTGTCGCATGAACCGTGCGACGGCCCCTTTCCTATCGCTTACTGTGCCTGTACCATATCATAATATAAGCCTTTTTTGTTCATTAACTCAGTATGTGAACCACTCTCGGCAACAGTTCCGTTCTTCATCACATAGATTCGGTTACACTGTTTGATTGTTGACAGCCGATGTGCAATCATAATACAGGTTAAATCCGAATGATTGAAAATGAAATCCTTAACTCCATTTTCGGTGGCGATATCCAGATTACTTGTTATTTCGTCCAAAATAAGCAGCTTAGGCCTTTGTAATATCGCCCGGATATGTCCTGTTCGGAACGGACTATGCTTTGTTTTACTCCTCAAACTCCACTGTCACATAATAGCCCCGGCTGTTTTCCTCGACCTCCTTTACTACACCGTTTAACTTCGTCAGGCGTTCACGGAACGGAATATTCCCGGACATGGCAACCGCCGGCTCTATCACATAATAAAAAATCGCATTCGGAAGCGTGGACTCCCGGATTTCCACCTCATCCCCCGGCTTTACAAGGCCGGGACGTTCCATTTTAAACTGCATGGTTCTTGACATAACCGATTCCTCCTCACAATAATATTACAAACCAAATGCCGGGGATTTCCCCCGGCACAACTCTCCGCATCCGCTTCTTGAAACAGGTAACCGTCCCCCTACCCCAGCTCTTCTAACAGCTCCAGGCTGTGAAATCTCCGGTCGATATGTACTGCCAGAAAACGCTTTAAAATACTTTTTAACTGCCGCAGTACATCTTCTGTTACCGTAAAGGTATACAGACTTTCAATCGGCGTGGTAAGGATGTACTGCATGGTGTAAAGCGCGGAGCCCGATACCGGCTGCAAATCCTCCGTCCAATCGGCTGCACCGCCGTTTTCCGGCACAGACTCCTCCCTTGGAATCTGCGCGCATTTTTTACAGACACAGCCTCCGCCTTTTGCGGAAAACCAGATTAATTCTTCCTTTCTCCGGCATTTCACACACTCGAACACCTGCGGCGAAACACCTCCGACCGAAAGCATCTTGAACTCAAACACGGCGCGTACCAGCTCCACGCCGATGGAACGCTTTAAAAGCGCGCCAAGCGAGCGGTACAGTACCTTTAGCTCCTCCTTTGCGGGAAGCCCTTCTCTCGTCACCGCCTCTGCAAATTCGCAGAAGTATACACCGTAATATACCGTGTCCAGCTCTGCCCGTAATTCGGCAAAATAATTTTCCACTTCCGCGCTTTGAAGCGTATAAGAATTCCTTCCCTCATACAGGGTAAACCTCCCGAATACAAAGGGCTGGCTGCAGCCGATGAACGCCGCCGTCGGGCGGCGTGCCCCCTTTGCAAAGGCAGAGAGCTTTCCCCTCTCTTTTGTCAGCAGCACCAATCTTCTGTCATACTCACCGATCGGCTGTGCCGACAGTACCATTCCCGTTACTGTAATACTTTCCGTCATAGGATTCTCCCTGTACCGTCTGTTCCTTCCGGCTTCGTTCCTGTGCCGCCACACGGTAGTTTAAATAATCCGTCACACTTCCTGTTGTCATAAAACGTACCCAATAATCTTCTTCCATTTTTGTACCCCCGTATTTTCGGTTCTGCCCTGACCATCCTGATTTGTCATGTACCGCGGCACCGGTAACTCCTCCATGCCGTTACATCATTAGCATCTCCGAATCCGCCCAAAATACGCTGATAAAAATATCCTATTCCGAAAGAAGAAATTGGGGCTTGACAGGCTTTTCTGTCCTTACCGCTTTCTGTATGCAGAGTGTTTCTCTATTCCTCCGGTTGCTCTGCATACCCGTAGTTTTTCAGAAGAAAGTCACTGTCCCGCCAGTCTTTTTTTACTTTAACCCAGAGTTTTAAATTTACCCGGTATTCAAACAACAGCTCAATCTCTTTTCTCGCTTCCGTGCCGATACGTTTCAACATTGCGCCCTGCCTGCCGATAATAATCCCCTTGTGCGAATCACGCTCACAAATAATCGTTGCGTCAATGTCCACCAGCCCTCCCTCCGGCCGTTCCTTCATCCGCTCGATTGCCACCGCAATGCCGTGAGGTATCTCATCATCCAGCAGACGCAATGCCTTTTCGCGGATAATCTCAGCCGCAATCTGACGTTCCGGCTGATCCGTCACCGTATCCTCATCATAGTACATCGGTCCCTCCGGCAGCAGGGAAAATAAAAGGGACTGCAGCCGATCCACATTCCGGTTGCGAAGCGCACTGACCGTAACCACCGCCGCAAACGGATATCGGTCACGGTACGTTTCCTCCGCCTTTTCTACCACTGCCTTTTCCACCGTATCGATTTTATTGATGACCAGAACGACCGGAGTTTCGGTATGCGAAAGCACTTCTAAAATGTGCTGCTCCCCCGCACCGATATAGTCCGTCGGCTCTACCAGCCAGAGAATCACATCCACTTCGGAAAGCGTTCCCTCTGCCACAGTTACCATATACTCGCCAAGCTTATTTTTTGCTTTGTGAATGCCCGGCGTATCAAGAAAAATAATCTGCCCCCGCTCGTCGGTATACACCGTTTGAATACGGGTCCTGGTTGTCTGCGGCTTATTCGAAGTAATCGCAATCTTTTGCTTAATCAGATGATTCATCAGGGTAGACTTTCCTACATTCGGTCTGCCGATTAACGCGACAAACCCGGAACGAAAGCCTTTGTCCGCCATCCCGGCCTTTCCTTTCTTTTCTTTGCTCTGTGCCATGACCTTTCTCCGTTTTTTTCTATCGTACTGCCTGTCATCCGTTACCTGCTAATGCAGCAAAGCTTTTACCGAAAGGAAACGTGCTGCGTCTTCCTTCACCTTCTGCTCCGAACCGATGGTGCAGCAGTAATTCTGCGAAAGAACCGCGCGGACTCCTTTCGCCAGCGCACGAATGTCCTCTACGGTTACGGTAAGGATTTCCTCCCGGTGCTTCTGAACGGATTCGAAGGTTCTTCCGGTCAGATAAGCGGTAAGACCGCGTTCGCCCTCCATACGCGGATTACGCGGCATATCGACGGTACTCATCGTTCCGATGACATACTTTGTCATCTCCGCCTCGTCAGCCTCAAAGTTCTCAATATAGTCTGCGGCTTCTTCATAAACCTGCATTGTTCGGTTCAGATGCGGGTCACGCCAGGAATAAAAGCCCATTCTTCCGTTTTCCATTGCCATAAATGCCGCACCGTAAGCGCCGCCCTTTACACGCACATTATTCCAGAGATACCCGTAGCTCATTGCGGTACGAAGCACCTCGTAAGCACCGCTGTAAGTAAGCCCTGCTGCCCTGAAATCTCCTGCACGGCACACATACTGCATCTGTCCCGGTGTAATAAAGCCCTCGTTTTTCTTTTCCGGTACAAGCACCAGCCCTTCTCCCTTTGCCTCCTTCGCAAACGCTTCCAACAGGGTTTTGCTTTCCCTTTGCACTCTGCCGTACCCGTCTGCGTCCGCCGTAACGCTTACCGTTACTACATCCTTTGCAAAAATGCAGGAGAAGGTTTCATGCAGCTTTTCCACAAGCTCCTCTTTGCGTTCCTCGAAATGCTCCAGCAACTCCGAAATAAAATCATAATACGCAATGCCGTCGGTCAGTTCCCAGGCAACGCCGACCGCCGCAAAATACGAGGTTGCACGCTTTAATGCCGCGCCCTGTGCCATATCGGTATAATCGCTTTCCAAATTACTCTTTTGCTCTAATAAAATCTCGCGGATGCGGTCCGGATTCTCAAGTACGGTTTCCGTCAGAAGTTCCCTCAAATAAGCGCACAGCTCCGGTATTTTATTGTACAGCGCTTTTCCTTCCGCCACAAAAAACAGCCGGTATTGATGGATATCATCATAACGGGCGGTCGCTAAAATACGCGTGGAAATGCCGCCGGTATTGATATTAATCTCATTGTTTAAGTCAAGATAGGTGTGGCTTTTCGTATCCGCCTTTCCGAAAATCTGCACTAACATTCCGGCATACGGAAGCAGACGCTCCGGTACGTTCTTCATATCAAACAAAAGCTTCACATACGCAATCTGATTCGTAAACAG
Organism: uncultured Lachnospiraceae bacterium; assembly: GCA_964609025.1. GTDB lineage: Bacteria > Bacillota > Clostridia > Lachnospirales > Lachnospiraceae > SIG307. The sequence goes on along the minus strand of CAZSQM010000024.1, from coordinate 47,680 downwards.
CTCCTGATGAAGCGCCGTAACTCCCTCCATTTCCTTTACCGCATTGATCAACGGATCGGCCTCTCTCCTGATATCCTCTCTGGTAAGCCTCGGAATTGTTGCCAGCTCTTCCGGCGCGGACGGCTCCGTCTGATACTGTTTTAACGCCTTCGTCCGGGCAACCAGCTCCTCTGCCTCCCGCTCCGATAAGCTCTTTTGATAGCCGGAAAGTGTTTCCTTCAGTGCCGCCTCCTTTTCCGCTAACAGTCCTACTTTCGGATACAGGTTTAAAAATACCGCATGCTTACTGTCAATGAGATATTCTTTTGTAAGCGTTTCAAAATAATCCGTGTCAATTAACTCACGAAGTTTGTCAAACACCGGCGACCAGTGCATATTGTCGAATACTCTGGTATCATCGTAAAGCCATGTAGTCAATATCTGCTGTCCGTAACGCAGTCCCTTCGGATAGTTGCCGGAATCCGCTTCCCGCAGGGAAAATTCCATCCGGTTCAGCGCCGCAAGCAGGGACTTTTTGTTAATGCCCTCCCGCACACACTTCTCTAACGTCTGCATTACCGTCTTCCGAAACTCCTCCGCCTTCTCCTCCGGCGCGTTTTTTGCGATAACGGAAAAAGTCGGCTGCAATATTTCGTCCGAGAACATGCCGTAAACATCTTCTCCGATTCCTGCCGCTGTCAGTGCTGTTTTTAACGGTGCGCCCGGAATGTTCAAAAGCGCCGTGCAAAGCAGGGAAAACGCCGTTTCTTTTACCGTGTCCTCTCCTGCGCCTAATGCGATATTGTAGGCAAAGTATGCGGCGTCCTTTGCTTCCTCCGGCGTATTCACGGAATAATAACGCTCCGCCGTCCTTTTTTCTCCGAAGGCCGGCTGTTCCTTTAAGGAAGAATCCAGTTCGATTTTCTCAAACCGGCTCAGATACGCCTGATCCATCCACACAAGGCGCTCTCTGACATCCATATCGCCGTACAGGTAAATATAGCTGTTGACCGGATGATAGTATCTTTTATGAAAATCCAGAAACTGCTCATAGGTCAGTTGCGGAATCACATCCGGGTCGCCGCCGTACTCCGCGGAATAGGCAGTATCCGGGAACAGTGTACGCATCATTTCCGAATACATCACCTCGTCCGGGCTGGAAAACGCGCCCTTCATCTCGCTGTATACAACGCCGTTATAGGAAAGCACATCCTTTGTATCCTCTAACTCGTAATGCCAGCCCTCCTGTAAAAAGATTTCCTTCCGGTGATAAATATTCGGGAAAAATACCGCGTCCATATAGACATCCATTAAGTTGGCAAAATCCTTTTCGTTGCAGCTTGCCACCGGATAAATCGTCTTGTCCGGGTATGTCATGGCATTTAAAAAGGTATTCAGAGAACCCTTTAACAGCTCCACAAAAGGCTCCTTTGCCGGGAAACGTTCGGAACCGCAGAGTACGGAATGCTCCAGAATATGCGCTACGCCGGTAGAATCCTCCGGCGGTGTACGGAAACCGATGGAAAACACTTTATTATTGTCCTCGTTTGAAATTACCGCAATCCTCGCACCGGACTTTTTATGCCGCAGTACAATACCAAAGCCCGAAATATCCGGCAACGCCTCCTCCGAAATAATCTCATATGCCGACAAGTCCTTCAGACTCTCCGTATCCTTTATTACATGACCCATTTTCTGTGTTCTCCTTTTGCCTTTTTGCTTATCTTACCACATTGCGTACAAAAAATCCATAAAAAAACGGCACTGTATTGACAATTTTATCAAATTATGCTATGTTAAAGCTAGGTCGTACTATACGGTCAATTTATTATTTCTAAGTTTCTGGGAGGAACACAAGATGAATGGAACAGTAAAGTGGTTCAATGCAAAAAAGGGGTTTGGTTTTATTTCTGCCGAGAACGGAACAGATGTATTCGTACACTATTCCGCGCTGAACATGGACGGTTTTAAAGTCCTTGAGGAAGGTGACAAGGTAGAGTTCGAGGTCGTAAGCGGCGAGAAGGGTCCGCAGGCTGCAAACGTTACAAAGTTATAATTCCCGATTCCCAAAAAACCGGGGGCTGCCGCACTTATCGGTTATCGTGCGACAGCCCCTTTTATCTGCTATTGCGGTTCTCCCCGCCTGTCTTTCCGCCCTTTTTCTTCTCCTTACTTCCGTAACATACAAGCCTTTTGTTCCACAGGCTCCTTCCCGCAGGTTTATTTTGCGGAAACCTTCGCCTCGTACTCGTCGAAAATATAGCCGAATACCGGTGCCAGTCCGACAAACTCACAGCCGTAAAGTATTCTGTTCTCCTCGCCCTGCTGACTGCGGATAATCTTAACGACGGTATACAGGACCGAATCGTTTCCGCCCATTTCCAGTCTTGCATTAAAGTAATACCCAATCGGAAGAATACTCTCGCTTTCAAACCCGATTCCGCCTTTGGAAATATCCGTTACAATAATCGGCGTATCCTTTACCTCAACCTTTACATTATCCTGCTTGAACAAAGACGACACACACAATTCCAGATTAATCGGCAGACGCCTGTTCTTTCTCTTTTCCTCCATACGCTCCTCCTTCTGTTTTCCGAAATGCCTGCGCATTTTTATGTTATCTCTTATAATCACAGTATACCCTTTTTCCGTCGGATTGACAAGCGGATTTTCCGGAGCGTCGGTTCTTATTTCGGTAAATACGAAAAATAGTCATTCACCAGAATCCCCTTTGACATTGCAAACTTCTGCTTTACCTCACGCAGCTTTTCCTCCAGATACTCCTGCGTAATGTTTGCACCGTTGAGCGGCGTCGCCGTTCCGGTTGCGGCATAATATGCCACCCGGTCGGTTAAAAAGCTCTTATTATCAAAGATGACTAAGCCTTCCTTATCGGAAAAAATATCCGAACCGGCATATAGTCTGGAGTCATAGGGCAGCCCGAACAGATTGGCAATCGTCGGGGCGATATCCAGACTGGAACAATATTTCTTTACCGTAACCTTTTCCTCCATACCGGCAGACCAGAGAATGAAGTAGTTTTTGTACAGTTCAAACTCCTCCTCTACCTCATGTCCCGCCAGCTCGTCAATGTACTGCTTTTCCAGGCCGTACGGATAATGGTCGGCAGAAAGCGCAATGACCGTGCGCTCGGCAACTCCTTCGGCTTCCAGCCGTTCCAGCAAATACGTCAATGCCTTTTCCAATTCATAATTGCAGGCAAGGTATGCCTTTGCAGGTTCGGAATACGGCAAATCCTTTACCACATCCCGGTTCCGGTTTGCCATAGTGTTGTCCAAAAAGGTGTACTCCATGTGGCCGCTGACCGTCATATAGTACACATGAAACGGTTCCTTGTCGATGTACTCCGGCACCGTTGCCTCCATCATTTCCAAATCGGAGCGCGGCCAACAGGTACTCGGAAGCTGCAGACCGTTCCCGATTCCTTTGTAGAGATAGCCGAGATTCGGATACGACTTATCCCGCGCATAATAGGTATAGGTATGATTGTGATACGCAAACGTAGAATAGCCGAGGGCGGCAAACTGGTTGCCGAACGCAAACCGCATATCATTTTTTGCGGAACGCGTCATACTGTTCGCCCCATCCGGAAGCAGCCCGGTACACGCCACATACTCCCCGTCGCTCGTACTGGTATACCAAAGCGGCGTATAAAAATTTTCAAACACGAAGCCGTTATGCGTCAGCTTGTAAAGCGTCGGTGTCAGTTCCCGGTCCACGGCCCAGGGAGAAAATGCCTCTGCCGTCAGTAAAATAAGATTATAGCCTGCAAACTTTCCTGTATATTCATTTTCTTCTTCCGGCGAAATGCCCGCAAAATAAGTATGTAACGTCCTTATCTCCTTGTTTTCCTCCTGCTCCGCCAGTTTCGCAAAATCATACAGCTCATGAAACGCAGGCGGCGTCGGTACCGCCGTCGGCGTTACATTCTCTTCTGTTTTGCCCGGTGTGGTGTCCTTTGCGGGAACGGACGGCACCGGCGTCGCTTTTCCCTGCTCCGGCGGCGCTGTGGGCGTTTTCTTTAACAATACTTCTTCCAGTTCACTGTTTCCTTTACCGAATACGATTTCTTTTAAATCCATTCCGGCTGCGGTAAAAAAGCCCAGCTTCTGTGTTCCGAGTGTTGCCTCCCAATCATGAAAATATAATTCCCAGCCGGAATACGCCGTGGTATTTCCCGCAAAAATAACCCCCAAAAATCCAAACTGTAATAATACCGCCGCCCCTGCGGAATACAGCAGCGTTCTTACGCGCAGGCTTCGGAAACCATACCCTGCCGCATCCAGCAAAATTCGTAAAAGAAGCGGCATAAGCAGTAACAGGATTCCGTACCATCTTGCCGCCATAGTAGAAAAAATCTGCCGCTTAAATTCAAGCACATCCGTACCGACCGACATCAGGCGAAAAGAGAAAAAACGCTGAAATACCGTAAAATAAATCAGCTGTATATTGGCATACAGAGCAATTCCCGCCAGTCCGAGATAACAGAGTATCCGGTTCAGGACTGCCGGGAAACAAAGCGTAAGCAGATTAAACACACAGCCCGCGGCAAGCGCCTGAAGCGCCGCTGCCGTTGTCCCATCCGGGAACCCTCGATAAACACAAAGCCTGAGAACCGCCTCGGAAAACAAACAGACCGCCGGAAAATAACAGAATCGTACCAACGCTTCCTTTCCGGTAAGCACTCCTTTTCCCTGCTCCCCATTTTTCTTCTGTTCCTCCGGCTGCATGCCGAATTCCGGCAATTCTGCCGCAGAGTTTTTCCTCTGTTCCATAACTTCCCCTTCCCTTTCCTCCTGCCGCTTTGCCGGCTAATATTTCAGCAGCAGCTCTCCTTTTCCGTCCGCTGTCGAAATCTCTGCCATGGCGCCGTTTATGATTGTCATGCGCGGCGCTTTATGACCGATATCCGCTTCGTAAACAATCGGTACCGAAAGTTCCCCTAACACCGCCTCCACTGCTTCACGATAGCTTGTATCGGTTTCCGTGGAAAAGAATGCGGGTCTCCCGAACACAAAGCCGCAGGCGCGGCGAAACCACCCTGCCTCCTTTAAATGCCAAAGGCCGCAGGTCAGCCGCTCGGAACTTAAAGCAAAACTTTCCAGATACCATAAAATTCCGTCCTCTTTATAACGTTCGCACCACTCCGCTGTCTTGTCAAACCGTGTACCGACCAGATCCAGCAGTACGTCAAGGCATCCGCCCAAAAGCCGTCCCGAAAGAACGGCGCGTCCCGTCTTACATTCCCAACGTACCGGCGTATCCTCCTGAAAATCCTCGTAGCCCGTCACCCGTTCGGCAAACCCGTTTTTATAGAGCGGAAAACTTTTCTGCACAAAGGAACTGCCCTCTAACAACGCAACATTTTCTTCCAACGACCTATGCCACTTTTCCATTCCGAAGTCCAAAAAATTTCCGCCGTATACCGTCGCCATGTCGCAGTTTGTCGTAACAGAAAACAAAAGGCCGGTAGGGTCGGAATACCCCTGATACCACTTCGGATTCCGGCGGATAAGTTCAAAGTCCGTATAAGAAAGCATCTCCGCAAGATAATCCCCGCCGCATGCCTGCACGACCCACGACACCTCCGGATTCCGTACCAAAGAGTGCAGTTCCTCCGCCCGCACTTGTGCCGGAGCGCTTCTTCCCTTTTCATTCTTTCTCGTATCCGGCGTTTCTAACACACGGTAACCTCTCTGCTCCATCTGCCGCACTGCGTTCTCAAGCCGCGCCAAATCTACCGGCGACGTTTTTCCTGCGGAACAGGCCGTCACTCCGATGCAATCTCCCTTTTGAATCCGCTTCGGAAAAATCATTTTCTTCTCCTTATAATTTCTTGATTCGCTCCACTGCTTCCACGGTATCTTCGTAAGTACCGAACGCCGTCAGACGGAAATACCCTTCTCCGCTCGGTCCGAAGCCGGAGCCCGGGGTTCCCACTACGTTCGCACTGTCAAGCAGATAGTCAAAGAACTCCCACGAGGTCATGTTCTTCGGCGTCTGCAACCAGATATACGGTGCGTTGACGCCGCCGGATACGGTATAACCGGCCTCTGCAAGCCCCTCCCTGATTACTTTCGCGTTGTTCATATAATAAGCAATCTGCTCTGCGGTCTGCCGCTTTCCTTCCTCGGTGTAAACCGCCTCGCCCGCACGCTGGATAATATACGGCGCGCCGTTAAACTTTGTGCCGTGCCGTCTTGCCCACAGGCTGTTCAACATAACATCCCCGCACTTTAACTCCTTCGGAATCACCGTAAAGCCAAGACGGGTTCCGGTAAAGCCCGCATTTTTGGAAAAGCTGCGCAGCTCAATCGCACAGGTTTTTGCACCGTCGCATTCATAAATCGTATGCGGCACATCCGCCTCGGAAATATATGCTTCGTATGCCGCATCGTAAATAATCACGGCACCCTTTTCGTTCGCATAATCTACCCATTTTTGCAGCTCCGCTTTCGTCACCGTCGCTCCGGTCGGGTTGTTCGGGAAACAAAGATAGATAATATCCGGCGTTTCCTTCGGAAGCTCCGGCGCAAAATTAGTTTCTGCCGTACACGGCATATAAATCACATTGCTCCAGCGCTGCTGCTCGGCAAGATATTCGCCGGTTCTCCCCGCCATCGCGTTCGTATCCACATAAACCGGATATACCGGATCGCACACTGCGATTTTATTGTCCACGGAAAAAATGTCGCCGATATTTCCGGAATCGCTCTTTGCGCCGTCACTGATAAAAATCTCGTCAAGCGCAATCGTTACGCCCCGGTCGGCGTAATCGTTCTTCGCAATGGCAGAACGCAGGAACTCATAGCCGAGGTCCGGCGCATATCCCTTAAAGGTTTCCTTTTTTCCCATCTCGTCCGCCGCCTTATGCATTGCCTCCACGACAGCCGGTACCAACGGAAGCGTCACGTCGCCGATACCCAGGCGGATGACCTTTTTCTCCGGGTGCGCCGCACGGTATTCCCGTTCCTTTCTTCCTACCGTGGAAAACAAATAGCTGCCCGGCAATTTCAAATAGTTTTCGTTAATCTTAAACATGATATCCACTCTCCTTCAAAGACCGTCACAGCTGGACCGGTCATATAAATTACATTGTTTTCTCTGTCATAGCGTATTTTTAAATCGCCGCCAAGGAGCTTTACCGTTACGGTATCCTCCGTATAGCCGTTCAGGATTCCTGCGTAAGCACAGGCGCACGCGCCGGTTCCGCAGGCAAGGGTTTCCCCCGAACCCCGTTCCCATACGCGCATCAGCATCGTGTTCCGGTCAAGAACCTTTACAAACTCGGTATTCGTGCGCTCCGGGAAACGCTCATGGGCCTCGTATGCCGGCCCGATCTGCTCAAGGGGAAGGGCAAGCGGGTCCTCTACGAAAAAGACGGCGTGCGGATTTCCCATTGATACACAGGTCATTCTTTCTTCTCTGCCTTCCACTACAATCGGCTCCGCCACCACCGGACTCTTTTTTGCAAGTACCGGAATCCTTTCGGCCTCCGTCACCGGACTTCCCATATTGACCGTAACCTCCGCCACCTTTCCGTCCGTTACATGAAGCGTCAGGTGCTTAATACCCGCTAAGGTTTCCACCGTAATTTCGGTCCGGTCCGTCAGCCCGTAATCATACACATACTTTCCCACACAGCGGATTCCGTTGCCGCACATCTGCGCCTGGGAACCGTCCGCATTATACATTACCATTTTAAAATCCGCAGCCTCCGACGGACAAATTAAAATCATCCCGTCCGAGCCGACGCCGAAATGACGGTCGCTGATTTGAATCGCCGTTTCTTTCGGATGCTCCACTGTTTCCTTAAAACAGTTTACATAGACGTAATCGTTTCCGCAGCCCTGCATTTTTGTAAACTTCATCTTGCCCTGCCTTCCCGATGCCGTGCTTTCCACTACATCATGCTCAATATCATTGCCGCCAGCTCCGCCATATTGGTACCGCTGTCCATACTTGACTTCTGAATATAACGGTGCGCCTCCTCCTCCGACATATTGTTCCGCTCCATTAAAAGCGTTTTTGCCCGAAGAAGAATTTCCTGCTCGTCGCTGCTCCGCCCTTTGCCTGTTTCCCGTTCCTTCCGCTTTCGCCGCACATAGGTATGCTGCATCATCTGAATCGTACCGAGCATTTCCTTTGTTTTAATCGGTACGCTGAGTGCCATAACATTATCGTCGATACACTCCGCAAGCCGTGCTGCGGACGCAATCAGAAGCATCTGAAAACTCTGCGGAAGATAGCCGTTCAGTTCCTTAAAGTGCATATCGGGCAGCCGGTAAGCGGTAATTACGATGCCGCCGTCCTGCTCATTCGCAAACGCGATTGTCTGTGCCCCCGTTGTACAAATCCCCGCCACTTCAATTCCGCTGCGCACCAAGATATTTTTTATATTAGCGGCGTCCTGCTGCTTCGGAAACGCCACAATCACGGAAAACATCTCAGCTCACCTCCTCGTTCTCAGTCTGTTCTTTTCTAAAAACGATTCAGGTATTGCTTTAACTCCCACTCGCTGACCTGCATACTGTATTTCTCCCACTCAAAGTATTTCGCTTTGAGATAATTCCTGATAAACTGCTCCCCGAGTACCTCTTTTACAAATGCGCTCTCCTTGGCAGCGGCAAGCGCCTCCCCGAGATTGTGCGGGAGCTTTTCGATTCCCCGGTTTTTCAGTTCCTCCTCCGGCAGCCTTCCCAAATCGCCGGTCAGCTCCGCACCCGGCTCCATCTTCTCCTGAATTCCGAGCAGTCCCGCCTTGATGCAAAGCGCAAGCGCAAGATACGGATTTGCCGCAGGGTCCGGATTTCTTAACTCAACTCCCGTCCGGATGCCGCGTGCCGTCGGTACGCGTAACAGTGCGGAACGGCTCGTCTGGGACCAGCCCACATAAACCGGCGCCTGACAGCCCGAAAGACGCTTATAGGAATTTACCAACGGGTTTAAGAACATTGCCGTTTCCCTGCTGTAATGCAGAATCCCTGCCATAAAGTGATATGCGTCTTTACTTAAGCCCAGCTCTCCGTCCGCCGCTTCAAAACAGTTCATTCCGTTCTTCATCAGAAACAGCTTAATATGCATACCGGAACCTGCCGCTTCCTCATTCGGCTTCGGCATAAAGGTTGCATGCAGTCCGTGGCGGCGTGCAATGGTCCGTGCCGCCATCTTAAAGGTCACGATATTGTCTGCCGTCGTCAGGGCTTCCGTTCCGTGAAGGTCTATCTCATGCTGTGCCGGTGCTGCCTCGTGATGGGAGGCTTCCACTACAAAGCCCATTTCCTCCAACGTCATTACCATCTCTCTGCGTGCATTCTCGCCTGCGTCTACCGGTCCCACATCAAAATATCCGCCCTGTTCTTTGACTTTTGCACTCGGAATCCCGTTCTCGTCCAAATCCAACAGGAAAAACTCCAGCTCCGGTGCCGCCTGTATGGAATAACCGAGCTCCTTCGCCTCTGCAAGAACTTTCTTCAATATATAGCGGGAATCTCCTTCATACGGCTGTCCGTCCGCATGATAGATGTCGCAGAGGAACCGCGCCACCTTGCCCTGCTGCGGCCGCCACGGAAAAATAACAAAGGTATCCAGGTCCGGATACAAATACATCTCCGATTCCTCCGTTTTAGCAAACCCTTCCACCGCAGAACCGTCAAATACTACCTGATTATTCAGCACCTTTGTCAACTGGCTTACCGTAACCGCCATGTTCTTTAAATTGCCGAATACATCCGTAAACTGTAACCGAATAAACTCTACATCCTCTTCTTCCACCAACCGGATAATATCTTCCTTCGTATAGTGTCGCATTATCGTGCCTCCTTACGTCAAGCCATTTCAGAAAAAGTATAGCACAATTCCTTTTACAAAACAACAAAATTTATGTGTGTATGTTTAGTTTCTGCTAAGATTTACTTGCAACTTAGGGCAAAATATAGTACAATTTAAAATGTAAAACAGTGACATTATGTGCTGTATTTTGTTTTATTTTGTTACAAGGGGATTTACACATGACAATTTCAGACTTAGTTGAGCAGCATCAGGTAACGCTTGTCGTTACCGTGGGGCTGAAATCAAAAGACTTAATCACAACGCTTGCCGAGGTACATTCCAACTACGTCCTGCTGCAACCTATCCTGGTAGACGGACGGACGGTCGGCTTCGGCGATTCCTGTACCATTGACTTTCTGTATGTGCAGGATCAGGTTGTTTACGCATGGCATTCCGTCACCCTCCCTTTGGTTAAGGTAAAGGGCAATACCTACTATCAGGTTGCCTTGGAGGGGGAAGCAAAGCCCTATAACCGCCGTGGCTCCTTCCGCGTATATATCGGCGAAACTATGACAATTACTGCATTCCAGAGCAACGGTCCTCAACCGTTTAACGTATTGGTACGCGATATCAGCGAAACCGGCTTCGGCTTTGTCAGCAAGGAGGAATACGAAGTTGCACGCACGATTCGTTTAACCATTCCTCTTACGGAACGTAAGTCCCTTGCGCTTTCCGCTACCGTAATACGTCGAGAGTATAACGACGAAAAGAAAACTTACAACTATGGTTGCAAATTTGTAGAGCAAAACTCTTACCTTTCCGGCTATCTCATGGCTAAGCAAAGAGAACGGCAGCAGGAAAAGACCAGCGCCTATTCCGCTGTGCAAAGGAGAAAATAAGATTAACCTTTATCATCGACAAAAGGAGGTATGTCTATGTTTATTTCAATGAACCAGTTTCAAAACGAACGGAATTATGTAACGGCTTTCCTCCCTGCAAACGGAAGGACGGACTTAGGCACCGCTCCCGCAATTGGTAAAACTTCCGCAGTTGATAAGGTTTCCGAAAACAACGAAAAGGTTTCGGGCAGGCGCACCCAAAAGGCAGAAACAAAGGGCGAATGTCAGACCTGTAAGGAACGCAAATATATTGACGGCTCCAACGAAGGTAATGTTTCCTTCAAGGCGCCGGGACATATTGCTCCGGAATCCTCCGCAGCCGCAGTAATGTCCCATGAGAAGGAGCACGTTGCCAATGCCAGGCAGACGGGAAACAAGCCGGGAAACGAACTGATTTCCGCTACCGTTTCTTTAAAGACCGCGATTTGTCCGGAATGCGGACGCTCCTATGTGGCGGGCGGCACTACCCGTACTCTGATTAAATACGGCAACTCCGAATACGACAAAAACAAAAAAGCTGCCGATTTGGATGCGCTGCTCGGCGCAAATATCGACATGACCGTCTGATGACACTATACCGAAACAAATAAAGATTCAGGTGTCAAAAGGTTACTTCTAATTACGGAATTTTGCATAAAAGAAAGAGTCCTCTCTCTGGTTTCGGATATAAGTCTTTCTAATTGCTCCGCCAGAATTGTTAAATAACAACGCAACCGACCTTTACGCGCCCTCCGTGGCGCGTGTCAGTCTTGCCCGGACGTCCTGTCCGGGCATTGCTGATACCATACGAAGCAATAAGAAAGTCTAATATCCTGCACAACGTTCAAGGACTCTTTCTTCTATGCAAAGTTCCTTTCGTATCAGAATGTGTTTTGATACCTGAATCCTATAAAAAACTGCCGCACGAACGATACCATCGCCCGTGCGGCAGCACTTTTTCTATCTCTTATCTGGACAATTTTCTTGACAGCTGTACCATGTACTCATCCAAATCCTTCGTCATGGCAAGCGCCTCCTCGATATCGTAATCGCAGAACTGTCCGTTCTTATAGGCTACCAGACGATTTGATTTGCCCTGACAAAGCAAATCCACTGCCATCGCACCCATGGTGGAAGCATATACACGATCTTTACAGGTCGGGCTTCCGCCTCTTTGAATGTGTCCGACGATGGTGGCTCTTGTTTCCATCTCCGTAGCACGCTCGATACGCTTTGCCATCTCGTAAGAATCACCGACGCCCTCCGCATTGATAATGATATGATGCTTCTTGCCGATTTTCCTCTTTTCCTTGATATTTTCAATGATGCGCTGCTCAAAATTCTCCTCGTAACGCTCCGGAAGGAGAATGTCCTCCGCACCGTTTGCAATACCGCACCATAACGCAATATAGCCCGCATGGCGTCCCATTACCTCAATGATACTGCATCTCTCATGGGACGTGGAGGTGTCGCGTACCTTGTCAATGGCTTCCATTGCCGTATTGATTGCCGTATCAAAGCCTACGGTATAATCCGTGCAGGCAATGTCAAGGTCAATCGTTCCCGGCACGCCGATGGTATTGATGCCGCGCGCCGCAAGCTTTCTTGCCCCCTGGAAGGAACCGTCGCCGCCGATTACAACAATTGCGTCGATTCCGTGCTTCTTGCAGATTGCTGCGCCCTTATCCTGTCCCTCTGTTGTCATAAACTCCGCGCATCTTGCGGTATATAAAACGGTTCCGCCGCGCTGAATAATATCTGCAACGCTTTTTGCGTCCATGTCAATAATGTCTTCTTCCAAAAGACCGGCATATCCTCTGCGGATACCCTTTACTTTTCTGCCGTTGGCGAGTGCGGTTCTGACTACGGCACGAATTACCGCGTTCATTCCCGGTGCGTCACCGCCGCTCGTCAATACGCCGATGGTTTTAATATTGTCCCCCGGTTTCGCAACCTTTTTCACGTTCACCGTCACCGGTGCCTTTGCTTCCTGCTTTACGGCTTCCGCCTTTACTTCCTCGGTCTTTTTGTTCACTTCGGTCAGCTTCTCTCCGGCCTTCTTTGCCGTTACCTTGTTTTCTTCCACTTTTTTTGCTGCCATGTCTTTATTCCTCCGTGCTATATTCCCAAATACATTCCCATAGTATTTTACTGCGTTTATCCATGTTTTTCAAGAGTTTTTTCCACAACTTTTACGGAATCTTCGCCAAAAACTTCCTGTAAACGCTTTTTTTGCGCTTCCGAAGCCAGTGTTGTACGGCTTTTCGGCAGCCTCTTCATAGCCTTTTCCGCTACACAGTATACCACCGTTTCATCCTTCCCGTCAAAAGAATCTAAAATTGCATACAACTCCTGCTCCCGCCGCAGGAATGTTTCCTTATCCGGAAAACGCACCCACAGCTCACGCGGCATCGCTTCGAACGGAATAATTTCGCTGCAAATCAAACGTGCCGCCCGTTCTTCCTCCACACTGACCCTGCCGCGAATCAATACTTTATTATCTTCATAAAGCTCCTGCTTATACTTTTCATAATCCCGCGGAAAAACGATTACCTCCACGGTTCCGAGCAAATCCTCCACCGTGATAAACGCCATCATCGAATTGCTGCGGGTCGTTTTTCTTGTAATTTCGGTAATAATTCCGCCGATGACCGCCGCTTCTCCGTCGGTTACTTTAGGCTCCGCAAGCTCTCCCTCTTCTTCCTCCGACAGAAAATCGGTCGAAACCTTCGTCACATTTCGTTCCAGCATCGTTTCGTATTCATCCAGCGGATGCCCGCTCAGATAAACTCCGAGCGTTTCCTTTTCAAAGGCCAGCAGTTCGCTTTTATCAAACTCCGGAACCTCCGGCAGCCGCACCTCAAAGTCAGCCTTTTCTTCCGGGGCGGCAAAGTCAAACAGGCTCATCTGCCCGGAAAGACTTTTTTTGCGGTCCGTCAACACGCTGTCCACAATGGCCGCATAGCTTTGCATCAACTGTTTCCGGTTTCCCTTCAGACAATCAAACGCGCCGGACTTAATAAAGCTCTCTAAGGTACGTCTGTTAATTCCTCTCCCGGACAAACGTTCCACAAAATCCTTTAAGGTGGTGTAGCTTCCGTTTTCCGCACGTTCCGCCGTAATTTCCTCAATGACCGGCTTCCCGAGGCCTTTAATTGCCGCAAGCGCAAAGCGGATACGGTTCCCCTCCGTTGTAAACTGCGCCTCGCCTACATTCACGTCCGGCGGCAGAATTTCGATGCCCATCTGGCGGCAGGTTAAAATATATTCCGCAACCTTTCCGGTATTGTCCATGACCGAGGTCATCAGAGCCGCCATAAACTCCACCGGATAATAGCATTTCAGATAGGCGGTCTGATAGGCAACTACCGCATACGCCGCCGCATGGGACTTGTTAAACGCATACTTCGCAAAATCCGTCATATCGTCATAAATTTTATTGGCCACCTGCTCGGAAATTCCGTTGGCAATACATCCTTTTACCCCTTCTTCGGCATTGCCGTAAACAAAATTCTGCCGCTCCTTTTCCATCACCGACGCTTTTTTCTTCGCCATGGCACGGCGCACCAGGTCGCTCCGACCGTAACTGTACCCGGCAAGGTCCCGTACAATCTGCATGACCTGCTCCTGATACACGATACAGCCGTAGGTCGGCTTTAAAATCGGCTCCAGTTCCTTGCAGTCATAGACGATGGAGGCCGGATTCTGCTTTCCTTCGATATACTTCGGGATAAAGTCCATCGGACCCGGACGGTACAGGGAAATTCCCGCAATAATATCCTCGATATTACCCGGCTTTAGCTCCTTCATGAAATTCTTCATACCGGTGCTCTCTAACTGGAACACGCCCTCGGTTTTCCCGGAACCGATCAGCTCGTATACCTGCTTATCGGAATAATCTATTTTTTCAATATCCAAACAATCGTTTTCGTTCCGACCGCGGTTGATTAGCTTTACCGCGTCCTGTATGACCGTAAGCGTCCGCAGGCCCAGAAAATCCATTTTCAGAAGCCCCAGCTCTTCTAACGTCGTCATCGTAAACTGTGTCGTAATCACATCGTCCGCGCCCCGGGAGAGCGGGACATATTCCTCCGCCGGTGCGTTACTGATAACAACGCCCGCCGCATGCATGGACGTATGGCGCGGAAGCCCCTCTAAACGCTTTGACATGTCAATCAGTTCTTTTACTTCCTCGTCCAGTTCATACATCCGGCGCAAATCCGGATTCTGCACCAGCGCTTTTTCTATCGTAATCCCAAGCTCGTTCGGAATCTGTTTTGCAACGCCATCCACCTTCGCATACGGCATATCAAGCGCCCGTCCGACGTCGCGGATGGCAAGCCGCGCCGCCATCGTACCGAAGGTAACAATCTGCACTACCCGGTCCTTTCCGTACTTCCTTACCACATAATCGATGACCTCCTGCCTGCGTTCAAAACAAAAGTCGATATCAATATCCGGCATCGTCAGACGCTCCGGATTTAAAAAACGCTCAAACAGCAGGTTATAACGAATCGGGTCGATATTGGTAATTCCGAGGCAGTAAGAAACGATACTTCCCGCTGCGCTTCCTCGCCCCGGGCCTACCGCAATGCCGTGATCCCGGCTGTATTTAATAAAGTCCCAGACAATGAGGAAATAATCCACAAAGCCCATGTCTTCGATTGTTTTCAATTCATATTCCAGGCGCTTCCAAAGCGTGTCATCCGCATCCGGGTAACGTTTCGTAAGCCCCTGGCGGCAAAGGAAATGAAGGTATTCTTTTGCCGTATACCCCTCCGGGACATCATACTTCGGCAACTTGTACTCGCCGAATACAATCTCAACCTCACAGCGGTCCGCAATTTCCTTCGTCCGCCGCAGGGCTTCCTTCGCATACGGGAACAACTCCTCCATCTCCTCCGGGGACTTTAAATAATACTGTCCGCCGTCGTAACGCATCCGGTCCGTGTCCGACACTTTTTTCTGCGTCTGGATACAAAGCAGGATATCGTGGGCTTTCTCATCCTCCGCGAACGTATAATGCACGTCGTTTGTCGCAACAAGCGGAATTTTCGTCTCCGCGCTCATACGCAGCAGCGCCTGATTGACTGTTTTTTGCTCCGGTATTCCGTGGTCCTGCAGCTCCAGAAAGAAATTGCCCTCTCCGAAAATATCCAAAAGACGCAGCGCCGCCGCCTTTCCTTCCTCGTAAAAGCCGCGCCTTAACTGTGTTGCCACTTCTCCGGCCAGACAGGCGGAAAGCGCAATAATCCCTTCGTGATACTCCCGCAATACCTCCAAATCCACCCGCGGTTTATAATAGTAGCCCTCGGTAAAGCCCTTGGACACAATTTTCATCAAATTGGAATACCCTTTGTTGTTTTCGGCAAGCAGTACCAGATGATAATACCTCTCGTCCGATCCTCCGCCCTCCTTCTGGAACCGGGAGCCGGGCGCCACATAAATCTCGCAGCCTAACACCGGACGGATGCCCTCCGCTTTGCAGGCACGGTAAAAATCAATGACGCCGTACATGACGCCGTGGTCGGTGATGGCAAGACTGTCCATGCCCAATTCCTTTGCGCGGGCAACAATTTCTTTTATTTTGGAAGAACCGTCCAAAAGACTGTATTCGGTATGTACATGAAGATGCGTAAATTCCATGTCTGCTCCTTTCCGGGCTTTTCCGTAACAAAGGCGTCCCGTTTTTCTTTAAAAAGTAAAAGCCGCAAAGATACGCATGACCGCATCCTTACGGCAACCTGTCTTATTTATCTGCGCTCAAATACTTTTCAATCTCGGCAATGGCGCTTTCCTCATCCTCGCCCTCCGCGTTCACCGTCACATTCTCTCCCGCGGCAAGCCCAAGTGTCATCATTCCCATAATACTTTTGGCGTTTACCGTTTTATCGCCGCTCTCAATGTAAATCCTGCTGTCATAACGGCTCGCCACCTGTACCAAAAGTGCTACCGGCCTTGCTTCCAGACCGGAAGGAATACTGATTGTAATACTCTTTGAGATCATTTCCAAATCCTCCTTTAAACTAACCGCGCAACTGTTCCGCATATTCACTGATTTTTTTCAGGCGGTGATTCACACCCGACTTCCCGAGTTTCGGACTGAGCATTTCCCCCAGTTCAATCAATGACGCTTCCGGATATTCCAGCCGCAGCAAGGCCACTGCTTCCAGATTTTCAGACAGTGCATGCAGCCCGACGCTGTCCCGAATCAGTACGATGTCCTCATACTGCTTTCTGGCAGCATTTACTGTTTTGCTGAGATTTGCCGTTTCGCAGTTCACCTGCCGGTTGACGGAATTCCGCACGTCTTTTACAATCCGTACATTTTCAAATTCCATCATGGCAATATGCGCTTCCATAATATTCAGCAGCTCCGCCACTTGTGCGCCTTCCTTTACATAAACCACATGATAGTTCTTCCGCACAATCGACTTTGCCTCTACTCCAAACGAACGAATCAGCGTAAGCAGCTGTTCCGCCCGTGCCCTTTCCTGTTCGCTAATTTCAAAATGATACGATTTCTGCGGATTGCTGACCGAACCGGATGCCAAAAACGCCCCCCGCAGAAACGCCCTTTTACAGCAGGTATGCAAAATCACCACACCGTCCGCCGCAAGCAGCCCGTCCTTTCCGAGCGCCTTTAGCTTCAGCAATTCCAAAACCTTCTTTACCGCCTCATCTCCCTGTATTTCAATACAATACTGGGAAGAAGTCCGTTTCCCCTTTGCCGCCCGCACGCAGACAGACAACGCAGGACGACACAGACGGTTCAAAAGCAGATTACACTTTCGCGCTACATATCCGCTTTCCGTTTGTAATTTTATATGAAGATGTCCACTTTTGTCAACCTCTATTTTACCGCATTGTGCCACCAGTGCGGAAAGTTCCGCAATTTTACAGTGCCTTGCCTGGGGAACCACGCAGAAAAGCTCCTGTTTTACCTTCATCGAAAACGACATATCTTCCTCCGAAGAGCGTATCACTAAGCCTAAAATGTTCCGAGCAGTTTTACCTCCGGTTCTAAGCGTACTCCGCTCTTTTCCTCCACCGTTGCTATAATGTGCCGCATCAGCGCATAAATATCCGCAGCCGTGGCATTTCCTTTATTTACAACAAACCCGCAGTGCTTTTCCGAAACTGCCGCGCCGCCGATTTGCACGCCGGAAAGCCCCGCTTCCATAATCAGCTTTCCCGCAAAATTTCCGTCGGGGCGCTTAAAGGTCGAACCTGCGCTCGGAAACTCCAGAGGCTGCTTTTCCTTCCTCTTGCGGCTTAACATTTCGATGTTTGACAAAATGTAAAGCTTGGAACCGATTGGGAAGGAAAACCATGCCCTTGTTACAATTCCCTTTTCCTCCGACAAAATACTGTGACGGTAAGAAAGTTTCAGCTCCTCTGCGGAAAGCACCTTAAGCTCACCCTCCGCCGAGACAAGCTCCGCTTTGGTAATACAATCTTTGATTTCCCCGCCGTAAGCGCCTGCGTTCATTACGACCGCGCCGCCGACGCTGCCCGGTATTCCTGCCGCAAACTCAAACCCGGTAAAGCCCTTTTTCGCAAGCTTTATGGCAAATGCGGAAAGCAGCATTCCGGCACCCGCCACCGCCTCCGCATTGCCGTGAAAAATGTCCTCATTGATTTCACACTGGCTAAACTCTCCGGCGAGCCGAAGCACCACGCCACGGATTCCCGCATCGGAAACCAGTACGTTGCTGCCGTTTCCGAGCACCACCCAGGGCTCCCCGTACCGGTTGCAAAGTCTTACAACCTCCTGCAGTTCCTCCGTTGTGGTTACGGTCACGAAATACTCTGCCGGACCGCCCACGCGGAACGTCGTATGACGGTTCATCGGCTCCTCCCGCAGAAGCCGGTCTTCCTCCGGTATGATTTGACTCAGTGTTTCAAAAAAACCTTCCAAAGCATTCACCCCTTTTATGTTACAATCCGATCCAATATCAACTTTGCACAGCCATAGATGCCGGCGTCGTTTCCAAGCGTCGCAAGACGGAACTCCTTTCCCTGAAGTGCTTTCATAATGCCCCTGTTATAATGGCGCTCCACGGTTTCCGTCAGGATAGAACCGGCGCGGGATACACCGCCGCCGATTACAAACACCTCCGGGTCCACCACCGCTGCCACATGGGAAAGCGCCCGTGCCAAAATCTCGCCTAACTCCTCTACCAGTTCCGCCGCCAGTGCGTCCTTTTCCTTTGCCGCGTCAAAAATGTCCTTTGCCGACAACGGCTCCCTGTCGCGCAGCACGGAACCGCAAGCCGATTCCGCAAGCCGCTTTTTTGCCATACGCACGATGCCGGTTGCGGAAGCATACTGCTCCAGATGTCCGAAACCGCCGCAGCCGCACCGTTCGCTCTCCTGCGGACGCATCACCATGTGTCCCAGCTCGCCGCCGGCGCCCGATGCGCCTGCCACAATTTTTCCTTCCACAAGAATGCCGCCGCCGACTCCGGTTCCGAGCGTCACCAGTACCATATTTTTCACACCGGCGCCGCCGCCCTTCCACATTTCCCCGAGGGCCGCGACATTCGCATCATTCGCCGCAACTGCCAAAAGGCCGGTCAGCCGCTCCATCGTTTCATTGACATTCATCTCCCGCCAGCCAAGGTTCGGACAATGGGACACAAATCCGTTTTCCTTTACCGGTCCCGGCACGCCGAGTCCGATGCCAAGCACCTGCTCTTTTGCGATACCGCGCTCCGTACACTTTTGCGAAATCGCAGCCGCAATCTCCTGCGGTACTTTTTCCCCCGCAGCTGCCCGGTTGGTCGGTATTTCCCATTTTTCTTTCAGTTTGCCGTCTTCCGTAAACAATCCGCATTTAATCGCCGTGCCGCCGATATCAATTCCGAAAACAAACCGTTCCATATGCCGCCTTTCCGTTATTTCTCACTGTTTTTCATTAAATTACTCGTAACACGGTTGTAAAGCTCCTGTGCCGCATTATACCCCATCTTCTTCTGGCGGTAATTTACCGCCGCGGACTCGCAGATAATCGCAAGATTTCGTCCCGGACGAATCGGAATGGAATGACATACTACCTTATTCCCGAGAAATTCCGTATATTCCTCCTCCAGTCCGAAACGGTCGTATTCCTTGTCGCGGTTCCACTCCTCCAGCTTGATTACCAAATCAATCGACTGCGTATTCTTAACGCTCTCGACGCCGAACAGGGTTTTTACGTCAATAATGCCGATCCCCCGCAGCTCGATAAAATGTCTTGTGATGTCCGGTGCCGTCCCGATTAAGGTTTCATCGCTTACCTTTTTGATTTCCACCACATCGTCGGAAACAAGGCGGTGACCGCGCTTAATCAGTTCCAACGCCGCTTCGCTCTTACCGATACCGCTCTCGCCCATAATAAGGATACCTTCGCCGTAAACATCAACCAAAACGCCGTGAATGGAAATACGCGGTGCAAGCTCTACCTTCAGCCACCGGATGACCTCCGCCATAAAGGAAGAAGTCGAAGCGGTGGAACGCAACAGCGGCACGCCCGCTTCCACTGCGATTTTACGCATATCCTCCGGTACTTCGATTCCGCGGCAGAAAACAATGCAAGGCACCTTAAAGCTCAGGAGCTTTTTCATAATGCTGATTCCGTGGTCCTTCTCCATCTTTTCCATGTAAGCATGCTCCACGTTTCCGATTACCTGTACCCGTTCCGAATCAAAATAATCGAAAAATCCTGCCAGCTGCAGGGCAGGGCGGTTTACATCCGGCTGTGTAATCAGAATATGATCGATATCCAGCTCCGGCGTACAGTTTTCCAACTGCATTTTGTCTACCAGCTTTTTTAATTCAACCGTATACATTGTCCCTCTTTTCCGCACGATTTTTAAAAAAACTCTCGTGCCTGTTTATTTTATCCTGTTCTTCTGTTATCATAGCATAATTTTACGGAATACACAACTTGAATCGACGGGCGCTTTGCCGCCTTACTCCGTCTTTCTTCGCCGCCGAAAGCCCCGGAGGTTTCCCGGCAGCTGTGCTAAAATAATCGCAGCAAAAACAAGCGCGCAGCCAAGAAGCTCTCTGGCGGAAAGTACCTGCCCTAAAATCACCCAGCCGCCAAGCACCGCAAAAACCGATTCCAGACTCATTAAAAGCGACGCCACCGTAGGCTCCGTATCCTTCTGCGCCACAATCTGCAACGTATAACCCACGCCGCCCGAAAGTACGCCCGCGTAAACCAACGGGAGCCATGCCTTTAAAATCTGCGCCACCTGTGCATGTTCCGTAAAAAGCATCCCCGCCGTTCCCAAAATCCCGCAGACAAAAAACTGGATGCAGGACATGGCAACACCGTCCGTCTTCGGCGAAAAATAATCCACAATCAGAATATGCCCCGTAAACGCCACGGCGCAGAGCAATAAATAAATATCCCCTTTGGCAATCGTAAAGCCGTCGGTAATACAAAGCAGATACATTCCGCCCAGGGCAACCAAAACGGCAAGCCATACCTTGGCTCCGACTCTTTTTTTCACAAAAATCCCGCAAAGCGGCACCAATATAATGTACAACGCGGTAATAAACCCCGCCTTGCCGGACTCCGGCGTATATTTGATGCCTATCTGCTGCAACATGGTCGCCGTAAAAAGTACGACGCCGCAACAAATTCCCCCCAGCGCCAAAACCCCTCTGCCGTTTGCCTGCTTCCCGTCCGCCGCCTGTATTTTTTCCTGCCGCTTCTGTCCGGAAAGCCTGCGAATTCCTAAAAATACCAGCAAAGCGATTCCCGCCAGATAGGAACGGATACCGGTAAAGGTAAACGGCTCCACATACTTCATTCCCTCGCTTTGCGCCACAAATGCCACACCCCAGATAAATGCAGTCAGCAGTAATAACAAATTACCGCGCATACGCTTTGTCATTGTTTTGTCCTCGCTTCTATTCTTTTGTATTGAGCAGTCGTTTTGCCAGCGCCACCGCATCCTGCGCGTCCTTGGAATACCCGTCCGCTCCGATTTCTTCGGCATATTCCGGCGTTGTCACCGCGCCGCCGATCATTACCTTTGCAGACAAGCCTTCCCGGTTTCTGAGGGCAACCACCTCCGCCATGCCGCGCATCGTGGTTGTCATCAATGCCGAAAGTGCGATAATATCCGCGTTCAGGCGCTTTGCCTCCGCAATCACGCGCTCCGCGGAAACATCCTTCCCCAAATCCACCACCTCAAACCCGTGGTTCTTTAGCATGAGCGCCACAAGGTTCTTTCCGATGTCGTGAATATCGCCCTCTACCGTTGCAATCACTACGGTTCCCGCGTTTCTGCCGCCGCCGTCTTTCGCCAGATGCGGCTCCAGCACCTCTACCGCCGCCTTCATGGCCTCCGCTGCGCCGATTAGCTGCGGGAGGAAATATTTCTTCTGTTCAAAACGGTTCCCGGCCTCCGTAATTGCAGGAATCAGTTCTTCTTCCAGTAACGCTGCGGCTTCCTTTCCGCCCGCAAGCGCCTGCTTTGTCAGCTCCGCAATCGTCTTACGTTCCCCGCGCAGTACCGCCGTATATAACGGCGTTTCCTGTTTCGGCTCCGAAACAGCCGCTTTTTCACTCTTTTCCGGTAAATCATATTTTTTTTCCGCAGAGGACGGCGTTTCCTGTTTGCAAAGTGCCGCTTCCCGTTCCCGTTTTTCCTTGATCCATTCGGCTCTGGCAATATAGCGTTCGGCGGAATCCTCCTTTGCGCGGAGTACCTCGGACGCATAGACCAGATTCATTAAAAGGTCCTGATTCGGGTTAATAATTGCCATTGTCAGCCCGCAGGTCACCGCCATCATCAAAAAGGCGGTGTTGATATAGCCGCGTTCCGGCAGGCCGTAGGAAATATTGGACAGTCCGCAGGTCGTGGCAACGCCGAGTTCTTCCCTGCAAAAACGTATCGTATCCAGAGCGTCCGATGCCGCCTTCGGCTCCGCGCCCACCGTCATCACAAGACCGTCCGCAACAATCGATTCCTTCGGAATCCCATATTCCTTTGCCTTCTGTACAAGCATATACAGATTTTCCCGCCGCTCCTTTGCGTCCTTCGGAAGACCTGTGCTTCCAAGAGGCAGCACCACTACCATCGCACCGTACTTTTTGACAAGCGGGAACAAAAGCTCCGCGCGTCCTTCTTCTAAAGAAACCGAATTCACAAGGGCGCGCCCCGGATAAATCCGAAGTGCCGCTTCCATCACCGCCGCGTCGCTTGTATCGATGGAAAGCGGAAGATTCGTTATCTGCGATACTTCCTCTACAATCCGGCACATCATTTCCTTTTCATCAATGCCGCCCATTCCTACGTTGATATCCAGAATTGCGGCGCCGTTTTCCTCCTGCTCTCTGGCAAACTCTGCCGCCATCGAGGTATCCCCGGCGCGTAAGGCTTCCTGAAACTTTTTCTTTCCCGTCGGGTTAATCCGCTCGCCCACCGGCAGAAACGAACCGTTCAGGGACACATATACTGTGCGGCGCTCGTTGGTTACCGCGCTCACCGGCGTTTCCGAAATATGCGGCGGATAGGTTTTCGAAAGTTTTTCGCACAGATATTCTATATGCTCCGGCGTTGTACCGCAGCAGCCGCCTAAGATTCCGGCCCCTGCTTCCACAAGCCGCTTCATTCCCTCCGCAAATTCCTCGGGACTCTGGCTGTATACGGTTTCTCCGTCCACAAAACGCGGCATCCCGGCATTTGGCTTTGCAATGACCGGCACATTGGCCACCGCTTTCATTCTTCGTACGATTTCCTCGCTTTTCTCCGGTCCCGCGCCGCAGTTGACGCCGACGGCGTCCGCGCCGAGACCCTGTAAAACAATCATTGCCGTTTCCGGCTCCGTACCGTAGAGCGTATGCGCGGTATCATCAAAGGTCATTGTTACCATCACCGGAAGATTACAAGTTTCCCCCGCCGCAATGAGCGCCGCCCGGGCTTCCTGTAAACTCATCATCGTTTCAATAATCAGCAAATCCACACCTGCACGGACAAGCACCTGTATCTGTTCTTTATACACGTTAACCGCTTCTTCAAAGGAAAGCGGTCCGAGAGGCGCTAAAAGCTGCCCGGTCATTGTCACGTCGCCCGCAATATACGGAATAAACCGTGCATTCCGCTGTTCCACCATGTATTCGCCGACTGCCCGCTTGCTTAACTCTACCAGCTGCCGGTTCATTTCCTCCAGCTTGTCCGCCAGTCCGTATTCCGCTAACTTAATCCGGTTTGCCGTAAACGTCGGCGCATAAAGGATATCGCCGCCGCGGTGCAGATACCGCTTCTGCAATGCGATAAAACATTCCGGATGCTCCAAAATCCACTGCTCCGGACAAACGCCAGCAGGCATTCCCTCCCGCTGTAAATTGCTTCCGGTTGCTCCGTCCAAAAAAATCAGCCGCTCTTCCGCCAATTCCCGAAATTCCTGTTTTGTCATACCATTCATTCTCCGTTCCGCCGTCCGTATTCTTAAATTAAGTTTCTGATACTGTCGCAAATCCGCTTTGCCACAGCCGGATTATTCATGGTGTACACATGGATTCCGTCCACATCATGGGCCACCAGATCCACAATCTGATTCACCGCATACGCCATGCCCGCGTCAAACAGAGCCTCCTTTTCAAACTCATACTTCTGTAAAATGCGTTTGAACTTTTCCGGCAGGGAAGCGCCGCACAGGGATACCATGCGTTCAATCTGGGCACGGTTAATCACCGGCATAATGCCCGCAGAAATCGGCGGCTTGATATCCGCAATCTGCGTTTTCTCCCGGAATGCATAAAACAATTCATTATCAAAAAATAACTGGGAAATCAAAAACTCCGCCCCCATGTCCGACTTTTTCTTCAGATTATGCAGATCTTCCACCAGATTCCGTGCCTCGGTATGCCCCTCCGGATAGCATGCGCCTCCTACGCACAGTTCGCTCCGCTTTTCTTTCAAAAAGGAAACCAGCTCGGAAGCATAGAAAAACTCCTCCTTCGGCGCAATGTTCGGATTACGGTCCCCCCGCAGGGCAAATACATTCTCAATCCCCGCCTCGGCAAGCTCGTCAGTAAAAGCAAGAATCTCCTCTTTGGTATAATTGATACATGTCAGATGTACCAACGGTTCTATCCCGTACTCTTTTTTAATCTTTTTTGCCAGTCCCACCGTCAGACTGTTGGTCGCCGAACCGCCCGCGCCGAAGGTGACACTGATAAAGTCCGGACGCAGTCCGCAAAGCACCTCTAAGGTTGCGTCAATGCTGGTCAATGTGGTATCACGCTTCGGCGGGTATATTTCAAAGGAAAGTACCGGTGTTTTCTTTTGATAAACTTCACTGATTTTCATTTGCTGCTTCCTCCGTTTGTTGTTATCGCAAGGTGTTCTGCCCGAAATACAACCTTGGCATCTGAACTATATTTTAATATCATAACATAACGAAGGTCGTTGTGCAAGAAGCGCTTTTTACTTTATTTTATAGACGCCACTCCCCGAATCCGCTGCAATGCTACCGACAGTACGGCAGCCACTACGATTTTTACCGAATCTAACGGAAGGAACGGAATCACACATTTGGAAAGAGCGTCGGAAAGCGTAATGCCCTTTGTATATACGAGCAAAAACCATACCGTTCCGAAGGCATACAATACCGCCGTTCCTAAAACCGCGGCAAGAATAAAGCGTACCACCGCCCATTTTCCTCTGCCGCCCTTTTTCGTCAGGGCGCCTACAATCCACGCGCAAGGGAGAAAACCGATCAGATATCCTCCGGTCGGTCCGAACAATTTTGCAACGCCTCCCATATAACCGGAAAATACCGGAAGGCCTACCAGCCCAAGCAAGAGATAAAGCAGAACGCTCATGCTTCCAAGACGCGGCCCCAACAAAAAGCCGGTCAGATACACCAAAAAGCTTCCCAGCGTAATTCCTACGGGACTGACCGGAAGCAGAATCGTGTGCGGCGCCAGTATACAAAACAGTGCAGTCATTAAGGCAACCTTTGTCAGTTCTACAACCGTAGCTTTCCCTTTTTTCACAGTTTTACTGTTTGCTACGTTTTCTCTTTCTTCCGTTTCTAATTTTTCAAGTGACTTTTCCATCGTTTTTTCTAATCCTTTCGTTCTATTTTTATGCTCCTTCTCCTAACCTTCCGACAGCCTTACGCTGACCTCTCCGTTAGAAAGCGCCCTGATTACGCCGTCACACTCCACAAGCAGATGTCCTTCCGTGTCAATGTCCCGTACCACGGCAGAATAGTTTCCTTCCGCGGAAAGCACGGTGACTTCCCGTCCCAATAAAACGGAGCGCTCCTTATACTCCTTCATATACTCCGCCGAACCGAGTTCCCGATAAAGGAGCGAAAACTCATTCCAGACTGCGGCAATCAGTCTGCTCTTTGCTATCGGCTCTTTCGTGTATTCTTCCAGACAGCCGACGATTCCTTCCAGTTCTTTCGGCACCGCCCGCTTTTCTACGTTGATACCGATGCCGAGGACTACATATTCCGGCATTCCGCTTTCAAAGTCTAACGCCGCCTCTGTTAAAATTCCGCAGACCTTTTTCCCGCCGATAAAAATATCATTCACCCACTTAATTCCCGCCTGTAATCCGGTTTCCCTGCCGATTGCACGGGCTACCGCCACTGCTGCACAGGTCGTAATCAGCACCGCCCGCTCCGACGGAAGCTTCGGTCGCAGTACAACGCTCATATAGATGCCACCCTCCGGTGAAAAGAAGCTTCTTCCAAGTCTTCCCTTTCCCGTACTCTGCCGCTTTGCCACAAGAAGCGTTCCTTCCGCCGCTCCCCGCCCGGCAAGCTCCTTTGCGGCATTGTTTGTGGAATCCGTTTCCTCTAACACCTCCACCGAACGAATCAGACCGTGTTCCGAGAGCGCACCGCAGATTTCTCCCTCGGTCACCTGATTTGCGGCTGACCGCAGACAGTAGCCCTTCCTTGTCACCGCGTCAATCTGATGTCCTTCCTCCCGAAGCGCACACACCGCTTTCCACACCGCATTCCTCGAAACATGTAAAAGCCCTGCCAGTTCTTCCCCCGATATGTAGGTTCCCTGCCTTTTCTGCAATAATACAAACAATTCCTGCTTTCCTGTCATAGCGTTTCTCCTTTCTCCCCTGCACATCGTACCACGCTCTGCCACTCTTTGTCAACCATGATTCCGTTTTTGGTGACAATAAATTTTGAACGCCGTGTTACTTTCACGGGGCGGGGAAACAAAGACAGAATGGGGGCTGTCACAAAAACCGAACATCTTTTGTGTGGCGGATTCCTGCAAGCGGATGAGAATGTCGCCTGACCGCAACGTTCCCTCTGCGGTAATGGAAAAGCGTCTTTTTTTCTTGCGTTCTGCTTGGGAAAACGGTATACTGTATAAAAAAGGAGGGCATCGTCATGGGATTGTTCAGCGGAATTTTCGGCACGCCGCAGTCTGTACGGAATACAGAAACTTCCGGCACAAAACGCTCTGTTTTTTCCTCGGGAAAAGATACGGTTACTCTTTCGAAGGGCGAGGTCGTAAAAGGTGAGATTACCGATTTGCGCAGCAACGAGGTAACCGTGCGTTTAGAGGACGGAAAGCAGCTTCACGCAAAGCTAAGCAGTGCAATGGAGCTGTCCATCGGTCAGAAAGCGGAATTCTATGTACAGGAAACGAACGATGTCCTGATTACGCTAAAGCTGCTCTCCGACGGAGATTCTTCCTTTACGGAATCCGCCATCGACAAAGCATTGGAGGCAGCCGGGTTTCCGAAATCCGCCCATGCCGTTTCCATTGTACGCTCCCTTCTTACCGCCGGACTTCCGGCAAACAAAGAAACCATACAGAAAATGATGCAATACTCTGCCTCCAATAAGGACGTAGAGCTTTCTACGCTGACCGCGCTTTTCAAGCACCGCATTCCGGTTACCAAGGAAAATGCGGCGGAGCTTCAGGCCTACCGCAATTTTGAACACCGACTGCTGGGACAGGCGGCTTCCCTCTCTGCGGCAGTCACCGACGCTCTGCAATTCGGCGAGGCTTCGCCGGACTTTGCGCAAAACCTGCTGGCGCTGCTTTTTAACAACAGTGGCGAGTCCTCCTCATTGACCGCAGACGGTTTAAATCCAAACGGAGCATTTCCTGCGGAGGACGTTTCCGCCTCCGCAAACACGGACACCTCCTCCTCTCTTCCCACGGATATCCGCGGACAAATTGCTTCCTTTCCTGCCGAAGCGAAGGAACTTTTGCAGCAGTCGGAAAGCCTCAGTACCCGCCTTTCGGAGTTTTTAAACGAGGATACCGCCGCTTTGGGAACAGCCGAAGCCGCGTCCTCGGAGTCTTCCGGCCCGGCGTTGCCGACCTTTGCGGTTTTTGACGAAACGGCTCCGCTAAAAAACTTTCTTTCCGGGACAGACAATCAGAAACTTGGCAAAATTCTTGCCGAATTGCCGCAGGATACTCCTGAAGTCACACAGTTAAATCTAGATTTTATAAATGGTACACTTACTGCAAACAAGCTGTTTTCCTCGCTTTCCTCCGGGGCTTTGACCCGCTCCGCAAAAGATATGGCGGCACTTTTTCGGGATGAACCGCTTTTGTCTTCCCTGCTCGGAAAAACGCTGTTAGGACGCTTTGTCCTGACGCCGGAGGATTTGACAAAGGAGGACGCCGTAAAAGAGTTTTACAAACGGACCAAGGCTACGCTGTCCTCCCTTACGGAGCTGGCAAGCGCCTCCGCAGGCGACTCCGCTTCCATGAAAACAGCTGCCGACGCCGGAGCAAAAATGCAGGAAAACATTCAGTTTATGAACACCTTAAATCAGCTGTTTCCTTATGTGCAGCTTCCGCTCAAGCTGACAGAGCAGCTGACCCACGGCGAGCTTTATGTCTACACAAAGAAAAAAGACCTCTCTGCGCAGACAAAAGAGGTCAGTATTTTATTACATCTGGATATGGACGCGCTGGGGCCTACCGATATTCACCTGTCCCTGTTGCAGCAAAATGTTACCGCAAAATTTTACCTGACGGAGCAGGACGCACAGGACTTAATAAGCGAACAGCTTCCGGTCTTGACCGAAGCGTTGCGGCAAAAGGGCTACACGCTGAACGCCCAGGTAATGAAGCGGGAACGCGAGCCGGACATCGTAGCAGACTTCTTAGACGGCGGCGAGGCAGTCCCTATGAAGCGCTTCCGCTTCGATATCCGGGCTTAGCGTACTAGCACAGCTCCGCAGCCAGCTTTTCAATTTCTGTTACGTTCTGTTCCTTCATGGCAGACCTGATCGTTACCGTAGTTTCGGTAAAGGTAATATCCTTGCTCTGTGCAAAACGGTCCTTAATCAGTTTTGCCGCAACCGGAGCCCAGGTTCCGTTTTCGATGATTCCGACGGTTCTGCCGCGATACCCGCGCTCCGTCAGATTCTCAATAAATTCCCGCATAAACGGGAACAAGGTACCGTTGTAGGTCGTGGTTGCAAGCACCAGTTTGCCGTAGCGGAATGCATCTTCTACGTTTTCCGCCATATCGGAGCGTGCCAGATCGGTAAGCACCACCTTCGGACAGCCCTTCTCCTTTAACTTTTCCGCCAGCAGCTCCGCCGCTTTCCTTGTATTCCCGTAAACCGAGGTATACGCAACCACAACGCCCTCGGATTCTACTCCGTAGGAGGACCAGGTATCATAAAGTCCCAGATAATAGGAAAGGTTCTCCGTAAGCACCGGTCCGTGCAACGGAAGGATTTTTTCAATCGGAAACTCCTTCGCTTTCTTCAAAAGATTCTGTACCTGCATTCCGTACTTTCCGACAATACCGAAATAATACCGTCTGGCCTCACAGGCCCAGTCTTCCTCAACGTCAAGCGCTCCGAACTTGCCGAAGCCGTCCGCGGAAAATAAAAGCTTGTCCGCACTGTCATACGTTACCATAACCTCCGGCCAATGTACCATCGGTGCAAACACAAAGGTAAAGGTATGCTTTCCGGTGCAAAGCGTATCACCGTCGGCAACCACCAGCTGATACGGGGTAAAATCCGTAGCAAAGAACTGGCCTAACATGGCAAAGGTCTTTGCATTGCCGACGATTCTGGCATTCGGATATGTCTTTATAAACCGCTCGATATTTGCGGAATGATCCGGCTCCATATGCTGTACGATCAGGTAATCCGGCTCTCTTCCGGAAAGAACGCCGGCAATATTTTCAAGCCACTCCTCGCCGAAGGCTCCATCCACCGAATCGAATACGGAAATCTTCTCATCCATTACAACGTAAGAATTGTATGCCATTCCGTTCGGAACGTCGTACATTCCTTCAAATAAGTCAATTTTATGGTCATTGACGCCCACATAAAATACACTGTCTGTAACTCTTGTCACGGCTTTATCCTCCTTAGGTTGAAACTTCAATACTTTCATGTCGTATTTTAGCATAGATGACTCCGTACGGCAATAGAAATCTGCAATTCTCACGCTTTCCTTTTTTCTGTTTTATCTTCCTTCCTACTGACCGCCGGAAAGCACTGTCGCCAGCACCTTTGCCAGAGGTTTCATTGCTGCCCCTGCCTCTGCCACCGTGTTTTTATGCGTTCCCAGTTCTATCAAAAGATACTTCTCTTTCAGATGCATATTGTAGCGGTAGCTCTTTAAGTAAATCCGGTGCATCAGCCCCGGGTACAATTCATTTCCCGTCACCTGCATATGCAGGCTGAAGGCAAGATTGCTGGTCAGATTTTCGTTGGAATAATAGGAAATGGGGCCGTCCTTCGTGCGGCAAAGACCGTTAAACAGCATTACCTTTGCCGTTTTTACTCCGTTAATCACCGCGGTTCTTGCTTCCCCGCTGTCCCGATGCAAATCAATCACCACCTCAATACTCGGGTACTCCTCCAGAATCGCAGTGATAACCGGCAGAGCATTGTTATAGGCATTGTTTCTGTCATCCGTGCCGTCCGCTTTCCGGTCGAATACCGTCGTATTATGTATTACCTCATACCCGTATTCCTCCCGCAATGCCGCGGCAAGGAGTTCTCCCGCTCCGATTACCGTATCCTCCGTTACTCCGGGGCGACTGTCCGCATAGCCCTCGGAACCGTGGGTATGATAAATCAAAATCTGCGGTTTTTCCGACTTTTCCATTGTTAAATCTACATTTAATAATTTTTCCGGACAAAACAACTCTTCGGTCGCCTTCGTAGAAACATCTTCAATATAATAGTTGGATAAAAAGTGCTGAAAGGTCAGCGTTTCCAATTCTCCGAAACGTTCCCGCAACACCTCCGCCACATCAATATGCTCCGCTGCCGGTGTCGGCTCCGCATAATCCGGGACCTTTCCCGCAACGGTACTGACGGCCAGGTAAGTTCCCGGCGCGTTGGCGTACTCCACTAACAGCGCCTCCTTCTCCCTTGCCGTTTGATTTTCAAGAAGCGCAAGCTCCAGCATCCTCTCATACCCGGACTTGGGCAGATATAATAACGGCAGCTTTTTTCCATACAACACTCCCGTTCCCGCTGCCAGGAGAAGAAACGCATAAAGCACCCGTCTTCTTCCGTTCCTCCGCCGTTTGTCCCTTCGCCTCCCGTACCGCACCGCCCTGTGTTTTGCGCAGGCGCGGCGCAGCTTTTGTCCTCCATGCATGTTTCTTCCCTCCTTTCCCTAAAGACATGTTCCATCCATCGCTTATTCTACCGATTTACAGCAGTTCCTTACAAAAACAGAGATTAATTGCCTCCGCCACCGTTTCTCCTGCGCGGCGTACCAATTCGTCGATTCCCTTCGGCGTTACAAAAAGAACCTGTCCGTTTTCTTCTTCCGCTTCCTTTAACATCTGTTCGCACTCTCTGTCGGCAACGCCCTTCCGCCGTAGATAATTTCCCATGCGCTCCCGCAGTATCGTTGCCGCGTCAACGACCGTCGGAACTCCGACCGCAATTACGGGAACGCCGAGCGTTTCCTTATTTAATGCCTGCCTGTTATTTCCGATGCCTGCCCCCGGATAGATACCGGTATCCGTAATCTGTACCGTTGTTCCAAGCCGTTCGGTACTGCGCGCCGCAAGTGCGTCAATCGCAATCACCACATCCGGCCGCATCTCACGCACCACGCTTTTTATTACTTCGCCGCTCTCCATTCCGGTCTGGGCAAGTACGCCTGCCGCCAATGCAAAAAAGGAGGTCAGATGATACTTTTTGCGGAACTCCTCTCCCAGCTGTAATATAAGATGCCTCGTTACAACCAGTTCATCCACCGCCACCGGTCCCAACGCGTCCGGCGTCGCCTCCCGGTTTCCTAACCCCACCACCAGAATTTCCTGTCCCTCCGTCTTTCCGAGCAGTTCCCCTATCTGCTCCGCCAAAACCTCCGCCACAAAGCGCCGCAGACTTTCTTCCGCCTCATGCAGTCCCTTTGCCTCCACGGTAATATAAGTACCGACAGGTCTTCCCATCGCACTCGCGCCGCATGCATCCGTAATCCGTACCGTAGACACTCTTACGTCCCGGCGGCGATGATATTCTTCCTTTACCGTCACGCCCTTTATCCGCTCGTCATCCTCGGAAAAGTCTTCTCTTAATTCCACCGCCAAATCGGTACGTCCGCCTGTCTGTTTCATGCGCCCTCCTTTTATTGTATGATTTCCTTCCGAACACTATACCCATTCTATTTTTCCTCAATTTTTTTAAAAATATGTATTGACAGAATACGCCGAATATACTAAGATATAGAAGTATGCTTCCGTTGAAACGTCCGTGTCCGGCTTCGCGGAGGCAAGATCATGCGAATCGGATTGCCCCATGCAGGCAGTTCGGACGAATCCAAAAGCATAGGAGGTGTTGAACTTGGCAAATATTAAATCTGCAAAGAAGAGAATTTCCGTTATCGAAACAAAGACGCTTAGAAACAAGATGATTAAGTCTAAGGTTAAGACTTTGGTAAAGAAGGTAGAGGCTGCTGTCGCTGCAAACGATAAGGCTTTAGCAAGCGCTGCTCTTTCCGAGGCTGTTGTCGCTATCGACAAGGCAGCCGCAAAGGGTGTCTACCATAAGAATACGGCTGCAAGAAAGGTTTCCCGCATCACAAAGGCCGTAAATAAAATTGCTTAACGCTATGCAAATACAGAGCAAGGGCCGCGAATGCGCGGTCCTTTTCTTTATTTTGCAGACATCCGTAACGTGTGCAAAACAAACAACAACTGACTTTCCCACCCGAAAGGAGACATTATGAAGATTACATCCGTAAAGGGGACCAACGATTATTTACCGAAGGAAACCAAACTCCGGGACTATTTACAGTCAAAAATATTAGAAACTTACCGTTCCTGCGGTTTTGAGCGTATCACGACGCCGATTCTGGAAGAAATCGAAAATCTGGACAAAAGCGAGGGTGGCGAAAACCTCGGTTTGATTTTTAAGATATTAAAGCGCGGCGATAAGCTGGACAAAGCACTTTCCGCAGGAAATCCGAAGGAACTGGCGGATTTGGGTCTGCGCTACGACCTTACTCTTCCGCTGTCCCGTTACTATGCCTGCCACCGGGCAAACCTTCCGACCCCGTTTAAGTGCATTCAGATTGACCAGGTATTCCGTGCGGAACGTCCGCAGAAGGGACGTCTGCGTCAGTTTGTACAGTGTGACATCGACATCCTCGGTTCCGATTCCGTCAACTGCGAAATCGAACTCATCGACACTACCGCAAAGGCGCTGCTTAACATCGGCATCAAAAATTTCAAAGTTAAAATCAACGACCGCCGTGTTTTAAAAAGTCTGATTTATGCCGCAGGCTTTTTACCTGAGGACGCGGACAGCGTTTGCATTGCATTTGATAAAATGGATAAAATCGGCGCGGAGGGTGTTTCCGCAGAGCTTTTGGAAAAAGGCTTTGCCGAGGCTACCGTAAAGAAGTTTACCGAGTTGATGAGCATTACTCCGTTTACCCTTGAGGAAGCCGAAAAATACTGCGAGGACAAGGCACCGATTGAAAACCTCCGCTACATTATCGAAACCGTAACCAAACTGGCAGGCGATTCCTATTCCATCGTCTATGACAGATCCCTGGTTCGGGGGCAGGGCTACTACACCGGTACCATTTTCGAAATCGAATCCTTGGATTTCGGCAGCTCCATCGCGGGCGGCGGCCGCTATGACAATATGATTGGGAAATTCTTAAACGAGTCCGTTCCGGCAGTCGGCTTCTCCATCGGTTTCGAGCGGATTGCAAGCATTTTAACCGACGCGGACTATCAGATACCGGAAACCCAAAAGCGCATCGCCCTTATTTACGACGCCGCAGATATTCTTCCGGCACTGGCAAAGGCAGACGAATACCGTACCGACTACGAAGTAGTCTTGTACGAGCGTCCGAAGAAGCTCGGAAAGCTCTTCGGAAAGCTGGAGGAGCAGGGCTTTTACGGCTGCTACATTCTGAACGAATCCGAAGGGATCAAAGTATTCGGTTAAGTTAGAACTTGCATTTTTATTCGTTTCATAGTATACTCTTCAATGATTAACAACATCCCGGGTTCCGGCTTTGACTTACCAGAAAGGAGCGGTATCGTATGCTGTGTGCAGAACACATTTCGTTTTCCTATCGTAAAAAGCAGGTCCTTCGTGAGCTTTGCCTTACGGCAAAGGAAGGCGACTTTATCGGTATTATAGGAAAAAACGGCTGCGGCAAATCCACCCTGCTTTCTGTCCTTGCCGGAGTGAAACGTCCTGCCACCGGTTCTATCCTGCTTGACGGCGTACCTCTGTTTTCCAAGGGTAGCGTTCCGGCAGATACGGTAGGGTATGTTCCGCAGTTAAATCCGCTTCTTCCGGAGCTGACTGTGTGGGATAACCTAAAGCTTTGGCAACGTCCTTCCTCTCTGAATGCCGGAGAGAAAGAAGATTTGTACCACCGGATGGGGCTAATCGAACACTTTAAAACACCTGTGGCAAAGTTGTCGGAGGGTATGAAAAAGCGCGTCAGCATTGCTTCTGTCCTGCAGAATTCCCCAAAGATTCTGATTCTGGATGAGCCGTCTGCCGCTCTTGACCTTCCCTGCAAGGAGGTAATTCACACACAGCTTCTTTCCTTTGCAAAGAACGGCGGCATTCTTTTATTTACCACGCACGAGGAAGCCGAGCTTTCCCTGTGCTCGGCACTCTACATTTTAAAGGATGGCGTACTTCATGCGGCGGATATTACCTTACGCACAGATGCTTTAATCCAACAGTTTTAATATGAAGACACACTTTTAGGAGGACATCAGACAATGAATGAAACCAAGAAAACTATGCTCAAAGCTTCTTCAAAACGAAGCCGCGGGTTCAGATTACCGAAGTTTTTGCTTCCGACAGCGGCCGCTTGCGTTCTTGTAACGGGAATCGCCGGTTGCTCTAAGGACCCTCGGGAAGCAGTAGAGGATGCTTTGGAAAAAACGCTTGCCTCAAGTTCTTTCGAAAAAGCAATCGGAATGAACGAAATCAACGAAGCATTAACCGGCAACACCTCTCATAGCAGCGGAATTACCGCAAGCGTACAGAAGGTTTCCAGCCCGCTTCTCGGTGCAGAATATACCGAACTGATCGAAGGCTTCGGCATTACCCTGGATTCCGCCGTAGACGCTTCGAAAGAGCAGTGTTCCGGTAAGCTCGGAATCACCTACGGAGATACCACTTATTTATCCGCAGGTGCGGCGCTTGACGGTTCCAAGCTTTACCTGATGGTTCCGCAGTTGCTTTCCGGCAGCCTTTCCGTTGATTTTTCCACGCTCGGTCAGGATATTTCCTCCAGTGCATTGTTTGCAGACGCTTTTGCTCAGTCCGGTCTTTCCGTTCCGGCAGACCTTTCCTTGAATCTCTGGGAAGAGTTTTCGGCTTCGCCGACCGAGCTGCCGCAGTCTGTTTTGGACGCCTGCAACAATCTGGATAAGCAGATTGTGGTAGAGAAAGTAAAGAAAACAGACATTTCTCTTCCGGAAGAGATTGCCGCAAAGGATGTCTACACCTTAACCATTCCGAAGGAAGCCTATACGGAAGTCGTTGTTGCTTTCCTTGCATACATTCAGGAAGACCTCCTTGCCGTACAGGAAAATCTTCTTTCTTCCATAGCGGAGAATCCTGCACTGGGCGGCTCCATTTCCATGGATGTGGACACCCTTACTCCGGAAGCAATGGAAGATTATGCGGAAGACATCGCGGATATGGTCGGGGATATTGTCCTTACTGTTTCGGTAAATAAAAAGGGCTATGCCAACTATATTTCCACAGACCTTGAAATAGAAGAGGTCAAGATTGGTTTTGCGGTATCCTACCTTGGTGAGAAGCTTCCGGCAGACGATACACAGATTAAGGTCACGGTAAAGGCAGACGATACGAAAGTCACCTTTACATGCTCCCAGAACTTTGATCCGGAAGCAAACAAACTGACTTTCTCCGGAAAGCTTTCCGCCGATGATTTTAAGGCAACCTTCTCCGGCGAGGGCGAATACAGCAACATCGAGAAAGGAAAGAAGTATTCCTTCGACCTCAACTTCTTTGATTTCGACTGCGAAAACCTTTTGTCCTTTACCCTTGCAGGCAGTTCCTATGTTGATACAACCTCTGCGGAAATCACAGTACCGTCCGGCACGGAATACGAGCTGTTTAAGATGGACGACACCGACCTTATGAATTTTGTAACCGAGCTTATGACGAATTTACAGAGTGACCCGTTACTTTCCGAGTTCTTAGGACTCTTTTCCGGGCTTAACTAAGAAGCCCTAAAAGCTCTGTACCCTACCGGCAAGGAGGAACGATTATGACTGTTCTATTTTTCTTACAATTAAAACGGGCTGCAAAAGCAGTTCCGAAATTAATTGCAGGGGCAGTGATACCGGTTCTCCTTGCCGGTATTGTTGTTTTTGCGACACATAAGTTCTATTCGGATAGGACCGGCACTTCCCTTTCTCCGGTTGCTTTAGTCAATTACGATTCGCAGGCGGAGCTTGATTTTCTGCTTCCCTTTATCACGCAGGCAGACGCCGCCGGAAGCTTTTCTTTTCTGATGATGGAAGAAACGGAGTCCATGTCTGCCCTTTCTGACGGAACCGTCTGCGCGGTTCTTATTTTGCCGGAGCATATGCTTTCCGGCATACTGGACTCCACAAATATTCCTGCCAGACTTTACCTACCGGAAGCGGATTCCTTTCCTTCCCTTCTGTTAGGAAAGTTTGCCGAAGCGGGCGCACTGACGCTCGGCGCTTCTCAGGCGGGGATTTATGCCGCTTCCGATTTATACCGGGAATACGGCATTCAGAACCACCTGTCCGACATTTACTACGACATTAATTTAGTCAATTTAAAATATGTGCTTGCCAGAGAGTCTGCCTTTTCCGCACGCTCTGTCACTGCGACCGGAGAGCTTTCTCTTACGGAATACTACGGCTGCACGGCATTTTTGTGCGTTCTGCTTTTCTTCGGTGCCGGCATGGGAGAGTTTCTTTGCAACGCTTCCTCAGGTGCCTTATCCGCCCGGTTAAAGCAGCACGGAACGGGCGCCTTTTTGCTTGAAGCAAGCCTATTTCTGCCTCTTGTTCTGTTTTACCTTACGGCAGCCTTCTTCCTTACTCTCGCTGCCTCTTTCCTTTTGCCGGAGCTTTTCCTTTCTCCGGCTGCGCTTTGGTTTTTGTTTTGTGTTGTACTCTGCCTTGCCGCCTACACGCAATTTGTGTTCCGCCTGTTAGGTAACGCCGGACGCGGCCTTTTGGCATTTTCCTTTTTCGGACTCCTTATGCTATTTCTTGCGGGAGGCTTTCTGCCTTATGCGTTTCTGCCTGCCGCTTTTCATAAACTTACCCGGTTTGTACCGCTTGGCTCCTGCCTTACGGGGCTTCGCAGACTTGCCGGAAATGCTGTCACCTTGCAGGATAGCCTGCCCGTTCTCCTCCATGCGGCGGTTCTGCTCCTTTTGCTCGCCCTGCTCTGCTGTTTTCGCAGAAAGGAGGTGCACGCATGAACTACGCCGCTTTCTTTTTGCTGCAATTAAAGCGTATCTGCAAAAATACGCGTTTTCTGCTTCTCCTGCTATTGTTTCCGGTCTGCCTTTTTGCCCTCTCCCGCTCGTTTTCTGCAGAAGAGGATTCCCGCATTCCGGTAGGACTCTGCATCGAAACGGAGGATACACTGGCACAGACCCTGTGCCGAAAGCTTGTAGACAGTGAGGATTCTCTTTTTCGTTTTTTCCTTGCACCCTCCGCAGAAGAACTGACAAGGCTGGTGCAGAGCGGCCGGGCCGAATGCGGCTATCTCTTTCGGAAACCGTTACAGGAAGAGCTTGATAAACGTCACCAGAACAACCTGATTACGGTACTGGTTTCCGAAAACACCACCTGCAAAAGCATTTTAAACGAACTGGTTTACGCTAACCTTTTTGAAGAATATGCCCTCTCCCTGCTAAAGGACAGTCTGCATACGGCGGCGCACCTTCCGTTTACGGAAGAAGCAGCCGCGGCGTTCCTGCTGCCTCCGGTTACGGATAAGGAGATTGAGCGCAGCTATCGTTCCCACTTGCGAAACGGCGATACATTCTCATTTGAGATAAACTTCATAACCGCTGACGTTTCCGCAGAATATGCCGCAGACGGCAGCACTTCCGTTTCGCTGCCGGTATTTCGCGGTTTTACCGCAGTCTTTCTGTTGCTCTGCGGTTTTCTCGCACTGCTTACGGTACACGCCGACCGAAAAAACGGTCTGTATGCAAGGCTGCACGGCATACAGCGTCCGCTCTGCGCGTTTTTTACGATGTGCTCCGCCCTGTTGCCCGCGGCTGCCGTTTCCCTGCTCGGTCTGGCGGTTTCCGGCTGCTTTACCGGCGTCTTGCGGGAGTTTACGGCGCTGCTCTGCTATTTTCTCTGTCTGATTGCCTTTTACGCCCTGCTCGGGACGCTGATTCGGAATCACACCATGCTCTGTGCCGCGTTTCCGATGCTCCTTCTGTGCAGTCTGGTCTTTACTCCGGTGTTTGTGGATATTTCCGCCTTCTTCCCGTGGGCAAAGGTAATCCGCTATGCTCTGCCGACCTACTACTATCTGCTGTTTTTCTAGGGAAACACTACATCTGTGATAAGAAAGGATGAAACAATGGAACATAAAGTGAACTTAGAAGAAATTTCCGACGGAAAACTCTATACGCGAAACGACCTCGTAAAGCTCGGCTGTAACGGCTGCGGCGGCGCCTCCTCCTGCTGCCGTTTTGCAAAAGACACGATTACGTTAGACCCTTACGACATCTGGCAGCTTGCCGTGGGGACGCGGCTTTCTTTTGAGGAGCTTTATCAAAAAAAACTGATTGCCCTAAGGCCGGTAGACGGACTTCTGCTCCCGCATTTAAATTTCTCTGCCGAAACAGACGCCTGCCCGTTTTTAGACGGCGGCCGCTGCCGTATCCACTCCCACCGTCCGGGACTTTGCCGCCTGTTCCCGTTGGCGCGTTATTTCAAGGACGATGCTCTGTTTTATATTCTGCAAATCCACGAGTGTCCGAATCCGGTTACGCCGAAAATAAAGATAAAAAAGTGGCTCGGACTGCCCGAAGCAGAGCAGTACGAAGACTTTTTGCTCCGTTGGAATCGTCTGGTAACAGAAACGAAACAACAGCTTGCAAAAGCCTCCGATACTGCCGAGCTTTCCGCCCTTACCACTTTATTTTTAAAGACCTTTTTCTTTCTGCCTTATGATGCGGACGCGCCTTTTTATGCGCAGTTTGCTTCCAGGGAAGCGGGGCTGTCGCATTAAGCGCGGCCCGTTTCCTAAATATTTTCATTTTTCAGGGCATCCATCGGATTATCCTTTTTGATTTTGTTCATGGCATACAGCATCGTCACAAACACAACGGCGAACACGCTGAATGCGGCGATTCCCATTGCCGCCCACGGCAGAGTAAAATCCGACACTACCGCGCCGTTCGTCACCCTGTGAATCAGAACCGCCATTCCTGCCGACAGCGGGAGTCCGAACAGGAGCGCCCGCGAACCGTACAAAAGGCACTCGTAATGCATCATGCGCTGCAACCCCTTCGCGGTCATGCCCACAGAGCGCAGCATCGCAAAATCACGCCGCCGCAGAGCAATGTTCGTGGAAATCGTGTGAAACACATTCGCCATGGAAATCAGGGAAATCAACGTAATAAACCCGTAGGAAAACACATTTGCCAGCAAAATCATATCGCGTCTGTCCTTCTCCCTCGCCCGCATATCCGCAAGATTGTCATCGGACAGCGCATGTTCCCGCAGCACCTGTTTTATCTCCGTAATCATCGTTTCATAGTCGGAGGCATTGAAATAAATGTAAGTTGAATCATTCTTCTCCGGTATTCTGACGCTTTCCGGATAAAGCAGAAGAAGTCCTCCAAACCCCTGATTACTCACACCGAAGGGGATTTCCTCTATCTTTCCCCCTACCTGTATGCTCCGATACGTAACCGGCACCCACAGGGACTCCTCTCCCTCCGTATCGTCCTTTCGTTCATAATAATAGCAGTTCTCTCCCGTCTGCGGGTCAGACTCTATCCCAAAGTACCGATAGCCCTCGATTTCCTCCGGTTGCGCAAGCACGGTAATCCGGGAAACCTCCGGCGCCAGAATCTGCAGCTCATAGGTAATCCGCTCCGTCACCTTTCCGTCATTTTCCTTATCAATGCGATACAGTGTCCGGGAGCATTGATTGACAGCGATTGCCGGCGGGTTTTCCGCTTTATACTCCTCGGCAGACATCCCGCATTGCTCCGCAAGCCGGAAATATTCCTCATCCTCCAAATAGTACGCACCAATCACCTGAATCGTTTCCGGCGGCGAATTTGTTTCCTCGTTCCATGCCTCCAAATACTCCCGGTACTCCTTGGTTAAACTATCCTCCTCCAATACCATACACTCCGTTCTCACGGTGCTGTATGCCATCTGTCCGATGCCCTCTGCCCCGGAAAACCATTGCAGCAGCTTCTCCGGAGTTTGGCTCTCCGGCACATAATACATCACGTCAAAGCCTGAGGTATTCAACCCTCCCGCTACGGAATCGGAAAGCTCTCTGCAAAAGGCGCTGCTGGAAACAAACAAAACAATGCTAAGGGTCAGCGATATAATTGTGGTACGGTACTTTCTCTTACTGCGCTTAAAATACTTTTCCGCAAGCATTCCCTCCAGTCCGAACAGACGATAAACAAGCTTTGACGTTTTCACTGTTCTGCCCCGCACCGCAATCTCTTTTCCCTGACGGATTGCTTCGATTGCGGTTACTCTTGTGGCACGCCCCGCCGGCACCCATGCGGATATAAACACCGTAAACAACGCTAACAGCGCCGCCGTCACAAGTGCTGCGACGGAAACGGAAAGCCGCATTCCGTAAGGAGAGGACAAAATGCTCTGGAAACGGTCCCCCACCAGGGCAAGGGTAATCCCCATGCCTGCCACTCCGGAAAGAAGACCGAGCGGAATCCCGATTGCCGAAACGATTCCTGCCTCCGTGAACACACAATGCCGTATCTGCCGCTTTGTCGCACCCACGGAGGAGAGCAGACCGAACTGCTTTGTACGCTCGCTGACCGAAATCGAAAAAGCGCTGTAAATCAGGGAAACAGAGCCGAGTAAAATCAATACGCTTAAAATTGCCGCCATTCCCCCTACAAAGGGAGCAATATTATTATATTTCCAGACCCCCGAAAACATCAGCACATCCCAGTTAAGGTTCACCTTCTCATACTGTTCCAAACCGTTCCTCTCAATGTAGGAATCCATTGTCTTTCCCGGCCGGTGCAGACGAACGGATAAAAAATACTCCCCGCCGGACACTTGCTGCCCTTCGCAATAAGTAAGCGCCGTATACCCCGGTGAAAAATAGCCCTCAAAATCCGGTCGCTCATAAAACCCGACTACCGTATAGACCTGTTCTGTCTGCGGCGTAAAACTTTCCTCCTCGGTATAAGGCGTATTTTGTCCTACCTGTTCCCCGTCTATTGTGCGTTTTCCCAGAGAAAGCTCCAGCGTATCGCCTAACTCTGCCGAAAAAACGCCGTAGGAATACAAATGCTCCGGCAGCAAAATTTCCGTGTCCCGCTCCGGCAGTCTTCCCATGCTCAGATGCACCGGCATCTGCTCCAAAAAAACAGCGTCCGCCGCCAGAACAAACAAATACGGCTTTCCGTCATTCCCGCTCTCCACCGCAGCATACCCTAATTGCTCCGCGCTGCCAAGCAAATCGGTAGCCGTATCCCGCTTTAACTGCTCATACAGCAGGCTGTCCGCGCTCTCTACCGAAACATGCCAGTTCCCGCTGCGGTAAATAAAGGTACGCTTTCCGAACTCCATCAGACTGGAACAAAAGGTTGTGACTGCCGTAAACATGGCAGTCGAAAGAATCACGCCGATGATCGTAACCAGTGTCCGGACGCGGTTCTGTTTCATGGTTTTTCCCGTTACTCTGCCGAAAATATTCATCTGCGTATCACCTCGTTGCGGGTAATCTTTCCGTCCTCAATCGCAATCATCCGATGCGCCTGAAGGGCTATATTTTCGTCATGGGTAATCACCAAAAGGGTCTGCCCGTATTTCTCGTTCGACAGCTTCAAAAGCTCCACGATTTCCTGAGAATTTCTGGAATCCAGATTTCCCGTCGGTTCATCCGCAAGCACCACTGCCGGCGCATTCATCAGCGCCCTGCCGATTGACACCCTTTGCTGCTGTCCGCCGGAAAGCTGGTTCGGCAGATGCTTTTCCCGTCCGGTCAGCCCCAGGCACGCCAGCAGCTCCCGAAGCCGTTCCTCGTTGACCTTCCGCCCGTCCATTAACACCGGAAGCGTAATATTTTCCGTCACATTTAAAACCGGTATCAGATTATAAAACTGATAGATCAAGCCTACCTCACGCCGCCGGAACACCGCAAGCTGATCCTCTCCCGCCGCATAAATGTCCTGTCCGTTCATAAGCACCTTGCCGGAGGTCGGACGGTCCACACCGCCTAAAATATGCAAAAGCGTCGACTTTCCGGAGCCGGACGGCCCGATAATCGAAACGAACTCCCCTTTTTCTACCGAAAAGCTCACCCCGTCCAGCGCACGAACCTCGTTTTCTCCCTTCCCGTATATTTTTGTCAGATTCTCTACTCTTAAAATTTCCATAGAAGTACCGCTCCTTTCTGCTTTCAGTCTAACACGCCGGAGTGACACTGCCATGACTTTTCCGTTACAAAATCGTCACTTTCCGAAAAACGTAAAAAATCCTCCCGAGGCCCTTTATACAATTCCCTTATAAAAGCGAATCGTAAACACCGCTCCGCCTGTCTTATGATTTTCCGCCCTTATCGTTCCGTTCTGTCCCGTTACAATCATCCGGGAAAGGGCAAGCCCGATGCCCACGCTCTGCCCGCCGGAATTTTTCCCTTTATAAAACCGTTCAAACAAATGAGGCAAATCCTCCTGTGCAATCCCCTCTCCCGTATCCCGCACCACAATTTCGGAATACACCGCATTTTCCTGTGCCGTAACGGTCAAAGTCCCGCCGTCCGGCATATGCTCCAGACAGTTTTTGATAATATTTCCTACCGCCTCCGCCGTCCATGCGAGGTCCCCTAAAAAGCCGCCCTCTGCCTGCAGAACCAATTTCTGCTCCCGCACCTCCATCGAAATTTCAAAGGGCTCCGCCGCCTTTTTTAACAGCTCGTCAAAGGCAACCTCTTGCTTTTGAAATTGAATCATCCCGGCGTCCAGACGGGCAATCTTTAACAAGGACTCTACCAGCCAGTCAATCCGCGCCAAAAGCCTCCGAAGCTCTAACAAATGCTCTCCCGTCTTCTGTTCCTCTCCCATAGAGGCTAAAGTCAGGTGCAGCGCCGTAAGCGGCGTACGAAGCTGATGGGAAATGTCCGCTATCAAATCCGCCATGCGCTCCTTCTCGCGGTTCAGCAAATCATTCTGCTCCCGCAGACGTACTACCAGCTTCATTATCTCGTTCCGCAAAAGGCTCAGCTCCCCCTCCCGGTAATCCGAAAGGGTATGCCGCTCTGCCCCGTGCAAAATCGCGTCAAGCTCGGCGGAAAGCTGTTCCAGTTCCTCATAGCGGCGTTTTGTCACATAAAAATGATACCCCGCCATACCCGAAAAAAGCGCAAAAAACAAAAGCCACGCCCGGGGCGCCGCCCACAAAGCAAGTCCTGTTCCCGCACCGATGAAAAGCAGATAAACCGCAAGCTGCCTTCGCAGCTCGGCATTTTTCCAAAGCTTCATAAAATCCCCCTTACTCTCCCGCCTTATAGCCGATTCCCCGCACCGTTTTTATAATCAACGGATTCGCCGCGTCTTCCTCAATCTTTTCCCGCAGACGCTTAATATACACCGTCAGCGTGTTGTCATTGA
Organism: uncultured Lachnospiraceae bacterium; assembly: GCA_964609025.1. Lineage (GTDB taxonomy): Bacteria > Bacillota > Clostridia > Lachnospirales > Lachnospiraceae > SIG307. The sequence continues at coordinate 3,712 of CAZSQM010000024.1, read as the reverse complement.
CAAACTCGCCTGCCGCGTCCCAGATTTCCTCCAACAACTTCGTTCTGCTTAAAACAACGCCCTTGTTGTGGAAAAACACGGACAACAGACGGTATTCCAATGCCGAAAGGCATAAATCCGTCCCGTTTTTATACGCCGCCCCCTTCTCGGTATCCAGAGAAACGCCGCCAATCTCAAGCACCTGTTTTACTTTTCCCGTTCTTCGCAGCACCGTACGGATACGGGATACCAGTTCCCGCGGCCGGAACGGCTTTGCAATATAGTCGTCCGCCCCCATCTCAAGCCCGGCCACCACGCTGTGCTCATCCCCCGACGCCGTTAAAAAAATCACCGGAATATCTTTCCTCTGTTTCAGGGCGGAGCAAACCACAAAACCGTTTCCCTCCCGTAACGAAATATCCAACAGCACCAAATCAAACTCTGTTTCCTCCGCAAGCCGCAATGCCTCCGACTGTCCCTCGGCGTGTGCCACGGTAAACCCCTCCATCTTCAAAAACTCCGTCAGCGACTTTACAATCGCCCCGTCATCCTCCACCAAAAGAATCTTTGACATCGGCTTACCTCCTTTTTTGTGTTACTCCCTCTGCATTCCTTGTACAACGAAGCTTCCCTTCTCATACGCCTCCCGGTCCATAGAAAACTTCGTACATGGGTCCGGCAGTTCCGGTGTAAAGCCCGTCGCCTTATAAACGGACTGCGCCCGCAGATTTTCTGCCTTTGTCGACAAATACAGGCGCTTCGTACCAAACACCTCAAAGGCTACCTTCTGTGCCAGATAAATTGCCTCTTTTCCATAGCCCTTGCCCTTTTCGATGATTGCAATTCTCTTTAGCTCCACCGCTTCCTCTTTCCGCAGCAGATTACGGAAAATAATAAGACCGATCGGTGTGCCGTCCCTTCGTTCAATCATCGTCTGCAAAAAGTCTGCGTCCCCAAATTTGCAGATACGCCAGTCAATGGGCCAATTTGACACCCATGGAGAATTGTCCGCGTCCCGCTCCACCTCGCTCATAAAATCAGCATCCGCAATTCGCGCCTTTCGGATCAAAAGCCTGTCACCCTCTGCCAGCACCTCCCGGTCCGGCTTATCATTTGCAAGCCCCCGTTCAATATCACCCAAATATGCTTTTTCCCAAAAAAGAAACTCCGGGGAATCCCCTCCCATGACTTCCCTTTGACGCCGCAAACAACAGAGGACAGCTTCGTATAATACTTTATCCGCTGATATCCGCTCTAAAAATTTTTCTTTTTCCATAGCCTCTGCGCCTCCTTGTCTTCCGGTTTAAAATCCTCCGGAAGCGTTAGATACCACCTTGCACCAAAACGATCTGTTCCTCCCGTCGCATACGAGCTCCACGGAAGCTTGCAAACATCCGGTTCCAACATCGTTTATTCTTTCCCATGCGCTCCGTAGCTCTTTCGCGCATCAAACAACAACTGTATCAATGACTCATAATACGGAATAAATTCGCCCTGCCGTATCATCTCAAATATTTCTTCTCTGGACGCCCATTTTACCCGCTGTACCTCCGACTCCTGCAAGGTCAGGGCATCAATGTCCACGTCCTTTTCAATCAAATAGAAATCATCAAACCCCTTATCAAAATTGACTGTTAAATAGGGGCGTACCATCTGCAAATCAAGTTTCAAACCGATTTCCTCAAACAGCTCCCGTTCCATGGCATCCTGACTGGAATCGCCCTTCACGGCGCTGCCGCCCACGGTCACATCCCACATATTCGGAAAGCCTTCCTTAAACGGCTGCCGCTGCTGAATTAACATTTCACCCTTTGCATTGAAAATGCAGGCATGTACCACCATGTGGTAGCTGTCCGCCGGAAACGCCTCGCCCCGCACCATCGTTTTTCCGGTCTTTCTTCTGTCTTTATCGTAAATATCCCAAAGTTCCATGCGATTCCTCCGTTGATTCTACTCCTTTCATTATACTGCTTCCCTATTGCTTTTTCAATTTAAAAAAGACCTCTTTTAACTTTTCATAGAATCAAAATTGCAATCTGTTTGTTCTTAATTGCCGGTTGAAACCTTTTCAAACATTTGCTATAATAGAATTATCTTTTTCATGAGGAGGAGCAAAAATGGATCAAACAACAAACAACGATGCCACTTCGGAACAGGCCCTTTGGGAAACGCCCTATACGTCCCAGGCTTCATCGGCGCAGGCAGGCAAACAAAAAGTAAGCAAGAGAGAATTTTGCAAATACTATGCAAAACCATCTACCAGAAAAGAAATTACGGGTAGTTGTGTTATTGCTTATGTCTGTGCCGGACTCACCCTGCTTACCGCATTTATTTCAGGATTGGGCGTACTCATTGATGTTTTACTCATTCTTGGTCTGGCTCTTGGTATTCACATCGGCAAAAGCTTGGTTTGTGCTATTCTTTTGACCGTTTACGCCGGTATCAATACAACCTATGCCTTGATTAGCAGCGGAAGATTGGGCGGCTGGCTTATTCTTGCGGCCGGTATAATTGCCATTGTCTATGTGGCTCGTCTGAACAAGGAATACAAAGCATACTTAAACGAATAACTTCCTATCAACTTCTTCTGAATCAAAAAAGTGCCAACCCCTTTGGATTGGCACTAACATTTTATAGCAGAGTGGGTGGGATTCGAATTCTTTAAGAACTGAGATAATCGCTGTTTCTAAAGGTTTCACTTGGCGACGATGTTCTTGCCAAGTCGGTTTTCAAATCCTTCTGTCGATATTCATTTTTGTTAATAAGGTGTCCAAAAGTGTCCGAACACCTTGCTATTTCTTATTCGGTTCCTTTTGTCTGATTCGTACAGTACTTAATTCTCTCCTTTACTTCCTGCACCGCCTCTTTTGAAATCACACTAAAAATAAATGGCTTCAAATACGCCTTATTCACCTTTTCATACACATGATCTATCTGATTTCTGAAATACTTTAATATTCTGGCATCCAGACAATCCAATGCAGATTTACTCTCATCGGTAAGCAATTTTGCAGACTCGCCGATTTGTGCCATATAAAACGAACATAAGTCAAACGCCATAGATTCCTGCTCCAGATTATTCTGATTGCAACCGAAACGCTCTATGGCTTTCTTAATGTTATCCTGATTACGCAATATTGCGAGAAGCAGTTGGATATCTTTTGCATATGATTTTGTCATACCCACAACACCTCCTGCATCACCGTCTTATAAACAGAGCACTCGTTGATTGGCAGGCCGTTCTCCAAGGCAAACTTATCCATCTCCTCATCTTCCTGCTTCATAAGATCTACCCAAAGAACATCAACCTCATTTTGGAACTGACTTTTGATATATTCCATGATATCAACACGCATAGAATCACCATCAATGACAACATCAATGTCACTGTCTGCATGTTGTGTGCCATTAGCGTAAGAACCTGCTATTCCAAGACGAATTCCGCTATACTTATCATATACTTTTCTAAGTGTTGATAAAATTTCATTCAGATTCATAGCATCAGCTCCTTTCTGTTTCGCACCTAAAAAAAGTATAACACACAAAATGGGTTGCAAGCAATATATTTACAAGAAATATCCGAGAGTTTTCCCACCGAATAGGTTGGACTCAGGTGCCAAGCGAAGTTTTGCTAAAATCATTCCCTGTTCCTTATCCATACAAAACCTCCCCCGATGAGGGGGTGCGGACGTTTTATTGGACTAAACGACCATCCCCTTACTCTTTCTATATT
>CAZSQM010000023.1:0-54434 GCA_964609025.1 uncultured Lachnospiraceae bacterium | reverse complement strand
ACGGATAATCTTCTATTATCCTTGCATTCTTACTCTTTTTAAATCATTATATCACTTATTAGACCAAAAATCTACATATTTTTTACAATAATCCAGAAATAATTTAAGTAAACTAAGTTTTTATTTTGTACAGTGCGCAATACACAAAACATTCACAAGGTTCTCTGCCACCTTTGCGTTATAATCCTTTTCACTCATCACCGAAGTCACAATGCTGTTTACATCCTGAAACAAACCATGCTCGCATAATCTACGAAGCATCGTGTATGTAGTAGACTTCATCCATACCATCTCTTCCGCACATAACTTTACTACCGCACCGGAAGCGATACCTTCTCTCTCCCAAAGCAAACGTGCCATCTTAAGTTCATGTGCGCCAATACCAAAACGCTGCATAAGAAAACCTCCTCATTTATTCTGACTCATTAGTTGTTACCGATAAACCACATAGCTCACACCCATTTCTTCACAGATTTTAGATTAATCTATTTCCCAGAAACAATCCGAGTCATATATATATTTCACTCTTTTCGGATATCCGTCAATCGAATATCCTTTCGGAACCAACTCAATCTCTGACATTATCCAATCCGATTTTCGGTCATCCAAACAAACATTAGTATTAAAACGAAAAAGATTCTTCGTCATATATTCCTTGTAATCGTCATAATCAAATACCCCTCCATTATAGGATGCATCTTTATTCGGAATATAGTCTTTTCCTTCAATTATTCCCTCTCGTAGTTGCTTGATAGAAACATATTCTCCCTTTTCGTCCACAAAATACAACCGAAAAGTCGGGTCAAGCATAATTCTTGTTCCTGATGGCATCAAACAATCAACTACAACATGGCAATCCGAAAAAGGCTCTTCATAAGGTTTGCATGTCACATGCCTAGCCCAAATTCCATTCATTCGTAAAACTTCTGCTAGTATCAACGATAGACCTCTGCAATTGGTTCTTGCATTCATTTTCTCGTACCCGCAAATGACTCCTACCAAGCTGTGACTTCCTGGTATTCTTGTATGTCCGTCATGTTTAAAATTATCACAAACAAAGTCAAGCATCGCAAATACAATATCATCCTCGCTGACAAAACTTCTATTACAGTAGTCCATATAGTTATATTTCATCAAAATCTTAGGAACCTTATTTCCTAAAACTATATGCGTACTATATTTCTTTCCTTCTTTCTCATCCGCATATTTACTATATTTTCTCAGTACCACAATGCGTTGTTCTTCCGGAATCGTCTTCAAAATACATGCCTTCCTTCTTGTAAAAAAAATGTGCATTACCATTCCTATTGCAAATCCCAATAATATATACAAAAACATTGTTTCCCCTTGTAATTTAAGCATTTTTGATGTTACTTTCCTTTCACTATTTGAATAATCTTGTACTTTGTAAGGACAATGATTCTTATAAAACCTTGAAACTTATATGCCTAACCGTGTAGAAATAATCTTCTCATCCCCCTTAATGCTTTATATGCTACTCTCATTCTAACCCCAAACATGATATTTTTCAACTAAACTATTCAATCGTATCTAAAAATATGAGAATCGAATCAAGCATGTAAAAGCTGAACAATTCATGAATGCCACCAAACAAAGGAACAAGTAATTACATTATTAATAGCAATAGAAATTACAGCAAAAGACATAAAAGGCAATAAAATCATTGTCATTTCTAAGTTTCCATTCAGAGCGGTTAGTAGTTCAAATCAATCAACTTTCATTCTCAATAAGTTTGATTTTATCATACCCCAATTAAACACCTCCATTACACTTTGGATATCCACACACTTCTCACCTTTCGGCAAGCAGTCCGTTCACAACACGTTCCTTCGGATACGTGATATAACTCATCGCTGTCACTTATTCTTTCCTAATATTATTTTACCACTTTGAGAAGCCTCCCTAACTCAGAAAGTATCTTTATTGGCAAATAAATATTTTACAATACATTTCATTGCTTCATGCGTAAAGGGAAAGCCTTTCGTTGTGGTAAACACAAAACCGCTGTAACCGTCAATTTCTATATCGTCCCTAATTCGCAAGTCTTTTTGATACTGCCACTGCATTTGAAACAGCTCTTTCATTTCTTCTGACAACGGAATTTCCTTCATGATATCTACACACGGGTTTGCTAACAGCATATTGTTGTATAACGCTTCCTTTTACATACCAACAGTAATAATTTGTTATATTTTTCCATGTACTGTCTCTTACTTTGCCCTGCTTGTAAGTATGGATATACAGATTGTAGAACGTATCTAAATCCATTTTTGCCCCGTCAATATCCATACCACGGAACTCATTTGACTCTGCTTCTCTTATCTTCCTTTTCAGCTCCGTCAAATTGATTTCCTCCTCTCTGGAAAGTTCTAACAATACAGAGGTCAGAAGCTTATTTACCAGCTCCCTTTTCGTACTGATTAACTCCTGTCCCTGCGTTACCAACGTCAAGGTGAATCCAACACCCTGCACCTCTCCGAACTCTCTTGAAGTCCGTATTCCTGCATTGATAACCACTTTTTCCGAAGTTCCTGTCCTGTTTACTTCCATGCTTAATTGCTCCTTTCAACCTTAAAATTTTTTATTTATATAACCATTCATATACAGACGCTTCTGTAACCCGTTCATTCATTCTAAAATGTCTGTCCCTTGATTTTTCCGATACCCTAAATAAGTGCGAAAATGTATCATGTGCTTATCGCTCCACAGCAAAAAAAGAAATACACTGCTATTTCTAACAGTGTATCTCCTTCAAATCAGATAAAACTATTATGTAATGGGTAACATTTTATTGAAAATCATTCTTCTTCCGGTTTGTAATTCAGTACATTAAAGCCGTTATCTTTCGCCCATTGCTCAGCATAAGAGCCTTTCGGGGCAAAAATTACTTCGAGCTTTTTGCAATCATAAAATACAGCCAACCCTATCTCTGTCACACTGCTCGGAATGGTGATACTTGTCAGACTGCTACAGCTATAGAATGCACCGCCCCCTATCACTGTCACGCTGTCCGGAATTGTGATACTTGTCAGACTTCTACAGTTATTAAATGCATACTCCCCTATCTCTGTCACACTGCTCGGAATGGTGATACTTGTCAGACTGTCACAGCCATCAAATGCATACTCCCCTATCTCTGTCACACTGTCCGGAATTGTGATACTTGTCAGACTGTCACAGAAACTAAATGCACCCTTCCCTATCTCTGTCACACTGTCCGGAATTTTGATGCTCGTTAGGCTGCTACAACCATAAAATGCATACTCTCCTATCTCTGTCACGCTATCCGGAATTGTGATACTTGTCAGCCTGAAACAGTTCCGAAATGCTTCATAACTTATCACTGTCACACTGTCTGGAATTGTGATACTTGTCAGACTGGTACAGCCATCAAATGCACCCTTCCCTATCTCTGTCACACTGTCCGGAATTGTGATGCTTGTCAGACTGGTACAGCAATCAAATGCGTTCGACCCTATCTCTGTCACCGGAATTCCATCTATCTTATCCGGTATCACTGCCTCATTTAACCGAGCCTTTAATCCTGTAATCCGTATATTACCGTCATCTGTCTGCTCAAACTCAAAATATTGGGCATCTGCTTCCTCTGTCAGTACAACTATCACTGTCGCTTCCGGTGCATCCGTGCTGACCTCATTCTGACAGCCGGCAAGTCCAAGGGCTGTAACAACTGCAAGTACTACTAATAATTTCTTTTTCATAGTGCCCTCCTCTGTATTTGGTATGCTGTTATTTTACATCATACTTCTCTAAATTTCAATCCGTATGCTGAAATATTTCAAAATATGAAGTTTTACAGTATACAGTTATAATCATTGTGAGATATTACATTAAACAAGGAGGTCTCTCACATGATTAGTTACGAACCATTATCGAATACGTTAAAAGCTAAAGGAGAGACCACCTATACGCTCATTACAAGACACAACGTAGACCGGCGCACTATCTTCAAACTGAAGCATAATGAAAGCGTTACCGTCTTGACCCTTGAGAAACTCTGTCTTGCACTCGACTGCTCTGTGCAGGACGTTATCTGTATTTCAAAAGACTCCGATAACGCTTAGACCATCTTCCTGTCTATCCCTTCGACTATCTAACCTTGTTCAGTAGCAGTACATCAATAAAAGAGCCTTCAAATCCTTTCCGGATTTGAAAGCTCCGTCCTTCCAAAAATTTAAAGTCTGCCACACACCGTGACAAAATGCGTCCCCAATTAATTTCCGCTTACATTTGTCAAATTCAAATGCTTTATTTTTCGCAGTGCAATCAAATTTACGATGAGGGCAAACAAGGCGCCGACTGCACAAGCATACAGGCAGGCCGGGATGTTCGGTGTTCGCACAAAGCGATTAGCCCCTGTTTCAATGATACGAACCACCACATAAGACAGTACAACACCAAATCCACTACCGAGAACAAGCCCCAATATGGTAAGAACAATATTATCCTTGTAGATATATGCTTTTGTTTCCTTCATGGAATAACCATTAATGCGCATAACCGCCAGTTCTCTGGATTTCCTGTTAATATGCATAACAATTTGATTTAAAAGTACCAACAGCGCCATAACTGCAGATAAAGCAAGACATATCAGGATGACCAGATTGACCGAGTCTGCACTCTCTTCAAACTCACTATTATCCTTCAGAGACAGATATCCATCCATATCCCGAACCTTTTCGTAGAGTCCGGTGATGTCTCCCTTTAATAAAAATACACTTTCATCGGTCTCCTCTCCCATGGCAGACTCAAAATAGCTGTCTGTTGTCACAAACAAATGGTAAGGAAGATAATGCTCGATCACACCCACAACGTTAAACTCTTTAGGGGTCCCTTCGGAATCCATAAATTCTACCGTGCTACCTTCCGATAGTTCAAAGAGCTCTGCGCATTTGCGGGAAACCAGTACTCCATCCTCAGGAAGCTTAGCCAGGCTCTTGGTATGGATATCCTGGACAACCATAAAATCCTCCAACCCTTCATAATCCGAGGTCGCAACAATGTGCGCATTTTCCCAGCTTCCCCCATTTACCCGGAAATTCTTCAGTTTATCCTGAATCACGAGATAACTGATTCCTTCCTCTTTCAGAACATTTTCAAAATCCTCTTTTGAGCCAATACTACTGTCAATCACCAACCTGTTTTCATACAAAAAATACCGGTCAAACTGAACAACCGAGGAATCTTCGATTGCCAGCTTAAGTGAAAAACAGATAACGAGAAGCGATATGCATCCCACAACCCCCATAATCGTTGTCATCATGCGTCCTTTGTCACTCAACACATTTTTGATCATGGTTCGAGAATACAGATTAAGCTTTTTATAACCTTTCCATTTTTCAAAAAAGAAGCTTTTACCACGCATCGGAACTTCACCTCGTAACAATGTCGTTGCAGGCAAACGAACCAGTTTCTTACAGGCAACATAAGTTGCTGTCAAAAATACAGCCAGACAGATTCCCGCCGTCAATAAGGCTTCTTTCCATGCAAAGGTAAGGGCAATGCTTCCAAGCAAAAAGTTCTTTTTAAAGATATGGATTACAAGAATCTCCACGATAATAACACTGCCAAGCCATCCGATCAATATACCGAGAATCGCACACAGTACGTTGTAAAGCATATAGTGCTTTAAAATTTCACCGGGCCGAAATCCCAAAGCCTTTTGTGCACCTATGAGAGCTCTCTGTTCATCAATCATACGCGAAATTGCTGCATGACAGACAACAGTTGCCACCAGCAGGAAAATAATTGACATCGAATAGCTCAGACCGAAGATTCCGTCTACAATCGTTTCCACCCCACGGATGTCTCCCACATCATTTCTCACAGAAATAATCCAGTCCTTCAACTGAATATCCCCTGCTTTCTCTTTAGAATCCGCAAGTTCTGCCTTTGCACGTTCCAGCTCTTCTCTGGCATCTTCCAACTTGACTTCTGCATCCTGCAGCTGCACCACAGCCTCCTGATACTCCATGATAGAAGTCTTTAACGGCAACGCTGCTTCCCCATACTGTTCAAGCTGCTTAAGCGCCGGATCCAGATCCTTTTTCAATCCCATTGCAGTTAAGTTAGCTTCAATCTCTCCAAGAGCCGTCTCAAGTTCTTTTTTGGTTTCTTTGATCTCACTCATCCCATCAGACAGTTTCTTTTCGCTGTCATTGATCTCACTCTCAGCGCTATCTATCGCCGACTGAGCGTCATCTTTCAGGAAAGTATAACGGCGCTCTGCACGTTCCTGGCCAAGTTCTTCCATCTTTTCTTTAAAAGCTGCTTCCTGCTCTTTATAGTCATCTGAAAAATAGAAGAATGCATCCAAGGCGGTATTTTTCACATAAGCTGTGGTAAAGCATTCACTGTAATAAGAGGAATCAAATGCATCCCCGGTAAGCATTATGTAGTAGGAGGCTGCGCCCAACCCCTCGGTACTTTTACCGCGGGCATCCTGTATCGTTGCACAGCAGAAAAACGGTTCATTTACGATTGCTGTCACTCGAAATGTATCCGAAACAAAACTACCATCATGCTCCAGGATAATCTCGTCTCCAACCTGTATTCCCTGCTCTTCTGCAAAAATCTGCTCTATGGCAGCCTCATCCGGGGCAGACGGAAGTGCACCCTTAAGGACAACCGGGTCATTCATATCACTGCACAAAGAACGAGCCTGTATTGTTATCTTCTCACTCTCTCCATCCATCAGTGCCATGGCAGCATAACCGCCCTCTACGGCATCCACTCCATCCCATCCTGCTATTGCGTCAATATCCTCCTGTGTGATACCATTTGCGCAGGTAATCTCCAATGACTCCAGTCTATTTGTCACAAAATAACGATCTGTTTCTTTCAAAATCGCAGTTGCTGAGGATTGCAGTCCTAAGAAAATTGCGATACTTGTTGCTGCGATAAACGCTACTGCAAAAAAAGGAACCCCATTTTTCCGAATCGTTCTAAGCAGATATTTCGTTCTTGCTTTTCCTTTTACCATACTAACTCCTTTGCGCTTGCAGGATGTCTGTTCACAATCACTTCTGCAACAACTCCACCCTTCATGCGTATCACACGATTGGCCATTTTTGCTATTTCTTCATTATGAGTAACCATCAAAAGAGTGGTACCTGATTGGATTACCTCTTCCAAAACCGTCAGTACCTCGATACTGGTCTCATAGTCAAGTGCAGCCGTTGGTTCGTCTGCCAGAATTATTCTTGGCTTTTTCACCAGTGCTCTGGCTATTGATACACGCTGTTGCTGACCTCCGGACATCTGTGCCGGATAATTGTCTTTACGCTGTGCTAATCCTACCCGTTCCAATGCTTCGGCTGCATCCATAGGGTCCTCACATAATTCTCCAATAAAGTCCAGATTCTCCTCTGCAGTCAAAGCCGGCATCAGATTATATGCTTGGAAAATAAATCCTACAGAATGTCTGCGATACTCGGTCAAGGTCTTCTCATCTGCCTTGGAATAGTCTTTTCCATCAAAAAGAAAGGTTCCCGTAGAAAGCTGGTCCATACCGCCTATGATATTAAGCATTGTTGACTTGCCGCAGCCGGATTCTCCCAGTATCACAAGGAATTCGCCCTCCCTGATATCAAGATTGACTCCTTTCAGAACCTGAAGCTCATTTTCACCTGAGCCGAAGGTTTTCGTCACATCCCTCAAAGAGATAATCGCCTTCTTCTCCTCAGCAAAACCAAGATTCAGTCCTCTGCCGTCCACTGCAATAGCAGTCAGCATCGCCAAGTTTTCACACAGGCTGATATCATCATCATTGTACAGAGAACCATCTTTTTTATTGATAATCTGAATACAACCGATCACTTCATATTTGTTCACCAGCGGTACACAGATCATGCTTTTTGTCACAAAGCCCGTAGTTTCATCAAAACGTGCTGCCCATCGTTCATCCTTCTGACAATCCTTGACTACGGTAGACTTGCCTTCTTTTACAACCGTACCTGCAATTCCTTCTCCAAGAGCCAGACTAAGACCTGTCAGATCCGCTCCGCCGATCCAAAAAGAGGGATAGATTCTTTTATCTCCTGATACGTTGTAAAACCAAATCGTGCCTGCCTCGGCACCAACAGCCTTTACCACCTCCCCAAGGCTGGCGCGCAACGCTTCTTCCAGCGATTCTGCCTTCTGGAGTAAGGATGTAATCTCCCAAACAACCTGCGTATAACCAATTTTCATGTTCTGTTCACTCATTCTGACACCTGCCTTTTCCGCTTTAACCTTTCTTTTTATTCATTCTATATTCCTGATGACCTTCTATAACCCGTGACCAAGGACACTGCCAACATCCCGAATGCAAGAAAAACAATCCCCAGCAGTCTTAACCATGTGTTTTCGGTATCAGAATAATCATTGCCCATGGTGCAAACTTCCCCCTTACTTTATCTCGCAAAGAAACCTAGTGTCGATTTATGTAAAAATGTACCCTTGCTCATATTATTACATTATTTCGTCCTTTTTTCAAGCAATTTCATCATATTTTTAGGCTGGCAATTTACAGTCACACACAATGACAGCCTGCACCGTTACGGGGTTCTTGTGGCATCATACAAAGCGGAGTCTCGCGTTCTTTCTAAACGCTCGGTCGCTTCGCTCCATGAAACAGCAAAAGCCTATGTCCTTGCAAATAAATTTGCAGTCCATAGGCTTTTTCATTTCACTCCGCTTTGTACGGAAATTATGTGCCATCAGTGTGCCAAAACTACACTTCCGACCTCTGAAACCCTAGTAAATAAAGGGTTTAGTCAAGAGTATACGGCATCAGTGCAACGTGACGAGCGCGCTTTACAGCAACGGTTAATGCTCTCTGATGCTTTGCACAGTTTCCGGTAATTCTTCTCGGAAGAATCTTACCTCTCTCGGAAACGTATCTCTTTAACTTATTTACATCTTTGTAATCGATACCTGCGTTTGTCTTGTCTGCACAGAAAGCACAAACCTTCTTTCTTCTGCGAACGACACGTCTCTTGGTACCAAGATCTGCCTTATCCGGTCTTTCCATTTGGTTCTACCTCCTTATTCAAATCGTGCGGCTATGCCGCTTCTTATCATGTGCTTCCTAGTTAAACGGAAGCTCTTCGTCGATACCGTCAGGGATATTCATGAATCCGTCACCTGCCGCACTCGGCTCCGGTCTTGCGCTCGGACGATACTCCGAACTTTCACCGGCTGCGTTCTTGCTCTCGGCGAACTCTAATTCATCTACCATAATGCGTGTACTGTAAACCTTCTGGCCTTCTTTGTTTGTGTAGTTGTCGTTCTGCACTCTGCCTACCACAACCATCTTCGTACCTTTTTTCAGGTAACGCTCCACAAACTCCGCCTGCTTTCCGAAAGCAGTGCAGTTAAAGAAGTCCGCATCCGGCTCACCCTCACGCTTAAAACGCCTGTCCACCGCAATGCTGAACGTGCCAACCGCAGTAGAGCTTGCGCCCTGCGAATATCTGATTTCCGGGTCTCTGGTCAATCTGCCAATTAAAATGACTTTGTTCATAAGGAATTCCTCCTTTACTCCTCGTCCCGTCGAATGCATAAGAATCTGATGACATTTTCCATAATGCGGACTCTGGATTCGATTTCCGCCGGAACTGTCGCATCAGCATCGAACTGAATGAAGAAATAGTAACCTTCCTTCATCTTCTGGATTTCGTATGCGAGTCTCTTCTTACCGGCATCTTCCACGTTGGTAATGTTTCCGCCGAACTTGGTAATGAGCTCCTTTACTGCTTCAACCACAGCATTCTTTACGTCATCCTCGACTTTTGCATTTACAACTAAGGCTAATTCATACTGATTCATAGTTGCGTGCACCTCCTTCTGGTCTCCGGCCCTTTCCGTCACAAAAGAGCAAGGAAAAATTTGTGTTTTGCATATCACAGTTTTTCATTATAACATAGTTTGTTTTCTTATGCAACTGTTTTTTCTCTTGAGTTCCCGTCAATTTTCCGCCAGCAGCTTTTGCACCTCCGGGAACACCTGAAGGCTGCGCGCCAAAATGCCGTGCATCTGTGCAATGGCAATGCCGTAATTAACAATCGGCACACCGGCGGTCACCGCCTTTTGAATGCGATGCTTCATTTCCGCTTCGTTTAACATACAGCCGCCGCAATGCACAATCAGAGAATACTCCGAAAGGTCTTCCGGAAACTCCCCGCCGGAGGTAAAGGTATACTGCGGTTTTACCCCGGTAAAATTCTCTATCCAGCCGGGCATTTTTACCGTGCCGATATCATTGCACTGGCGATGATGCGTACAGCCCTCCGAAATCAGCACCCGGTCCCCGTCCTTTAATTTGGAAAGTGCCGCCGCCCCCTTGACCAGTTCCTGCAAGTCGCCCTTATATCTGGCGAACAGAATGGAGAACGAAGTCAGCAGAATATCCTCCGGCACATCCGCGCTTACGCGTTCGAATGCCTGTGAATCCGTAATTACCAGTTTCGGCTTCACCGCAAGGCAGGAAAGCGTCGCTTTCAGCTCGGTATCCTGACAGGACACAATAATCCCGTGTTTATCCAGAATATCACGGATGGTCTGCTGCTGCGGCAGAATCAGTCTCCCTTTCGGCGCGGCTTCATCCACCGGAATTACAAGTACCGCCACATCCTCCGGCGAAAGCAAATCCGCGGCGATATGCCTGACCGTGCCGCCATTCTTCGAAAAAGACGCTATTTTTTCTTTCAGCGCATTGATGTTCTCCTTCGTTTTCGCACTGACATAAAGCTCATTGTCCTTTGCCGCGTTTCGCTCCGTTATCAGGTCTGCCTTATTGTAAACGATAAGATAAGGGATTTTTCTTTCCTCAAAACAGGAAATCAGCTCCGCGTCCTGCGCCGAAAGCCCGGCCGTACCGTCCGCAACAAGCACAGCGATGTCCGTCTGTGCAAGAATCTGCTTTGCCTTTTTCACGCGCAGTCCGCCAAGCTCTCCCTCATCGTCCAGTCCGGGGGTATCAATAATCAGCACCGGGCCGAGCGGCAACAGCTCCATTGCCTTTTTTACGGGGTCCGTAGTCGTCCCCTTAACCTCGGATACAACCGAAAGTTCCTGCCCTGTTACCGCGTTCACAAGGCTTGATTTCCCTGCATTTCGCATACCGAAAAAACCGATATGTACTCTTTCTGCGGATACCGTTTCATTCAGTCCCATACCTGCCTCCTTAAAAGTAAAAATTTTTTGGCGCAACGCTTCCGTTTCTCCCATCCGGGCTTAAAAACGGAAATCTCTTCGGCACGACGCTTTGATTTCCTTTATATTTTGTTCCGCAATCATGCGAACCTTTTCCTTCGGAATCCGTTTCAGTTCTTCCTCCACCATCCTGTAACCGACTTTCTTCGTCGCTTCGGATGCATAATCCTCCAGATATTCCGACAGCGTCATAAGGGCGTTCGGGTGACAGCAGTTTAGTATCTGCCCGCTCTTACAAAGGCTCATAAAACGGTCCCCTGTTCTTCCTTCGCGGTAGCACGCCGTACAGAAGGACGGAATATGTCCGCTTTCCATAAGCCAGCGGACTACCTCGTCAAGACTCCGCTGGTCGGACACGTCAAACTGCTCCGTATCATGCGGACGTTCCTCTGCGGAATACCCGGCATAGCCGCCGACAGAAGTACGGGAGCCGCCGGAAACCTGAGAAATTCCCAGGCGGAGAAGTCTGGAACGAACGGCTTCATTTTCTCTGGTGGAAATAATCATGCCCGTATACGGCACCGCAAGCCGGATACAAGCCGTGATTTTTGCAAAGGTATCGTCGTCGATACCGTTATCAAACTGCGTCGGGTCAATATCATCCGCCCGCTTTAACCGCGGAACGCTTATGGTATGAGGGCCTACGCCGTGTACCGCTTCCAGATGCTCTGCGTGCATCAAAAGCCCCGCAAACTCATATTTATATAGCTCCAGTCCGAACAAAACGCCCAGACCCACATCATCAATACCGCCCTCCATCGCACGGTCCATCGCCTCGGTATGGTAATCGTAATCATGCTTCGGTCCGGTCGGGTGCAGCTTTTCATAGCTCTTTTTATGGTAGGTTTCCTGAAACAAAATATAGGTGCCGATTCCCGCTTCCTTCAGCTTCCGGTAATTTCCCACCGTCGTCGCCGCGATATTGACGTTCACGCGGCGGATATCCCCGTTTTTGTGATGTACACTGTAAATCGTCTTAATACAGTCCAAAATATACTCTATCGGGTTATTCACCGGGTCCTCCCCCGCTTCAATGGCAAGGCGTTTATGCCCCATATCCTGTAAGGCGATAACTTCCTCCTTTACCTCCTCCTGGGTCAGCTTCTTGCGCGGGATATGCTTATTTTTCATATGGTACGGGCAATACACGCAGCCGTTTACGCAGTAATTGGATAAATACAGCGGCGCAAAGATTACAATGCGATTGCCGTAAAACGCAAGCTTGATTTCCTCCGCAATCTCATACATTCTTTCGATTTTTTCAGGAATTTCACAGGCGAGCAGCACCGACGCTTCCCGGTGGCTGAGCCCTGCACAGACATGCCCCGTTTCCGTTTTTTTCGGACGGGCCTTTTCCAGAATACGATCAATCAGTTCCGTGTTGTTTTTGTTTGCTTCCGCGAAAGCAAGAGTTTCTTTGATTTCTTCATCGTTGATGAACTCCTCTGCTTTCATGGATTTCGGGTTGTAAATAGCCATACATTTCTCCTCTCTTTGAGTCAGATACTTCTTCCTCGTTAGATGTTTTTTATATCGCCGCGGCCGGTTACGATTTCATAGCCGACCCTGGATATACGTTTTGCAAGAACCTCCTTGCTTTGCGCCGATTCCGCACCGTCAGATACTTTATTGTCATAAAGCATATAGTTCTTCCGGACAGAGGCAGGCGACAAATTGGGCATAACAACATTTGCCCCCGCAAGAATTCCTTTTTCCCGTCCAAACGGGTCGATTGTACCGAGTGCCGTCGTTGCCGGAAGCAGCACATTCGGTTTGATTAGTCTTATGACGGATAACAGATAACAGGTCAGTTCCAAAGTTCCCGCCCGTTTCTCCCGAAACGGCGTATCCGTATGCGGAATAAAGGGGCCCACTCCGCACATATCCGGCGAAAATTCCTCGATAAACCGCAAATCCTTCGCAAGATGTGCCGTTGTCTGGAACGGCGAGCCAACCATAAAGCCGCAGCCGGTCTGATACCCGATTTTCTTCAAATTCTCTAAACAGCGCATCCGGTGTTCAAAGGACATTCCCTCCGGGTGCAGCTTTTCGTAATGCTCTTTGTCGGCGGTTTCGTGCCGAAGCAGATACCGGTCCGCACCGGCGTCATAAAGCCTTTGATAGCTTTCGCAGCTTCGCTCTCCGAGGGAGAGCGTAACGGCACAGTCCCTGTATTTTTTCTTTATCGCCTCAAGCAAATCGCAGAGCAGCCCGTCGGAAAAATATCCGTCCTCGCCTCCCTGCAGGACAAAGGTGCGAAAGCCCAGCTCATATCCCTCTTCGCAGCACTCCATAATCTGCTCCGGCGTCAGGCGGTAACGCTCGCAGTTTCTGTTACTTTTGCGGATTCCGCAATACAGGCAGTCATTTTTACAGAGATTGCTGATTTCAATCAGTCCCCGAACAAAGACCGTTGTTCCATAAACCTCTTTTCTTGCCTTTACCGCATATTCCGCAAGCATTTTCGCCGCCTCCGGCGTACGGTTCTCAATCAGAAACTCATATTCCGAAAGTGAAAGTCCGTGCTGCGCGGCAAGCTTTTCGATTAACTCATATACCCTATTCATGGTTTGTCACACTCGAAAACGCGGTTTTCACACTGATTCCCCGAAGCTTTCCTATCTTCCCCGCCAGTGCGGAAATCGTATCCTGCGGCGCGTCCAGCGCAATACTGATAATATTGATTTTCCTTTCCCGATACGGAATCCCCATTCTGCCTATAATGTATTCGCCGTATTCATGTAAAATTAAATTCAGCCTCTCCACCGTATCACTGTTTTCTACAATGATGCTCATAACCGCAACACGAGTTTCCATCGCAACACCTCCAAAAACCTTTCACGCAGCACAAAATACTTAATGTCAGGAACTGTATCAATGATAGCACACATGGAAGAATTTGTCTACGGCTGCTTTCTTTTACCCGCAGTAAGCACGCGATGGCCCGGGCGTGGCGCATTCTTGCAAGCGAATGAGAATGCCCGCTTTCACGTCGCGGTTACAGGCAAGCCACGGCTTGCAAGAATGGGGGCGTGCTTACTGCGACAGTCCCTTAGAAAGACCCGCAGCTTCCCGGCCGCCACACCGCCGTCAGATAGTCGAGATACGTTCCGTCCAGCTTCGGTAAAAAACCGGTGATCACACACCGGCGGACAATATGCTCCGTGCCATCCTCGGTATAAGTATCACAATTATGGAAAATCCGCGGCTCGCCGTTTTCCTCCCCGGCATACAGCATCACATGCCCCGGCATATGCAGGATGGCGCCGACGCCTAAGGAAGCAAGAAGTTCTTTCTTTTGTCCGGCGCTCATCCGCTCCGTCCGGAAAAATATCGCTTTCCCCTCTGCCGCAAGCCGTTCCCCGTAGTCTTTTTGTTCTCCGGAGTTGCGCGGCAGAAAAACTCCGAAACAAGCGTAGAAAGCACGCACGGTAGACGAACAGTCCATCCCGTCCGCGCGTTCGTCGCCCCAGCTGTACGGAATTCCAAGCATCCGGTTCATTTGCAGGAAAAGCTGGCGTTCCGAAAGCGGCAGCTTTCCGCGGATAATTACCGGAGGCGTCTGCCAGCCGACAGTCGCTCCCTGTGCCTCCCCTCTGCGATACTTTCGGTCTTTTTCGCATACTTCCGTTTCAAACATCGCTTCCTCCGGCGGCAGAATCGTCCCCACCCGGAGGTATTGTCCGCCCTCATTTCTGCCGGCCTTCAAAACAACCCTGTGCTCTTTTTGGGGAAGCGTCCTGTATTTCTCATATTGCGCCCTCGTACAGACCGTAAAGCCCTCGGATAAAGCATATCCCGACGTCGTATCCGAGATCACATACAGCCAGTGCTCACCCAGATGCTTTATCTGCACCGCCTCCCCGAGATTCAGCCTGCTTTCCTGCCGTCTGTCCCAGACATCCTCCTTGTGCTTCCGAAGCGGTTCCATCGTCGGCTCTGTCCGCACCGATACATTTTTTACTGCAATCCCGTACTGCATCTCACCACAAAAAACGATACCTCATCCGGTCTGACCTCCGGACAGGTATCGCTCCTTTGCTTTTCTACTATTCTATGCTTTCCGTTATCAACAATATACCTTTTTCCTCAAAGGCCCTGCCATACCTGCCGGTCCGGCAAAAAAAGGTGTGAAAGACACCGCTTAGCTTTCACCGAAAAACTCCGCATACCAGATACCGAAGCAGTACAGGCACCAGATTTTTCTGGAATAATCCTTCTTGCCGCCATAATGTGCGTCAAGCAGCGCAAGCATCTGGTCTTCTTTGAAATACTGCTTCATATACGGGCGAAGCAATACTTCTTTTACGCGGTTGTAATACTTCTCCTCACGCAGCCACACACGAATCGGCACCGGGAAGCCCAGCTTCTTTCGTTCCGTGGAAGCCTTCGGCGTATTCTTTTGTGCCGCCAGGCGAAGCGCTTTCTTCGTGGTATTCTTGTCCACCTTTAAGGAAAGCGGAAGCGTTCCCGCCACCTTCATCACCTCATAATCGAGGAACGGTACACGCAGCTCCAGGGAATGCGCCATACTCATGCGGTCCGCTTTTCGTAAAATATCTCCACGCAGCCAGAACTTCATATCGATGTACTGCATTTTCTGTACATCGTCCAACTCCTTTGCCCGCTCATAATACGGTGCAGTCAGTTCGCTCGTCTTCTTACGGCCTGCCGGGTTCACAAGCAGGCGGTCAATCTCCTTTTCGCGGAAAATATACGCATTGCCGATATAACGCTCCGAAAGCGGCGTACCGGAACGAATCAGATACTCCTTTCCCTTAAAATGCACCGGAAGGCGCTTGAGCACCTCTGCTATCGCACGGCGCAGCGGCTTCGGAATCCATGCAACCGCCTGCGACGCAATTACGGTCTGGTACACGTTGTAGCCGCCGAACAGCTCGTCCGCTCCTTCTCCGGAACAAACGACCTTGACATAATTGCTCGCCAGCTGGCTCACAAAATATAACGCCACCGCGGACGGGTCCGCTACCGGCTCGTCCATATGGTACTGCACCTTCGGAATCGCGTCCCAATATTCCTCCGGCGTAATGACCTTACTGTAATTTTCTATTCCAAGAATACCCGCCAGCTCTTTCGCATAGGCAATTTCACTGTAACCGCCGTCCGAAAAGCCGACCGTAAAGGTCTTCGGGCATTTTGCCGTGCTCACCACATAGCTCGAATCGATGCCGCCGGACAGGAAGCTTCCGACCTCCGTATCCGCGGTCAGATGCACCTTCACCGAATCTTCAAACACCTCTTCGATCTGCTTTACCGCTTCCTCTAACGTAAGCTCGTTATTTGCCGCAAATTTCGGGTCCCAGTATTCCTTTACACATGCGCCTTCCTCTCTCGAATATGTGAGAAAATGTCCCGGCGGCAGTTCATAAATCCCCCGGAAGAAGCTCTCGCTCCGGGCGGAGAACTGGAACGAAAGATAGCTGTAAATCGCTTCTTCGTTCAGCTCTTTCTTTACCGACGAATGCTGCAAAATCGACTTAATTTCCGAACCGAATACCAATTCTTCTTCCGACGGCTGCGTATAATAGAACGGCTTAATGCCGAACCCGTCCCTCGCCGCAAACAAACTTTTCTTCTTTATATCCCAGAGGACAAAGCAGTACATTCCGCGCAGCCGCGCCAGAATCTCCTGTCCGTACTCCTCAAAGCCGTGTAAAATAACCTCGGAATCGCTGTCCGTCGTAAACACATGACCTTTCTCCCGCAGTTCTTCGCGGATTCCCGCATAGTTATATATCTCGCCGTTAAACGTCAGCACCATACTGCCGGTTTCGTTCAAAATCGGCTGCTGTCCGTTTGTGATGCCGATAATGCTCAGCCTTCGGAAGCCGAGTCCGACGGCATCATCCTCATAATAACCGACGGAATCCGGTCCGCGGTGAATAATCACTTCCGTCATCTTCCGCAACTCTTCCCGATGCGCCTCTGCTCTTTTATAATCTACATATCCGGCTATACCACACATCGTATCGCCCCCTTTGTTTGTCTTTCTAGCACTTATTCATCATATCAATTCTTCCCATTTTTTTCAAGCCTTAGCCGCAAAATACCATAAAATACTTTACAAAATATTGCCGTTAGGTGTATACTATATACGGAGGTTTTTGTCATTTTTGACCTGTTTCAACCCTCTGCACCGGACGGCAGGACGCCTTGGTGCTCTATCATTTCAATACCGCAAACGATAAGTGAGAAAGGAGGCTTGCTTATGTTGAATGTGTACAACTACTATGTGCAGGATTACGTTTCCCGCACTCCGCATTATTCTGCGCACAAGCGGCGTGAGCTGCGCGATATTTACAAGAATATCGTTAAATTATCGGCCTCCGAACCCTTATATAAAATCGACCTTTCCGAAAGTAAGCAGGCATGCGCCCTTTCCATTAAAGAAAGCGCCCTTCTGTTAAAAGATACGACGCATAAATTACAGGATACTCCTTTATTGCACACCGCCGGAGTCGTTTCCTCCGACGCCGGAAGCGTCAGTGCCTCTTTGCTGCATCGGATGGATTTATCCGAGTTTGAGAAAGATACCGCTTTTGAAGTGGAGGTTTCGGACCTCGCCGCCGGTCAGTCCAATATCGGGCTTTGTCTTCCTTCGGAGGAAGCACCGCTGCCGGGGGGAAGTTATAGTTTTACCGTAGCCCTCGGTTCCGAGCAGTATTCCTTCCGTTTTAACGTAGCGGAAAACGCCCCTGCATTCGAGTTACAGACCAAGCTTGCGGATTTCATTAACAAGACCGGCATCGCCCTGGAAGCGCAGGTTTCCTTTAACCGTGAACTGGGGGTAAGCCGTATGGATCTTTCCGCCAAACAGACCGGGACATCCGGCAGAAGTTCCTTCTCCCTGGAAGATACCCGGATACCTGACGGTGCGGAAAAGGGTCTGGTAGAGGTTTTCGGGCTGAACCAGATTGCTTCCCCTGCGAAGAATGCCCGCTATACCGTGAACGGCGTTTCTTACGAATCACCGGAGAATACCGCCGTCTTTTCGGATATGCTGCGTCTTACGTTCCACTCCGTTACAAAAGAGCCTGTAACCATCCGTCCGGTTGCCGACCAGACTGCTGTTTACGAGGTTCTTTCCGAATTTACCGACAGCTACAACCGTTTGGTACAGGCAGGCAAGAGCGCAATGCAGGAGAATAAAAGCTCGGCGCTTTTACTGCGCGGTCTGACCCATTTGGTCGCCTCTCATTATTCCGCGCTCACCTCCGTCGGTATTTTCTCGGACGAGGAGGGTTATCTTACCCTGGATGCCGAAAAGACCAAGGCTGCGGCAGTTTCCGGCAATACGGAAACCGTTTTCCGGCAGGACGCCTCCTTTCTGAAGGCGCTGGACTCCCGTCTGGAATCCATCGTTCTGAATCCGATGAAGTATGTGGATAAAAAGCTGGTTGCCTACCCGGACCCAACTTCTCCCATCCTGCAGCGAACCAGCCCGTATACCACCTCCATTTACAGCGGTATGCTGTTTAACAACTACTGTTAATCATAATAAATACGTAATGATTTTGCCACACAACTGCCACGTTCTGGGTCTAGTCTATGATTCGTACCTTAGTAAAATGTTTTAGAAAGAGGCAAATCATGTGCAGTTCTTTGAAACAGCATTTTTCCATAAAAACAAAGTATTCGAAAAGATTGCTTTTCTTTTTGCCGTTCCTGTTTTTCCTTGGGGTTACGCTAAAAGGCAATCTTTTTGTTTCCGTCCAAACTACCGAGCTGGTAATCTTGTGGGAGGACAGTGTTTCTCCCGAGGAGGCTGCCCGCCGCCTGTCCGCGCTCTGTCCCGGACTTACGCCGACGGATCATTTCGATAATGTAACCGTCTGCCGGAGCAATTCCCCGGAAAGCATCGCCGCGCAGCTTGCCCGGCTGAATGCCGACGCGTCCGTCCGTGTTGCGGAGCAGAACCATTCTACGGCCTTATGCGGTTTTGAAACAATGGATTACTTTGATACCCAATGGTCCTTACATAATACCGGAAATTACACCTATTACATCAACGGACTTCCGATTGCCCGTACCTCGCTTGCCGACGCCGACATTAATCTGCCGGAGGCTTACGAAGAGCTTAACCGGCTTGCGCCTGACCGCACCGTCACCGTAGCTGTCATCGATACCGGTGTGGATATTACGCACCCGGCGCTCTCGGAGCATATTTGGAGAAACGAAAACGAGATTCCGCTCAACGGAATCGACGACGACGGCAACGGCTATATTGACGATATTTACGGCTGGGATTTTTACCACAATGACAATACGGTCTGCCATTACTATGTTTCAGACCTCGGGCAGGTCAGCGCGCTTCCCGAGGATAACGATAACCACGGAACGCACTGCGCCGGCATTATTGCTTCTTCCGCAGGCGTTTTCGGTGTTGCCGCAGGGATTGATATCCGCATTCTTCCGTTGAAGATTCACGGCGGTGCCAAGTCCTCCGGCTCCGTTGCCGACGCAATCAAGGCAATCAAATACGCCGAGGCGGCAGGTGCCGACATCTGCAATATGAGCTGGGGTACTTCCGTATACAGCGAAGCATTGGAAACCGTAATGCGGGAATCCCATATGCTCTTTGTGGTTGCCGCCGGAAACAGCGGCAGTAACAATAACGCCACTCCGCTCTATCCGGCCTCCTATACGCTGGACAATATGATTTCCGTGGCTTTTATCACCCAATACGGGGAGCTTGCCTCCGATTCCAATTACGGAGTTTCCACGGTAGACTTTGCCGCTCCGGGACAGGACATTTACAGTACCACGGTCGGCGGCGAGTACCATTACCTTTCCGGAAGTTCCATGGCGGCTCCGATTGTGTCCGGTACGGCCGCACTCCTGTACGCGTGCAGTGATTCCCTGTATCCGCAGAATGTAAAAGAGCTTCTGATACAGACGTTAAAGCCTCTTGATTCCTTGATTGGCTTTGTACGCTATCCCGGCATTCCAGACGCCGCAAAAGCCTTAGGTGCAGCGGATTTTCTCGTTGCGGACCGCATTGCGCCGACGTTACGTCCGGTCACCTCCCATGATGAGGGTACTCTCTCCGTACATTTAAATCCGGAGGACCTCGGCGGAAGCGGCATCCGGCTGATTTCTTATGCTCTGGGAACGCACGATACCTCCTACTTCTGCCGCGGCACAACAGGACTGACTCTTACCGAACCGGTTCTGCATTTGAGAAAGGCCGGCACCTATACCTTTTATATCAGCGATTATGCAGGAAACGAAACCTCTCTGGTTTACACGGTAAACGATGATACTACGGCACCTGCCTTGTCTGCCTCTTATGTGTTGAACGAGAACGGCACTTTTACCGTAACCGTTCACACGGAGGATACCGAAAGCGGGCTGAAACGCGTCCGCTACCTCCAGGGCGAGCATACCGCGAGCGCTTTCCTTTCCGCCGGTCATGAACTGAGTCCTCACACCTCATATACCTTTACGGTACAGCATGAGGGCGTCTACACTATTTATGCGGCGGATTACCGGGGCAACAAGACGGTATATTCCCTGAACGTACAAAAGGTTCCGGCTCGGCAGCTGTTTTTAAGTACTGCTGAGCGGACCCTCTCGGTAGGTGACAATTATCATTTGGCGGTGCTGGCCCTTCCCCTTGCCGCAACAGACCGCCTTACCTTCGCCGTAAGCGATGAAACCCTGCTGCATGCGGACGCTTCCGGCACATTGACCGCGCTCGCGCCGGGTACGGTCGAAGTAACCGTAACCGCGGAAAGCGGCGTTTCCAAAACCTGCATTTTCCATATTCTTTCTAAGGAAACGCCGGTAGAATCCGTATTTCCTTAGGAGCGTTTTTCATCAGACCACGTCCGGCGATACAGCCGGACGGTTCCGGCTGATTTCCAGCTCCGACTCCACAATCGTAACACATAATTCTTTCATCAAATCGACCTCATACGGCACAATGTCCTCCCCCGTAGGGTCCTGTATGATTCGTACTACCGGCCGTAACGGCATGTTTTTAGTTTGTCTGCACACAATTCCGATATAGCCGTTGGACAGACGTACCAGCGAACCGTTCGGATACACCGCAAGCTGCTGTGTAAACAAGCCGACCAGAACCGGATCAAACTCCTTCTCGCTTTTCTCAATCAAAAAGTCCATCGCTTTGTTCGCCGGCCACTTTTTCCGATAACACCGGTCTGTCGTCAACGCGTCATATACATCTGCGATTGCTGTAATCCTTATAAATTCATTCAATTCCTCTCCGCGCAAGCCCTGAGGATAACCGCTTCCGTCCAGGCGTTCATGGTGCATATAAGCAATCAGCCTTGCCTGTTCCGGCAGCGTCGGAATTCTTCGCAATGTTTGATACCCGTACAGAGCATGCATCTTCACATACTCGTATTCCTGATTCGTCAATTTTCCCGACTTATACATGATAGCGGAATCGATAATCATCTTTCCGACATCATGGAGCAGCGTTCCAATTCCAAGCACTCCTAACATCGGCTTACTGTAATCCAGCTTTCTGGCAATCATCAGCGCATAAACCATCGTACTGACGGAGTGTGTAAACGTATATTCGTCATTGGAAGCAATATCGTTTAAACTTACCTGTACATCCGGATTTTTCAGGATATCGGCAATGACCTCATCGACGCACTGTTCCAACGCCTCCAGCTCCAGCCTGTCCGTCTTTGCAAACTGCTGTATCGTATTCTGCAGAATCTGCTTACAGTTCGTTCTGGTATGTTCCGCAATTGCATCCGGAATTTCGATGTCCTCACTCTTATCGTCCTGTACATACACATACTCGATTCCCATATTTCTCAAATTAGGAATATATCTCGTCACATTGCTACGTCCTACCGGAAGAATCAATGCTCCCTGTTGATATACCGCCCGTGCAATTTTCATATCCGGTGTTAACATCTCAATCGAAACAAGCCGCATGGAATTCCTCCTTTCTCGCCGCACTGGCAAATTTCATCCGCCCACCGTTTTACCGCGAAAAGCAAAGCTTCAAACGATTCGCGTTTTGCGAATAGTATACCATAGTTTTACAAAATCTGCAATATTTTGTAAAAAACCTATGGAACTGAAGCAGCTATTCAATGATGTTTACAACCTTACCGAAACCTACGGTACGACGACCCTCACGTTACATAAATAACGTTTTTCAACATATTTTCTATGCCTTGTATCGCTAAAATCCACAGTTTTACGCTTACTTTACAAGCCATATTTTCATTATCGCCGATTTTGTCACCAATTTGACATCGGGATTTTTACTTAACCCCTTCAAGTTTACTTATTGTACGCCATTCCTTTTTAGCTTGAATTGCACTTCGCCTATATAGGCTTATTTTCTGTTACCATAAACATACTATAAACCAACTAGCCTAAACATTGATGTCATTTTTATTAAATCATGTCACTGCACATAGTCGGATACACGAAATTGCACTGAACGGTCGCTTTCCAATTCCCAAACCTCAAAATCCTTGTAACTGGTATAGCGACATAATTCTTCTTCACCATGATAGAAATACACATTCAAGAATGCCAACTCCCCACTCGCAACTTTGTTATGCCTTTCTAAAAAGTACTGAAAATTTGATTCCTCGGAAATCTCCGTCATAACTTTAATAAATACTTTTTCTAGTGTTTCTGCATCGCAATACTTCTCATCCATATAAATTCTTATCGTGCAATTCGGTCCATAATTCCCTAATAATATTTTATTTACATACTCAAACTCCGACATTATGCTTTTTTTAAATTGATAAAACGGTTCTCTTTCCATTTTACGTCGGATTCCTAAAAATGCCAGAATTAACGCAATAACAACGAATAGAACAACAAGCAGTATTACTGCCCATTGAGAAAATGCTTTTTTGTTCATTAAACCCCTCCTTTATTATTCAAAATAGAGAAGGCATTCATACACATTCTCTCCGGTCAAATATTCATCTATATCCAAATATGAATAGCCTCCCCATGTAGATACTTTTGCCGTACTCTTCCCTATAACTTCATCTGTTGTTAATTCAGTGATAACAACCCAATGTGTTTTAAAAGAACTTTGTACCCAGCTTGTTCCATTTGGCCGAACCACTTCGATGTTGTTTAACTTATTATTAAATCCTATTAGCATCGCAACGGGTGCATCTTGTTTCAAACCACTCTCAATATAATCTATTACATTCTCTTTTGTAAATCCAGATGTATTTCGCACACCGCTGAAATCTACTCCTCTTACCCTTGAAAATTCCTCTACGGCTTTTTCAAACCTACCCATCGGCCAAATACCCAAAGGTACATTAGTAAACGGAATGCGAAATGGCTTTAAAAATTCATACATGTCGTTCATATGAGCCATAAAATTTTCTTTACTAAAATCGTCATACGCATATAGTTTATTAAATTCATCATTTCTCGACATATACGCTGTAATATTTGCCGCTGCAACAGTTCCGCACGCCCCTTCTTGAGCCAGAATTTCTTTAAACCATCCTTGATCTCCACCATAATACTTTACTTCGTTTCCTGCCCCCTCTGTTATCCCAACAAATTTCTCCGCATCTTTTATTTTTACTACTCTTACATCCTTAATTAGCGGATTCGAATCCGCTTTATCTTCATAACCGTCACCATCCGTATCCTTCTCTAGCGGATTGCTTTTGTAATCGAAATACTCTGCATATACCTCATTATCAAACCCTTTTAACCTAAGAATCAATTTTTTTAACCAATTTTGTTCTTCATAGTTCTTAATGATGCCCATTTCTTCCCCGTCAGTCAATCCGTCATTATCCATATCTGGATTCGCAGGATCAGTATAAACATACCTGCCGTTCGGTAAAATCATACCCGCTGTTTCATAAACATCGTACAATCCATCACCATCTATATCTGTCGTGTCAAGCTCGCCTATCGTATCCTCTTGAACTCCGAAAATAGCTTCCCGAATCTCCTCTGCCGTTGCCGCGTAGTAAAATTCGCCTCCTGTTTCATCAGCAATCGTTTGTAATGCAATTTTTCCATAAGAAGAACCTATAAGAACCGGATAAATTTTTATCCCCATAGTTTTAGCTCTCTCTAACGTACTCTGCGTATAATATACATCCCCATCGCAAAGTAATAAAATTATTCCTGCATTAAAGATACCGCTTTCATATCTTTCTTGCGAAGACGGGAATAAATCTAAAGCTTTTATCAAACCATTTTCAACGCTCGTTCCTCCGCTTGCATACACTTCATTCAATGCATCATGCAAAGCAGACTTCTCTGACGTGAAATCTTGATACACTGTTGCATAATTATCAAATCCTACGATTGCCCCTCTATCACTATCGTACATAGATTCAATAAAATGTTGAATTGCATCTTTTGCCGTATCAATATACGCACCTGACATACTTCCAGACTTGTCTATCAGATAACACAAATCAACATATTGGGTTTGCTGACCGCTAGTCGGTTTTCTCCCATATACAACAGCCTTATTCCAAACATCATACCACTCCTGTCTGTCAATTACAAGATATGTAGAAAAATGTGTTGTTTTGTAGCTTAACGTATTGTTTTCTGTATCTAGAATTGTTTCTTCGTCTAAAATCACATACTGATTATTTTCTTCATCATACCACATAATCCTAAGATTTTCTTCTTTTCCTTCTCCCAATGCGGTTTCATCATAGGTAAAGGTAATAACTGCTTCCGTAAATTCCGCCGATGTAGTAATATCTACCGGCACACCAACAAGACCAACCACCTCACTGGATAGTAAATCAATTCCAGACGTATTCTTAATTTTGGTAGTCTTTTCAATATCTCCGGCTACTTCCATAGCAACCGATACACTAACTATTTCTTTCTTCTCTTCATCAACTATTTTTTCTGATAATTGCTGCAAAATCTTTTCTTTTCCGTCCGGCGTTCCATCCCCATCTGTATCAGAAACCAACGGATTCAATCCATGCTTCACTTCAAAACCATCATCCAACCCATCTTCATCTGTATCATACAGAAACGGGTCTGTCAAAGATTTTACTAACTCTTCGTAATCTGTTAACCCATCCCCGTCAACATCCATGTCGCTACTAACCATCTTGTCTAAATCCGGCGTTAACGGGTCTAGTCCATTCACCACTTCCAAATAGTCACTAACCCCATCTCCGTCCGTATCCGTATTCAAATGGTTTGTCCCTAACTCTTTCTCCTCTAAATCACATAAAAAATCCCCATCGGAATCCACCCATGCATCATCTTCTGTTAAATTCTTTTCAACCACAATTTCTTTTAACAAAACATCTTTCGGTTCTCCAAAAACTCTCCCCGGATTAGCCATAAAACCTAGTGCTATTGCTTGTCCTTCATTAATATTTGCATTGTAACCCCTATTTTTAACCACATAATGATTACCTACATGAGATACTATCTCTGCCGTATAAAAATTTGTTATTTCATACGGAAAATCAAATTCTATCATCCAGTCTTCAATTGTACGGTCAGAAATGTTATTAATGACCAGTTCTCCTGTAAATGCAGTTTCCCAATCATTTGTCACGTCCATTTCCATCGTATATAAAGATGCATCTACATTTTCTTCCTTCATTACAAAAGAAAAAGACGCCGGCAACAGAATCTCATCCGTTACAGTTGCTGTAAATCCGAAATTAACTGTCCCGTTCACTGCAATATCTTGATTTGAAGTCACATTTTTTATAATATATGTTCCTTCTTTCTCATTGACAACTTGTCCGTTCCAGATATTTGTTATCTCATGAGGCATATCAAAAGCCACAGCCCAATTGTCAATTACTTCCTCCCCTTTGTTACTTATAGTAACATCGGCATTAAATGCGCCATCCCATGCTGAAGTCACCATAAAGGTCACCTCGTACCCATCATACACATAATTCTGCATCGTACTTTCTTCTGCCGATGCTGTTTTATTATTTGTGCCGAAAGCGGTCAACACCATTGCTACAACGAGCAATTCGCTCACTAAGCGTTTCATTCCCTTCTTCATCGTGAACTCCTCCTTCTGTATTATGGGCATACATAGGAAACGGCTGCAAATCATCATTCATGATTTGCAGCCGAACTATCATAGCACGTTGTGCCTTAGACTCCAAGCTTTGCGCCCTTAAGTTTCCTCAAGTATGCCATTATTGATATATACACGTTCACTTTATCATATAAAGTGGCGAATGTCAATAGACTGTTTTAGAATAGAACTCAGAACCCCATATCGCAAGGCTGCAACGCAGGTGCTCCGGCTTCCGAACATAAATGTGCTTAAAACAATACGCGCTATCCTTCCGCCAAGGGCAGTTCCTGCCCCTGGCGCAGATAGCGCGCAAAGTGATACCTATCATTTTATTCCGTTATCCTTCTGTCTTCATTGCCTCAATCGCACGAATCCTCGTTGCTCTCCTTGCCGGAAAATACCCGGACAAAAGACCGACTAACATTCCGAACGCAGCGGCCGCAAACGGAAGCCAGAACGGGATTACGGAAAGTGCTCCCGTGGTTTCCGTCCCCACAATAGAGCCCATAATGCCCGAACCGTATTTATTAATCAGGTGCGACAGCACATAGCTGATAATAATTCCGACAATTCCGCCCAACAGTCCGATCAGGCCCGCCTCTAATAAAAACTGACGTTTTATATCCCGTATCAGGCAGCCTAACACTTTCATAATACCGATTTCCTTGGTTCGTTCGTAGATTGACATCACCATCGTATTCGCAATATTGATTGCGGACACCATCATGGCAATACTTCCGATTGCGCCTAAGACCATCTGCAACATTCTGGACGTTTCCTTTAACGGCTCCAGATACTGCATCTCGCTGTACGTTGCAAGCCCCAGTGCTTCGATGTCCTCCTGCACCTTGGATACGTTATTGATATTGTCCACATTGATTTTGATTTCTTCATAGGTTTCAATCGAGGCTACCGCCTTCTTGCGGTCTTCCAGCGTCAGGGAGTTTGCGTACTTTTTCCAGATTTCCCGGAAGTAATCAATATCCATATAAATGTTATAGCTGTACTCCCAGTTATCCGTCTGTTCCATCATCGCAACATCGGTAAAGGCAAGTTCAAACTCCTTTTTGCGCGGATGCGTCTGATACTCCTGGAACTTTAACGTTACCTTCTCCGTCAGCGGGTCAATACTTTTTTCCTCATACTTTCTTCCGCTGAAATAGTAAAAGTATTCCATACTTTCCGGGCTTAGCACGATCGTTGACGGGTTTTCCTTTGTCGGATAGCTTCCGTATTGCAGTGCCGGAAACTCAAACGCCTCAAACGCTTCGCAGTCCATCGCATACAAACTAACGCCGCTTTGATACTTTCCGCTTTCCAGCTGCACATATTTATTGATTACCGGAGATACCGCCCTTACATGCTCGATTCCTTTCAATTGCTCCACGACAGAATCATTCAGCACCTGTTCTTTGGAATCGACATAGTTTCCGTCATCGTCATAAATCGCGCCGTACTTCTGCACCCGGATAATCGTCATGCTGCCGCTCTGCATAATCATTTCATCAAAGCTCTGATTTACGCCGAAACCGATGGATACCATAACTACAATGGAAATTGTACCGATTACAACGCCGATAATCGTAAGCGCTGTCCGCGCCTTTCGCCGCATCAGATTACGAAACGCCAATTTCAGTAAATCACTAATCCTCATACAAATCAATTCCTTTTTTTATCTTACGCTTTGCGCAAAAAAGTCCCAGTAATACACCAAGCACCAACACACCTGCGGTCACGCCGCCCACAAATACCCAGGAGCTCATCAGCTCATCTGCCTTGGATACCTGCTGCTCCGTACCGTACATCATACCGTCGCCATCCATGCCGTTATAGCTCATGTCGCTCATATAGCCCATAGAATCATACACTACCATTTCCTTCATCGCTGCCACACTTACGCCTTTCCCGTGCCGTACCGGCACGCATCTACTCTATCTGCTTTCCTTTACTCTTCTTTTTTAAGCTTTTTCTTATAGCAGGCAATCCGGACTCCCCTTGCTACAAACAGGGAAATAAGAAATACCGCAACTAAGATTACTGCAAATACCGGCACGGAAACAATCGGCTCTGCCTGCGGTGCCGGGTTCACCGGATCTACAATTGCCGGGATATCCGGCTCCTCCCAGCCCGGATTGTCATTGTTCATTTCCATAATATAAGCACTGAGATCGGACACGGAAGTAACCTCGTCACCGTTGCTGTCCTCCATATGAATGGTCAGCGTGCCGACTGCCTCTCCCGAAACCAACGGAATAATATCCATTTCCACATAATCCGGATAACCAGCCTGCAATGTACCATAATAATAGGAGCTTCCGTTTGCCACCGCAAAATCGCCCTCTACGGTAAAATACACATTATTTAACACGGATTTGCCCATGTTATAAACCGAAAACGACAGCTGTGTTGTCTGGTTTGCATACGGTGTCATCCAGCCGCCCACGGCAACATTCTCCACGGAAACACGCAGATTCTCCTTAATCAGAAGCATCTTGGTTTCCGTAACAACAACGCCGTTTCCGTTTGCCTCCGTAGCCGGCATTCCGTCGTACTCGTACTCTAACTGAATGTTAATCGGATAGCTTCCGGTGGTTGCCGCTGCACTTGCCTTTAAATTAATTGTAATTGCTTCCTTCTGCCCCGGCTCAATACCCTGTAAAAAGAAGCTGTTGCTGCCCTTGGTCACGGAAAACATCTCGCTCGTTACCGTTACCTTAATATTCTTTGCGGTAGTATCGCTGTGCGTATTGTATACATCAAAGGTAAAATCAAACTCCTCGCCGGACTTTATCTGCTCCACATCGGTGGTAAACTCCGAAACCATCAGCTTCGGTCTGCTGTTACCGAGCGTATCCTCCTTTTTCTGCACGTTCAGGACATATAAATCAACATTCTCGGAAAGCTTCTCTCCGCTGCCGCTTAGGTAAGTATAATTCACACCCAGTGTATTCATACCTGCGGCAATCTCATTGCCCGCCAGCACTTCCACGGTAACCGTCTTCTTCTGCCCTGCCTTGATTGTTCCGACGTACTGATACGGCTCCGCATTGACCGGCTCAAAGCCGGTGTTCGGCGTATAGGCTATGTAAAGCTTTGCCTCCGTAAAATCATTCTTTCCCGTATTCTCCATATCGAACGTCAGCGCCACCTTTTCTCCCGCTTTCGGAGCCGCCGGTGTCTGCCTTACGTTATTTACAAGCAGCGTACCGTTCTCGCCCGCCGACTGCTTCGGTATGTCAACCTCAAGATACAGAATATTGTTGGCGTCCGCCGCATATGCCGTTCCCTCGCTGTCCTTGTAGGTAATCTGAAGCGGAAGCGTCACCACCGGCTGCACCACGCTATCCAGCACCTTTACCCTCAGAAAAACCCGTTTGGAATCCTTCTGCTTCATATTCCCGAGCTTCCTCGTATAATCCGTATAGTCCGGAAGCAGAACACCTGCGGAATAATCTGCGGAAAGGCAGACATTTTTTGCCTCAATTTCACCGGTATTCGTAACGGTAAAGGAAACCTCGGCGATGCTGCCCGGCTGAAGCTCCCCCGACACCGAAAGAGCGCTGATGGCAAGCTCTGCCGGAAGCTTCTCCTCAGTAACAACGCCGGTAAGCGTAACGCTCTGCGCGTATTCCCTGGAGCCCTCCGTAATTACGGTGCCGTCCCAGTAATAATCCTCGTAACGAAGTATAAACTCATACTTTCCGATTTTCGCCGTTTCCTTTGTGGTAACAGAAAAATGAACAATCGTGTCGCTGGTCTGGGAAATATCCTTTAAATTGGTCTGCTTTTCCCCGTTAACAAGCCGGTAAAGCTCTATCTTTCCGATCTCAAACGGAGCATTTTCCGGCAGCTCAACGCTGAATTTCGGGTTATAGATATAGTCCTTCACCGCGCGGACCGGAATCTCTACCTCAATCGTCTGGTCCGGAACAAGCGGAATCTGCGTCTTTGACTCGTCGCTTACCGTAAGATTGGAATAGGTCTGTGCCGCTTCCGCCTGCGGAATACGTTGCAGGCCGCCTCCTATCCCTAACAACATTGCCGCAGCCATCATGACTGCCAAGAATTTTTTCTTCATATTCTCTTTCCTTTCTATCCTCTATTGTCAGTTTCGTTTTTCTCTACCGGTTCTGTTTCTGTCTTTTCCGGCACAACGGTTCCTGCCCTCTCCTGTGCTCCCGCCGTTGTGCTTTCTGCCTCCGCTTCCCGTACCGCCTCTGTGGCTGCTGCGCTCTCTGCTTCCGCCGCATTCTCCGCTTTTGTTCCCTCCTGTGGGTCTGCCGCTGCCGCCGCATCGCCGCCGCGCTCTAAGAGCAGCTTTCGGGAAACCTCCTTCAGATGCGCCCGCATATCCTCCTGCTTTTCCTGTTCCGTCACTTCAATACTTTGTATCTTTCCGTCCAGGATATGTATAATCTTATCGGCATACGCCGCAAGGCTCCGGTCATGGGTAACCATCACTATCGTCTGGTTATTGTCGCGCGCCATCTGCTTAATCAGCTCCATCACCTCAATCGTGGTTCTCGTATCGAGATTACCGGTCGGCTCATCGGCAAATACAATTTCCGGCTTTGCCACAAATGCCCTTGCGATTCCGACACGCTGCTGCTGACCGCCGCTCATTTCCTTCGGTTTGTGTGCCAGCCGGCTTTCCAGTCCTACTTTAATGAGCATTTCCTTTGCCAGCTTCTTTCTCTTTTTAGGGCGTACCCGTTTAAATACCAGCGGGAACTCCACATTTTCCAAAGCCGTCATAGAATTAATCAGGTTGTATGCCTGAAACACAAAGCCCAGATACCTCTGGCGAAACCTCGCCAGACTGTTTTCGTTCATCTTCGTAATATTCTTTCCCTTGATTATAATCTTTCCCGAGGTTGCCTTTTCAATTCCCGCCATCAGATTCAACAAGGTTGATTTACCGGAACCGGAAGTTCCGAGCAGACAGCAAAACTCTCCTTTTTTTATATCAAAGCTGACATCGTCTACCGCATAAATCTTTTCGTTTCCCATACGGTAAACCTTTTTCACGTTCACCAGCTCAATCATCTTCTCCGGCTCTTTTTCCATGAACTCCGCGCTCCTCCTTTTCTTCGTTTTATCGCCGTGCAAGCCCTTTTGGCACCATATCACGGCATCTATCCGTATCTCTACGCACATTCTATCATATCATAATGAAATTATCACTATAAAAATTCTTAACATTTCCTTTAGTTTTATCCTATAAGAATTCCGGTGTCAAAAGGGTGCTTCCCAATACGAAACTGTGCATAGGAGAAAGAGTCCTTTCTCTGGTTTCGGATATAAGTCTTTCTAATTGCTCCGTCAAACTTATTAAGCAATCACGCAACCAACCTCTACGCGCCCTCCGTGGCGCGTGTCGGTCTTGCCCGGACGTCCTGTCCGGGCATTGCTGATACCAAACGGAGCAACAAGAAAGACTAAT
The DNA here is from genome assembly GCA_964609025.1 of uncultured Lachnospiraceae bacterium. Lineage (GTDB taxonomy): Bacteria > Bacillota > Clostridia > Lachnospirales > Lachnospiraceae > SIG307. The sequence continues at coordinate 22,710 of CAZSQM010000023.1, read as the reverse complement.
ATCCTGCACAAAGTTCAAGGACTCTTTCTCCTATGCACAGTTCCGTTCGTATCAGAATGTGTTTTGACGCCGGAATCCTATAAAACACAGAGTCCGCTTGCGGACTCTCGCGCGAGTGTGCATCCTCGCAGAGCGTTTTTGTTTTAAAAGAAGCACTTCTCTTTAAAATAAAAAAACGGGACCGCGCATCCGGTGCGACAGTCCCGTAAACACTGCTTTATTTAATTTTTCCTCAAAACGCGCTTAGCGATACCAGCCGGCATTAAATTCATCAAACAGCGGATCGTAATTTGCGTCTTCCTCAAAAACGGAGGTCTTTAAGTCGGATAAGTCAAGACTCGGCTCCTTCCCGTATACATGGTAGTTGAAGTAATCGATGATATAACGCATATCCTCCTCGATTACCGCGTGTCCTTCCTTATGGATATTAACCGCAATATGGTCTTCCAGTCCGAGGAAGGAATAAACGGAGTTCGCCGCCTTATAACACAGATACATGGACGGCGCATTTACCCAGTCCTCGTAGATGCAGGAGCCGATAATAAATAAGTATCTGTCCTCATCCGCGCACAGGGAGGCTAACATATACTGGTCTACCGGCAGATACTCCACGCCGGAGAAATTCAGGAACATATCATTAAACCAGCCCTGCTCACCGGTTGCCTGAAGACTTCCCAACGGCTCATTCTGCCCGTAAGTATAAGCGGAGGAAGCGTCCTTCGACGTAAAGTCATAGGTCTTTCCTTCGGAAGTATAACGGTAAACCGCAAGACCGCCGGCTCCGGAGCAAGACGGTGCTACCAGCTTAAATCTGGTTTCAAATGCACCGCACACCGCCGCCGCCTTACCCCAGCGGGATACGCCCGTAATAACGGAGTTCTCCGCGCTGATGTTAAGCTCATCACCAAGACCTGCTTCCAGAGCGTCTAACACCTTGGACGCGCCCCAGGACCATGCAAGCAGTACGCCCGTCTGCTCTTTCCAGCTCTCACCGTACGGATAAAGCTGATAAAAGGCGCCCGTGTGCTTGTTGTCATCCGAAGCAATCTCATAGGTATTTAAAATCACCGTTGCATAACCGTTTGCAACCGCAACCTGCTCCTGAATGCCGCCGTGCATGCCGACAATCACCGGCCAGCCGCCTTCCGGCATCTCACACTTCGTCGCATCCGGAACAGAAACCGTTACGGTAAAGGAAGCGCTCTTTCCCTCCCGCTCCACGGTAATCTTTAACTGGTTGCCATTGAGATCATAGGTCAAATTCTCGCCCGTACCGTCGCGCCATACACCGTACATATAATACTGATACATACCGCTTAACTCCTCGGCACGCTTTGCCCAGTCCTCCGGCGTTTCTACATAAGTTCCGTCAAGGAACAAATACGGGTCCGGAAGCGTTTCGACTGCTTCCAGATTCTTTGCGGAAATATAGCCGCTTCCGTCATTGAGCAGCTTTACCGCTTCTTTTAACTCTGCCAATGCCGCATCTACCTCCTCCTGGGTTGCCGTTTCGCTTGCCAGCATTGCTTCGGCGTTCTGCTTCGGCGCGTCAAGCACCTCCGGGTTCGCGTACAAATCAAGATTGTATCCGTTCACCTGCTTTAAGTAGCCCTGCAACTGGCTCTTCACAACCTTTCCTTCATCGCCTTCTTTACAGGTAAGAATCAGCTCGCCCATTACGGAAGGATTCTGCCATGCGGTACCGGTAGTGTCGAAAATATTGGTGGTACTCATACGACTGCCCATCATGCCGGAATCGTTTAACTGCAGGTCAAAGCCCATCACAGTACCGTTAATCGGCGTACCGTTCCACATTACCGCGGTTTCGATGATATAGCCGATTTCATAATCGTCTTCGTCCTTTAACACCTTTGCCGCGGAAGTAAACCTTGCCGGGTCGCCCGCGTCCGTGCTCTGCTCGTTGGCATAATTTACACGGTAGTGAACGTCATCCTCCTTATATGACCCCGCCTTGTCGTTAAGCTCATCCAGAAACACCTCCACGGAATCCTGCTCGTAGGTATTCCTGCTGGACTTGTTGAGTACATCGTCCGTAACCACTGCCAGGGTATACAGATATGCCTCATCCCACATTACCTTAAACACCGTTTCGGCATACACCGACGGGCTGGAAAACACCTCCGGCCGAATTTCAGAGGCATACCCCCATACCTCGTCAATCTCACCGTCTAACACCGGCGTTCCGTAAACCGCGTTTACTCTGCCTTCCGCATCAAACGCCTCCGCTTTCGGGGTAATCAGTCCCGGCGACCCGGTTGGCTCCGGCATCACCGTTGCTTCCGGCGCTTCGGTTGCTTCCGGCACTTCGGTTACTTCCGGAGTTTTGGTTGTTTCCGGGGTTTCTGTCGGATCCTGATTTGTTACACCCGGTGTGTTCGAGTTTGTCGTCGTATCCTTGCCGCATGCCATCAAAGACATTGCAAGTATCACGCCAACTGCTGCTACAAATTTCTTTTTGCTTTTCATCCTTCTCCGTCCTTTCCTTCTTTGCAAAACCACACCGCAATCCGCTTCTTCGTATAACATTATCCTGCCGTGTGCGTTTGCATGGTATTATTCTACAACATTTACTGTTTTTTTGCTTCTCAAATCTTGCTGAAACATTATCAAATCCTAGCATTTTTCACATAAACGCCTGTCCGATACTTGATTTTTTTGTGAAAATTGTGTATACTTGTAATGAAAAAGCTGGTAGTTTTTCGTTATCTTCGGATGATTAAGGAGGAGGCTTTTATGAATAAAGTAATTACAATCAGCAGACAATACGGCAGCGGCGGCAGGGAAATCGGTGCCAAACTTGCCGCAAAGCTCGGCATCCCTTATTATGATAATGAACTGATTACACGCGCCGCAAGAGAAAGCGGTTTTGCGGAAGCAGTTTTTGAGAATGCGGAAAAGAAAGCAACCAACAGCCTTTTATACTCTATCGCAATGGGCATGAGTTCCTACGGGAATCAGGACCTCGGCTTTGCCAACCTTTCTTTGGACGACCGCATTTATCTGGCCCAGTCCAACGTCATCCGCAAGGTTGCGGAAGAGGGCCCGTGCGTTATTATCGGGCGCTGCGCCGACTATGTACTAAAAGACATGGACAATGTTGTCCACCTGTTCATTCACGCATCCATGCCGTTCCGTATAGAACGTGCCGTCAGCATTGACGGTATCGACAAGAACCGTGCCGAAGAAATCATTATCAAAAACGACAAGCGGCGTGCCAACTACTACAACTACCACTCCGGTGAAAAATGGGGCGTTGCCACCAACTACCATCTGGCAATCGACAGCAGCTACCTTGGCATTGACCACGCGGTAGACAGTATTTATACATTTGTAAAAGAACTGGAGCATTGACGAAAGGCCATAAGAATGGGACCGCGCAGAAGTTTGCGACGGTCCCTTCTTTTCATGTTACAAGCGCTTAGCGGCCCTTTTCCTCCGTCAGCACTCCGTCGTCAATCCGGAAAATCCGGTCTGCTCTCTCCGCAATCGCAGGCTCGTGGGTAATCATAAGGAGCGTACCGTCAAACCGCCGGATGGTACTCGCCAGAAGGTCAATGACCTCTCCTGCCGATTCCTTATCTAAGTTCCCGGTCGGTTCATCCGCCAGAATCAGCTGCGGATGATTCACAAGCGCCCGCCCGATGGCAACACGCTGCTGCTGTCCGCCGGAGAGCTGGGACGGAAAATGGTGCAGACGGTCTTTGATTCCGAGCGCCTCCGCCAGTTCCTCTATGTATTCCTTCTCAATCCTGCGCTTATCCAAAAGCGCCGGCATTACCAGATTTTCATACGCCGTCATAATCGGCACCAGCTGGTAATTCTGAAATACAAACCCGATTTTTCTGCGCCGCAGTTCTGCCAGCTTTTCATCGGAATTCGTATAAATATCCACATCTTCAATAAATACTCTGCCGCCGGTCGGACGGTCCAGTCCGCCGCACAGATTTAAGAGCGTACTCTTGCCGGAACCGCTGGCTCCCACAATCGCCACAAACTCGCCTTTTTCTACGGAAAAGCTGCAATCCTTTAACGCTCTGACATCGACTTCCCCCTGATGATACACTCTGGAAAGTCCCTCTGTTCTTAAAATAGACATCGTTTTTCTTCTCCTTTTCTATACTCTAGTTTGACTCAAGTTCTAACTTTTTTAACATTGCTCCGGATGCAAGCCACACAAAACGCCCGCTCTTCATTGCGTATTCACTCCTTCTCCATAATTTCTTCGCACGAATGCTCTGCTTTGATACTGCTTATTTTTTTCAGAAGTCCTCCGTTACGGCTCATTTCCATTGTTCCGCAGACATGGATACATTTATCCTCCACCTCAAGGCTGTCATACCGCAGATAATACCAGACTTCAAACGTATATAGCCCTTTCTCCTTTTTTTCAACTTTCATGCTCTGAAGGCTGCAATGCTCTCCATTCGCGGCTGCATACACCCTTCTCATCTCTGTTTCTCCACTCTCTTCACTTTTTAAGAGCAGTTCCCTGCTTAAAAACCGTTCTCTGCGAAGCTGCATTTCTTCAATGGACGCAGCGTCGTAATTAAACTGATTTATCAGATATTGTTTTATTGTTGCTTCCGGCGAAAAAAAGCTGCGATAGAGCCATATCCCCGCCATGAAAAGAACAATGCAAACAAGTAGGTAAATTATGTAGACTGATTTATTTTTCTTTGTCTTTATCATCCCATTCACTCTTTTCTTTAAGAAAGGGCTGCCGCACCGGTTATGCAATTTTTCGAAACGGCAGCCCGTTTTCAACGGTTACTCTCCTTTTCCTTTTGCCCGGGCTTCGTATCCATCGCATACCTCCTATTCCTCCTTCTTTTCTTTATTACAAAAAGGGGATCCCCTTTCCGCATCTAACGCACACCATACGTTCCAAACCTGCCCGCTATAACTCTACTACGGTAAAGCGTTCGTGAAACAGCCTTTTACAAATCCGCAGTGCTGTATGACACTGCATCCCTTCATCCTCCATCCGCCACAGCGCTCTTTGCAGAGCTTTTTGTTACAAAGGAACTCTAAAAATCTATCATATGAATTTAAAAAAACCGCAAGTTTTCACTTACGGTTTCTGCCTTCCTCTTGTCCCCATACTCCCGCTTGTTACACATCCTAATTACACAAAACAGCCTTCTAAGTCATTTGTCTGACGTTCAAGCCAACTCTCTCTTTCTGTCTTTTTTATACTACCATACCGTCCCTAGTTTGTCAACCATTTTTTTCCATTTTCGTTCGTTTTTTCCCATTTATATACATTTTTCATTTTCATTTGCAATTCTCTCTGACGATAACAGACGCTATCCCGCTTGCAAGAATGAGGGCGCGCTTAATGCGGCAGCCCTTCTTTTTATGCCTCTGCCTCCGTCCGGCACGACTGCACCTTTAACACAAGCGTGCAATCCGCGGTTCGTTCGTTGTTGATTTCAAGACCGTACTTAAGCTTTGCCCGCAGGAATTCCTCCTCCTCCAAAAGCTCCAGACTGTGCGTGGCAACACCCACCAAAAGGCTTCCGTACGGTGTTTCGTAATTTGTCAGATACTCTTCGCCGGGCACAAAGAGCAGCCTGGTGTTCAGACTATCCCTTTTCTGTAATTCCAATTCATTCTTTGAAACCTTAATCCGACACTTTACCGAAGTACCGTTTTCACCGGTATCCTCATAAAGCAGGTAATGCTTTTCTCCTTTTTTGTAATACTGACCGAAATTAATCACTTCAATCGGCGCTTCCTCTTCCTCCGCCGCATATTGCAATCCCATTAGGGATATAATCACATTCTTTGTCACAAACTGCCTCCTTGGTGCTACTCAAAGGTTTCCACGCCGATACTTTCCGGCCGCAGCGTTGCAGAGGGCAGAATACTCGCCGCAAACTGCTTAAACTTCTCCGCACCGTCACTGACATAAAACTCATGCCGCGGCAATGCCGCCTTGTCGGCTGTGTTACAGGATTCCCCGTCGCTTATGCGTTCATTCAGTAAATGGTTCTCTTCCAACAAATACTTTAACTCCCTCGCGGTTTCCACTGCCGGGTTTACCAGCCGGACCTCATCTCCCACCACCTTCTGAATGACGGAGCGCAGGAGCGGGTAATGCGTACAGCCCAAAACAAGCGTGTCGATTCCCTGTCCGGAAAGCTCTGCAAGATACCGCCTTGCAACCTGTTCCGTAATCTCGTCTTCGCCTACCCAGCCCTCCTCTGCCAACGGCACGAAGAGCGGGCATGCTTTCCCGTACACCGTCACGCCCGGGTCGGTCTTCCGCAGAAACTCGTTATAAATGCCGCTCCGTATCGTGGCTTCCGTTCCGATGACGCCGATTTTCCCGTTCCGCGTCACCTCGGCAGCCGCTTTCGCACCCGGCTTTACCACGCCGATGATCGGCACATCAAACTCTTTCTTCATTTTCTCCAACGCCACCGCGCTCGCCGTATTACAGGCAATGACAATTGTTTTTGCCCCTTTGGAAAGCAAAAACCTGATAATCTGGGCAGAATACCGCGCCACGGTTTCCTCCGACTTATTTCCGTAAGGCACCCGCGCCGTATCCCCGAAATATATCATCGCTTCTCCCGGAAGCTGCTCCATAATCTCCTTAACTACCGTCAAACCGCCCACGCCGGAATCAAACACTCCAATCGGTGCATGCTTCATAAAAATTCCTCTTTTCCTGATTTGCTTTTATTGTACTATGCCGCTTCTGATAATTCAAGCATTTTCTAAGGAACCACTGGTTTCCGGTGTATAAAACCGGGGCTGCCGGGCAATACTCCGGGCAAGGGAATCAAATCTTCTGCCTTGATTTCCGACAAGATTTCATCACTATTTTTAAAGGAGTTCCTATGTATCATTTTACAAAACCGGCTTTTTACTCTATGTTATCCGCAGCTTTCCGGCAACTTCGGCAATTGATTGCCGCAGTTTTAATTTTACTTTCCGTCCTTGCTTTACTGCCGGAGCCGGCATTTGCAAAAGAAGTGCAAAAGGCTTCTCTTGATTTAAGCGACCGCATTCTGCGCCTACATATTCTCGCTGCCGGAGATGACACCGCTTCACAGGAAATAAAGCTGCATGTACGCGACGCCGTCCTTGCCGTTATACGGGAGTCTTTGCCGGATACCGCCAACGCTGCGGAAGCGGAAGCCGCGCTGCTGCCGCTTCTTGGTGATATTACCGCTGCCGCCGACGAGGTACTTGCGGCGTCCGGTGTTTCCTACCGCGCTACTGTCAGGATTACTACCGAATTTTTTCCGATAAAACAGTACGGCTCTCTCCTGCTTCCGCCGGGAGAATACCGGGCACTTCAAATTTTACTCGGCGAAGGCGAAGGGAAAAACTGGTGGTGTATGCTCTATCCCTCCCTCTGCTTTACCAAAGGCATCACCGCCTCTATCGCAGAGGAAGAAAAAGAAAAACTGCAAGGGTTTCTTACGGAGGAGGAATTTACTCTGCTTTTTTCCGATGAAGCAAAAGAGCCGGTATTCTGTTTCCGGTTTCCGGAGCTGTTCCGAAGAATAAAAAAGTTCTTCACCGCCCGCTAAGGTTGACATCCCCCTGTTTTTACACTAGAATAGTCGGGGAAGTACTCCTCCCATGCGCCGAATTTATGAAAAAACCAAGGAGCCGCCTATGAAGAACGTCTTACAAAACCATACCGTCCATGCTTACGCAAAAATCAATCTTTCGCTTGATATTTTAGGCGTCCGTCCGGACGGCTATCACGAAGTACGAATGATTATGCAGTCCCTCCGGCTGCACGATACCATTACCTTAAAGCTCTGCGGCGCACCCGGTGTTTTCTTAACCTGCAACGACGCTTCGCTCCCCACGGACGAACGCAATCTTGCCTTTCGCGCTGCGGTTCTTTTTTGTACAACCTATGCCGTTTCCGCAGGAATCGAACTCCACCTGGAAAAGAAAATTCCGACTGCTGCCGGACTTGCCGGAGGCAGTTCCGACGCCGCTGCCGTTTTGCGCGGCTTAAATGAAATGTTCGGCTGTCCGGCCTCCGATGCCGCCCTTGCCGCCCTCGGCGTACAGCTCGGCGCAGACGTGCCGTACTGCCTGACGCTTGGCACGGCGCTTTCCGAGGGCATCGGTGAACACCTGACGCCGTTGCCTGACGCACCGGATTGTTTCTGTCTTCTTGTAAAGCCCGCCGCCGGAGCTTCCACAAAGCAGGTCTATACCGAGTATGACGCTTTGGCCGGAACTGTCGAAATCGCGCACCCGGACACAACAGGGCTTCTTAACGCTCTGTCCGCAGGAGATTATTCGGGTCTTACTTCCCGCCTCTGCAACGTATTAGAGCCTGTGACTCTGCGCCTTGTGCCGGAAATTGCATCCATAAAAGAAACCCTGCGTTCTCTCGGCGCCGACGGCGTTTTAATGAGCGGCAGCGGACCTACCGTTTTCGGGCTGTTTGCCTCAAAAGCCGCCGCAAGAGCTGCCGAAACGCACTTTTTACAAACGGATTACGCGTCGGGAACCTTTCTTACGGAGTTTTTCCGCCCGTAAGCAGAGAAATCTTTCCGAAAAATCGTTTTCCCTATAAACTTTTTCGGAAAAACTGCCGATAAATAAGACAGAATTAGGTGGATTCTTTTTCCATCATACCTTTACAAACTTACGGGAAACGTATCGAAAGCGAAGGAATCGCAGCGTTTTCCTCTCGTTTTCACTAACCAAGGAGGGTTACTTATGAATACAAATCAGATTACATCCGCAACCAACACTTATCAGACTGCGGAAGCATACAAAAAGGCTTCCGATTCCAAAGCAGCGGACACAAAAACCGCAGCTTCTTCCGAAACCGCCGACACTTCCGCGGTTGTATATGAGAAGAACAGTACCGACAAGGCTGCCCACAACAATCCAAAAAACAAAAATTATGTCACATTAAGCAAAGAGAATCAGAATATCGTAGCGCAGTTAAAGGCAGACGCCGAGCAGCGTACCGCACAGCTTCGTTCCCTTGTAGAAAATATGATTTTGAAACAGAATCAGACATTTTCCGTCAGCAATCTGACCGACAGCAAAATGTATGAGATGCTCCGCAAGGGAGAGCTTTCGGTTTCTCCGGAAGTACGCGCCCAGGCACAGAAGGACATTGCCGAGGACGGTTACTGGGGTGTCGAGCAGACTTCGGAACGCTTATTCTCCTTTGCCAAGGCAATCTCCGGCGGCGACACTTCCAAAGCGGACACTCTTATCAAAGCAATGGAAAAAGGCTTTAAACAGGCTACCAAATCCTGGGGCGACACCCTTCCGGACATCTGCCAAAAAACCTTAGACAGCGCCACCGAAAAAATCCGTAATTGGGCGAAAGAAACTTCGGAAAGCGACGATATGGCAGATGCTGCGCAGAATGCCTTTGAAAATCAGGCAGCTAATTCTGCTTTAGGCAAATAATAACGACACTGTATAAACTTCCATACAGCAAAAGGATACCGTTCCACGCAAAACAACCTATCGGGACACGGTATCCTTTTTATTCTTTTTCGTTTTCTTCTTTTCTTCTATTCCATTCCTGCGTGCTTCCTCAGCGCAGCAAACGTTTCATCACTGATAATATGCTCTATCCGGCATGCGTCTTCCGAGGCAACCGCCTCCGACACACCGAGGCTTACAAAAAGCTTCGTCAGCACACGATGACGCTCATAAGTCTTTTCCGCCACCCTGCGTCCTTCCTCCGTCAGCACCAAAAAACCGTCGGCGTCATTTTCGACATAACCGCCCCTTTTCAGAATTCCGACCGCTCGGCTGACGCTCGGCTTTGAATATCCCATATATTCGCCTACATCAATTCCGCGGACCTTCTTCCCCTGCTGCAAAAGAATATAAATCGTTTCCAAATACATTTCGCCGGATTCCTGTAATTGTATCATGGCAAGCCTCCTGTCTCTTCTCCTGACAAGAGCATAGCATAATTTCGGTTATTTTGCAAGTTATGGACGAAGCGGAAAAATTGTCCCGGTCTGCCTATGTTTCATTACCGGCCGCTTTTACAAGCAGCAGTAAATCTCCCTCCCGCACTTCGCCGCCGTGCTCCGTCAGTCTGATAATTTCCTCCTGCGGCGTATAGTAGCGTTTTGCGATATCCCAAAGATCTTCCCCCGCCTTTACCGTATAGCCGATCATGCTCGGCAGTTCTTCAAAACGATGCTCGTCAAACTCCTCCCGCTCCGTATCCACAATCATCTCTTCCTTGCGATTCTCCATCGCAATTACCGAAAATGCCAGTTCTGCCTTCATTTCCGCTTCGCCGTTCCGCACCATGCCGAATACCGCTTCCGCCACATGGCACCGGATATCATAGGTGCTTTCCGGCGTCAGCCCTCTGATTTCAATCTGATGCGTAAACGGAATCTCCGTGCGGTAAGACTGCAACGGACGGTCATCTTCCTCCGAAATATAAAGGAGCTTCACCTCAAGCACTCCCGATAGTTTCAGCATTTCTCCTTCTCTGGTGCAAATATCCGGTTTAATTTCCGCACTGCCGCGGCAGATTTGAAGGATACCCGACATTCCCTCGGCAAGCGGCAGCCGCTCGGAAAGTCTGAGTCTGCTGTCGTTTTTCAGCAATAGGTTTTCATATTCTTCGGTTCGGTATACAGGCTGAAGGTTACAGTCCGTTGCATAAAGGTCCGAAAGCAGTTCCATTTCGCCTTCTTCGTACAGCTTCATTTCCGCTTCCAAGACTGCCTCAGCCTCTAACAGACGTTCTTCCCCGTCCTCGTCCGCCTTGACCGACACGGTTTCATTGGTAATCCGGAAGACGACATCGTCAATTAAGCCTTCACGGCAGCCGCTGATTTCAAACTCGGTTTTGAACGGAAGCATTGCCTCGTAACACTCCAATTCTCCTTCTTCCCTGTCGCTCTGCCACAGAAGAAACAACGAAAGCTCTCCCTTCGCTTCGAGAACCTCCTCTCTGGCTCTCGCTTCCGCGTTACGCAGTTCCAGTTCCCAGAAAAGAAGCTCCGCAATCCCATCCTTGCCGGACGGCAGAAAGATTTCCTCGCGCAGTCTTGCCGTATCTTTCTTGTCCGCAACAATCGAAGTGACCGGAATGACTCTGGTCTTCGTATGTACCGCCGGTGCTTCTTCCATCTCCACCGCAGCTCTGACATCATGCAGTTCCTCCGCCTGCACCATAATTCCAAGAAGCGCGCGTACCGCAAGTTTTCTGGAGTGAATCATTCCGATTTCCAATTCTTCCGCTTCCGCCCTGACGCTGATGGTATCCCCGGCGCACGCCTCCGGCAGTTCAAGCGATTCGTCAAACGGAAGTTCTCCGCGTACGCTCTGCACCGGCTTTGTTTCCTCATCGCTCAGATAAAGTACATGGTACGTTAATGTTCCCTTCAAATACAGTCTTCCGCCCGAAAGCTTTTTCTCATTCAGACGCACCGTTCCCGTTTCCCAGATTACGGCCCGTACGTCCGGTTTATTATCCGGCACATTCACATCATCATCTACGGTCAGCCGAAGCGCATTTCTGCATTTCACACGATTCATATGAATGCTTTGCAGCTTTATTTCCATAAAAATACCTCCCGAAGCTAGGTTCTTTTATACCTTATGCGCTCCGGGAGGCAAATATGCTCTTTTCTTTGCGGTTTATACATAAACCAGTTCTACGTTCTTCGTTAATACATCGGTGTAACTGTATGAAAACGTCTGCGCGGACTCCGGCAGATTCAGCGTGTCTACTTTTATCGTAAATACGCACGGATATATCGCGGAAATTACGCCTTCCATCACATCAACCTTGTTGCGGCCTTTGTTCTCACAAACCTTAACACGTCTTCCGACGCTGTGCTTCACGTTGTAGACAATTCTACTCATTTCCGTTTGCTGACTCATGTTCGCTCCTATCCGCGGCAACCCGCTATGTATATTCGACAAATGCTCCATATAGTATTCATCTGTTGATGATTATACCACATCTAGTTATTTATTGTCAATGCAATGTAGGACTAATTTACTAGGAATCGATTGCCGAACCGCATACTTACTCCAAAAAATGTATTTCCGTTTCCATCGGCTTTAATTTCAGCACGATAAACGGATACGTTACCGCCGTCGTTACTTTCTCGTCTGCCGCCGGTCCGATGAGCGTCGTTTTCACGCAGATTCCCTCCGCTGCCATATACAGTTCATCCACGGCAATGCTGTAACCGCCGGAAGGCTTCTCGCCGTACCCTACCGAAAGATAAAGAGCGTCCTCCGCAAGATACGTCAGTTTAAATGCCTCGTTTTTCTTCTCTTTGATAATATCTAACAGCTCCGTGGGCACATCGGCTTCCTCCACCACGGTATACTCCGCATCCCCCGTTTTCTTGTACTCTTCCTTTTCTTTGCCGCATCCCGCTGTTGCAAACAGCGGCAGAACAGCCAAAAAAAGGAGAAGCCGTCCGATTCCTGATTTTTTCTTCATCTTGTGCTTCTCCGCCTTTTTTATTAAATTGTATGCGGCATGCCCTGCTTTAATGCCCGGATCACCGCCTTTCGCGTCATCGCCTCCACATAGAGCGTGTGCTCCGGCTCGTGGATATCCTGTAAATAGTGGGCATCGGAGTTGGAAAGAATCCGACATTTTTCCAGATACGGATGTTCCTTCGTTAAGCGGTGCAGATTCCCGAAGTTCTTTACCTCTGCCGTGGTAAATTTTGCATCCGGCGGAATAAAGCCCAGGTTTGACAAAAGGGAAGTGGTGGACTTATCCAGATGCGCCGGTATCATTGCGCCGCCCCTCGCTTCCACCAAGTCAAACACCTCGTCAAAACCGATATCCGCTGCGTTAATCAATAACTTCTCCACGATGCCTGTAACCGTTTCCTCCTCGTTCATCATCTGTTGCTTGCCGAAAATCTTCTCCTGATTTAAAATATCCGGCAAACGGCTGTACACATACTCGTCAAAATCCATTGCCGCGTGCAGGTCTTCAAACAGACAGACAACATGAACCTCCTCTCTGGTTGTCAGCTCCATTCCGGGCAGTGCAAGCACCCCGTATTCTTCCGCAATACGAAGCACCGCACCGCAGTTTTTACAACTGTTGTGGTCCGTAACCGCAATCAGTCCCAATTCTTTTACCGCTGCCATCCCTGCAATATTCGCCGGTGTCATCTCATCGTCCCCGCATGGGGAGAGGCAGGAATGGATATGTAAATCATACGCCGGATTCGGCATGCAGCGCCTGATAAACCATCAGCGCCGCGTCAAATACAGGCAGTTCCGTATGCAGCACGGTAATGCCCTGTTCCTTTGCTTTCGCGGCAAAATCACTGTCTGCCGCTGCATTTTCCGCAACAATCACACATGCCGCTTCCGTTAAGGAAGCTACCGCCAGTGTGTTAATGTTGCTCATTACCGTTACCCATGCGGCGCCCTCCGGCACCTTGGTCATTGCAATACTGAGCAAATCGCAGCAATAACTCTGACGAATGAGAACTTCCCCGGCATTGTCCGCCAGATTGATTACGCGAAATCCGCTTTGCTCCGCAAACTCTTTTACTGTCATAATTATCCTTTCCGCGCGGCTTCCCAATTCTTCTAAGCAAGGAAAGCTTTCTATACCGCTCGCCGGTATTTTAATCTCCTTTTTGCTGAGCGCAACGCTCCGTCAAACTTCCTCTAAGAACGACTAGGCCGCTCGGGAGCGACCTCGCGCCCAGTCGTTTCTAAGAGGTGATTTCGACTGCGCTAAGGACGCGCCCCTTCGGGAATGCAAAAATCCGATTAAAATACCGGCGAGCGGTTTTACAAACAGTTCCTCCTGCTTAGAAGAATTCCGCCACGCCCGAGCCGCCGCGCTGAATCATCAACGAGGCAAATCATTTAAATTATTATCATCTTATAAGCATTAATTCTCTCTTGACCGTCAACATCAATCAGTCTTCTCCTTGCTTTGTTGACAACCGATAGTATCGTATAATTCTTACTACATCCAGAACAAAAAAACCAATCAACAGAAATAAGCCAAATATCCCTGCCACACACCTTATAAAATTATTCTCTGATTTGAACAAATAATCAATCATAAAAATTGACGCAACAGACATTACAATCCCCAATATCCAGTTTCCTTGTTATCATCTAGCGACATCGTGGATACAAATAATGCTATTGTTATTATCGTTTTAATAGGCATAGCATATAGTTTGTATTTCAGTTCCTTTATTCTCAGATATCTCTCCTCATTTGTCATTTACATACTTTCCTTTATCGATTATGCATCATTCTCCGTCCAGCTTTGAAAACTCATCCGACAGATGATGTATGTACTTTTTCAGGACGTGGATGCAGTCATGCTCGCGAGCTTTTCCGCGAACGATGTCTTCCGCCAGTGCCTTACAGGTCGGCGCACCGCAGGAACCGCAGTCCAGTCCCGGGAAGTGCTCGCACAGTTCTTCCACACGGTTCATACGGGCTATGCTGTCTTTCATATCCGTGCCGAGCTTAAATACCGGCTCGTAGGTTACTTCTTCGGTCCAGTAGGCATCTTCTTTGGCTATGCTGTCCTGCACATGGCTCTTTGCCACTGTCATGTACTTCCGCAGACGTTTCAGCTTTACCATGGCAAGGTACGGATTTTCCACAGTAAGCACTCCGCCGACGCACCCGCCGTTGCAGGCATTTAATTCGATAAATTCCAAATCGGAAAACTTTTGGTCCTCCAAATCCTCCAGTATCCGGATAACATTTTCGATTCCGTCCGCCGCCAGATAATTTTCCGCCAAAAGCCCGCTGGCTTCACCGCCGCTCGTTCCCCAGCTGATACCGATTTTTCCGGAAATCCGCAATTCCTCCGGGTTGTCCGCAACCGCCTTCATTTCCGGCAACAATCTGGTATAAATATCTTTAATCGCACATACCGCATCAATACTGCTTTTCTCCGTACCGAGAGGCGACTTCATCGCCGTCACCTTGGACGGACACGGAGAAAGGAAAATAATACCGATTTTCTCCGGGGGAAGCCCCGTCTTTTTTACGGCTCTGGCTCTTGCAAGCTCCGCCGCCAGCTCCACCGGCGGCTTAATCGGAAGCAAATGCTCGATTAAATTCGGGAAGCGTACCCGGATTAAGCGTGTTACCGAAGGACACGCCGTGCTGATGACCGGATGCGCCTCCGGATGATTCTTCACATACTCCCTGCTCAATTCCGAAACCAGCTCCGCCGCGCCGCTTACCTCGTACACATCGTCAAAACCGACCCGTTTTAATGCCGTCAGCACGATATTGACATCCTCCAGATTGTTAAACTGCCCGTACAACGCCGGTGCCGGCAGCGCCACGGTATACTCGTAACGGTCCAGCACATCTAACTTATCATAGGACGGAAGTTTGGCATGGTGCGGACAAATCCGGATGCACTCTCCGCAGTCGATACAGAACTCGTTCGTAATCTCCGCTTTGCCGTTCCGCACACGAATTGCCTGTGTCGGGCAGCGTTTGATACAGTTAATGCAGCCCTTACACAGTTCGGCATCCAATTTTACCGATGTAAAAAATTTTTCACTCATGTAAACCCTCTTTTCAAACGCCTTTCCAGCCGCAATCAGGTCTGGAATACCTTCATCGTTACCTTGGTACCGACTCCTATGGCCGTTTCAATTTCCATCTCATCGGAATACTGTTTCATGTTCGGCAGTCCCATACCGGCTCCGAAGCCCAGTGCGCGTACCCGGTCGGGTGCCGTGGAATAGCCTGCCTGCATTGCTTTCTCAATATCCTCGATTCCGGGACCGGAATCCTGTAACACCATTACGATCTCCTCCGGCGTGATTTCCACGTCAATCGTTCCGCCGTTTGCATGAATCACCATATTGATTTCGCCTTCATACATGGCAATCGCCACCTTACGCACTACCTCGGGGGAGCTTCCCATCTGCTTTAGCTTTCGTTTCACATCGCCCGAGGCTTCGCCTGCTCTCGTAAAATCCTCCGTAGAAACGACATAATGCAATTTAATCGTATCGCTCATAATCTTTCCCTCCCCGTAAGCCTTTTTCATAGAGCATGCCACAGGCGGAAAACATACGGTGTCCCGTGCCGAGCAGTACGATTTCCCGTTCCCTCGCAAGACGTATCATTTCCTCATCGGGCTTTTTGTTCCGCACAAACACAATGCAGACAATATCCATCATCTCCGCCGTCCGGATTACCTGTGCATTGCAAAGACCGGTCAGGAGAACCGCCTGCTCTTTTACAAACGCCAGCACATCACTCATCATATCGGAGCCGCACGCCGTATGCACCTCCTTGTTAAGCCATTCCTCCCCGCTAAGCACTCTCGCTCCCAGAATTTCTTTTACATCCAAGACCGTCATACCTTCACTTCCTTTCCTTTTTCATTTTTAATTTCATCTAGCTTAAAGTATACCACAATTCATGGAAATTGTCCTTAATTTTTTTACACTTTTCTTATAGCATTTTTCTACAAATCATGTTATAATATTAGTAACTGTACGACGCACGCAAAGGCGCGTTATTTTTTCGTAACTTTTGCGCGCTTTTTGTCGTGCTGTGCACGATATCGTTATTATTTTAACAAGTGATAGCGCATATCGTGTCGAACGGTCTTCTGTCCGGAAGACTCAAGATATTAAAGGAGGTTAAAGAAATGGGTTCTAAAACAACAGTTCCGTTCCATGGGACAAAGGAACAGGAAGAACAGCTGTTAGCTGTCATTGCCGAGTTAAAGAATGACAGAGGCTCCCTGATGCCGATTTTACAGAAGGCACAGGAAATCTACGGCTATCTTCCGATTGAGGTACAGACCAAAATTGCGGATACCTGCGGTATTCCGTTAGAGAAGGTTTACGGAGTTGCTACGTTCTATTCGCAGTTCTCCCTGTATCCGAAGGGAAAGTACAAGATTTCCGTATGTCTTGGTACCGCGTGCTATGTAAAGGGCTCCGGCGACATTTACGCAAAGCTTCAGGAATTGCTTGGTATCGAAGGCGGACAGTGTACCGCCGACGGCAAGTTCTCTCTGGATGCCTGCCGTTGCATCGGCGCCTGCGGTCTTGCCCCGGTTATGACGATTAACGATGATGTTTACGGTCGTCTTACCGTAGACGAAATCGGCGGCGTTCTCGCAAAGTACGAATAATTTGTCAGTTTCGTTTTCCGAAAGGAGTGACCTTGCGGTATGATGCCCGAAATATCTTTAAACATCCTTGATGTTGCCGAAAATTCCACCCGTGCCAATGCGTCCTTAGTTACGATTATCGTAGATGTCCGGACAGCAGCCGATACGCTTACCGTTGTAATTGAAGACAACGGCTGCGGTATGTCGGCGGAGCAGCTTGCAGCCGTAACGGATCCGTTTTTTACAACGCGTACTACCAGAAAGGTAGGCCTGGGCGTTCCGTTTTTCAAGCAGGCGGCAGAAAGTACGAACGGTTCTTTTTCCATTACATCAACTCCGGGCGTCGGCACTCTGGTCCGCGCGGTTTTTACCCTGTCGCACATCGACCGGATGCCCCTCGGCGATATCAACGGCACCATTCATACTCTGGTTACCATGCACCCGGAATGTGATTTCCTTTATACATTCCGTTTCGATGAGAAAGAGTTTTCGCTGGATACCAGAGAGTTTCGTGAGATTCTCGGCGGCATATCCTTTCAGGAGCCGGAGGTATCTCTTTACATAAAGGACTATCTGAAGGAAAATTATAACGAAACGGTTGACAATGCTTACAAACTGTAATTCCGCGAGGTATTCTTTGCGGATAAACCGTAACACCCAGACTTGAATGCCGCGTCTGCGGCAGATTGGAGGAAAGTATGAAGTCTCTTGAAGAGTTAAAGGCAATTCGGGAAAGAATGCAGGGCCAGGTTGGTCTTCGTTCCGAGTCCGATACGCAGACAAGAGTAGTAGTCGGTATGGCGACCTGCGGTATCGCAAGCGGCGCAAGACCGGTATTAAACGCTCTTGCCGATGCGGTAATGAACAAGAAGCTTGCGGATGTAGCTGTTGTACAGACCGGCTGCATCGGTCTTTGCCAGTATGAGCCGATTGTTGAGGTAATCGCTCCGGGCAAGGAAAAGGTTACTTATGTTCATATGACGCCGGAAAAGGCAGAGGAAGTTGTAGAACAGCACCTGATTCGTGGACAGGTTGTTACCAAGTACACGCTCGGTGCAGCAGAAAAATAAGGAGGAAGAAACATTATGTATCGTTCACATGTATTGGTATGCGGCGGAACCGGTTGTACTTCCTCCGGCAGCCAGGAAATTTTCAATTTATTAAAAGAGGAAATCGCAAAGAACGGTCTTGCTGAAGAAGTTTCCGTTGTACAAACCGGTTGTCACGGTCTTTGTGCGCTCGGTCCGATTATGATTGTTTATCCGGAAGCTACCTTCTATTCCATGGTAAAGCCGGAGTACATCCCGGAAATCGTTTCCGAGCATCTTGTTAAGGGACGTGTTGTTACAAAGTACGTTTATCAGGAAACGGTTACCGAAGACGGTGTTAAGCCGTTGATTGATACCGACTTCTACAAGAAGCAGCATCGTATCGCGCTGCGTAACTGCGGCGTCATCAACCCGGAAAATATCGAGGAGTACATCGGTACCCGCGGTTACGAGGCACTTGGTAAGGTTCTTACCGAAATGACTCCGGATGACGTAATTAAGTGTATCTTAGATTCCGGTCTGCGCGGACGAGGCGGCGGCGGATTCCCGACCGGCAGAAAGTGGCAGCTGGCTAAGGATCTTGTAAAGGGCGGTCAGAAGTATGTCTGCTGTAACGCCGACGAGGGTGACCCGGGCGCATTCATGGATCGTTCCGTACTTGAGGGCGACCCGCACGTTGTACTTGAGGCTATGGCGATTGCAGGTTATGCAATCGGTGCTAACCAGGGTTACATTTACGTTCGTGCCGAATACCCGATTGCCGTTGAGCGTTTGAAGATTGCAATTGCCCAGGCAAGAGAATACGGCTTACTCGGCAAGAATATTTTCAATACCGGCTTTGATTTTGATATCGACCTTCGTCTGGGTGCAGGCGCATTCGTATGCGGTGAGGAAACCGCTCTTATGACCTCTATCGAGGGTAACCGCGGTGAGCCTAGGCCGAGACCTCCGTTCCCGGCAGAAAAGGGTCTGTTCGAAAAGCCTACCATTTTGAATAACGTAGAAACCTACGCAAACATTCCGCAGATTATCTTAAACGGTGCCGACTGGTTTGCTTCCATGGGTACCGAAAAGAGCAAGGGTACGAAGGTATTCGCTCTCGGCGGTAAGATTAAGAATACCGGTCTTGTGGAAATCCCGATGGGTACTACGCTCCGCGAAGTTGTTGAGGACATCGGCGGCGGCATTCCGAACGGCAAGAAGTTCAAGGCTGCACAGACCGGCGGTCCGTCCGGCGGATGTATCCCGGCAGAACATTTCGATATTCCGATTGATTACGATAACCTCATCGCAATCGGTTCCATGATGGGCTCCGGCGGACTTATCGTTATGGACGAGGACAACTGTATGGTAGATATCGCAAAGTTCTTCCTTGAGTTCACCGTTGACGAGTCCTGCGGTAAATGTACGCCGTGCCGTATCGGTACAAAGCGTCTCTACGAGATGTTAGACAAGATTACCAAGGGTCAGGCTACGCTGGAAGACTTAGACAAACTGGAAGAGCTCTGCTACTACATAAAGAATAACTCCCTGTGTGGTCTCGGACAGACCGCTCCGAACCCGGTACTCTCCACCTTACGTTACTTCAAGGACGAGTACATTGCTCACGTTGTTGAGAAGAGATGTCCGGCAGGCGTATGTAAGGATCTTCTGTCCTTCTCCATTGACCCTGCTAAATGTAAGGGCTGTACGCTTTGTGCAAGACAGTGTCCGGCAGGTGCTATCACCGGTACCGTAAAAGAACCGCATGTGATTGATACCAGTAAGTGCGTAAAGTGCGGCGCTTGTATGGAGAAGTGTAAGTTTGGCGCAATTTCTAAGAAGTAAGTTACGATTCGCGGTCGCATATCAAAGTAAGCGACTGCGCCAGGTGTACTTGTAAGCAGGAGTTTTGCTTTGATTTACAATCCTGCGGATAGTATCTTGGTAATCTTAAAACGAATTGGAGGTAAAACATGGAAACCGTTACTTTAAAGATTAATGGTATGACCGTTACCGCACCAAAGGGCGCTACTATCTTAGAGGCAGCAAGAATCGCTCACATCGAGATTCCGACGCTCTGTTATTTAAAGGATATTAACGCAATCGGCGCCTGCCGTATCTGTGTGGTAGAGGTAAAAGGCGCAAGAAGCCTTGTGGCTTCCTGTGTATACCCGGTAAACGAGGGTATGGAAGTATTTACGAATACTCCTAAAGTATTAGCATCAAGAAGAAAAACTTTGGAACTCATCCTTTCCAACCATGACAGAAAGTGTCTTTCCTGTGTACGCAGCGGTAACTGCGAATTGCAGAAGCTTTGTAAGGACTTAAAGGTAGAGTGCGAAGACGCTTACAACGGCGCAGTAAACACCTACGAGCTGGATACCAGCGCTGCTCATATGGTACGCGATAACAACAAGTGTATCCTTTGCCGCAGATGCTCCGCTGTCTGTGAAAAGGTACAGGGCGTTGGCGTAATCGGTGCAAATGACCGTGGTTTCAAGACCAACATTGCATCTGCTTTCGATATGGGCCTTGGCGAAACTGCCTGCGTATCCTGCGGTCAGTGTATTGCCGTATGTCCGACCGGTGCTCTTTATGAGAAGGATTCTACCGATGAAGTTCTCGCTGCCATCGCAGACCCGACGAAGCATGTATTCGTTCAGGTTGCTCCGGCGGTTCGTGCCGCTCTCGGCGAAGAGTTCGGCTATCCGATGGGAACCGGCGTACAGGGTCAGCTGGCTGCTGCGCTCCGCCGCATCGGCTTCGAGAAGGTATTCGATACCAACTTCTCCGCAGACCTTACCATCATGGAAGAATCCCACGAATTCCTTGACCGTGTACAGAACGGCGGCGTTCTTCCGATGATTACGTCCTGTTCTCCGGGTTGGATTAAGTACTGTGAGCACTACTTCCCGGATATGACCGAGAACCTTTCCTCCTGTAAGTCTCCGCAGCAGATGTTCGGTGCTGTATTAAAGACCTACTACGCAGAAAAGGAAGGCATTGACGCAAAGGATATCGTGTCTGTCAGCGTAATGCCGTGTACCGCTAAGAAGTTCGAGATTGGCCGTGATGATCAGAGCGCAGCCGGTGTTCCGGATGTAGATATCTCCATCACCACCAGAGAGCTTGCAAGACTGATTAAGCGTCTCGGCATCGTATTCACCGATCTTCCGGATGAAGAGTTCGATTCTCCTCTCGGCTCCGGTACCGGTGCAGCTGTTATCTTCGGTGCTACCGGCGGTGTTATGGAAGCAGCTCTTCGTACCGCAGTATGGAAACTCACCGGTGAGAAGAAGGATTCCCCGATTGAGTTCACCGAGGTACGTGGTACCGAGGGCATTAAAGAAGCTACCTACGAGGTTGCCGGCATGAAGGTGAATGTTGCTGTTGCTTCCGGCTTAAAGAATGCAAAGGAACTCCTTACAAAGGTAAAGAACGGCGAAGCAAATTACCACTTCATCGAAATCATGGGCTGCCCGGGCGGCTGCGTAAACGGTGGCGGTCAGCCGCAGGTTGACGCTGCAACCCGCAACTTCACGGATGTTCGTGCTATCCGTGCAAAGGCTCTCTATGATTACGATGCAGCAAATAAACTCCGCTGCTCTCATGAGAATCCGGACATTCAGGAGCTTTACAAGAGCTACCTCGGCGAGCCGGGCAGCCATAAGGCACATGAGATTCTCCATACGACCTACGTAAAGAGAAAGATTCATAATCTGTAAGCGATAAAAAAAGGAGCAGTACCAACCTTCGGTACTGCTCCTTTTTTCCTACGGAACATATTCTCTCATCCATTCTTTTTCAAACTCTAAGATCTCGGATGCACCGAGAAACTCTTCACGATTTTCCCGTAACTTCTGCGTCATTAGAGAAAGTTGTTTTTCACAGCCACAAAGATTCAGGCGATGTATTTTTTCCACCATGGAAATCATAAACGACCACTCAAAATAACGAAATGTTGCCGCACTAGCCGGAAAACGCTCACTCAACCACTCCGTACGTGTACGATATGCGGTCAAATACTCATCCAATGTATCTGAATTCAATAAGCTATGATTTGTCGTCCATGCAGAATTATTATTCTCATGACGATAAAACGTATACTTCGGCAAGCCATGGTAAGCCACCTTCTCTGCCTCCGCCAACAAACGGTACATCAATGCAATATCATCATAAACTCCTTCCTCCGGGAATCGAAGCATATCTGCAAGTCTTCGACGAAACATCTTCGTCGGGAAGGCCATATTATACTTTTTTCTCCACATCAATTCAATTAATGCCTCTTCTGCAGACATAATCTTCTTTTCCTCAAATACCTTGTCTGCCGCACCGCAGATAGCCACATCCGCCTCGTTCTCTGTTGCAAGCGTATATAAAAACTCTAAAAAATCCGGTTCTGCCCAGTCGTCATCATCAATAAATGCCACATACTCCCCTCGTACAGCATCCAGACCGGTATTACGTCCGGAACCAATCGTCCCTCTTTCACGGTGAAATACACGAATCCGGCTATCCTTTTTGGCGTACTCATCTGCGATTTTACCACTC
>CAZSQM010000022.1:0-55781 GCA_964609025.1 uncultured Lachnospiraceae bacterium | reverse complement strand
TGGGGCTTTGTACGCTTTATATCGGTATCAGCGGATGTCTTGCGGGAGAGAATACACTTGTGCTGATTGTTTCCATGGTAATCGGAACAATTATCGGCGAAGCGGTGGATCTGGATGATAAGATTAACCGGCTGGGCAAATGGATAGAGCGTAAGTTTGCAGAAAATAAGTTTTCCAAAAAAGCAGCGATGGCGGTAGAAGTAATAGAAGGATATGATGCAGAGACAGATGGGAGAATAACGGAAACGGAAGATAAAAAAGAAAGCGGAGCAGTACAGCATGCAGGAATGACAGCAAGAAAGGTCTCTCTGGCAGAGGGCTTTGTGACCGCCAGCCTGTTGTTTTGTGTCGGTGCAATGGCGATTGTCGGATCTCTGCAGAGCGGTCTGACGGGACAGCATGAGACGCTGTTTGCAAAGTCGGTGTTAGACTGCGTGGCGGCGATTATTTTTGCCTCCTCTCTCGGCGTCGGGGTGCTGCTTTCGGCAGGGCTGGTATTTGCATATCAGGGAAGTATTACGCTTTTAGCCGGGGTTATCGAGCCGTTTTTGACCGACCCGGTCATTGCGGAGATGAACTGTGTGGGAAATGTGATTATTATCGGACTTGCGATGAATATGCTCGGAATTTCCAAATTCAAGGTCATGAATTTTGTACCGGCGATTTTTCTGCCGATTTTGTTGTGCCCGCTGTTTGCGAATTTTCTTTGAACCGGAACTTGATATTTTTTTAAAAATCGGGTAAGATAATAAGCAAGATAATAAGCAAGATGGAGGCGATGGAAATGGGCGAATATGCACCGCCATATACAATTTCCAATAAAATGCTTGAACTTGTTTCAAATATATCCGAGAAGGTCGGGAGGATTAGCAGTCATAAGGAATTGGAAGCCAAACCACATTTGAGGAAGAACAATAGAATTCTTTCGATTTATTCTTCGTTAAAAATTGAGGCAAATTCGTTATCCTTATCCGAGGTCAGAGATGTGATTGATGGTCATCTCGTTTTTGGCAATCAAAAAGAGATACAAGAAGTAAAAAATGCCTATGAAGCCTATGAAAAGATAGCAGAAATCAATCCTTCGAGTATAACAGATTTAAAAAAAATTCATGGAATCATGACTTACAGAACCGTAAATGAATCAGGTGCATTTAGAAAAGGCAATGAAGGTGTGTTTTCGGGTGATAAATGTATTTTTGTTGCGCCACCACCTGATATGATAAACGGTCTGATGAAAGATTTATTATCATGGGTAAAGAAGAATGAGGGAAAAGTGCATCCGTTAATTATGGCTGCGGTATTCCATTATGAGTTTGTGTTTATTCATCCGTTTGCCGATGGAAACGGCAGAATGGCGAGACTGTTGCATACAGTCATTTTATATAGATGGCGAACTATATTTGAATATATTCCGCTGGAGAGTCAGATTGAAAAATTTCAGGATGCTTATTATGATGCTATCGCCCAATGTCATGTGAATGGAAATTCGGATGTATTCATTGAGTTTATGCTTGAAATGATAGATCAGATTTTAGATGAGGTTCTGATTCAGGTATATAAAGCAAATGCGGATACATCTGAGTATGTGAAACGATTACTTGACTGTATGGAATATGATGTCGCATATACATCAAATGCTATCATGGCGCAGTTGGGCTTAAAGTCGAAAGAAACGCTTCGTAAAAATTATTTAAATCCTGCTATGAAATCAGGGCTGATTCAAATGACTTTACCGGATAAACCGAACAGTAAGAATCAGAGATATGTAAAGCAGTAGGTCAAAGTAACGGTGAAAATTTGCGAAAAAGAACTTTTCCGAAGTGTTGTATTTTTGAAAGGTTTGAGGTATACTATAAAAAATGTATTGGGTCTGTTGCCCTATGGAAACAGAGGGTGCTATGTCGAGGTATTTTGTAAACTAGAAACGAACGGAGGACGGATACATGGAATTTTGTAAAGAAGAGTTTAAAAAGGAAGTCACAAACAATCTGAAGATACTGTTCCGCAGAAGTATTGAGGACGCATCGCAGGTGCAGCTTTTTCAGGCGGTTGCCTTTGCGGTAAAGGATTATATTGTGGACATGTGGATGGAAACGCATAAGCAGTATGAGGAACAGGACGCAAAAACGGTGTACTACCTCTCCATGGAGTTTTTGATGGGACGTGCGCTCGGCAACTGTATGATTAATTTAAAGGCATATAAGGAAATCAGGGAGGCTCTGGAGGAGCTTGGAATCGACCCGGATGTCATCGAGGATACCGAGCCGGATGCAGCCCTCGGAAACGGCGGTCTCGGCCGTCTGGCAGCATGCTTTCTGGATTCCCTTTCTACGCTCGGGTATCCGGCATACGGTTGCGGCATTCGCTATAAATACGGTATGTTTGAGCAGAAAATAGAGAACGGTTATCAGGTAGAGGTGCCGGATAACTGGTTAAAGAACGGCAACCCGTTTGAAATTAAACGCGCCGAGTATGCGGTAGAGGTAAAGTTCGGCGGCTATGTCAAGATGGTACGGGATCAGGCAACCGGACGCGACCGCTTTGTACAGGAGGACTGCCAGTCCGTTCTGGCGGTTCCGTATGACCTGCCGGTAGTCGGCTACGGGAATAATGTGGTCAATACGCTCCGTATCTGGGACGCGGAGGCAATCAATACCTTCAATCTGGACTCTTTTGATAAGGGTGATTACCAGAAGGCAGTGGAGCAGGAGAATCTTGCCAGAACAATTTGCGAGGTGCTGTATCCGAACGATAATCACATGGCAGGAAAGGAACTGCGCTTAAAGCAGCAGTATTTCTTCGTATCGGCAAGCATACAGAGCGCCGTTTCGAAGTATATGAAAAACCACGACGATATCCGGAAGCTCCCGGAGAAGGTATGCTTCCAGTTAAACGATACCCACCCGACAGTAACGGTAGCGGAATTGATGCGTATCCTGCTGGATGACTATTTCCTGGAGTGGGATGAGGCATGGGCTGTGGTAACAAAGTGTTGCGCTTATACGAACCATACCATTATGGCGGAGGCGCTTGAAAAGTGGCCGATTTCTCTGTTTAAGGCGCTGCTTCCGCGGGTATACCAGATTATTGAGGAAATCAACCGTCAGTTTGAGAATATGTTAAAGGCAAAGTATCCGGGCAACGAGGACAAGCTTGCAAAGATGGCAATTCTGTACAACGGTCAGGTGCGTATGGCGAACCTCGCCATTGTGGGCGGTTTCTCCGTCAACGGCGTTGCCGCGCTGCATACGGAAATTTTAAAGAAACAGCAGTTAAAGGATTTCTACGAGCTTTGGCCGGAAAAGTTCACCAACAAAACGAACGGCATTACGCAGCGCCGGTTCCTGCTTCACGGCAATCCGTTACTTGCAGACTGGGTAACGGGTAAGGTAGGCGACGGCTGGATTACGGATTTGCCGGTGTTAAAGGGAATTGCGGCTTATGCGGAGGACGCAAAGGCGCAGGAGGAGTTTATGCAGATTAAGTATCAGAATAAGCTCCGTCTGACAAAGTATATTAAGGAACACAACGGAATCGACGTTGACCCGAATTCCATTTTCGACGTACAGGTAAAACGTCTGCACGAGTACAAGCGTCAGCTTTTGAATATTCTGCACATCATGCATCTGTATGAGAAGATGAAGGAAAATCCGACGATGGATTTTTATCCGCGCACGTTTATTTTCGGTGCGAAAGCATCTGCCGGTTACCGCAGGGCAAAGGCAATTATTAAGTTAATCAACAGCGTGGGCGAAGTGGTAAATAACGATCCGCTGGTAGCGGGAAGAATTAAGGTAGTCTTCATCGAAAACTACCGCGTATCCAATGCGGAGTGGATTTTTGCGGCTTCCGATGTTTCGGAGCAGATTTCCACCGCAAGTAAGGAAGCATCCGGTACCGGTAACATGAAGTTTATGTTAAACGGTGCGATTACGCTCGGTACGATGGACGGCGCAAACGTGGAAATCGTGGAGGAAGTCGGCAGAGAGAACGCAGTGATTTTCGGACTCAGCGCAGACGAAGTAATTTCTTACGAGAACAACGGCGGATACCGTCCGAGAGATATTTATGAGCAGGACGCAGAAATTCGCCGCGTGGTAGAACGTCTGGTGGACGGCACCTATTCCGCAGGCAACCCGGAATTGTTCCGCGAGCTGTACAATTCTCTGCTGAATGAGGATCAGTATTTCATTCTGAAGGATTTCCGTTCCTACGAGGCGGCGCAGAAGGAAGTAGAGGCAAGATACCGCAACCGTGCGGCATGGGCAAAGTCCGCGATGCTGAATGTGGCCTGCTGCGGTAAGTTCTCCTCCGACCGTACCATCGAGGAGTATGTTAAGGACATCTGGCATCTGGATAAGGTAACGGTTACAATGAAAAACAAATAAGGCAATAGGAAAATAGTCCTAAAAGGGAATTTCTTTACTTTCAAAAAAGGGATTCCCTTTTTTTTGTCGTATTATATCTATGTAGGGGTAAAAATGGGCAGGTAAGCCTTTACGGCCAACGGAACGGAAAAGGAGGAGAATGCGATGACAATCCGTGAGAAGCTGGAACAGAGAGAACATGAGTATTTAAGTTCAAAGGCAGCCTTCAGCGACGAAACGATGGGGCGCGATGTGCCGGAAGAAAAGTGCGATATTCGTCCGGAGTACCAGCGGGACCGTGACCGTATTCTGCATTCCAAGGCATTCAGACGGCTGAAAGGAAAAACGCAGGTATTTCTGGCGCCGGAGGGGGACCATTACCGTACCCGTCTGACGCATACGTTAGAGGTGTCGCAGAATGCGCGGACGATTGCAAAAGCCCTTCGACTGAACGAGGATTTGACGGAAGCGATTGCCCTGGGCCATGATTTGGGGCACACTCCTTTCGGACATGCCGGGGAACGTGCCTTAAACCGGGTCTGTGAGGGCGGGTTTGAGCATCACGAGCAGAGCATCCGCGTCGTGGAGCGTTTGGAAAAGCACGGAGAAGGACTGAATCTGACGAAAGAAGTACGGGACGGTATTTTGAACCACCAGACCAAGGGAAAGCCGTCTACGATGGAAGGAAAAATTGTACGGCTTTCGGATAAAATTGCATATATTAATCATGATATTGACGATGCTATCCGTGGACATATTATTAAAGAAGAGGAAATTCCGCGGGAGTATACCGATATTCTGGGACATTCGCCGAGAGAGCGGCTGAATACCCTGATTCACGATATTATTATCAACAGCGAGGAAAAGGGCGATATCTGTATGTCGCCGGAGGTGGAGCAGGCGATGTTACAGCTCAGACTGTATATGTTTGCCAGCGTATATACGAATCCGACGGCAAAGGGGCAGGAGTCTAAGGCAGAAAAGATGATAGAGCAGTTATATGCCCACTATATGGAGCACACGGAGCTTTTGCCGGAGGAGTATCTTTATATGATTTCCGACCGGGGCGAGAGCGTATCCCGCGTGGTGTGCGATTACATTGCGGGCATGACGGACCGCTATGCGACGGTAAAATATACCGAGATTATGATACCAAACGCGTGGGATGTGTATTAGAGCGCAAAACAGGACAAGCCAGGGAAAGCAGGAGAAACGGTTATGTATTATTCAGACGAAGTGGTAGAAGAGGTAAGAGCGGGGAATGACATTGTGGATGTCATCGGTTCTTATATAAAACTTCAGAAAAAGGGCGCCAATTATATGGGGCTTTGTCCGTTTCATGGGGAAAAAACGCCCAGTTTTTCGGTAAGCGCTTCCCGGCAGATGTACCACTGCTTCGGTTGCGGCGTGGGCGGAAACGTGTTTACGTTTCTGATGGAATATGAGAATTTTACCTTTCCCGAGGCAATCAGACAGCTTGCCGACCGTGCGGGGATAAAGCTTCCGGAGGAGGAAAATACGCCGGAGGCGAGGAAACGTGCGGACCGGAGAATGCGGCTGTTTGAGATTAACAAAGAAGCGGCAAAGTTTTATTATGTTCAGATGAAGAACGACGCCGGGAAAACGGCATACAATTATTTTAAAAAGCGCGGACTCTCGGATGAGGTGATTACCCGGTTCGGACTGGGGTATTCGGACAAAGGAGGCAGGGAACTGTACCGGTACTTAAAGGGACAGGGGTATGAGGATGAGATTTTAAGGGACAGCGGACTGTTTACCTTTGACGAAAAGAGAGGAGTGTACGACAAGTTCTGGAATCGTGCCATGTTTCCGATTATGGACGGAAACAGTAAAGTAATCGGTTTCGGCGGCAGAGTGATGGGAGAAGGAGAGCCAAAGTATTTAAATTCGCCGGAAACGATGATTTTTGATAAGAGCAGGAATCTGTATGCCCTGAATTACGCAAGGCAGTCGCGAAAAAGCTATTTTCTCTTGTGCGAGGGCTATATGGATGTGATTTCACTCCATCAGGCGGGCTTTACCAATGCGGTTGCGTCGCTTGGCACGGCGTTTACGGGACTTCAGGCGAATTTGATTGCGCGCTATGTAAAGGAAGTATATATCACCTATGACAGCGACGGAGCGGGACAAAAGGCGGCGCTGCGCGCCATTCCGATTCTGCGCGAGGCGGGGCTTTCCGCAAAGGTGGTTGACATGAAGCCGTATAAAGACCCGGATGAATTTATTAAGGCGCTGGGTGCCGAAGAGTATGAAAAGCGGCTGGAAGCTGCGAGGAACAGCTTTTATTTTGAGATTGACGTGCTGAAATCGGAGTTTGATTTTTCCGACCCGGAGCAGAAGACAAAGTTTTTTAGAGAAACCGCGAAGAAACTTCTGCAGTTTTCGGAGGAGCTGGAACGAAGAACCTATACCGAAGCGATTGCGAAGGAGTATCAAATCAGCTTTGATATGTTAAACCGACTGGTAAATCAGTACGGAAGTGCGGAGATGCCGGGCGAAGAACGGAAAGAGTCAGGTTATAAGGAACGAAAGAAACAAAAACCGGAGGCGGGACTTTATACATCGCAAAAGCTTTTACTGACATGGCTTACAACGGAGCCGGCGCTGCTTGAAAAGGTGAAAGGGATTGTGACAGCGGAGGATTTTACCGATGAGTTCTATTACGGAGCGGCAAAAGAGGTTTTTGAACAATATGAGAAGGAGGGAAAGGTAACACCGGCACGTATTTTAAATCACTATGAAACGAAGGAGGAGCAGGAAAAGGCAGCGGAGCTTTTTCAAACGACGTTATTGGGAGAGTTAAGTGAAGCGCAGAAGGCGAAGGCATTCGGAGAAACCGTGCGCAAGGTAAAGCAGAGCAGCATCGAGATGCGGATGGGCCGTGCGGCGGAAACGGGAGATTTGGAAGCAATGCAGAAGGCGGTAACGGAACAGGCTTCACTGAACAGAACATTAACGCAGGCAGGGTTGTAGTCAGTGGTATATTTTCCGATAATGTCGGAAAGAATGTGCAATATGGAGGAAGCATATGGAAGAAAACAAGGAGCGGTTTCACGCAAAGATGAAAGAATTGCTTGCGTATGCGGCAAGGAAGAAGAATGTACTGGACTATCAGGAAATTGCGGATTTTATGGCGGAATTGGAGCTGGATGAGGCGGCAACGGAACGCATTTACGAGTTTCTGGAAGCGAATAATGTGGATGTGCTGCGCGCCGGCGATATTAATCTTGACAGCAGCGAAGAACCGGACGACATGCTTCTCTTAGAGAGCGAGGAGGACGGCGAGGAACTGGATACGCTGGATTTAACCGTGCCGGAGGGCGTGAGCTTAGAAGACCCGGTACGCATGTATTTAAAGGAAATCGGGAAAGTGCCGTTACTTACCGCGGAGGAAGAGATGGATTTGGCGGTGAGAATGGAGGAGGGCGACGAGGCGGCAAAGAAGCGCCTTTCGGAAGCGAATCTTCGTCTGGTTGTCAGCATTGCAAAGCGTTATGTCGGCAGAGGGATGCAGTTCCTTGATTTGATTCAGGAGGGAAATCTCGGACTGATTAAGGCGGTGGAAAAGTTCGATTACCGGAAAGGCTATAAGTTTTCTACCTATGCGACCTGGTGGATTCGTCAGGCAATTACCAGAGCGATTGCGGATCAGGCCAGGACCATCCGGATTCCGGTGCATATGGTGGAAACAATTAATAAGCTGATTCGTGTTCAGCGGCAGCTTTTGCAGGAGTACGGCAGGGAGCCGCTTTTAGAGGAAGTTGCGAAGGAAATGCATATGTCGTTGGACCGGGTGCGTGAAATCCAGAAAATCGCGCAGGAGCCGGTTTCGCTGGAAACGCCGATTGGCGAGGAGGAAGACAGTCATCTCGGGGACTTTATTCAGGACGATCACATTCCGGTTCCGGCAGAGCAGGCGACCTATACCCTGCTGAGAGAGCAGATTAACGAGGTGTTAGATACGCTGACGGAACGGGAGCGCAATGTGCTAAGGCTCCGGTTCGGTCTGGATGACGGCAGGGGCCGGACATTAGAGGAGGTAGGGAAGGAGTTTAATGTGACGAGGGAACGCATCCGCCAGATTGAGGCGAAGGCGCTCCGTAAGCTCCGCCACCCGAGCCGTTCCAAGAAATTACGTGATTATCTGGAATAAGGAGAGCGCAATGGAAAAAAGAGCGGGGCGATACGGCAGCGTAAAGGGATTGCTGTCGGAGCGTATGCTTAGGACGGCGGCACTGGTTACCCGCGGAAACCGCACGGCGGATGTGGGGTGCGATCATGCGTATACTTCGATATATCTTATACAGCAGGGAATCTCGCCTCATGTGGTGGCGATGGATATCAACGCGGGACCGCTTGCCAGAGCAAAGGAAAATGTGGTAAAATTCGGTATGGAGGAGCAGATTGAGCTGCGGCAGTCCGACGGGCTTGCGGCGCTTGCGCCGTCGGAAGCGGATACGCTGTTAATTGCGGGAATGGGCGGACCGCTCATGGAGCAGATTCTCACTGCGTTTCCCGAAACGCTTGCGTCGGTAAAGGAGCTGGTGTTACAGCCGCAGTCGGAGATTGCGGAGGTACGTCGTTTCCTGCATCGTGCCGGTTTTCGGATTACGGCGGAGGATATGCTGTCGGAGGATGGGAAATATTATGTGATGTTCCGGGCGGAACACGGTGCGGAGTGTGCCTGGACGGAAGAAGAATATCTCTACGGGAAGCTTTTACTGGAAAACGGTACGCCGGTACTGAAGAGGTTTTTGGAAGAGGAACGGTGTAAGACGGAGGAGCTTTTGCAGGAGCTTACGGCTGCCGGAACGGAGAAAGCAAGGAAACGCAGAGAAGAACTTCTTTGGCGTCTGAAACAGAATTTGTGCGCGGCACAACGATTATAAAAGAATGTTTCCCTGCGGTGAACAGGAAACGGAGAAAGGCGGTTACGGATGGAGAATACGGTAAATGTAACAATGAAAGACGGCGTACATAGCGTGGTAAAGGGAAGTAAGCTCTCGGAGCTTGCGAAGCAGTGTGAGAAAAACTATCCGTATGATATTATTCTGGCAGTCCGGGACGGAAATCTGTGCGAGCTGCATAAGACGATTGAGCGGGACTGCGAAGTGGAGTTTCTGACAATCGCGGACAAGGACGGAAACAGAACGTATATCCGCGGTATGATTTTTATGCTGATTCGTGCCATTTATACGGTGTTCGGCAAGGATAAGGTAAGCAAAGTGCGGATTGAGCATGCCATCGGCAACGGTTATTACGGGGAAATCGAAGGAAATGCAGAGATTACCGTGGAAACCGCACGGGAGATAAAAAAGGAAATGCGGCGTCTGGTTGCGGAAAAGGTTGTATTTCACAAGCGTACGATAACGACTGCGGAGGCAGGCGAGATGTTCCGCAGGCACAAGATGTATGACAAGGAGAAACTGTTCCGCTTCCGCCGTGTGTCGAAAACCAACATTTATAATCTTGGCGGGTTTGAAGATTATTTTTACGGTTATATGCCGGAAACCACCGAGGTTTTAAAATATTTTGATTTCTTCCCGTATAAGGAAGGCTTTATTTTGCAACTCCCGGATATCAAACAGCCGAACTGCGTCGGAGGGTTTGTACAGAGAGAGAAGCTGTTTGCGACGCTTCAGGAATCCAACCTCTGGGGGCAGCGGATGGGAATCGAAACGGTAGGGGCGCTGAACGAGGCGATTACGAAGGGCGAATTTAACGATATTGTATTGATACAGGAGGCTTTGCAGGAGAAAAAGATTGCGGAAATCGCCGGGGAGATTGCCGGAAAGGAAAATGTGAAGTTTGTTATGATTGCGGGACCGTCCTCCTCCGGAAAGACTACCTTTTCACACCGGTTGTCCATTCAGCTGCGTGCGGTCGGCCTGCACCCACATCCGATTGCGGTGGATGATTATTTTGTGGATCGCGAAAAAACGCCGCGGGATGAGGACGGCAATTACAACTTCGAGAGCCTGGACGCGATTGACGTGGAGCAGTTCAATGCGGATATGACGGCACTTTTGAGCGGAGATGAAGTGGAACTGCCGACGTTTAATTTTAAGACCGGAAAGCGTGAGTATAAGGGAAATAAAAAAAGACTGGGGCCGGATGATATTTTGGTAATTGAGGGCATTCACGGCTTAAACGACTTACTTTCCCATTCTCTGCCGCGGAAGAACAAGTTTAAGATTTACATCAGCGCGCTCACGCAGTTAAATATCGATGAGCATAACCGGATTCCGACCACCGACGGCAGATTGCTCCGCCGCATTGTGCGGGACGCAAGAACCCGCGGCTCGTCGGCGGAACGTACGATTATGATGTGGCCGTCCGTGCGTCGCGGAGAGCAGGACAATATTTTCCCGTATCAGGAGGAGTGCGATGTGATGTTTAACTCCGCGCTGCTGTATGAACTGGCGGTGTTAAAACAGTATGCGGAGCCGCTTTTGTTCAGCGTGCCTAAGACTTCTCCGGCCTATACCGAGGCAAAGCGCCTTTTGAAGTTTTTGGACTATTTCCTTGGGGCGGGCAGCGACGATATTCCGCACAACTCGATTTTGAGAGAGTTTGTAGGCGGGAGCTGTTTTAAGGTGTGATACCACTGATTTTATCGGTTCTTTTCATTCCTTAGGAACTTTGGAACAAGAAAACCGTAGAACAAAAAAAGACTTATATCCGGAAACGGAGAAAAGTCTTTTTTTATTTAGGGTTTGTTCTAACCGTGATTTCATATGAATATACATAAAATAGCTTGTTTTTTTCAAAATATGTGTTACAATGGTATGGAAGGAGATTACTTCGTGATTTGCGAACAAACAAACATAAACAAAGGAGGACAGGCTATGATAATAATGGATATTAAGATTGACAACCTATATGCGTTTAAAAACTTTCATATGAATATGTCATATCCGAAAAGAATCGTAGATTCTACCATAGAGGGAGAGTTTCTGACGGATAGACCGAATTTTCGTTATAAGAAAGTAAATATTATTATGGGAGGAAATGCAACCGGAAAAACATCATTAGGCAAGGTGCTTATGACATTTACAAATTATTTTAAAGATGGAAGTTATGACAGATTTACAAGGATAATAGCCGACAATGAGAAAAGCGCTATGCTGAAAATAGATTTTGTGACGGATAGCAATATTCTTTATCGTTTTGAAATGTCGATTGGTCCCAAATTAGCTGAAGAGTATTCGGAGGATGATGTAGGTATTCATATTTTTTATACACCGATTGGAGCACGAGAAAATTATGAAGTATGTGCGCAAAGGTTGGATGCATGTGAGGGCGCGGAAGTTTCATATGAAAAAATAAATACTAGGGGATGGTACTTCTCTTATCCGCAGGATGCATGGAAAAGCAAGACATATATTCCAATAGAGGGTAATAAAGAATACTTATATATATTAGAGCAGATTTTAAAAACGCTTGACCCGTCAATAAAGGAAGTGATAAAAGTAAAAGAGTTAGAAAATACATATGCAATTATCTTAGAAAATTGTTCTGCAATTATTAAAGATGGTGTAGTGGCAAATGGAGAAGTGCTGTCGAGCGGAACAAAAGCAGGACTGGATATATCATATATTATTGCTTCACTTGTATGTAATCAGCATGATTTGTATTATTGTGATGAGTTATTCTCTTATATTAACAGTGATGTGGAGAAGGCTTGTTTGTCTATTATAATTGATAAGCTTACAGAAAGAAAACAGCTATTTTTTACAACGCATAACACGGATATATTAGATATGCAGTTGCCGAAGCATTCTTTTTCGTTTCTAAAGAAGGATGTGGATGATGCGGATATGCCGATTAAGTGTATCTATGCAGCACAATATTTAAAACGCAACACGGATTCGTTAAAACATGCGGTGGAGAATGACTTGTTTTGCACTGCGCCCGAATTACACAGGTTGTATGAGATTGCTGAGTTATAATAGAAAGGGGATTACGTATGAGGAAAAAAGCAATTTATCATTATTATGTAGAAGGGGAAGATGAGAAGAGCTTATTAGAAGTGTTGAAAAGAGATCTGGGTTGTATAGAGAGTGGAAAAGTCGAAAAGGTGAATGTTATTCAGACCAGATTCACGGTTGCAAGAATCAGACCTTTAAAGACGGGTAGCATAGTTGTTTTTGTCTACGATACAGATGTTGATAAGAATATTGACATTTTACAATATAATGTTGATTTTTTGAAGCAGCAGAAAGGAATTAAAAGTGTATTATGTATTCCGCAGGTGGAAAATTTAGAGGATGAGTTAATGGCCGCTTGCAAAATTAAAAGTGTTGGCGAACTTACAAAAAGTGGTACAAAGACGGAGTATAAGAGAGATATCATCAATTGCTCAAATCTGGGAAAAAGGTTAAAGGAGTGCGGATTTGATATCTCTGTGTTATGGAATAAAGTGCCGACTAATAAATTTAGGAAATTCGGAAACGATGCAGAAAAGATAAAAATACCAGGAAAACAGCCCCTTTACAGATAAAAAAAATTGTGTTAGGATAAAACAGAGTAGCACAGATGATCGCGCCCGTCTGCGGGTGAGGAAAGTCCGGGCTCCACAGGGCAGAGTGCCGGATAACGTCCGGTCGGGGCGACCCGAAGGCCAGTGCAACAGAAAAGAAACCGCCGGTGTTTGCCGGTAAGGGTGGAATGGCGGTGTAAGAGACCACCGCTCTTGCGGTAACGTAAGAGGCTGTGTAAACCCCACTCGGAGCAAGACTAAACAGAAAGCGATACGGCGGCCCGTCGTGCTTTCGGGTAAGTCGCGTTTTGCGCCGCAGGGCGCAAAGGAGCTGTGCGGTAACGTACAGTCAAGATAGATGATCATCCGATACAGAACCCGGCTTATAGTGCTACTCAGTTTTTTACGATGTTTTTTGCGACAGCGTCCCGCAGCTTCGGGGAAATCGCTGCGTGTTCATACAGTTTCTGATATTCTTCTTCTGAGATTCCTTCCACATAATTTCTCGGAAAGTTTTTCTCAAAGCCCCACCCGTTCAGCAAGTCGGCAGCACGGTTATAGGCGGCGGCGGCCTCCGCTTCGGTTGCGTATCTTCCTATAATATAGTCGCCGTTTACATGAATTTTGGCAACGTAACAGGTTCTGCCCTTTTTGGTCTGGCGGCTTACGCCGAAGTACCGGTTAATCAGCTCGATGTTGCCGTAGCGGAAATCGGTGGAATCGCCGTTGACAAAGCGATAGTCGCGGCCCTGTACGGCGTGACTTTTGATACCGTAACGGGAAGCAAGCGTGACCTGCATTCCGTAGTCTGCCACAAAGAGATGTCCGCCGCGCTTCATAATCTTGTGGTTGGAATAGTAGAATAAATCGTCGGCATCGAATTTCAGATGCGTTTCTTCATCATAATGATAGACAAAATAGCGGCGGTAAAGGTAAATCGGCGTTTTGAAATAAATGCCGTTATCGCGCAGATTCAGCAAAATCACCCATTTTTCATAAGAAAGCGGCTTTCCGGCGGCGGCATAATCCCCGACGGTAAGAACGCGCCCTTCCGGCGAACGAAGCAGAAGCTCGGCGGTTAAGTAGGCGCGATGGGCGCCCTCGCTGGTGGGAAAACTGCCGAGGCTGATATGCTTTCCCTGATAAGTAAACGAAGCACGGAACGAGAGCGTTCCGTCTTTTTTTGTCGTTTCATATACGCCTGCGGTCATAAAAACCCTCCTCATTTGTGCATTTTAATCTATTCTACACCTATCAGTATACCGCTTTTTTGCCCGGACAGCAAGTAAAAACAGGTACGACATAGGGCAATCGCTTACAAAGTTCCGGTGGGGGCAAAATATGTTCTGATACCAAAGGAATGTTGCACCGGAGAAAGAGTCCCTGAACGTTGTGCAGGATATTAGACTTTCTTATTGCTCCGCATGGTGCCAGCAATGCCCGGACAGGAGGTCCGGGCAAGACCGACACGCGGCAAGGAGGGCGCGTAGAGGTCGGTTGCGTTATTATTGAATAATTTTCACGGAACAATTAGAAAGACTTATATCCGAAACCAGAGAAGGGACTCTTTCTCCGGCGCAACATTCCGTAATCGGAAGCCGTTTTGCCCTCACCGGAACTTTGTAAGCGATTTCCCAGGTACGACAGCATAAGAATAGAAAAGACGGAAATCCTTTTTCTTGGGTAAAATCTACAAAAACGGGAAGGG
This sequence comes from uncultured Lachnospiraceae bacterium, assembly GCA_964609025.1. Lineage (GTDB taxonomy): Bacteria > Bacillota > Clostridia > Lachnospirales > Lachnospiraceae > SIG307. The sequence continues at coordinate 41,203 of CAZSQM010000022.1, read as the reverse complement.
GAAATAGTGCAGAATACACAATAAATCACAAAGCATGTTAAAAAAAAGACAAATGAACCGTCGGAATTGACGAAAAAGTACAAAACGCATTGACAGTAAAAAAGAAGGATGATAAAATCAACCCCGAAACCTTTCCGGGATTCCTGATTTTACCGTTACAGGAAATCTCTTCCTCCCGCAGGGAGCGGAGAAGACAGGGGCCCGGTTCACAGGGAATTGGCGAATAAAACGGATTGGCCTAAACAGAATAGGAGCTTTGTATGAAAGATGGCAGAATCTTTTTACGCAAGGTAAGAACGGCGGCGTTGGCGATTGCGATGCTCATAACGGTTACGGGAATCGGAATCGGTTACGGCAGACAATCCCTCGGCAGAGAAGCGCTTGCCGCGAAAAGCACAGAGAAAGAAAGCAGAACCGAAGCGAAAAAGAGTACGGTAGAATTTCAGCTTGAATATTTGAATCAGCCCTTTGGCGAGCAGCCGTCCGGCAGCCTTTTAAAAGCGGCAGTCTACAAGGTTGTCGGAATGAATCCGACAGCGGAGGCAAAGGCGGAGGAAGTGTATGACGAGGTTACGACCCATGCGCTTGCACGGGATGCAATGGAAACGCTGGAACAGGAAACCTTGGAACTGATGGCTTCTCCGGCAGGCTCGGTCTGGGGCGGCAGGATTAAAGTATACGCAGGAGATACCCCGTTAATCATTACGGAGGAGGATAAGGAAGTGCTTCTCCGCATTGTGGAGGCGGAAGCGACCTGCGAGGATGTCAAGGGCAGAATGCTGGTTGCCAACGTAATTCTGAACCGGGTTGTGTCGGAAGACTTTCCGGACAGCATTACGGAAGTGGTATTCCAGAACAACGGTGTAACCTACCAGTTTTCACCGGTGAAGGACGGACGTTACTGGACGGTGAAGGTTTCGGAGGAAACCGTAGAAGCGGTGGAACGTGTGCTTGCCGGCGAGGACGAGTCACGGGGAGCCTTATATTTTGCGGCACGAAGCATGGCGGATAAAAACGCAATGAAGTGGTTTGACTCTTCGTTACAGTATTTGTTCCGGCATGGTGTGCATGAATTTTTCACCGATAAATAAAAAACGTCATATATTTTTCTTGCAACGCCGTTTCTAATATGCTACAATGAGCGGAGAAAAGGCGGTGAAGCACCGCTGTCCCGGATGCGTGGCGTCCGAGGGGCAGGATTAGGAGGAATTATGGAAATCCGTTATAAAAGTACAAGAAACGAAAAGGAAACCGTAACAGCTTCCCAGGCGGTATTGCAGGGTCTGGCAAAGGACGGCGGTCTGTTTGTGCCGACGGCGATTCCGACACTGGATGTAAGTCTGGACGCGCTTGCAAAGATGTCCTATCAGGAAGTGGCATATGAGGTAATGAAGCTGTTTCTTACCGATTATACCGAAGCTGAATTAAAGCACTGTATTAAGAGCGCATACGACGAGAAGTTTGACGTGCCGGAGATTGCGCCGATTAAGAAAGCGGACGGTGCCTGCTATCTGGAACTGTTCCACGGTGCGACGATTGCGTTTAAGGATATGGCGCTTTCGATTCTGCCGCATTTGCTGACAACCGCGGCAAAGAAGAACCAAAACAAAGGCGAGATTGTAATCCTGACGGCGACCTCAGGCGATACCGGAAAGGCTGCGCTGGCAGGCTTTGCCGATGTGCCGGGCACCCGTATTATCGTTTTTTACCCGAAGAACGGCGTCAGCCGCATTCAGGAAAAGCAGATGGTAACGCAGAAGGGCGCGAATACTCACGTTATCGGCATCACCGGTAATTTCGACGACGCGCAGACGGGCGTAAAGCAGATGTTTGGCAATGCGGAGTTAAAGGAGCGTATGGCAAAGGCAGGCTTCTGTTTCTCTTCCGCAAACTCCATTAATATCGGCAGACTGGTGCCGCAGGTGGTTTATTATGTGTATGCGTATACGCGGCTTCTGGCGGACGGTACGTTAAAGAGCGGTGAAACGATGAATGTAACCGTACCGACCGGTAACTTCGGCAATATTTTAGCGGCGTATTATGCAAAACTCATGGGAACACCGATCGGAAAGCTGATTTGCGCTTCCAACGACAATAAGGTACTGTATGATTTCTTCCAGACCGGTACTTATGATAAAAACCGTGAGTTTATTTTGACGACTTCTCCGTCGATGGATATTTTGATTTCCAGTAACTTAGAGCGGCTGATTTATATGATTGCGGGCTGCGACGCGAAGAAAACCACGGAGCTTATGGAGTCCTTAAAGACGACCGGAAAGTATACCATTACCGAGGATATGAAGGCGCGCCTTGCGGATTTTACCGGAGGCTTTGCAACCGAGGCGCAGACGGCGGAAGCAATCTGCGCGCTTTATGAGAAGACGGGCTATGTGATTGATACGCATACGGCGGTCGCTTCCCATGTTTACGGCAAGTATCGTGCCGAGTCCGGCGACAATACCGTAACGCTGATTGCGTCTACGGCAAGTCCGTACAAGTTTACCAGAAGCGTTATGGGCGCCATTGACGCAAAATATGAGTCGTGGTCCGATTTCGATTTGGTAGACGAGCTTTCCAGAATTGCAGGCGTAAAGGTGCCGAAGGCAATCGAGGAGATTCGTACCGCGCCGGTATTACATAATACCGTCTGCGAAACGGAAAAGATGCAGGCTGAGGTAGAACGCTTCCTCGGACTGTAAAATGAAATACCGCACAGAGGTCCGTCCGGGCAGGAAACGCTCCTGCCCGGACGGTTTTTGCTCCGTAGGAATTGTTAAGCAATCACGCAAAGCGGAGCAATAAGAAAGTCTAATATCCTGCACAACATTCAAGGACTCTTTTTTCTATGCAAAGTTCCTTTTGCATCAGAATGTGTTTTAACACCTGAATTCTATAAAGTCCAAAACGTTCCGCAAGCAGACTCTTTTTTGTCATAGCCCTTTTGTTTAAAAAAAGGCGTCTTGTTTAAAAAAACGAAAAAAAGGCGCAAAAAACCCAAATATGACAAACGGGTGACATAAAATTGACACAAACAAATTGCATTATAGGGTTGAGCGAATGTACAAGGTACACTTCGGCAGGAATCTTGGAAACCGCGTGTCACATCCTAATTAGATATTGCGATATCTGAGGAACACGCTGCCGCAGTTGCGTAACTACATTTGCACTAACTCTTAACTTCCAGTACGGGATATGGCAGCGACGGGGGAGGGCCGGTGCGGCATTTATGAAAAAGATAAATGAAGTACTTGACCTTTAAAGCGTTTGTTGTTATAATCATCTTGTTATTGGAACGGTTATGTCTTCGTGACAAAAACTGTAAGGTTTTAACTCAGTAGCCGGGGAGATTCCGAACTGTTTTTTACCGGGACATAACACACCATATTATTTAAGGAGGAAGATAAAAGATGAGAAGTTTCTCTAAGAAGCTTGCCGTTGTTTTAGCTGCCGCTATGGTTGTTACCGTTGTACCGGCTGCTCAGGCAAAGGCTGCTGACGACTTCACCCTCAACAGAACCGAGCAGACCCTTTATGTAAATAAAGGCGTAAATGACAAGGGCGTTGTTGGCGGTGGATTATACGGCAATGTTCAGGAATATGATTTTAATCTGAAGAACAAGCCGGCTAATTGGGCAGACTATGGCTATGCATGGTCTACCAGCAACGATAAGGTTGCAACTGTTAAGGCAGGCGGCGTTACCACCGCTGTTGGCGTTGGTGAAGCTACCATTTCTTGCGTAATTACCGATAAGGCTACCGGTGATGTCGCTACCACTCTTAAGGCAAAGGTTACCGTTAAGGCTAACGCAGCAGATGTTGAAATCTCCAATGCGAACGACGTTGACGGTCAGGTTGTTGAAGTTGGCGATGTAGTTGATCTCAACAGAAGCATGTACGATGAGAACGGCAACAAGACCAACAAGAGAGGCACCTATGTAACCGACTACACCAGATGGATTGCTGAGCCGGCTACCGGCGTAGAAATCGACCAGGCTACCGGTAAGTACACCTTCACCGAGGCAGCTGTTCCGGGCGACTACAAGCTCTACTGCGAGACTTATCAGTCCGATAAGTACAACCAGGCAACGGCTACTTCCGAGGCTGTAACGGTAACGCTTGCTGATTCTACGTTCGATGTTAAGCAGGACACCTTAACGAAGTTCACGCTTAGCTTCGATGCAGCTGTTAAGTCCCTTATGACTGCAGATGTTGAAGTAATCAGATTAGTTGAAGCTGGTTCTGCTACTTACGAGTATCCGCAGGTAGTAAAGAGCGTTAAGCTTGCAAGCGACGGTCTGAGCGCAACGGTTGAGTTGTTCTCTAACCTTCAGAACAATGTAAACTATGTAGTTAAGGTTACCGGTTTTGATGATTACACCATGACGGCTTCCGCTGGTGCTCCGGTATCCATGGTAATCTCTTCCAAGAACGATTCCGTTTCTCCGTTTGTAACGGCTGGCGCAGAGGCTGACCTCTACTATCGTCTGTACGATGCAAACAACGTAGACGTAACCACCGGAACCGAGACCGTTCTGTTCAACGCAGAGTCTTACTCCACCGATGGTTCCTACTATGTAGCAGGCAACAAGATCTGGTTCGTTAAGTCCGGTCTTAGCACTACGGTTGTAGCTGAGTACCAGAGCGGTAAGTTCGAGAACGGCGTTCAGGTTGGCAACGTAACCGCAAAGTTTGATTTCCACAGCGTAGATGCTGCACCGGTTACCTTAAAGGGTGTAACGGACGCTACGGTTACTTCTTTCGGTAACGACAAGACCCTCTCTGTTCCGATGGGCGACGCTGCAACTCTGAAGATTAAGGTTGCTAAGTCTCAGGGTGATCCGATTGAGATTACTTCCAACCTTCAGGATATCGGTATCGGTAAGATTACCTTCGAGGAAGTTACCCCGGACGTTCTTGCAATTGACAAGAGCAACATGAGCCTGCTTCTCTTCAAGCAGGGCGCTGCTAACATCATCGTAAATCTTGAAACGGTTGACGGCAACGGCAACACCGTTAAGACTCCGGTTGGTGTAGTAGTAGTTACCGTAACCGCTCCGCGTGCTCTTTCTACCGTAAGCGTAGATAAGGCTCTTACGACGGTTGGTACGACCGCTGGTTACGACACCGAAACCGTTAAGCTTACTGCAAAGGATCAGTACCAGAAGGATGTAACCATTACTGATGTTACCTTCACCGGTGCAAACGATGCAGCTAACGGTGTAATCGCAGGTGTTTCCTACATTGGCGACAACAAGATTCAGTTAGACGGTTCTGTATTAAAGGATGCTCTTGGTACTTCCAATGCAATCCAGCTGACCTACAAGGCAAAGGTTAACAACTCCAAGGAAGTAAGCTTTGCTGTATTGGTTAAGAAGGCAAACGACAATGCAAACACGAACTACATCAGCATTGAAACCACCGGTTCCTTCGGCGATGTAGCAAGAACGGTAGATTCCAAGGCTGCTAAGTCCGTAACCTTTACCGCATATGTAATGAACAACGGTATCAAGGTTGGTACTCAGGATGTAGCTGCATATCCGGCTAGTGCTGCAGCAGCAACTCCGGGTGACTATTACTTCAAGGTAACCCAGAACGGTAACGATATTACCAGCAAGGTAGTTGCTACCGGTACCGGCGCAACCATCAACTTCTCCTCTCTTAAGGAGATTACGAACGGTGCTGTATCCGGTTCCGCAGTAGATTACACCTTAGGTGCAGGTAACTATGCATTTACCCTGTATAAGTGCATCCAGTCCGGTACCACGAATGTACTTGTTCAGCAGCAGTCCGCAACCGGCGTTGCAACCTGCAACACTGGTTCCTACTCCGCAGCAGTTAGAACCGCTGAGAGCGTAGCAGCTGTAACTCAGGCAGATATCCGCGCTTGCTTCACTGTTAAGAACACGAAGGGTCAGGATGCAACTGCTCCGTACTATGTAGATTACACCACCGCAGTTGACGCTGCATATGTATACGTTAAGTCTATTACCTTCTATGATGAGGTAGCAACTGGCGAGTACGCAGCATACACTGTAAATGTTGGTGTATCCTTAAAGAAGTAATTGAAAAGAAGTAATTCTTTGAGAATACTTTAAAGAAAAGCCCCCGCGGGAAACCGCGGGGGCTTTCTTTGTCATTTCCGCCGCGGGACTTGAAGAAATCCGGAAAGTGTGTATAATGGTAAATAGGGATTTTGTATCCTAACAATAAAAAAGGAACGGTGCGCATGAGTAAAAAATATTATAATAAAAAAACACGCTTCGGAAAGACCGACGAGGGCTATCGCGGGGCGTTTCTGCGGATGCTGCCGGTGCTTGTTATGGCGGGGATTGTTCCGCTGATTGTAAGGCAGTATGCTTATAAAACAGGGCTTGAGGAGTATCCTTGGTTTGGAACTATGACAGAAGGGTATGAGTTTTTTCTGGCGTCCAAGGCGGCCGTGCTGACCGTGCTTTTGTTTATCATGGCGGCAGGCGTTTTCCTGCGCGCCCGGAAAGAAAAGCGAAAGACGGCGTTTTTGAAACTCTTTCTTCCGCTTTTTGCCTATGGGGCACTGGCGTTTTTGTCCGCCTGCTTTTCCGTAAACCGAACCTTTTCCTTCGGCGGAAGCTATGAACAGTTTGAATCTGTTTGGGTGCTGCTCAGCTATGTTTTGGCAGTGTACTATATCTTTTTATATGCGCAGAGCGAAACCGAGCTTCAGGTTGTAGTTGACGCGCTCTGTTTCGGTGCGACCATAGTAGGGCTTCTCGGAACCTTACAGGGACTTGGTTTTGATTTTTTTGCGACGAGGCTCGGACAAAAGTTCATTACGACGGATGAATTTTTAAGGGCAGTCGGCGGTGAACTGATTATTAATTTTGGAGATAAGCAGGCGTATGCGACGATGTATAATCCGAATTATCTCGGTGTTTTCGGCGCCTTTGTGCTTCCGTTTCTTGCAATGCTCCTGCTTTTTGAAAAGAATAAATGGCGACGGCTCTGGCATATGGCGGATTTTGTTCTTGTGGCGGTTGCGCTGCTTTCCAGCCGTTCGAGAGCCGGTCTGATTGCAGCAATGGGGGCGCTTTGCATAGCGGTGGTATTTTGCATTCGTAGTTTATTGAAACGGTGGTATTTGACAATTCCGGCGGCTAATTTTTTAGTAGCACTGGTACTTTTGGTGAACGCCTATAATGACAACCTGCTGTTTGAACGTCTGCAAAATATTTTTGCACCGGACAAGGTGACGGTACAGGAATACACGGAAGAGGACGGAACCGTCGTGAGGGAAACAGGTCTGACGGAGCTGTATACCGCAGAAGACGGGATTGTGTTTGTCTATAATGAAGTACGGGCGCAGATTTTGCTTGATACGGATGTTTATGGAGTTTATGCGCTTGATGAGGCAGGGGAACAGCTGGCACTTGTTCCGAATGAAGACCGCACGATATTTTCTTTTGAGCATCCGGCGCTTGCCGATGTGAAGATTTCTCCGGCGTTTATCGGCGAACAGCTCGGCTTTACCCTTACCGCCGCAGGAGAATGGAATTTTGTTTACAGCGAGGCAAAGGGAAAGTATCAGTATATTACGAACTTCGGGAAAGAATCGGATATGATTATGGCGGATTCGCTTTTGTTTGAAAACCGCCAGACCTTTTTCTCCCACAGGGGCTTTATCTGGAGCCGCACGCTGCCGCTGTTAAAGGAGCATTTCTTCCTCGGTTCCGGCCCGGATACCTTTTTGCTGGTATATCCGCAGGAGGAATATCTGATGATGCAACAGCACGGCTTTGAGAACAGTGTTATGACAAAACCCCACAGCCTGTATCTTCAGGTAGGCGTTCAGACCGGTGTGCTTTCTCTTTTGTGTCTGCTTGTTTTTTACGGCTGGTATGCGGTCTGGAGTATCCGTCTTTATTGCTTCCGCAATGTGGGCACGCTGGTAGAAGGGTTCGGCATCGCCGCCTTTATCGGCAGCATAGGCTATATGATTTCCGGCATCTCGAACGATTCCATGGTAACGACGGCGCCGGTGTTCTGGTGTATGATTGGTCTCGGAGTTGCGGCAAATGCGATGACAGTAAAGCAGCGGAAACAAAAAGAATAGTGACATGGGGCTGCCGCACCGGGTGCGCGGCCCCATGTTTGCGGTTAAGGCGGGCGCGCGAATTTGTCTGCGAAATTTGCTGCGCCCGGGTGGAGCGCAGTCTGTGTGACAGCCGGATTTCTTTCCGGCTGACATGAATCTGACATATAGTAATTTTATACTTACTATGGTAGAATGGAATGGGTTTTACTACAAGATGTGGAATGATTACAGAAAGTCCGGAGAGTAAAGGGTAAGCTGTAAGGTACGGTAATGAAGGAGCGGATAGAATGAAGATACAAAGGCAACACAGACGGAGCCGCATGGGAATAGCAGCAATAGTGTGCGCGAGTCTTTTGATCGGGAGAGCGGCCATGCTGCCGCCGGTAACGTCGCAGGCAGCGACAAAGGGAACAATACTGGCGTCCAGCCTTTATGTGCGGAGCGGCCCTGATACTACATACAGTAAGATGACGGTGAATGGACAGGATGTCTATCTTACAAAGGATGCGGAAGTAGAAATCTTAGGAGAAGAGGACGGCTGGTATTACGTTACCGCGACCTTTGCGGGAAAGACGGTAAAAGGTTATGTCAGCGGGAAGTATGTTTCCGTAGACGAGGGGCCGACCAAAGCGCCGACACCGACGCCGGTTAAGGCGGCAGAGGGAGGAAACGCGGCGTCCGAGTTTTCGGTTCCGGCAAGAATCTGGGTGGGCGAGCTTAATATCAGGCAGAGCGCAGGAACTTCCGGGGCTCTTTTGGACACGCTAAAGGCCGGTGCGTCGGTTACAGTCATCGGACAGACGTATGTCGGCTCGGAAAAGTGGTACAAAGTTACATATCAGTCAAACGGTACGGAAAAGACGGGCTACGCCTATGCGCCGTATGTGACATTAAACGGGCAGATTCCGACGGCAACGCCGAAGCCGACGGCAACAACGGCTCCGACGAAGGCACCGGAAACGGGCGGCAGCAATTATGCGGAGGAATTTTCCGTACCGGCAAAAGTAATTGCAAGCGTGCTGAACGTAAGAAGCGGGGCAGGTACCGGCAATTCGCTGATTACGTCGCTTACGTACGGCACGTCCGTTACGGCAACCGGCGTGTCTTATGCGGGAAGCGAGTTGTGGTATCGTATTTCCTTTGATTACAACGGAACAAAAAAGGTGGGATATGTGTACGGACCGTATCTTTCGTTAAATGCGGCAATTCCGACGGCTACACCGAAGCCGACGGCAACGCCGACTCCGACGGCGACGCCGGTTCCGACCAAGGCGCCGGGAACGGGCGGCGTGCTTTCCGACTATCGTATTCCGGCAACGGTGATTGCGACCAGACTGAATGTCCGCGCCGGAGCAGGGACCGATCAGGAGATTCTGGCGGTGTTAGTAAACACAACCAAGGTTACGGCCACCGGCAGCTGCTATGTGGGCGATGATAAATGGTATTGTATCGAATTTGAATTGTCGGGCAGTAAAAAGACAGGCTATGTATTCGGAGAATATTTAGAGCTTTCCTCACCGGAGCCGACCAAGGCGCCGACGCAGGAGGCAACCGCCACGCCGAAGCCGACGGAGGTGCCGAAGGAACCGGAGATAGAGCCTTACCGGATTCCGGCAAAGGTGTCCGCGGTCCAGCTGAATCTTCGGAAAGACGCGGGAACGGAATATGAAGTAATTACTCTGTTAAACAACGGGGACGCGGTAACGGTAACCGGCGAGAAATGGAAGGGAACGGATAAATGGTATCAGGTAACGGTGGGGAGCGCCTCAGGGTATGTGTTAAGCGATTATATCCGCCTGGATTACGAAAACAGTCCGGATGCTGTGCTGACCGAATCGGTACGGCTTCGCTCCGGTGCGTCCGACAGCGCAGCCTATGTAAAGAATAAAGCGGGAGCGGTTGCGGTACTTCGGACGGATACCGCCGTGTCGCTGACGGGAGAGCAGACGGCGGGGGGAGCAAAGTGGTTTGCTGTTTCCTGCGAACTGGAGGGAGAAAAGCTGACGGGCTATGTACCGGCAGACGCAGTACGGCTGGGAAAGCTGTTTGTACCGACACCGACGCCAACCCCGACCCCAACGAATAAGCCGACCGAGACTCCGGCTCCTACGCCGACCCAAGCGCCGACGGCTACGCCGAATCCGGCAGCTACGCCGACGCCGACCCCGACCGCAAAGCCGACTTCGACCCCGGCTCCGACGGTAACGGAGGCGCCGATTGCTACACCTGCGGCGGAGGCAAAGGAGAATACGCCGGGAGAGCAGGTGGGCTGGGGCAAAGCAACGCATCCGAATGCGTCTTCCATGGTATTAAAGACGTTGCCGAAAAACGGAGTCGGCAGTGTAAAGGTAAAGGGAAGTACGGGGCGTGCCGTAACGGTTACCTCCGATACCTACCTGATGCTGTACGGGCTTTATGTGGATGACGGAGGCAATCTTTACCGTCATGTAGGTGTGAATTACCGCGGCCAGGAATATTACGGTTATATTCTGGAAGAGCGGATTGTAGAGTGCGAGGCGCCGACCCCGACACCGACGCCGGGCTTTATCATTGGTGATCCGGAAGGTGGCAATACGGGAGAAACTCCGGGCGTCAGTGCGGATTTTGAGCTGACGTTGCAGCAGCAGGGCTTCCCGGAGTCGTACAAGCCGTACCTCCGCGAATTGCATGTATTGTATCCGAACTGGGTATTTCAGGCATATCATACCGGTCTGGTCTGGGATACTGCGATAAGTGAGGAGAATATTCCGGGAAAGAATCTGATTCCGAACAGCTCCGGCATTGAATGGAAATCCTTGGAAGAAGGAGCATACAACTGGAAAACGGACAGCTTTATCGTTTATGACGGTTCCACCTGGGTGACGGCTTCCAAGGCGGCATTGGAGTATTATATGGACCCGAGGAATTTCCTTGACGATAAGTCGATTTTCCAATTCGAGGTGCTGACCTACGAGCCGTCCTATCAGAATCTGGCAGGTATTGAAAATATTTTAAAATATACGCCGCTGTATCAGAACTCCTATGTTTATGAGGATGAAAGCGGGAATCTGCGCGCCATCAGCTACGGAGAAACCTTCCTGAAGGCGGCGGAGTATTCGGGTGTCAGTCCGTATCACCTTGCAACCCGCGTAAAGCAGGAGGTAATCACGGGAACAACCACGGTCAGCAACAGCGTGACAGGAACCGTGAGCGGCTTTGAGGGTTTGTATAATTTTTATAATATCGGGGCATACCATAGTACACAGCCGGGCGGTGCGATTGCCAACGGTTTGAAATATGCAAAGTACGGCAGCAGTTCGGACGACGCACTGAATCGCGCTTCTTTGATTCCTTGGAACAACCGTTACAGAGCGATTGTCGGAGGAGCGTACATTATCGGCAACTCCTATATTAACCGGGGACAGAATACGATTTATTTGCAGAAGTTTAACATGACCCCTAACTATACATACAGCCATCAGTACATGGCGAATGTAGTAGCGCCGTCCTCCGAGGGCAAGAAGACCGCTCAGGCGTATACAGGTGCGCTGGACAGCCCGATTGTATTTTCGATACCGGTCTACCTGAATATGCCGTCAGCAGCATGCGCGGCACCGACGGCACAACTGAATCCGAACAATTACCTGTCGAAGCTGTCCGTTCAGAAAGTGGACGGTACAACATACCAGCTGACGCCAAGCTTTGACGGTTCGTCCGTATTCTACTATTCCCTGATTGTAGATAACAGTACCGAGGTAATTTCGATTGACGCAACGGCAGTCAGCAAAAGGGCGGTAGTAAGCGGTACGGGATATCATTCGCTTGCTGTCGGAACGAATGAGGTAACCGTAACCGTGATTGCGGAAAACGGGTCCATGAGAGAATACAAGCTGTATGTGGTAAGAGAATAGCAGAGGAGAATTGCGATGAAGCGAGGGCTGTTTTTTATCCTGCTTGCCGCAGTGCTTTGGTTCGGAGCAGGGGAAACGGCGCAGGCAGCGGTAGCAACAATTGATTTGCAGACAGAGTCGGAAACCGTGCGGGTAGGCGAGGAGTTTGAAGTAACGCTGCTCATAACCGCGCAGCCTGCGGAGGGCGAAACTTCCCAGGCTGCGGTGATTGGAGATTTTGAAGCGTATCTTTTGTACGACGCGGACGTTATGGAATTTATCACGGCGCCTTCCTGTATCACGGGAGGCGCGGGAATGCTGAAAATTGCCGATATCGGGGCTTCTGCAAGCAAAGAGAGCAGAAAGTATGTGATGCGTTTTGCGGCGCTCTCCCGGGGCGACGCAGAGCTTTCCATGTATACGATGCCGTTGGTGTATACCTACGGCGCGGTGGATGCAATGTCGGTTTCCAGCAATGTGCTGCATATCAGCATAGCACCGGCGGAGGATGCGTCGGACAATGCCAGCCTTTCGGCGCTGAAGGTTAATCCGGGGAAGCTTTCGCCGGCGTTTGCGACGACCATCCGGGAATATGAGGTTTCCGTGCCTTATGATACGGAAATGATTATCGTAAGCGCGCTGACCGAAGACGACAAGGCAACGGTAGGCGTAAACGGAAGCACAGGCTTAAAAGTCGGCAGGAATACCGTTGTGGTAACGGTAACGGCAGAGGACGGCACGGAAAAAAGGTATTATTTGTATGTCACCAGGGAGGAAAAGGCGGCAGAGCCGACCAAGGCGCCGGAGCTGCCGGAACCGGAAGGATACGAGGCAGGGCTTCACGCCGTGGAGCGAAACGGAACAATCGTGCTTTCGTTCGGCGGTGAGTATACGGTTTCCGAGGAGCAGAGTAATTATATTGCGCCGACCGGATATGAAGAAACGGTGCTGTATCTGGACGGAATCCGAATCAAGGCTTATGTGAAGCGCGATGTGCCGGACAGTGACTTTTTTATACTGGTTTTGCAGGATGAACTGGGGAGGAGCGGGTATTACCGCTATGACAGGGAGGAACAGACCATACAGCGCTACGACGAGGAACGGATTGAGATTAAGCAGGTCGTGGAGGAAGATAACAGTGCGCTTTATGAAACGCTTGAGGAATACAAGAGCCGGCAGGTGTTTCTGCTGTTTTTACTTGCGATGTTTATTGCATTCAGTGTGCTGCTGTTACTCATTGTAGTGCGGCTGTGCCGGCAGGATAAGCAGGGGGACAACGAACTGGGCGACTGACGGGCGCGGGGAGGATAAGGCGACAAAGGAAACGGAGGCGGTCGGATGCTGATTCAGATTGATTTCGGCAGTGAGGAAGCACTTTATATGCAGTTGTACAACCAGATTATTTACGGAATTGCCAATGCGGATTTAAGGCAGGGCGATGCGTTGCCGTCGGTGAGGGAACTGGCGGAGGACATCGGCATCAATATGCATACGGTAAACAAAGCCTACGCCGTTCTGCGCCAGGAGGGCTATGTGCGGCTTGACCGCAGGCGGGGAGCGGTAATTGATATCAACAGTGACAAGCTGCGGGCAATCGAAAGCCTGAAAAACGAAATGCGGATTTCTCTGGCAAAGGCATTGTGCCGGGGACTTTCGGAGGAAGAGATACATGCGGCGGCGGACGAGGTGCTGCGGGAGTTCAACGTGGAATAGGGCATTCTTAAATACGTGATTACAGAAAGGGAATTCTATGGGAAAGTTGTATACGGAACAGGCAAAACAGGTGATGCAGTACGCAAAACAGGCGGCGGAGTATTTGTCCCACGGGTATATCGGCAGCGAACACCTTTTGGTTGCCCTGTTGGAACAGGAATGCATTGCGAAAGAGGTGTTACAGGAGAACGGCGTAAAAGCGGAAAAGCTGCATGAGCTGATTGAACAGCTGATTACACCGCAGGGGGGCAGCAATAAAAAAGCGCTGCAAAGCACTCCGAGACTCCTTCGGATTCTGGAACAGGCAGAGCAGGAGGCAGAGCGCTATCATAGTGAAAAAATCGGGACCGAGCATCTTTTGCTGGCGCTTTTACAGGAATCGAACTGCATTGCGGTACGTTTGCTGAATACCCTCGGGATTCCGGGCCAGAAGATTTATTTCGACACCCTGATGGCAATGGGAATCGACGCGACCCGGGCAAAGGCGGACTATGCGATGAGCAGAAGCCGTATGCGGCAGACGGAGAACGGAAGCCTTTTGGAAAAATACAGTAAGGATTTGACGGAAATCGCAAGGAAAGGTAGATTAGACCCGGTCATCGGCAGAGAAGAAGAAATCGGCAGAGTGATTCGCATTTTAAGCCGCAGAACGAAGAATAACCCGTGTCTTGTAGGAGAACCGGGCGTGGGAAAGACTGCCGTTGTAGAGGGGCTTGCAGGGCGGATTGCCGCAGGCGACGTGCCGGACTGTATGAAGAAGAAGCGGGTGCTGTCGCTTGATTTGTCCGGCATGGTGGCAGGCTCCAAATACCGCGGTGAGTTTGAGGAACGGATTAAGCGCGTGATGGAGGAGGCCGTTCAGGACGGAAACGTATTGATTTTTATCGACGAGCTGCACACGATTATCGGTGCCGGCGGCGCGGAGGGGGCGTTAGACGCTTCCAACATTATGAAACCGGCGCTGGCAAGAGGCGAGTTCCAGGTTATCGGCGCCACCACACGGGAGGAATACCGGAAATACATTGAAAAGGACGCGGCGTTAGAGCGGAGATTTCAGCCGGTTGTCGTAGAGGAGCCTTCCGTAGAGGAAGCGGAAAGGATTTTATTCGGACTGCGGGAAACATATGAACGGCATCACGGAATCAAAATCAGCGATGCTGCGCTGAAGGAGGCGGTAAGGCTTTCGGAGCGTTACATCAACGACCGTTTTCTGCCGGACAAAGCAATCGACGTTTTGGACGAAGCGGCGTCCATGCTGCGGCTTTCGGAATTAACGAAGAAGCAGACATACAGCGAGAAGAAAAAGCAGCTTGAGCAGATGGAAAAGGAAAAGGAAGCGCTGCTGCTGGCGGGCGATTCGGAAGGTGCGATTGCGCTGGCGGCAAAACAAAAACGCTTGAAAAGCAGGCTGCAGGCACAGGAAAAGGAGGAAGCCGCTCTCCCGGAGCTGGGGGAGGAAACGATTGCGGACGTGATTTCCGCATGGACGAAAATTCCGCTGCAAAAGCTCTGCGAGGAGGAAAGCGAACGCCTGTTAAAACTGCCGGAGGTGCTGAGAAAGCGCGTTATCGGGCAGGAAGACGCGGTTATGGCAGTTTCCCGTGCCATAAGACGTGCCCGCGTGGGCTTGCAGAATCCGGACCGGCCGATTGGTTCGTTCCTGTTTCTGGGACCTACCGGCGTCGGCAAAACGGAGTTGTCCAAGGCGCTTGCGGAGGCGGTCTTTGGAAAGGAAGACGCAATGATTCGCGTCGATATGTCGGAGTATATGGAAAAGCACAGCGTATCCAAAATGATTGGTTCGCCGCCGGGCTATGTCGGACATGAGGAGGGCGGACAGTTAAGCGAGCAGATACGCAGAAACCCGTATTCCGTAGTGCTGTTTGACGAGCTGGAAAAGGCGCATCCGGATGTGTTTAATATTTTGCTTCAGGTTTTGGAGGACGGTCATATCACGGACGCACAGGGCAGACGCGTCAGCTTCAAAAATACGATTATTATTATGACCTCCAACACCGGGGCACAGGGGATTATGGCGCCGAAGAATCTCGGCTTTATCACCGCGGCGGACGAGAGCGCGGATTATGAACGGATGCGCGCCCGTGTTATGGAGGAAGTAAAACAGAACTTTAAGCCGGAGTTTATCAACCGCATTGACGAAATGATTGTATTCCGTCCGTTGGATGCGGAGGCGCTTAAGAAAATCGCACAGCTTCAGATTGCTTCGGTGGCGGGACGCTGCAAAGAGCAGTTAAATATTGTCTTAAAGACGGATGCTGCGGTAGCGGAATATATCGTGAAGAAGGGTTCGGATGAAAAGTACGGTGCAAGACCGATTCGCCGCGCCGTGCAGGTTCATATCGAAGACAAGCTGGCGGAAGAAATCTTAAACGGCAGAATCGCGGAGGGGGACACGGCGGCGATTACCGTAACGAATACGGGAGAAACGCTGGAAACCGCGGAATTAAAGATACGCCGGATTAGAAAACGAAAATAATGAAAAAGCGATGAACATTTTATTAAGTCGTTAAAATTTGTGGAAAAACAACGGAATTTATGCTATACTATTGATACCAAGAGATAGCAAGGAAGGCTGTTACAGGAGGATAAGAAAATGGCAGAACTGATTTATGTTCAGGACAATGGGAAACTGGCATTTGGCGACTATACGCTTGAGGCAAAGGCAAAAGCGGATGGCTTTGAATTCGGCGGCGACTTATATAAAGTCAAGACCTTCAGGGACATTACCAAGCTGGAGCGAAACGGTATGTTTGTATATGAGTCTGTGCCGGGGACAAAAGTAACGGATTTTTCGGCAAACGACAAGGAGCTTTCGTTTACTGCGGAGGGCACAACGGATACGCAGGTAACGGTAGAGTTAGAACCGGAGAAGGAGTTTAAGCTCTTTATCGACGGAACGAACATCGGCAAGATGAAGACCAACCTTGGCGGCAAACTCGTGTTAAGCGTGCAGTTGACGGCCGGAAAGAGTTCTGCGGTACGGGTGGTGAAACAGTAATCGGTTTGGAGTAAGTATGGCAAAAGGGAAAGTTGTGTTTTTTTGTAAGGAATGCGGAATCGAATCGCCGAAGTGGCTCGGACAGTGTCCGGGTTGCAAGGCGTGGAATTCTTTGGTAGAGGCGCCGCAGGCAGGCAAAGCGAAAGGCCCTGCTTACGGCGTTTCTGCGTTGCAGGCGGCAGAGCCGGTGCTTCTTTCGGAGGTGGATACCGGAGAGGAGGAACGGATTGCTACCGGTATCGGAGAGCTTGACCGGGTACTCGGCGGCGGGATTGTAATAGGTTCCCTTGTACTGGTGGGCGGCGACCCGGGAATCGGAAAGTCTACGCTGCTGTTACAGATGTGTTATGCACTGGCAAAGAAAGAGCGGCGCGTTTTGTATGTGTCGGGCGAAGAGTCCATACGACAGATACGGATGCGTGCGGACCGTCTGAAGGTGACGGACGGAAACACGCTGCTTTTGGCGGAAACCAGTTTAAACCGTGTGGAAGAAACCATCCGGCAGATTACGCCGGAGGTTGTGATTATAGACTCCGTTCAGACGATTTACCGTGAGGAAACGGAGGCTGCGCCGGGGAGCCCGGGGCAGATTAAAGAAGCGACCGCTTCGCTTTTGCGTCTGGCAAAAGGACTCGGCATTGCGATTTTCATTATCGGCCATGTAACAAAGGAAGGAATTGTGGCAGGGCCGCGTATGTTAGAACATATGGTGGATACGGTGCTTTATTTCGAAGGGGAAAATCATAGTTCCTACCGCATTTTGCGCGCGGTCAAAAACCGTTTCGGTTCCACCAATGAAATCGGTGTGTTTGAGATGGCGGGCGCGGGACTTCGGGAAGTAAAGAACCCTTCGGAATATATGCTGGAGGGAAGACCGGAGGACGAGCCGGGTTCCGTCGTTACGGCGACAATGGAAGGCACACGTCCGATTTTGGTGGAGGTGCAGGCGCTTGTCTGCCCGACGAATTTTAATATGCCGCGCAGAACGGCAGCGGGAACGGATTATAACAGAGTAACGCTTTTGATGGCGGTATTGGAAAAACGTCTCGGTATTTCGTTAGCGGGGTGTGACGCCTATGTGAATGTGGCAGGCGGCATGAAAATTACCGAGCCTTCTCTTGATTTGGCGCTTGTCCTTGCGCTTTTGTCGAGCTACCGTAACCGCCCGCTTCCGGCCCGTACCGTTGCCTTCGGCGAGGTCGGACTGACCGGTGAAATCCGTTCCGTCAATATGATGTCCGCGAGAATCGCGGAGGCTGCGAAGCTGGGCTATAAGACGGTAATCATGCCCCGCTGTAAAAAGTCGCCGGACGAAGGAAAAAAGGAAGAAATCAGGATAATCGAAGTCGGGACGGTACAGGAGTTACAGTCGGTACTAAAAGACCTGTAAGCGTGTCGGAAGGGAGCGTTCGTGTGCCATGAAGAAATGCAAAGGACAGCAGAAAGAGGGAGGGGAGTCCCGAAACGGAATACCGTTTGAAGTCCGGTGCGGACTGCGGCGTTTCGGTACGTTCCTGCTACTGCTGACGCTTTTGGTTTCGGCCTGCGGATGCGGCGGAGCGGAATCCGGAAAAGAAGGAAGCAGGACAACGCCTGCCGCGGAAAGCAAAACTGCGGAGGAGAACGGGAAACAGGAACAGGACGATAGGACGGATACGGCAGACGGGAAGGAAGAAAGCGGGTCTGCGGAAGGTGCGGATAAAAACGGAGAAAGCGGGGAGGATGCTACCGGGACAGCAGTTTCTCCTGTTCCGACGCTTCCGCCGGACTGTATGATACCGGAAAAGATTGTCGATACTTTGAAGGAGCCGTATACCTACGAGGAATTGTGCGAGGATTTGGCGTTACTTTCCTGTGCGTATCCGGAGTTTATTTCGGTAACCTGGGAGGGGTACAGCGCGGACGGACGGGCGATTCCGGCAGTGCGGTTCGGAAATCCCGCTGCGGAGAAGGTAGTATTGATACAGGCGGCGATTCACGGCAGGGAGCACTTAACTACGCTGCTTGTGATGGAACAGCTGGAAACCTATGCAAAGGAGTATGATACCGGAGTATTCCGCGGCAGAACCTATCGGGAGATTTTTTCCGAGGTTGCCCTTTTGGTTGTACCGATGACGAACCCGGACGGCGTTTCCGTCAGCCAGCTCGGAACGGAGAGCATCCGCTCCGAGGAGTTAAGGGAGCTTGTGGAAAGCTTTTATGAGAGGGATGGGGCCGGAGTTACAAGAGAGTATTTTTACCGCCGTTATAAGGCAAATGCAAACGGCGTGGACTTAAACCGGAATTTTGCTTACGGCTGGGAGGAGTTTTCCGGAGCCAAAGCTCCGGCGGCGGACCGTTACAAGGGAACGGCCCCCGCTTCCGAACCGGAAACGCAGCTCCTCATTGCTTTGACCGAGCGGGAGCCGGTTGCGGCGGCAATCAGCTACCACGCAACGGGGTCGGTGCTGTACTGGGATTTCGGACAGGCAGGGGAACTGAGGGAACGGTGCTTTTCTCTTGTGGAAACGGTACATGAATTGACCGGTTACCGTATTGTGTATGCCGAAACCGACAAACAGGATGAAGCGGGGTACTGCGAATGGGCAGTCGGAATCAAAGGAATCCCGGAGGTGACCGTAGAAATCGGAACCGTGGCGGCACCGCTTCCGATCAGTGAATTTGAAGATGTTTGGAAGCGGAACAGGGAAGTGCCTGTGGCGGTAGCGGAGCAGGTACTTTCGGAAAACGGAAAATAAGAAAAGGAGGCAGGGCAGGATGAAAAAGAAGACAAAGATAGTAATTGCAGCAGCGGCTGCGCTTTTTCTGCTTGTCTGTGCCGGCGGGCTGCTGATGCTGAAAAAGATATCGGCGGCGGGCGGCATCCGTTATTTATATAATGCGAAGCATGAAACGCGGGGAGTTTTGGAAGCGGAATATTTCCCGGAGGCGGCAAAAGGTGCGGCAGGCGCGGCATATTGCACGGAGCGGACGGATCCCGCGGCCCTCGGGATTACCGAAAGGCTTCGTTACGAGGAGAACGGGGAAAA
Organism: uncultured Lachnospiraceae bacterium; assembly: GCA_964609025.1. Lineage (GTDB taxonomy): Bacteria > Bacillota > Clostridia > Lachnospirales > Lachnospiraceae > SIG307. The sequence continues at coordinate 21,502 of CAZSQM010000022.1, read as the reverse complement.
CGTGGTGACGGAAGGAAAGACCGACTTTGTGCGAGAGGAGCCGATTTCGTTTTACGGGGACTTAGTGACGGGAACGGTAAACGGGTTGTATACGTTTCGGGGGAATTATCACCGGAGTGCGGCTTCCTACGGTATGGCCAAGGTCACGGAGGAGCGGTTTTCAAAGGAATATTGGAGCTATGCCACCGGAAAGCTGTTAAAGTCGAGCGGAATGAGTTACTGGTCCGGAAACGGCTGGACCGGGCAGCCCCTTGTCATTGCGTGGCCGGAGGAAACAAAGCGGATTATGAATCTTTACCCGGAGAAGAAAGCAAAGGAAAACTTTGTGGAAGTGATTTATTCCGGGATGGACGGCTACATTCATTTTCTGGATTTGGAGGACGGAAGCGAAAGCCGCGACCCGATTCACGTCGGAATGGTGTTTAAGGGGACGGCGTCCCTTTATCCGACCGGGATTCCGATGCTGGTGCTTGGATCCGGGGACGCGCAGACCGGTATTTACGGCGAGAATGTCAGCCCAAGGGCGTATATTTACAGTCTGATTGACGGAACGAAGCTTTATGAATTCGGTGCGAATGACGACATGGCGTTCCGCACGTTCCATGCCTATGACAGTTCGCCGGTGATTGACGCGGCGACGGACACACTGCTTTATCCGGGGGAAAACGGCGTGCTGTATACGATAAAGCTGAATACGAGGTATGACAGCAAGGCAGGGACACTTTCCGTTGCGCCGGAGAACGCGGTGGACTATACCTATTCCACAGCCAGAGCGACGGAGTCTGCGTTTACCTGGGGGATGGAAAACTCGGCGTCGGTATACGGAAATTATCTTTATGTCGGCGATAACGGCGGCGTGTTTTACTGTCTGGATTTGAATACAATGTCCATGGTATGGGCGCAGGATGTGTACGGTGATGTGAATTCCTCTCCGATTTTCTCCGAAGAAAAGGACGGTAATTTTGTTTATGTGGCTACCACACTGACGGAGGCTACCATAGACGAGCACTCCATAGGAGAGGTTGCGATTTTTAAGCTGAATGCGGCAAACGGAAGTATTGTCTGGAAAAGAGCCTTTGAGTGTCACAATGTAGACGGCGTGGAGGGCGGCATTCTTGCAACCGGCGTTTTGGGACAGGGTGAAATTGCGGGACAGATTATTTATTCGGTATCCCGCAGCCCGAAGCTTTCCTCCGGTCTTCTGATTTCTCTGAATACCGAAAACGGGGAAACGGTCTGGCAGCAGGAGCTTTCGGCGTATGCGTGGAGTTCCACGGCAACGATGTATGCAACGAGCGGCGCGGTATATCTTGTGCAGTGCTGCTCCGACGGAACGGTGCTTTTGTTCAACGCCGCAAACGGATATCTTTTGGATTCCATAGAGTTAAACACAACGCTTGAGGCAACTCCGGCGGTGTTTGAAAATACCATTGTAGTCGGCACAAGAGATGAGAGAATTATCGGGCTTACAGTGGAGTAAACGGAGGTTGGCATGAGGGTAAGAAAAATCAGTCTTTTGACGGTCGCTGCGGCAGCGCTGTTTTTACTGCTGCTGACGGCGGCAGGGTTTGCGAGGCCGGACGCCGGGGGGCAGGGCCTTGAAAAAACAGACGAGCTGGACGGGAAGGTGCTTGCGGGAGTGGCTGCGGCGCGGTTGCCGGAGGCGAATACCGGGGTGTTGTTTGAAACGATTCTCGGGGTGAAGCTGTCCGGCTATCACGCGGTAAAGGATTTGCCGTCGCTGCTTTACGCGCTAAGGAGCGGCCGCGCAGACGCCGTCTGGTGTCCGGATGTAACGGCGGAGTATCTGCTTCGTACGGAGGAAGGATTAAAGCGTCTTGCGGCGCCGGAGGATACTGCGGGCGGTGTTGCGGACGGCGGCAGACTGGAGTTTGCCATGGCGCTGCGAAAGGGCGAGGAGGCGCTGTGCGCCGAGTTAGACGCGGCGATTACCGAGATGAAGGAAGACAACACCCTAAAGGCGCTGACAGTGGCGTATGTCGAGGCCAACGAGCCGTTGGATTTATATGAAACAAGAGGCGGTTTCGGAAAACAAAAGCTTTATGTGGGGGTGACCGGGACGATTCCGCCGCTTGACCGCTACGATGCGGACGGAACGCCCTGCGGCTTTTCCGTCGCCTTTTTGGCGGAACTGGAAAAGCGGACCGGGTATCGCTTTGTTACCGTGCCGATTACAGCGGAAGAATCCTTTACCGCCCTGGAAAGCGGCAGGGTGGATTTGCTGTTCGGGTACGGGACGAGCCGGAATACAACACCCGGCGAAAAGGATTACCTTGTAACAAAGGGCTATTATACGATGCAGGAATATGCTTACCTGACGCTAATGAACTGACACGTTGGTAATTAGGCAAGTGATTTTGCCAAATATCAACGTGCCGTCACACTAGAGTAAGGAAAAGAAAAGACACCGGGAAGAAATTACCGGAAACGGAAGCTGGAAGAACCGCGAGGCAGCGGGGAACGGAGGGGCTATGAGTATCATACGGAATGTTTATGACGCAGTATACAACAATTTAATCGGAGGCGGAGCTTATTTAAGAATTATCAAGGGCTGTATTTTGACACTGTTTCTTTTTGTGCTGGCGCTTTGTGTGGGGGTACTGCTTGCGGCGGGCCTGTCGTTTTTGCGGACGGCGGAGCATAAGATACTGCGGGCAATCGGCACCGGCGTTACGTTTTTGTGCAAGGGTACGCCGGTCTATCTTGCGCTGCTTTTATGGTATTATACCTTTCTTGGCGGCATGCACCGGGGAGGGTTTCTGATTGCGGTGCTGGTGCTTGGTATTTACGGGGGCGGGCATCTGACGGATATTCTGGCACGCGCCGTAAAGAAGGAAACAAGTATCCGGAGCGCTGCGGTCAACCGGAGGGCAAGGAGAGAGTTTTTTTCCGCGCTGCTGCCTTTTGTAACGGAGCAATCCCTTTTTGAGATAAAGCGTCTGGTCTGCATTCTGCTTCAGATGTCCTCGCTTGTCGGACTGGTGGGTGTGAATGATTTGGCACAGGTGCTGTTACAGAACGGACTCCGCACGAACGCGCCGTTTTTTGCATTGTTCTGCGCGGTACTCTTTTATTTGTTATTACAGCTTCTTCTGGAGGCGTTTTTTGCATGGGCAGGGAAACGGCTGACCGGTGAAGAAGAGGAGTAAGAGAAAAATACAATAAGCATATTTTTTCTTCGGGCTTCATAGGCTAATAAAAAAGATTGTCCGGAGGAATTATGAAAAAGAGAATCGTTTTTCTGACGGCGGTACTTCTTTTTGCGGTACTGCTGTTTTTTTTAAAGCAGAGTCATTTTTGGGGGAGAGAGGAGAAACCGGAAGCTACGCCGACGCCGGAAGCAGAAGAGCCGCAGACCTTAAAAAATGCGTGGATTTTATCTTCCGGGGAAGACAGTATTACGTTCTTTTTTGAGGGGGAGGAACGGAAACTGGAAACAAAAGGGCGGCTTCAGGAAAGCTTATCCTCCTGCGTGGCGGATTTGACCGTACAGGGGAAGCAGATTATTTCTCTTGTCCTGAAACCGGACAAAATTACGGCGAAGGTATTACGGGCGGATGAGGAACGCATTGAGTTAGAGGGCTACGGGGAGCTGGAGTTTGCGAAGGGCTGGCGGCTTTACCGGCTGTATGACGGACTCGGCGAGGAACCGTCGGAAAAGCTGCTGATCGGTTCGTCGGGGAATGAGTTTATTTTGGAAAACGGGAAGGTATGCGCCGCGTTATTAAAGGAGAAGCCCGAGCTTGAAACAATCAGGGTTTTAATCGGCACAGAGGGCTTTCGGGGCTTTTACCATGATTCCGTGCAGATTACCTCCGATTCACCCTATAAGGTTTCCTGCGGGGACAACGAAAAGACCTTTGAAGCGGGCGCGGTATGTACCTTCACAAAGGAGTCCTTTTTAGAGGAAACCGGAAGAAAAAAGATTGTGAGCGAAGCCGGGGACGGGAAAATTACACTTTTAAGCGTGAAACGGGCAGAGGGTACGCCCTCTTACCGGGGGAGTCTTGAAGTTGATTGCAGGGAGGACGGGCTGCTCATAATCAATGAATTGACGATTGAGGAATACTTATATGCGGTGCTTCCGAGCGAAATGCCGTCCCGCTTTGAGAAGGAGGCGTTAAAGGCACAGGCAATCTGCGCGCGCAGTTACGCCTATACGGAGCTTCTGGCAAACCGTTATGCGGAATACGGCGCACATGTAGATGACAGCGTTTCCTGTCAGGTGTATAATAATATTGCGGAAAGCGAGGCATCGATTTTGGCGGTAAAGGATACCCACGGGCAGGTGCTGATGTATGACGGGGAGGTGGCGCAGTGCTATTATTTTTCCACATCCTGCGGACATACGACCTCGGCGTCGGACGTCTGGGAAAATGCAAAGGAGATACCGTATCTGACCGGAAAGCTGCACAGCGTAAGGGAAGCAGGAGAAGCAGCTTCCGAGGCCCGGGTAAAGGGCGAGGACGCGGACGATCAGTATTTAAGCAGCTTTTTGACGAATACGGAACCGAAAACCTATGATTCGGAAAGCGAGTGGTATCGCTGGCAGACCTTTCTTTCTCTGGAGGAGTTGGACGAAACGGTTCTGAACGCTTTAAAGCAGCGGTATCAGGCAGTGCCGGAGCAGATATTGACTTATGAAAAAGAGGGGGACGCGTTTGTAAGCAAGCCGATTACGGAGCTTGGGGAAATAGAGAGTATCCGCGTTTATGGCCGCGGAAACGGCGGGATTGCAACGGAGCTTCTGGTGGCAGGGAGCAAAAGTGTAATTCTGGTAAAAAACGAGTATAATATACGCACGGTGCTTGCACCGGCGAATGCTTTGATTTATCGTCAAAACGGGGAGAATGTCAACGGAACGGCGCTTCTGCCGAGCGCGTTTATTACCTTACAAAAGGGTACGTATCAGGGAAAAACGGGGTATCTGGTTACCGGCGGCGGATACGGTCACGGCGTAGGAATGAGCCAGTGCGGTGCGGATGCGATGGCACGCTACGGCTATACCTGTGAGGAAATTATGAAAGAGTATTATCCGGGAACGGAGTTAGGTTTTATCTATGGGTAGCCGCCGTTAGAAAGATCAGTAGAGTACGGTAATCGCTTTGCCTGATGACGCGTACGGTACGAAAGGAGAAGGTATGATAAAAGCAATCTACTATATGATAAAGGCATTTTTAAGAAAATTAAGAGAAGATAAGGTGTCGGCGTTTGCGGCACAGACGGCGTTTTTTGTGATTTTGTCCTTTATTCCGTTCCTGATGTTTTTACTTACCCTGCTGCATTTTCTGCCGATAGAAGCGGAAGACCTGATTACAGTGATACAATCGTTTTTTCCGCCGGCGATTCATGATTTTATGATAATGCTGTTAGAAGAAGTTTTTTTGAAAACCTCGACGGCGCTGTTATCGATTTCTGTGCTGGCAGCGCTCTGGTCAGCCTCAAAAGGTTTTCTTGTCATCATCCGCGGACTGAATGAGGTGTACGGAAACCGGGAAACGCGAAATTATTTTGCGGTTCGTATCCTTTCTACCTTTTATACGGTGATTTTTGCGGTGGTATTGATTGTTACGCTTTTACTTTTGGTATTCGGCAATCAGATTTATTTGTATATTCAGAGCAGGGTGCCTTTGTTAGAGCATGCTGCGTTTCTGGTAATCAGCATACGCACGATTGCGGTATTCCTGGCGCTGACCGCATACTTTCTGGTGGTGTATCTTGTGATTCCGAACCGGAAATCCCGTATAGCGGATGAGCTTCCGGGAGCACTGCTTTCTGCGGCGGGCTGGCTCGGGTTTTCCTATCTGTATTCCTTTTATATCGATAACATTTCTAATTTCTCGGCAATGTACGGAAGCCTTACCGCGATTGTGCTTTGTATGATTTGGCTGTATGCGTGTATGTATATTATGTTTATCGGGGCGGAACTGAATGTCATTGTTTCCGACGCTTCGGTGCGGGCGGCATGGAGGGCGTTTCTGGATAGTTTTAAACGGAAAAAGAGAGTGGAATAATTTTCCGCGTTCCGGCAATACTGTAAGAGAAAATAATGCGGAAGCATAGGGCAATCGCTTCATAAGGCTCGGGTGTCAAGACATGTTCTGCTACCGAAGGACCTTTGCACCGGAGAAAGCGTCCTTGAACATTGTGCAGAGGTCTGTAACCGAAGGGCGTGTCTTGACACCCGAGCCTTATGAAGCGATTGCCCTAGCGGAAGCAAAAGGTAGGTGCCGGAAATGAAAAAAAAGAAGCCCATTGTGCTTGAGGAGCTTTCTGCGGAGGAATTGGTGAAATATGAGATTGCAAAAGAACTGGGTCTGTTTGACCGTGTGATGCAGGGTGGCTGGGGGTCTTTGTCCGCGAAGGAAACCGGAAGAATCGGCGGAATCCTGGCGAGAAGAAGAAAACAGGAAAAACAGGAGGAAGGGGAGTAAGCCTTCAAAAGCCCCAAAACTGTCCGAAGCAAAGAGGGGCCTGTAAACTTTGGGGCGGCTGTCTGCGATGATATCGCGGACGGCCGCCCCTTTCATGTGCCTTTGATAAGTGTATGCAATCAGGCGTTTAATACCGAGCGAAGGAACTGCTTCGTGCGTTCCTGCTTCGGCGCGGTAAAAAGTTCTTCCGGTGTGGATACTTCCAAAATAGCGCCCTCGTACATAAATACGATGCGGTCTGCTACTTCCTTTGCAAAGCCCATTTCGTGGGTAACCACAAGCATCGTCATACCTTCTTTTGCAAGGTCCTTCATAACCTGAAGAACTTCTCCGACTAACTCCGGGTCGAGGGCGGAAGTCGGCTCGTCAAAGAGCATAATCTTCGGCTGCATGGCAAGGGCACGGGCAATGGCAACACGCTGCTGCTGACCGCCCGAAAGCTTTGCCGGATAGGCGTCTGCCTTAGAAGAAAGACCGACCTTTTTCAAAAGCTCCAGGGCAAGCGTGCGGGTAGCCTCCGGGTCTGCCTTTTTTACCTGAATCGGCGCTAACATAACATTTTCCAGTACGGTCAGATGCGGGAACAGATTGAAACGCTGGAATACCATACCCATTTCGATGAGATGCTCGGTGCGTTCCTTTGCCGTCATTTTAATCTGGTTGACGCCGTCGATGCGGTCGTCCAGTAAAACGCCGTTGACCCATATCTTTCCGGAGTTGATTTTTTCCAAGTGATTTAAGGAACGGAGAAACGTGGACTTTCCGGCGCCGGAAGGTCCGATGATGCAGACAACCTCGCCCTGATTTACGGAGAGGCTGCAATCCTTTAATACTTCCAGTTCGCCGAAGTTCTTACAAATATGCTCGGTTTTAATGATTTCCATAGTGTTCCTCCTACTCGTAAATGGAAAACTTCTTTTCCAGATGGTTAAAGAGCTTTGTGAAAATAGCGGTAATAATCAGGTACAGCGCCATAGACGGGAAAAATACCGTAAAATTGCTGCTGGAGGTCATAATGGACTGGGTAATTTTCGATAAATCCTGCAAGGCGATAATCGAGGTCAGGGAAGCGTCCTTAAGTACCATAATGAACTCGTTGGCAATCGGCGGCATCAGGCGGCGGTAGGTCTGCGGAATAATAATCTTACGCATCGTTAAGCCGTAGGAAAAACCGAGCGCCTTTGCGGCCTCAAACTGTCCTCTGTCGATGGACTGGATGCCGGCACGGATAATTTCCGCACAGTACGCGGCGGTATTTAAGCTGAACGCAACCCATGCGGCAGCAAAGCGGTTGTTGATGGCGAGCACAGGCGAAATCATCGGCAGTCCGTAATAAATAAAGAACAGCTGCATTAAAAGCGGTGTGCCGCGGAAGAAGAAAATATACGCGTTACAAAAGGCGCGCAGCGGTTTTAGTTTCGCCATTTTGCCGAGCGCCAGAAAGATGCTGAGAAAGACGCCGACAACTACCGAGGTAAGCGTCAGGAGGATGGTAATCTTTGCACCCTCCAAAAGATTCGGCAGCCAGGACATACAGTTGCAGATAAAGGCAATCGGCGGGTTGTCCGTGGCATTTATTACCGTTCCCGCAATACCGAAGAGAATCGCGCGTTCCGCACGGGCGGTAGAAATCTGCTTTGTCAGGATATAGCAGGACATAATTTTATAATCTTTATAAACAACATTTTCTCTTTTTGATTCTACGGAGGTAATACTCTCCGGAAGCTTTTTTACTAATTCCGCTTCGGAGGGATTGGTCAATAATAACGGAATGCAGACAAGTACGCATAGACCGAGTATTATAAGCCCGATTTTGTGTCGTTTGATAAAAGCCTTCATGAGTAATCCGGTTCCCTTCTTGGTTAGAATAAAACGGCACACGGCTGCTCATAAAGCGACCATGTGCCGTACAAGTCATTGTCTTAGGAAAAATATTTCTTTAAGATTTCATCCAGCTTGCCGTTTTCCTTTAAAGCGGCAAGTGCTTCGTTTAACTTCTGCTGTAACTCGGTGTTGCCCTTCTTTAAGCAGATGCCGAATACCTCCGGGTCACCCTCCTGCTGCCAGGTGATTTCGTAAATGGATTCCGGGTCGGATACATAGCTTGCGGCAACCGTGCTGTCACAGATGACAGCGTCTACTCTGCCGAATTCCAGCTCGGTGAATGCATTGATTACCTGCGCATATTCAAAGGTCTGAATCGTAACATTGTTTTCGGACTGGTAGTTGGTGATGTAAATATCGGAAGTCGTTTCTTCCTGATAGCCGACGCGGAGACCTTCACATTCGCTCGGGTCTGCAGGCTTGATTGCGCTGTCCTTTAAGGAAACGATACACTGATAATTCTCAATGTAGGAATCGGTAAAGTCATGCTCTAACAGACGCTCGGCGTTAATGGTAACTGCGGAAATGACGCAGTCGTAATCGCCCTTGTTTACGCCTTCAAAGATACCTGCCCATGCGGTATCCACAAGCTCTACTTCCATGCCGAGCTCCTCCCCGAGCGCATAGGCAAGTTCAACGTCAACACCAATCGGGGTTTCGCCGTCCAAATCGTAATATTCGAATGGCGGATAACCGATTTCCATGCCGACCTTTAACGTAGGCTTTTCTTCCTTGCCGCAGCCTGCGCACATAGTAAGTACGAGAACACACAGCAATAACATACTGGTAAGCTTTTTCATAATAATTCCTCCGTAATGTAAATAAATAAGTAAAAGTAAGACAGACAACTCCATGACGGCGTTGTCTGTTCCTTATTATAACATCGTGTGTATAAAAGGTCAACAGTTTTATTGAATCCGTGCAGAAGTTTTCCGAAAATGTTTTCGAAACAAGGGAAAAGGGCTTGCGGAAACTTCTTTTGCATATTATGATAGAGGTATAAAGTTACGAAAGGAGAAGGGATAATGAAAAAATTAGGCTTTGGGTTTATGCGGCTGCCACTCTTAGATGAAAACGACCAGACCAGTTTTGATAAAGAGCAGATTTGCAAAATGGTGGATCTCTTTTTGGAGCGGGGTTTTACTTATTTTGATACGGCATACATGTATCACGGTTTTAAAAGTGAGGAAATACTGCGGGAGGTTTTGGTGGAGCGTTATCCGCGGGAACGCTTTCGGGTTGCTTCCAAGCTGCCGACCATGTTTTTAAAAAAGGAAGAAGACATGGAGCGCATTTTTACGGAGCAGCTTACAAAGTGCGGCGTGGAATACTTTGACTATTATCTGCTGCATTGTCTGAATGCGGAAAACTATGGGATTGCAAAGAGGCTTCATGCCTTTGATTTTGCGATGCAAAAGAAGAAAGAAGGAAAAGTAAAAAATTTCGGATTTTCTTATCACGACAGCGCGGCATTGCTGGATGAAATTCTTACGGAGCACCCGGAAACGGAGTTTGTGCAGTTACAGTTAAATTATCTTGATTGGGAGAACGAAAGTATCCAGTCCCGGGCGTGCTATGAGGTTGCGGTAAAGCATGGAAAGCCGGTGATTGTCATGGAGCCGGTCAAGGGCGGAACCCTTGCCAACGTGCCGCCTCGTGCCGAACGGCTGATGAAAGAGTGTCATCCGGACTGGTCCGTTCCGTCCTGGGCAATCCGGTTTGCCGCAGGGCATGAGCATGTTTTTATGGTGCTCAGCGGTATGAGCAATATGGAGCAGCTTCTGGACAACACGGTCTACATGGAGAACTTTGTGCCGCTTGGTGAAAAGGAATCGGAGATTGTGATGCGGACGCGGGACATCATCAATGAAAAAACCGCTATCCCGTGTACCGGCTGCCGTTATTGCGTAGACGGCTGCCCGAAGAACATACCGATACCGGATTATTTTACCCTCTATAATGCGGAGCTTCAAGAGAAGGAGAAAGATTTTACCGTGCAGGGAACCTATTACGAAAATCTTACGGCGACCCACGGAAAGGCGTCGGACTGTATCGGCTGCCGGCAGTGTGAACGGCACTGTCCGCAGCATATAGAGATTACGGGGTATTTGAAGAAGGTTGCGGCAATGTTTGAGGAAGCATAGAGAAATACGGGAAAAGGCGGGACAGGTACGACCGGTGCTTCGGCGAAGAAATTCGTCGGAGCGCCGGTCTTTTTTCACAAACGGCGAAGAATGTCATATGATAGAGTATGGACGATAGTCCTAAGACTGTAAGGCATAGAATGCCCGCGGGCGCTTTGCGGTATAAGATATGACGCGCATCCGCAAACCACCGGGGGATTCCTGCATTTGTATGGTCATAGAACTTGGAAACTGAGAAAGGAGCCATACTATGAACAATTACAGAAACTATGGGAATCGAAGGTTTCCGGGCGAGGCAGCGGACTGCGGCTGCGGCGGAAACAATTTCGGGAGAGGAATGTCGGATAGAAATTATGGAAGAACGGACGGCAGGCAGGGAATGGACTGCGGCTGCGGCAAAAAGGAAACAGGCAGGGAAATGGAACGGGACTGTGACAAAAGGGACGCAGGCAGAGGAATGAACCGGGACTGTGACAAAAGGGATGTAGGCAGAGGAATGAACCGGGACTGCGACAAAAGGGACGGAAACAGGGGAACGGACTGCGGCTGTGAGAAAAGAGACGGAAACAGGGGAACGGACTGCGGCTGCGACAAAAGGGACGGAAGCAGGGGAACGGACTGTGGCAGGAAAGAAATGAAAAATGAGAAGAACTGCGGCTGTGAGAAAAAAGAAGAAAAAGGTGAAACGGATTGCGGCTGTGCGGTAGAAACAATGTACCGCGAGATAAAAAAAAACGGAGGCTGTCGTGAATGTGAGGAGGATATGCCGGGAAAGGCGTTAGCTATGGCGTATGTACCGTGGCAGATGTGGAGAAAGCTTTATGAGGTCTGTGAGGGCTTTTCCACCGGAACCATTTTCAAGGAGCTGGATTTAGAGTTTCATGGAAGGAGATGTAACTGATATGGGCGCAGAAAAAGACAGAGCCGTTTTAATGCAAAAGATAAACGAAGCAAGCTTTGCCATGGATGAGGCGCGCCTGTTTCTTGATACGCATCCGGAGTGTATGGAGGCATTAAACTATTATCAGAATATGTGTGCGGTCCGGGAGAAAATCGTAAAAGAGTATGCGGCGCAATACGGTCCGATGAATTCCTATGAATGTTTCTGCAAGGACAGCTGGAAATGGGTAGAATATCCTTGGCCGTGGGAAGGAGAGTGTAAGTAATGTGGAGCTATGAAAGAAGATTACAGTATCCGGTAAATATCAAACAGACAAATCCGAAGCTGGCAATGGTTATCATGAGTCAGTTCGGCGGCCCGGACGGCGAACTGGCGGCTTCCATGCGGTATTTGTCCCAACGGTACGCAATGCCGTACCGGGAAGTGGCGGGAGTGCTGACGGATATCGGTACGGAAGAACTGGCGCATATGGAAATCGTGAGCGCCATTATCCATCAGCTGACAAAAAACCTGACGCCGGAGGAAATAAAAGCGTCCGGCTTTGACAAATATTATGTGGATCACACGCTGGGGCTTTGGCCGCAGTCGGCGGGCGGCGTTCCGAACACCGCTACGTTCTTCCAGTCCAAGGGCGATCCGATTACGGATTTAACGGAGGATATGGCGGCGGAGCAGAAGGCGCGTACTACCTATGACAACATTCTTCGTCTGGTAAACGATCACGATGTGTGCGACCCGATTCGTTATCTTCGCGAGCGGGAAATCGTGCATTTCCAGAGATTCGGAGAAAGCCTCCGTATTGTACAGGATAACCTGGATTCCAAGAACTTCTATGCGATAAATCCGGCATTTGGGGCGGATAAAATGAAATAAGAAAAGTTGTGAGATTGTTGTCCGGAGGCGGCCGAAAGGTGTGCCTCCGGACTGTAGTTAGGGGAAAAAGTTTATGTATTTTGCACATTTGATACAAACACAATAAAGGTAAAACCTGCATTTGCTACGAAAAGAACGTATACCTATTTAAGGAGGGGGGAATAGACGTATGTGTACCAGAAATCAGTTAAATGACATTTCAAGCCAGATGATTTCAATTTACCGTGACATCTATGGGGATGCTGTGACTGGTGTGTTCTTGTACGGTTGCACGCTTTGGCTTTAAATTACTTGACATTATTCAACAAGTGGAATATAATAATATATATTCCACTTGTTGAATATATGCATCTGATTAAAGGAGAAATCATTTTATGCTCAAGCATGGGATACTTGGACTGCTAAACTACGGAAATATGAGCGGTTATGAAATCCGCGAAGTTTTTAAGGACTCGCTAAATTATTTTTGGATGGCACAGACGAGTCAAATTTATCGTGAACTTGGGGTTTTAGAGAAAAACAGATGGATTGAAAGACGAACGGTTGAACAAAACGGAAAACCCAATAAAAATATCTGCTCTATTACCGATGAAGGCCGGAAAGAACTGTTGCGCTGGTTATCGGAGCCGGGTGCAGATATGGATATGCACGCTTCCACTTTAATGAAAACCTTTTTTATGGGGGAATTACCGGTTTCATGCAGCTTAAATTTTTTCAAAGAACTAAATAAAGAATACGGCACTGCTTTGGATAATCTTCAACAGGCAGATCATTCCATTCGTCTGTATCAAGAAATGATACCGGATAAAAAGAAAGCATTATTTTGGCAAATGACTTTTGATTTTGGAAAGCGATATATGCAGATGTATCTTGAATGGACAGAACACTGCATTCACCTTTTGGAAAACATGGAGGAATGAGAATGAATATTCTTGTGATTAATGGAAGCCCCAAGGGTGAGCACAGCAATACGCTCCGGCTTACGAATGCCTTTTTAGAGGGGATCTGTTATGCAAAAAAAGATGACTTGCCCCAAATTGAAAGGTTTAATATTGCAAAGATGAATATTAACTCCTGCCTTGGTTGCTTCTCCTGCTGGAAAACCAATCCCGGTAAATGCTGTCTTCACGATGATATGCAGGTAGTTATTGAAAAGCTATTATGGGCCGATCTTACCATTTGGAGTTTCCCTTTATACTATTTCGGTCTGCCCGGTAAATTGAAAACTGTAATTGACCGACAGTTGCCCTTAACGCTACCTTTTATGCTATCGGCTGCAGAAGGCGGCGGACATCCCTTACGATATGATAGGAGTGGAAAAAGAACTGTTTTAATCTCTACTTGCGGGTTTTATACGGCAAAGTTAAACTATGATAGTATAATAGAGCAATTTGACAAGATTTGCGGTAAAAGGAACTATACTACATTATTTTGTGGTGAAGGCGAACTGTTTCGGGTGCCGGAAGTATCAAACCGTACAGAAGAATATCTTTCGTTTGTTCGACAAGCAGGGCAGGAATATGTTTCCGGTGGTATAAAAAAAGAAACAGATTTAAAGCTGCAGGAATTGCTATTTCCGAGAGAGGTTTTCGAACGTATGGCAGATGCAAGCTGGGGAACAACAAAAACCGGTGAGAAGGAAGATTCTTCTCTGGTTTTTACAAAACAGATGGCGGCTCTTTATAATCCGGCAGCGTATAAAGGAACGGATATTATTCTGGATATGGATTATACGGACATCGGAAAGCGTTATCGCATTATTCTGGGGAAAGAGGGGGGCCGTGTCCTGGAACAGTTTGATGAAAAGCCGACAACGGTAATTCATACGCCGTTTAGCGTGTGGCAATCTGTTGCAGCAGGAGAAATGAAAGGTGCAGACGCTTTAATGAAGCACTTATATTCTGTGGAAGGTAGTTTTGATTTAATGTTGAGGTGGGACGACTATTTTGGATAGCTGTCAATATTCATAGTTTTGGGGCAGCATGATAATTACGCCTAGTTAGCCATACTTCATTATGTGTACTGCCGCAGGAAGTTATATCGGAATTATCAATTCCGTACTTCCGGCAATACTGGGAATATTTGCCGCCCGGTTTCGGAAATGGTATCTGCGTAGAATAGCAGGAGAAGATAAAAAGTATGGAAAAAGTGAAGGCTGCGTGCTATAATAGCGTTTGGGAGAACGGAATTATTTGTTTTTTTACAAAGCATGACAGGAGGTATGCAAATGAAGGTAAAGATGCGTGGAAAAATAGTTTCTCTGACCGTGGTTCCGCTTTTTCTTCTCGGCACTGCAATTATGCTGCTCAGTCAGGGAAAGATTAATGACGTAATTCAGGGAAATATGGAAAATACCTTGCGCGCAACCGCGGTATCGGTTCGGAATACGCTTATGTATTCCGGCGAGGGAGAGTTTGAAGTGAATGAGAAGGGAGAATTGGTAAAAGGAGATTTTAATATTACGCGGAGTGAAGCTATCGCGGATGAAATTTGTTCCGAAACGGGGGTAGAGGTTACTGTTTTCTACGGGGATACCCGTTATATGACCTCACTGAAGGATGCGTCCGGAACACGTCTGCTTGGTACAAAGGCGGCGGACGTAGTAATCGAAAAGGTATTAAAGGGCGGTGAAGCCTACTTTGATGAGAATGTGGATGTAGTCGGCACGCCGTTTTTTGCTTATTTCATACCGCTTTACGGAGAAAGCGGTTCGGTACCTGTCGGTATGGTATTTGCCGGAATTAGTCAGGAACATGCGGAGGAAGATGTAAAGAGTATTACCGGTACTTTGTCTACTATTATTATTGTTGTAGTCATTCTCACGATTCTGGTGGCGTTTTTTAGTGTATCGAGTATGATGAAGTCATTACATAAAAGTGTTTCCGCGTTAAAAGAGCTGGCAGAAGGCAATCTGGCAGTTGAGGTTCCGAATAAGGTTGTCAGTCGCTATGATGAAATCGGCATGGTAGCGAAGGCAGTGAATAAACTGAAAGAACAGTTGACTGTGATTGTAACGGATATTAAGAAGCAGTGTGAAACAATGGACGAACTGGCAGTCGTTTTAAAGACCAAGACAGAAGAAACGGTAGAGAGTATTGTACAGGTCGAAAGGGCTGTGGGGGACATTGCGCAGGGCGCCGGAAATCAGGCAGAGGAAACACAGCGGGCAAGCGAAAACGTAGTAACAATCGGCGATATGATTAGCGGAAATATGCAGGATACGGAAGCATTAAATAACAATGCGACAAATATGCAGACTGCGGGTGAGGCGGTTATGGCTACGTTTGAGGTGCTGAACAAAACAAATCAGAAAGCAATGCAATCGATTCAGACCATTTATGAGCAGACGAACACCACCAATGCATCGGCACAAAAGATTCAGGAGGCAACCAATCTGATTACCTCGATTGCGGAAGAAACGAATCTTCTTGCACTGAACGCTTCGATTGAGGCAGCGAGAGCCGGAGAGCACGGACGCGGTTTTGCGGTTGTCGCAGCTCAGATTCAGAAGCTTGCGGAGCAGTGTAACGAGTCGGCAGGGCAGATTACACAGATTGTAAATTCCCTGCTTGCAGATTCGGCAGAAGCGGTAGAAACCATGCAGTATGTACAGGATATTGTGCAGACGCAGGATAAGGATATGAGGGAAACCCATGTCAGATTAGAGGAAGTATTAAAGGGGATTACAGATTCCTTTGCTATGGTGAATAAAGTGACGGAGCAGACAGGGCAGATGGATGAGGCACGCATCAACGTGATTGATGTAGTACAAAGCTTAACGGCAATTTCACAAGAGAATGCGGCAAGCACGGAGGAAACATTAGCCTCCATTACTGTGGTTGATGAGGTAGTACATGGAATCTCGGAGCAGTCTGCCGTATTAAAGAGGATTGCGGATGAGATTAATAAGAAGCTGGAAATATTTCAGGTGTAACAGATAAAAGTATATGAGAAAATGGGAAGATGCTGTTGCGTTTACGAATGTAGAATCGTAAGTGCGGCAGCATCTTTTTTGCTCCATAAAAATGCGTCTTGTGTGAGAAAGAAATACGTAAGTTTATAGAATTCACAAGTGAATATGGAAAAGAGGCTGTTGCATTAATGTGCGTAACAGCCTCGGTCAAAATAGAAAATTGGACTGATACATAGGAATGCGGCAGCCAAATTTCGGTGCTGTATTTAGTTTTTCTCCCAGCCTGCGTAAAGGGTAATCGGCTTTTTTGCGCTCCAGTCTATGGTGCCGTCGTCGGCCTGCTCACAGAAAGAAAGGGCGCTTAGTAAGACGTTCGGAGTGCCGTTGCAAGCCGGCGTATCATACCAGCCGGTAAAGGTATAGCCCTCCCGGGCAGGTACCGGGTAGGCACACAGATAAACGGTAGCGCCCGACCACATCGGTCCTACTGCATCATAGGTCATAGAACTCTCGTTTTCGATGCTTCCGCCGTTTGCGTTAAGTGTAAGGAGGAGCGGCCAATCACTGATTCCGTCATACCTCCAGGCGGCATGAATCTCGATATTGCGGCTTCCGTTTTCGTCCGGCTTAATGTAACAAAGGTTGCTTGCCGTCAGGGCATCCCCCAGCATTCCTAACCTCGGATGCGGTTTGGCAGCCTTATCATAGTAGACAACAAACCCTAAAAAGAGAAAACCCTCCTGCGGCTCATATTCGGGCATGGCATACTCGGTACCTTGGGCGACTGTGGATTCAAAAATCAATTCCTTTGCCAGAATCTTGTTTTCCCAGTTATTCTCAGGATCACAAGTATCGTTGTACACCGTAAGAAATGATGTACCATCCTCTATCGGATAGACAGGCAGGCTCGGTTGTTTTGTATTCTCAGGCTGCTCTGTGGGCTTCTCCGGCTGTTTGGTGGGCTTTCCCGGCTTCTGCACGGGACTGCCCGGTGTTTCCGGCAGCTGCGATGAAGTTTCTGCTTCCGGTGATATCGACAGTCCAAAAGAACGAGAATCGATTGTTGCATACAACAGGAGTGAAAATGACGTAATCATCAGGAACATTCTTTTGAGGGAGCTTTTTTTGTTCTTATTGTTCTTTGGGTCGGGAGTCCCCGCGCTCTGCGGATACTCGTCGGGAAGCGCCGTATACTCCCGGCTTACGGTGTATTCTAAATCGTTATTCTTCATAGGCATTAAAATTACTTGCTATGTACGTCAAGCTGCGGAAACGGACATTCAACTCCCAGCTTTCGGAAACCAAGCAATAAATCATGATTCAGTGTTCTTGTTACCGAGTAAATATGTTTCTCCGAAACCTCCACAACAAAGCGAAGAAGGATTCCCGATGCCTCCAATGCCTGGACGCCCTGATATTCCGGCATCTTTTTCATGGTATCCGTATGCGCGTGATAGATTTCCGAAAGAAGCTCCGGAAGCTCTTTTTCAAACGCTTCCAAATCCGTTTCGTAAGGAATACTGATATCGCATACGGCTCTGGAGTAATTGTTGGAACGGTTCAAAATATTTTTCATTTCTGAATTATTGATGATTTTTACATTATCGCCGGTATCTGTAATACAGGTTGTCCTTATCCCGATTCCGGTAACGGTTCCCCGAAATCCGTTTACCTCTACAATATCACCTACGTTATACTGATTTTCAAGGAGCATAAAGGTGCCTGTTACCACGTCCGCAATAAGGCTTTCGGCGCTAAAACCTACAATCAGCGCCAAAACCCCGACGCCTGCAACGATTGTTGTAATATTGACGCCCAGAATCGTAAGCCCCCAGCAGAAAATAATAATAAATGTAACATATTTTGTAAGACTGGAAGCCAAGGATACAATGGAGCGCGCTCTGTGACTCTTCGGTTTTAGCATACCGAGAATAAAGACAATCATATTCTCAATCAGCAATACGCCGAATACCATTGCCACAAGCTTTAATAAAGCGACACCGTTGACGGAAAACAGGGAGGAAAGTTCCTCCGTATCGATTAGCTTTGTGGCAAATCCAATCACCGCAACAGCAAGAAAAACTGCTGCATATATAAGGATTTTAATCGGACTGCTTTTCTTTTCCTTAGTTCGTTTCATAGACATTCTCCTTTTTCGTTTGCGCGGCGCACATTCATTATGCCGGCCGGGGCCTCTGTCCGCCGCAGATGTTGTATTCCCCGCCTTTGGTACTTTTATTTTACTATATGCGCCCGTGATTTTCTGCAAATTACCGTATATGGCACTTGCCATTCCCGGTAATTTTGTAGGGCTAACTTCTTTTCAACCGGCAGATTATCAGGTATAATAGAGGTTGTAGGGACTGGATAAAACGGTGACGCATAAAGAGGAGGCGGCTTATGAAATTTTGTGAATTGATAAATGCTTATATCGAAAAGCTGAGTTGCAGTGCAAAGGAGCTGGCGGATGCTTCTGAATTATCATCCGTTGTAATCAGCCGTTATCGCACGGGCGAAAGGGAGCCGAATCCCGATGGGGAGCAATTACAAAAGCTGGTTTCGGGAATTGTCCGTCTTGCCTCGGCAAAAGGGGTTTCCGATATCACAAGCGAGCAGGTATTTGCGGAATTACAAAATTCTTTAAACCGGAAAAATGCGGAGTATGAAAAGTTTGTTGCAAATTATGATACATTGATTCATTTGCTGGAAATCAACATGAAAACGCTGTCTTCCGTTACGAATTTTGACAGTTCCTATTTATACCGGGTTCGCTCCGGTCAAAGACGTCCTAACGATTTGGATGAGTTTTGCAATAGCTTTTGCCGTTTCGTCGTAACCCACCATAGCGGTTCGGCCGACAAAGCAAAGGTTGCGGCGCTGCTGGGATGTACGGTTGACGCGATTTGCCGGGACACAGACTATGCGTCCTGCTTACAGAAATGGTTATATCAGGGGACATCGGAGAAAACTTCCGATTCGATGGAAAACTTCCTGAATAAGTTAGATGAATTTAATTTGGACGAATATATCCGCGCAATCAGGTTTGACGAGTTAAAGGTACCGACGGTGCCGTTTCGCCTGCCTGTGTCAAAAACATATTACGGGATAGAGGAAATGCGAAAAGGCGAGCTGGATTTTTTTAAAGCGACAGTGCTTTCCAAATCACAGGAGCCCATTTTTATGTGCAGTGATATGCCGATGGAAGATATGGCGAAGGATATGGAGTTTAATAAGAAGTGGATGTTTGCCATTGCCATGTCGCTGAAGAAAGGGTTACATCTTAATATTATTCACAATATTGACAGACCGTTTCATGAGATGATGCTCGGTTTGGAAAGCTGGATTCCCATTTATATGACCGGTCAGGTGTCGCCTTACCATCTTCCTAACGTATCTACCAAAGTATACCATCACTTTAATTATGTTTCCGGAACCGTGGCGCTGACGGGAGAGTGTATCAACGGTCACCACAAAAACGGAAAGTATTATTTGACAAACAACAGAGAGGAGGTTGCCTATTATAAACAAAAAGCAGCCGATTTGCTTTCAAAGGCCCAGCCTCTTATGGAAATTTTTCGCACAGCAACGGAGTCTCTTTTTCAGGCATTTTTGGTATCCGACGCACAAGAGAGCGGAAAACGGCACAATATGTTATCATCGCCGCCTATCTATACGATTTCTCCGGAATTGCTGCAAGGGATACTGAACCGTACTTCTCTGTCTGAGGAGGACAAAAACAAAATACGGAAGTTTGTCAGGCAGCAAAGAGAGCTTATGGAAACCATCCTGTCGGAGAATCCGGTGTTTGATGAAATAACCGCGGTGTCCCCGGCGGAGTTTGAACAGCACCCGGTTAATCTGTCGGTGGCCGGTGCGTTTTATGAAACAGACATTCCTTATACCTACGAGGAATACAAAACGCATATCCGGCTTACAAAGGAGTTTGCCGAAAGCCATCCGAATTACACATTGAATGCGTCCTCCGCACAGACGTTTCGCAATATTCAAATACAGATATTGGAGGGGAAATATGTCATGATATCAAAGGTGAAAACGCCTGTTATTCATTTTGTGATCCGGCATCCGAAGATGATAGACGCGAGTGGGAATTTTATCGCGCCGGTTGTCGAATAGGCTTTTGCGGTACCCAAAGACAGCGGGGAGCCTTGCCGGGACGAAAAACGGACAGCCTTGTCGGGACGAAAAACTTGACAATATTACATAAAAATGGTAAAATTTTAAAGTAAAGATACAGAGCGGTTGCATCGATAGGCAAACCCATAGAAATATGGGGACGCAAAGCTTGGAGTCTAAGGGAGTTATCAGGTCAGATCCTATGATTGTCCGGTTGCAGATAGAAATGTTTGCGGCCGGACATTTTGTTGTATCATAATAAATCATATCTTTGAGGAGGAGATTTTTATGAACGAAGAATGGAAGCAAAATGACAGCACGGAATCGCCGTGGTCAGAGTTTGAAACACCGTATGTTTCGCAGTATAACTATGATGCGCAGGCGGTGCAGAATCTGCATTCCCGGGCGGCGGTCCGCTCCTTTCTTGTGGTATTTTTCGGCCTGATGATTACGACGGTTGCGGCCTATGTGACCTTTTTCAGCGAAACCGTTTTATCGGCCCTGTTTCTTGACGGCGCGTTTACTTTTGTGCTGATTGCGGAGCTGGTGGTGGTGTTGGTAAACAGCTGGGCAATAGCAAAAGGGAAACTGATACTTTCCGCGGTTTTGTACCTTATATATACCGTTTTAAACGGTGTAACATTGTCGTCGGTATTTCTGGTATACGATTTCGGCTCCATTAAAGAAGCCTTCCTGTTAGCAGGGCTTATCTTCGGCGTAATGGCGGCATACGGCTATTTCACAAAGAAAGATTTGTCACAAATGGGTTCCATTGCCATAATGGCGTTGCTCGGCGTGGTTTTGGTCAGTCTGGCAAACGCATTCCTGTTCCACAGCACAGGGCTGGATTTGGTAATGGACTATGTGGTGGTGCTCCTGTTTGTCGGAATTACCGCCTATGATATGAACCGGATGAAGCAGATGGTGATTGTCGGCGGTGAGGGCGAATTGAACCGTGTCGCACTGTTTACCGGTATGCAGCTTTATCTCGACTTTATTAACCTGTTCCTTCGCCTGATTCGTATTCTGGGAAAGAAGCGTTAGTACAGAAGGAATTAAATTAAATGAAGGGACTGTCGCACTAAGCGCAGTCCCTTTCTTTGTGTCATATCATCCTGCCGGATAAAGTCTGAAATCCTTTTGCGGTTTATGCAAACGGATTCTCGGTCGGATATAACATACCCTTCGGCTGGTTGAA
>CAZSQM010000021.1:0-56694 GCA_964609025.1 uncultured Lachnospiraceae bacterium | reverse complement strand
GCTTCGCACCGCTTTGGAGAATATGGTTGTTCCGGTATTTGAGGATGATATAAAAGCAAGCGAAAATGAATAACTATGTGAAGCAAAACTTTAGGGGCTATCGCAATGATTGAAATGCGACAGCCCCGATTTTTTAAAGTCCTAACTTTTCAATATTTTCAATGGTGCAGATAATATGCTCGTGCGCCAGCCGCTCCGCCAACTCGCCATCTCTTGCGCGGATTGCGCTTAAAATCGCCGTATGCTCCGCATTGGAACGCTTGGCACGGACCTCCATGGACAAGGTGATTTTGCGTACCCGCTCTACATAATGGTGGAAATCCGTCAGCTCATGCTCCAGTATCTTGCTTCCGCAGGCACCGTAAATCAGCTTGTGAAACTTACTGTCCAATTCCACCACCTGCTCGAAATGCCCTTTGCTTGTATGAAACTCGGAAAGGTAAATCACTTCCTCGATGGCATCCAGCTGTTCCTCGGTAATATGCTCGCATGCCCAGCGTGCGCACAAGCCCTCCAGATAGGAACGTATCGTATAAATATCATGGATATCCTTTTCGGAAATGCCGGTTACATAGGCTCCCTTGTTCGGAATAATGTTGACAAGCCCTTCCAGTTCCAGCTGCCGGAGCGCCTCACGTACCGGTGTACGGCTCACGCCTAATTCCGCTCCGATGGCATTTTCCTTCAATTCTTCATTTTCGCCGTATCGGCCCGACAGAATCCCTTCCCTGATATGGTTAAACACTCTGCCGCGCAGGGAATACTTATCTTCTCCGTCGTTTTGTAACTTGGCATCGCTCATGCGGCCAGCCTCCTTACATCTTTTCGATGGTTTCCATAATGTAATCCGCAAACTGTGCGCCGGTGGCACCGGTATCGCGTCCGGTCATTACCAGCTTCTTCTCCGTAATCGTGCAGATATCCAAGGCCTTATAGAGCTTATCCGCCTTGTCATTGTAACCGATATGAGCTAACAGCATGGCAGCCGCACGGATTACGCTGCACGGGTCCGCATAAATATCTCTGCCCTCTTTTACCATACGCGGTGCGGAGCCGTGAATTGCTTCAAACATTGCATACTTCTTACCGATGTTGGCACTTCCCGCCGTGCCTACGCCGCCCTGGAACTCTGCGGCCTCATCCGTAATAATGTCGCCATAAAGGTTCGGCAATACTACTACCTGGAAATCGCGTCTTCTCTTCTCATCCACTAACTTTGCGGTCATAATATCAATATACCACTCATCTGCGGTAATCCCCGGATAATCCTTTGCGATTTCACGGAATGCCTCTAAGAACTTACCGTCGGTGGTCTTAATAATATTTGCCTTCGTAACCGCGCTGACTCTGGTTTTGCCGTTTGCCTTTGCGAACTCGAAGGCGGCGCGGATAATTCTCTCACAGCCCTGGGAGGTTACTACGGTAAAGTCCACTCCAAGGTCCTCGGTTACATGAACGCCCTTACTGCCGACCGCATAAGCGCCCTCGGTATTCTCACGGTAAAACGTCCAGTCGATGCCCTGCTCCGGAATCCGAACCGGTCTTACGTTTGCGAATAAATCCAACGCCTTACGCATTGCCACGTTTGCGCTCTCCACGTTCGGCCACGGGTCACCCTTCTGCGGGGTGGTGGTCGGTCCCTTTAAGATAACGTCACAGGTCTTTAATTCCTCTAACACATCTGCCGGAATCGCAGCGTTCTCCGCTACACGGCGCTCAATCGTCAGGCCCTCGATATTTTTAATCAATACCTTGCCGGAAGCAATCTCATCCTTTAAAAGATACTCCAGAATTCTCTGTGCCTGACCGGTAATTGCCGGTCCGATACCGTCGCCGCCGCATACGCCGATTTTAATCTGCGGAAGGGACTTATAATCCACAAAGTCACCCTGCTTCTTCATTTCCTCCACTCTTGCAAGCTGCTCCGTCAAAAGCTTTCCGAATGCTTCCTTCGCTGCTTCAATCTTTTCCTGCATACTCATTTCTGATATCCTCCTTATGGTTTTATTCTACCGTAATATCCGGAAGGTCGACGCCGCATTCCCCTTTATACTGATTGATTAAGGCAACCAGTTCGGCGTCTGTCATTACCGTAATACGTCCGTCATCGTATTCCTTATCCACCCATTCCTTGATTTTCTGAACCAGCGGATTGGTCTTATCAAGCGCCGCCTCGCCCTTTAAATGGTAAAAGCTGTTAATCCAGTGCGCGATTCCGGCAAGCCCGGAAGTATTGGACACGGACACCAATACCGGACGGTTTAAAAACTTTTCCGTATCAAAGATATTGTAAATTTCTTCGTTCTTTAAAAGACCGTCTGCATGGATTCCCGCACGGGTAACATTGAAATTCTTTCCGACAAACGGCGTTCTGTGCGGAATCTTGTAGCCGATTTCTTTCTTATAATACTCCGCAAGCTCCGTAATTACCGTGGTATCCATACCGTCTAACGTACCCTTTAGCTGTGCGTACTCAAATACCATCGCCTCTAACGGTGTGTTGCCGGTACGCTCGCCGATACCGAACAGCGAGCAGTTGACGCCGGAGGCGCCGTACAGCCATGCGGTTGTCGAGTTGGTAACCGCCTTGTAAAAGTCATTGTGCCCGTGCCACTCCAACAGCTCCGACGGCACACCCGCATGCGTCATCAGTCCGTAAATAATGCCCTGCACCGAACGCGGAATCACCGCTCCCGGGAAGTTCACACCATAGCCCATGGTATCGCAGGCACGGATTTTCACCGGAATTCCGTACTCCGCACCGAGCTTCATCAGCTCAAAACAGAACGGAATCACAAATCCGTAAATATCCGAACGGGTAATATCCTCCAGATGACAGCGCGGTGCAACACCGGTTTCCAGACATTCTCTGACTACGTTCAGATAATGTTCCATCGCCTGTGCTCTTGTCATCTTCATTTTATAGAAAATATGGTAATCGGAACAGCTTACCAAAATACCGGTTTCCTTCATTCCTATCTCTTTTACCAGTTCAAAATCCTTCTTGCTGGCACGAATCCAGGACGTCACCTCCGGGAACTGATAGCCCCGCTCCATACATTTATATACGGCGTCCCGGTCTTTCTTGCTGTAAAGAAAGAACTCACTCTGGCGGATAATGCCGTTCGGACCACCCAAACGGTGCAGATAATCAAAAATCGTCACAATCTGCTCGGTGGTATACGGTGCTCTGGACTGCTGCCCGTCGCGGAAGGTCGTATCGGTAATCCAGATTTCTTCCGGAAAACAATGCGGTACAATACGGTCATTGAACGCAATCTTCGGTATTTCCTCATAAGGAAACAGATTTCGGAATACATTCGGCGTTGTAACATCCACAAGCTCATACATATGCTCTTCTAAAGAAAGCAAATTATTATGCGGATTTCGGTATACTTTTCGATTCTCCATGTTAACACGCTCCTTTTCGTCAATCACACTACCGAATAATTGTATACAATTATACTTGTATTGTCAAGTACTTTCGGATTTTCCTGCCGAAGCATGCCGCACAGGCTTTCAACCTCCTATTTTCCCAGTGTTTCCAAGCGTTCCGCAATCGTCTTATTATAATTTTTTACCTTGCGTTCGTACTCCTCCTCCATATAGCGGGACTGCAACAGAAAATCTGCCGTTGCCAGATTGTTGGCAATCGGAATATCATACACAAGTGCAATACGCAACAGTGCCTTGACATCCGGGTCATGAGGCTGCGCCTCTAACGGGTCCCAGAAAAAGATAACAAAATCAATGTTTCCTTCCACAATACGGGAGCCGATCTGCTGGTCGCCGCCAAGCGGTCCGCTGTTATAGCCCTTCACCGGAAGCCCGGTCTTTTCCGCAATGAGCCGCGCCGTTGTTCCGGTGCCGCACAGAAAATGCCGTTGCAAAATCTCTTTGTTCCGTTCGCACCATGCAATCAGTTCCTGCTTCTTTCCGTCATGGGCAATCAATGCAATACGCTTTTGCTTCCCCATTGTAAACTTAATAAACTCTTCCGCTACCATGCAAGCTCTCCTTTATTTCTATTTTTTCTTTTTCCCTTTCTTTTCTTTAGGTTCTGCTTTCTTCTGCTCCCGCTTTGCATAAGCAAAGTTCCGGTATTCCGCCGGAAGAAGCCCCGAGCTTATCATTTCCGACAGTTCCTTTTCAAATTCGCTGTAAGAGATATCCGCGGATGCCATACTTTCTAAAATGCGCTCTACGTCCTTTTGGTATTCTCCTAACGTCAAAATGCCGTCCTGCCACAAAAAGGACGAAAGAAACAATTCTTTATAATAAGCGCCGACAG
Organism: uncultured Lachnospiraceae bacterium; assembly: GCA_964609025.1. Lineage (GTDB taxonomy): Bacteria > Bacillota > Clostridia > Lachnospirales > Lachnospiraceae > SIG307. The sequence continues at coordinate 52,403 of CAZSQM010000021.1, read as the reverse complement.
CACTTTCCTGCATCCTGCGGTCCTTCAGTTCAATCCGCAGAGGAAGCAGTTTTTTCAGTTGATTTACGGAACCCGAGGCAAATTTGATATCGCCATCCAGAAGATAAAGATTTTTCAGTAATACGGTTCTCCCGCCGATTGTTTTTTTATGATACCGCGGCAGATACGGTGTAAAGAGCCGGCTCATCAGGTCTGTCCGACGCAGCTCCGCGTATTCCTCCGACGCCCGCACGGCAATGCCGCGTTCTACTTCGAGCTTCTCCAGCGCACGGCAGGAGCGTTCCACAAGCCGCGGTTTTGACTCGATCAGAAGGAGCTTCAGCTTTCCGTCCGCAAGCCATGCAAACGCCGGACACTGTTTGATGCGTTCCGGAACACACAAATCTACGACAACCGGAACGTGCTCCTGCTTTACCTTATAACGGACAAACAGTTTTTTCATCTTGGCTTCCGTCATATTTGAAAGCGCGTCTTCACCGAAGTCCTCTTCATCCGCCTTTTCCCGTTCCTCGTCGTCCTTCTCCGCCGCATTCTTTCTGTCTTCCGCTTTCTTTTCCTTCTTTTCTGCCCTTTTCTGCTGTTTTAAGGCTTTCCGTCTTTCCATTTCCGCCTTAACGGCTTCCTCTCCCATTGCTTCCCGCGCCGCGTTATCCTTGATGACAACAAGCGCCGTATCCTTGGCTAACGCCGCGGTAATCAGCGCCGCTGCCGCCGCTGCCACCCAGAATAACGGGAAATGCATAAGCAGTGCTGCCGCGCCAAAGCCCACGGCAGCAAGAGCGAGCACCATAACCGAAATCAAAAAGCCTTTTGTGCGGCCATCCCCATACCGCAGCGTATTCCATATTTTCCGAAGCATGTGACACCCCTTTCCTCGTTTCCTTCTCCTCTCATTCCACGGTCAAATCGTACAGCACAACCTTTCCTGCGGCAAGGGACTCCTGCACAAGAATCGTTCTTTGATTCGCCGAGCCCTTAAACCGGAGTGCAAGGCTCTTTTGCTCCTCAATAAATTCGCCGTCCACCAGCACGTCAATCATAGACAACAGCTCCTTGGTAGGCTCCCACTCCCGGTACATATAGCCCGTAATGTCCTTTTCAAAATCATACCCGGAAAATGCCCAGATATCCTTGTCCGGCAGACGTTTTTTTACCTCTCGCACAAAAGGAAGCAATGCCGTCTGGTTTTCCCGCTCAAAGGGCTCTCCCCCCAACAGGGTCAGCCCTTTTACATACGGCTTGTCCAAATAGGAAATAATCTGTTCCCACGTTTCTTCGGTAAAGGGCGTTCCATAGGAAAAATCCCATGCCTCTTTATTAAAACAATTTTTACAGTGATGCGTACAGCCGCTTACAAAAAGCGACACCCGGACGCCCGGACCGTTCGCAATATCGTACTGTTTTATATCTGCATAATTCATATGATAACACTCCTGCGATAACTACCTCAAAAGCCGAAAAACCGTCGGCTTATTTCTTAAATGTGCAATACTCTCGCATTGATTTCCTTTGTCTTTCCCACATTCCAGAAATTCTCGCCGAGATATCCGCAGGTTCTTCTTGCCACATTCATTTTGGAATGATCCTTGTTGCCGCACTGCGGACACTCCCATTCCAGCTTTTCGTTAATCTTAATCTCACCGTCAAAGCCACACACATGACAGTAGTCGGACTTTGTATTGAACTCCGCATACTGGATATGGTCGTAAATGTAGCGTACCAGTTCCTCCAACGCCTCCAGATTGTGCCGCATATTCGGAATTTCCACATAGGAAATCGCGCCGCCCGAGGAAATCACCTGGAACTTTGCTTCAAAATCAAACTTAGAAAAGGCGTCGATTTTCTCACGCACATCCACATGGTAGGAATTGGTATAGTACCCCTTATCCGTAATATCCTTTATCTCGCCGAAGCGCTTCTTATCAATGCTTGCAAAACGATAGCAAAGCGACTCCGCCGGTGTCCCGTAAAGTCCGAACGCGATTCCGGTCGTTTCCTTCCAGGTATCGGTCGCCTTGCGCAGACGGGACATCAGCTTCATGGCAAATTCCCTGCCGCCTTCTTCCGTATGACTTACGCCGGTCATCAGCTTTGTCACCTCGTAAAGACCGATGTAACCGAGAGAAATCGTAGAGTAACCGCCGTGCAGGAGCTTATCGATCTTCTCGCCCTTTTTCAGCCTTGCAATCGCACCGTACTGCCAATGTACCGGCGAAACATCGGAAAGCGTACCCTCCAGAGCGCGGTGTCTGCACATCAGCGCCTCAAAGCAGAGTGCCAGACGTTCTTCCAGAAGCTGCCAGAAATATTCCTCGTCGCCCTTTGCCAAAATACCGATTTGCGGCAGATTCAGGCTTACAACACCCTGATTAAAGCGTCCCTCAAACTTATATTCGCCGTTTTCATCCTTCCACGGCGTCAGGAAGCTGCGGCAGCCCATACAGCTGAATACATTTCCCTCGTAGTTCTCACGCATCTTCTTTGCGGAAATATAGTCCGGGTACATCCGCTTTGCGGAACACTTTACCGCAAGCTTTGTAATGTAATCGTACTCCCCGCCGCGCAGACAGTTATGCTCGTCCAATACATAAATCAGCTTCGGAAACGCCGGCGTCACATAAACGCCCTTTTCGTTTTTAATGCCCTGTAAGCGCTGCCGTAAAATTTCTTCGATAATCGCCGCATTCTCTTTTATGTACGGGTCGTTCTTATCCAGATTCAAAAACAGGGTGACAAACGGCGACTGACCGTTGGTTGTCATTAACGTGTTAATCTGGTACTGAATGGTCTGCACGCCGGAACGAAGCTCGTCCCCCAGACGTTCCTCCACCAGATAGTTGATTTCCTCCGGCGACATGGTAGTACCGAACTTTTCTTTGTACCGCTTTTCATACTTTTCCCTGCTGATACGGAGGTATTTGCCCAGATGTCTTACATCCACGGACTGTCCGCCGTACTGGCTGCTTGCTACCGCGGCAATAATCTGCGTTACTACCGTACACGCCACCTGAAAGCTTTTCGGGCTTTCAATCAGCTTTCCGTTCATTACCGTGCCGTTGTCCAGCATATCGCCGATGTTAATCAGACAGCAGTTAAAAATCGGCTGAATGAAATAGTCCGCATCATGGAAATGGAGTACGCCCTCCTCATGCGCCTTGGATATCTCCTCCGGCAAAAGGACGCGCTTTGTCAAATCCTTGGAAACCTCGCCCGCAATCAGGTCGCGCTGCGTGGAAGCGATATAAGCGTTTTTATTGGAGTTTTCCTCCATAACGTCTTTGTTGCTCTGGTGAATCAGGCTCATAATGGAATCATCGGTCGTATTCGCCTTCCGCACCAGTTCTCTCGTATAGCGGTAGATAATGTAGGTCTTTGCCAGAACAAACTTGCCTTCCTCCATCAGCTTCTGCTCGATAATATCCTGAATTTCCTCAACCTGCATCCGGTTCTTTCCCAGTGCCTCGATTCCCGCAATAATCTGCTCTATTTTTTCTTCATCAATTGCTTCTTCTTTTCCTACCACATGATTTGCCTTGCGAATCGCAAGCAATATCTTGTTTCTGTCGTAATCGACAGTACGTCCGTCGCGTTTTACTACATACATAAGTTCGATTCCTTTCCGTAATTTTTCGGCTGCGCTTCCGTGTCAGAACTCCAGCCAAATTAAGTATAACAGATTCTCTGTCATAAGTCCATAGTTTTTCATAGATATTGGGATTATTTTTCCTTTTTTATTTTTTTTGCTACTATATATAGTGTTTTTTAGCAGCAGTATTCCTGACATACCGCGCATGACATGACAGAAGCGGTATCGTTCCGGGGCACTGCCGGCAATGTAACGACACCGTTTGACACCCGCGGCATTTTTTATATTATTGCGGAAAAGCCCGTTTCATGCTATACTTAATTTATAGACAGTTGTACTCATCCCCGCGGAGGTTTCCTATGAAAGAAAAATATTCAAACTATATCAGATGGGGCTTAACCGTAGTTTGTACCGTTACGGTATGCCTGATTGTTTTTTTCGTCATGTTCCGCTACAAAGACCTGGTTGCTTTTTTACACCGGCTGAGCAATATTTTACTTCCGGTCATTATCGGTGCGGTACTTTCCTATCTGCTCAATCCGATTGTTAATTTTATCAGCGGCATCCTGACACGGTTCTTTCTGCGTATCAAAATATCCCACCGCAGGGCGGGAAATCTCGCGCTCGGTATCGCGATTTTTGTTTCCCTCGCACTGTTATTGCTCCTCGTGTATTCCATTATTTCCCTGGTGTTACCGGAGCTGTACCAGAATGTGTTAAACTTTGCTTCCAACTTTGACGGTTACGTTAATACAATTTCAAACTGGTTCGCCAATCTCGAATTGTTAGAGGAGAACCCTGCGCTGTACAACAACCTGGAGCAGATTATGGAAAAGATGCTTGCTTCCCTTGAAAACTGGGTAAGCACTTCACTGCTCGGCAGCCTGTCCGGCATTCTCTCCGGCCTTACCTTCGGTATCATCGGTTTTCTCAACCTGCTCCTTGATATCGTAGTCGGTCTGATTGTTTCCGTTTATATTTTGTACAGCAAACGCAGGTACACCGGTCTGGCAAAGAAACTGACCTATGCCCTTTTTAAGCCGCAGCTTGCCAATACGATTCTGCACCTTGCGGCAAAGAGTAACCAGATTTTCAGCGGTTTCATTTCGGGCAAGCTTCTGGATTCACTGATTATCGGTATGCTTTGCTTTATCGCTCTCAGCCTTTTCCATATGCCTTATGTCCTCTTAGTCAGTGTTATTGTGGGCGTTACGAATATTATTCCGTTTTTCGGACCGTTCATCGGCGCGATTCCTTCTGCGGTTTTAATTCTGCTTGCCGACCCGACGAACCCGAAACAGGCAATTCTCTTCGTCATTTTTATCATATGCTTACAGCAGTTTGACGGCAATATCCTCGGGCCGAAGATTCTCGGCGATTCCACCGGTCTTTCGGCGCTTATGGTTGTCGTTGCCATTTTAATCGGCGGAGGCTTTTTCGGCTTTATGGGAATGTTCCTCGGCGTCCCTGTATTCGCGGTAATCAGCTACTTAATCCAGTGCTTTCTTCACTACCGGCTGAAAAAGAAAGGACTGCCCACCGAAACAATCAGTTTTCTTGACCTGACTTCCATCCATGAAGAAACCGGAGAAATGCACTACCGGATTGCCGGAGCGAGGACCGTTTCGGGAAAACAGGCCTCCTTTACACGCCGTTTGCGTAACCGTCCGCAGGAAGAGGACAACACCTCCTTTACGGACGCATTTCAGGCAGAGATTGCGCAAAAGGAAACCGAAGATGCGGAAAGTGCCGAATTTTCCGCCCGGAAGCCGCATACCGTAAAAGCTCCCAAAGCCCGCCGCGAGAAAAAGCCGAAACGATAACTTTCCGATTCTGAACTAATTTCCCGACGGTTTCATCCTATCAGTCAACAAGGGGCTGTCGCATAAATGAAATGCGCGGTCCCACTCTTGCGATTAGGAAATATGCTAATAAAAAGTTGCAGATAATTTATTTGTTTTTTCAAGCGCAACGCTTCGTCAAACTTCCCCTAAGAACAGCTAAGCCGCTCAGGTGGGCCTCGCGCCTAAGCTGTTCTAAGCGGTGATTTTGACTCAGCTAAAAACGCGGTCCTTCGGACAAATTCAAAAACAAATAAATTATCTGCAACTTTTTTACAACAGTATTCCGGCAATCGCAAGAGTACGCCACGCCCGAGCCACCGCGCATTTCATTTATGCGACAGCCCCTTGTTTGTTACAAATGAAAAATACGAAAAAGGTTCGTACCGGTAATTTAATTATCGTCCGCCTGCGCCGCCTTTATCATAATCGCGCACTCCATACGCTTGCGGAACAGCTTACACCCATACTCGTAAATACCGGAAATGTCACCGGTGGCATGGTACGCATTCGCCGCGCAGCCGCCGGAACAGTAAAGCTTTGCCCAGCAGTCGCCGCACTCCTTTCTGGAATAAACATTGCAGCCCCGGAACTTCTCACGCATCGCAAGATTCGTCACGCCGTCCCAGACATTTCCCATAAGGTATGCCTCGTCGCCGACAAACTGGTGACACGGATACAAATCGCCCCAAGGGGTCACCGCCAGATACTCCGTTCCCGAACCGCAGCCGGAAATACGCTTGTAAATGCAAGGTCCGTGGGACAAATCGATCATATAGTGATAAAACGTAAAGCCGCGCCCCTCTTTCTCCCGCTTTATCATTTCTTTTGCCAGAAGTTCATATTGGTCGAACAGCTTCGGCAAATCCTCTTCCGTTAAAGCATACGGGTCGGAAGGCGCGCACACTACCGGCTCCATGCTAAGCTCGGTAAAGCCCAAATCCGCCATATGAAACAAATCATTGGTAAAATCTACGTTGTTATGGGTAAACGTACCGCGGATATAATAGCCCTTGCCTCCCCTGCTCTCCACGAACTTCTGAAACTTCGGCACAATCGTATCGTAGCTTCCTTTGCCCTCGTAGTTCTTACGCAGACGGTCATGGACTTCCTTTCTTCCGTCAAGGCTTAATACCACATTGTGCATTTCCCGGTTGGCGAACTCAATCACATCGTCATCCACCAGTACCCCGTTTGTCGTAAGGGTAAAGCGGAACTTTTTGTGATGAAGCTCTTCCTGACTTCTGCCGTAGGCAACGAGCTGCTTTACCACATCCCAGTTCATAAGCGGCTCTCCGCCGAAAAAGTCTACTTCCAGATTCGTCCGGGTTCCGGAATTCGCAATCAGAAAATCAAGCGCCTGCTTTCCCACCTCAAAGGACATCAGCGCGCGCTCTCCCTGATACTTTCCCTGACTGGCGAAGCAGTAATTACAATTCAAATTGCAGGTATGCGCCACATGCAGGCACAACGCCTTAATGACATTGTTCTTCGTTTTCAGCACGCCCGCCTTATCGGCGTAAATATCCTCGGAAAACAGCTGTCCGGAGTCCTTTAACCCCTCCACCTCCGCAATGCATGCGCGGACTTCCGCTTCCGTTAAAGACTGCTCTTTATATTTTTCCGTAAGTTCGGCAACAATCTGTTCTTCCGGTGTGGTTTCGTACATTGCAATAACGTCATACGCCACCTCATCTACTACATGAATCGAGCCGCTGAACACATCGATAACAATATTGTAACCGTTCATCTTATACTGGTGTATCACGGTAACCTCTCCTTTCACTCTGCCTTTTTCCTTCGTGCCGGCACACGCTTCCACGCACTCTGCCTTCACGGAAAAGACCGCCGTATTCCGTTCCCGAATCCGGCGGTCCTCTTTACAGGTTCAATCCCTCGTGAGATTAGCGCTCACACGGCTGATTTGCAACACCACAGGAAGTCTTGCAGGCAGACTGACAGGAGGTCTGGCACTCGCCGCAACCGCCGTCCGTAAGGCTGGCAGTAAGACTACGGGTGTGTAACGTCTTAATGCGGGTATTCTCACACGGCTGATTTGCAACACCGCAGGAAGTCTTACATGCGGACTGGCAGGAAGTCTGACACTCGCCGCAACCGCCGTCCGTAAGGCTAACGGTCAAATCTCTCGTATTCAGTGTATTAATTCTGCTCATCATTTTCATGCTCCTTTATGTATAATCTTCATCAATGCAATTATTATAGTCCAAAGCTAAGGCGTTTGTCAACCACGGTTTTACTTCGGGCAGCGGAATTTAACGTCCCATTACGCTGATGTTTCCTTTTTCGGCACCTCCGCCTGTCCGATGCAGCCGCACGCCGCTTTCTTCTTTTTCCCGCAAAAACACCGCCAGTTCAGCCGAGATTTCCTCCCCCGGCACTAACAGCGGAATCCCCGGCGGATACGCCCAGACATACTCGGCAGCGATTCTTCCGACCGAGGCTTTCAGTTCGCATTCCTCTGCCTGTGCTTTTAGCGCCTCGGCAACACCACACCGGCATACCGGCAACGGCGGATAACAAAGTTCCTTTTTCGGCGCCGGCCGGCACTCCGCATCAAGTTCCAGTAACGCCTCCGCAAAGCGCATCAGACTCTCTTTTGTATCTCCCATACCCGTCATGGCAATCAAATATTGCTCTGCCGCCATCTCCGCTTCAATTCGGTAACCGGTCCGCAGACGCTCCATAAGTTCCGTTCCGGTCAGGCTCGTCCCTGCGGTACTGACAATCAGTTTACTCCGGTCCCGGGCAAAGACTCCCGCCTCCCGCACTACCGAAAGATGCTTTAACCCCTTTGTCTTCCGGTAAAACTCCTCTAACGCCGCCTGCCATTCGGAGAATAACTCCTCCCCCTTTTGCTCTAACAGCCCGATACACCCCTCCATCGAAGCAAGCAGAAGATAGGACGGACTGCTGGTCTGAAACAGATTCACCGCTTCCTTGTAGGCTTTTTCGGAAATCAGTGTCCCGTTCCGGTGGGCAATCGCCGTCTGCGTCAGACTCGGCAGCGTTTTGTGCAGACTTTGTACAACGAGGTCTGCCCCACAGGTCACGGCACTCTTCGGAAATGCTCCGAAGCCAAGATGTGCGCCGTGGGCGGAATCTACCAGAACCGGAACCCCGTGGGCGTGGGCTGTGCGGCAAATTCCTTCCACATCACTGAGTACGCCTTCATAGGTCGGACTTGTGATAATCACAAGCTGCGCCCCGGGGCAACGCTTCAGTGCCGTTTCCACTGCTTCCGGCGTCACGCTGCCGCAGGCGCCGGTGCTCGTATCCCGCTCCGGCAAAAGATACGATACCTTTGCGTTCAAAAGCCGAAGCCCGTTGTATACGGATTTATGACAATTTCTTGCCGCAATTACGTTTCCGCCGTAGGATACCGTCGCATAGATACCCGCAAGAATGCCGCAGGTACTTCCGTTTACCGAAAGATAAGCGTCTTCGCTGTGCCAAAGCGCCGCCGCCCGTTTCTTTACGGAAAGTAGCAGCTCCTCCGGCTCCGCAAGATTATCAAACCCTGCGACCTCGGTAATGTCGCAGTCGGCGCTTAACGCTTCCAGATAACCGCCCTTCCCCGATAAGGAAAGATTCCGCTTATGTCCCGGCATATGAAACGGCAGCATAGTGTTATTATATTTTTTTAACTGCTGCAGCAATGATTCCGTCATTCTCTCGTACCTTCTCCTTCCTTCTCGTCGCCGCTCCTTTAAGGACAGAACGCATTCTGGGGTTTCACACCCGTGCAGGACGCTCTATCTCCCGCGTTTTTCATACTCTTCTCTCAGTTTTTTCAGCGCTTTTTTCTCTATTCTTGACACATAGCTTCGGCTGATGGAAAGACGGTTTGCAATCTCCCGCTGCGTCAGTTCTTTTCCGTCCGAAAGTCCGTACCGCAACATGATAATTTCACGTTCCCGCTCCTCCAGGGTTTCCTCTATCAGCTTCGGCAGCACCGAAAGTTTTTCCTTTTTTTCTGCCCGCTCCGTGTAGTCTTCTTCTTCCGTTTCGATAATCTCCAACAGACTGATGGCATTTCCCTCTTTATCCGTTCCGATCGGGTCATAAAGATAAACTTCCTTTGCGGACTTTTTCCCCGCCCGGAAAAACATCAAAAGCTCGTTTTCAATACAGCGCGCGGCATATGTTCCAAGACGAATCCCCTTAGTTTCATCAAATGTATCCACTGCTTTAATCAATCCTACCGTACCGATGGAAAGTAAATCTTCATTGTCCGATGCCTGCTGGGTATATTTTTTCACAATATGCGCCACCAGACGGAGATTATGCTCAATCAGCAAATCCCTTGCTTCCTTTTTTCCCGCACGAAATTCAGCGAACAGCGCTTCCTCCTCTTTTGCATCAAGCGGTTTGGGAAAGGATAACACGACATGCCTCCGTCTGTTCTTTCTAACAGCCTATGACGTGGAAACATGACCCGTGCCTGTCGCATAAAACATCTTTTTACGGAAGTCGGTTCTGCATTCTTAAAATCGTAAGCGGCTCCGCCTTTTTATCCAAAGTCACATACAACATCTGCTGCGGATGAGGACAGCTTTCCATCGGATTTCCTTCCGCGTCCGTGATTCCAAGCACGTTCGCATACCGGCTTTCCCCGGAAAAATCCATCAACTCCACGGTATCGCCCACACAGAACTTATTCCGCTGTTCCATGTAAAGCCTTCCGTCCTCCGTCACCTCAGTCGGGAACCCCAGATAGGTGTACTCTTTGTTATAGTCATTATTCTCATATACCTGCGCATCGGCTCCCGGCGCACCGAAGAAAAAGCCCGTCGTATAGCTGCGGTAGGTACATTTGGAAATTTCCTCCCTATAATACGGCAAACGCTCCCGGTACTTTTCTTCGCTTTCAAAATAATCGTCAATCGCCTGACGATAGGTACGCGCCACCGTTGCAACGTAAAGCGCGGTCTTCATGCGGCCTTCGATTTTAAAGCTGTCGATTCCCGCTGCCACCAACTCCGGGATATGTTCAATCATACACAAATCCTTGGAATTGAAAATATAAGTTCCCCGCTCGTTTTCAAACACCGGCAGATACTCTCCCGGGCGGCTTTCCTCCATGATATAATACTTCCAGCGGCACGGATGGGTACATGCGCCGAGATTCGCGTCGCGCCCCGTAAAATAATTACTGAGCAGGCAACGCCCGGAATAGGAAATACACATTGCGCCATGCACAAAGGTTTCCAGCTCCAAATCCTCCGGAATATTCCGGCGCAGCTCTCCGATTTCGTCTAGGGAAAGCTCTCTGGCGGTCACGATGCGTTTTGCGCCCAGACGGTGCCAGAAGCGGCAGGTGCGATAATTCACATTGTTCGCCTGCGTACTGATATGCAGTTCTGTTTCCGGCAGAATTTCTCTTGCGATTTCAAACACACCCGGGTCGGAAATGATGAGCGCGTCCGGCGCGATTTCCTTTAACTCCCGGAAATACTCCTCCACGCCCGCAAGATCGCGATTATGGGCCGTAATATTGGCGGTTACATACACCCGGACTCCGTGGGCGTGAGCATAGGACACGCCTTCCTTCATATCCTCCGGAGAAAAATTGCGTGCTTTCGCACGCAGTCCGTACATCTCCCCTCCGATGTAAACTGCGTCCGCACCGTATTTCACAGCGATTTTTAATACCTCAAGGCTGCCTGCCGGAAGCAAAAGCTCCGGCTTTTTTCTCTGTTTTATCATTTCTTCGTACCCTTCTTTACACTTAATGTTACGCCGTCCCCCACCGGCAGCACCACGGTTTCCAGTTCCTCCATATGCTTTAACGTATACACATACTCCCGCATACGCATATGTATGGTTCGCTCCCTGCGCGGTATCGTGTACTTGGATTCTACAATGGTGCCTTCCTGCAATACGTTATCCGTAATCAAAAGTCCGCCCTCCGGCAACAGCTGTAACAGATACGGAAGAAAGTTCATATACTGTCCCTTCGCCGCATCCATAAAAATAAACGGATAGGTTTCACCGCGCCCCGAAAGCTCCTTTAACACTTCTGCCGCATCGCCGCAAAGCAGCGTCACCTGTTCCGCTCTCGGAATCCCCGCCAGATTTTTCTTTGCCTCCCGGATGCGCTGTTCGACCTTTTCGATTGTGGTAATCGTCGCCCCCTCCGGCATATATTCACTCATAAACGCCGCAGAGAAACCCACTGCGCAGCCTACCTCCAGAATCCGCTCCGGCTTTAATAAGCACAAAAGGAAACGCAGCAGTGCCTGCGCTTCCTTTCGGATAATCGGCACTTCCTCGGAAAGCGCCTGCTGTTCCAGTCTGTCCAGATACTCCGGCAAATCACACTCCAGTGCCTTTAAATACTCCGATAACCGTTCGCTGATAATCATTGGGTTTCCTCCGGTATTGCATTTGATAAATCGGTAATCACATCCAGCACTTCATCATAAGTCATGGAAGTATTCAGCCTGAATGTTCCGTACATAATCGGATATTCAAACAGCCGTACCTTCAGGTAAAAGGTATACTTATTGATGACCACCTTGTTCATATAAAGGTTCTCGGCAATTTCCATTGTCGATTCTCCTTCTTCGATGTGGATTTCCACATCGCGCCCCGGCGCAGCCTCACACACGCGGTCGCCGAACACCTGATACGAAAATTCATATACGTTTGTTGCCACAAAATAAAGTCCGAATGCAACAACGGCATAAAAGACCAGATTCAGTAAGATGCCAAGAAGGTAGCCTATAATATCAAGTGCCGCCTTTGCCTGCTGTGACTGCTTTGCCATGATTACGCGTCCACCTCCATAATAATCGGCAGAATCATCGGGTTACGTTTCATCTTCTTCCAGAGATAATCACTCAGAGAATCCTTTATGATATTCTTAATTTTGCCCCAGTCGGACATATTTCTCGAAAGACACCGTTCCAGCGCGTCAATGACAACCTCTCTGGCCTCGTCCATGAGATTTTCCGACTCTCTCACATAAACAAAACCGCGGGAAACAATATCCGGTCCTGCCAACACTTGATTCGTGTACTTTTGCAGCGTCAGTACAATAATCAGCAGACCGTTTTCCGATAAATGCTGGCGGTCGCGCAGAACGACATTGCCCACGTCGCCGACGCCAAGACCGTCTACAAAAATACCCTGTGCCTCTACCTTATCCACAACGCTTCCGCTTTCCTCGTCAAGCTCCAGTACATCGCCGGAAGAAAGAACAAATACTCTTTCCTTATCGATTCCCATACTCTGCGCAAGCTGCCCGTGGGTCATGCGGTGATGGTACTCTCCGTGCAGCGGAATCGCATACCTCGGTTTTGTTAAAGCATAAATTAACTTTATCTCCTCCTGACAGGCATGCCCGGAAACATGCGTATCCTGCGTAATTACCTTCGCGCCCTTTCTCGTCAGCTCGTTGATAATCTTGGATACCTGTTTTTCGTTTCCCGGAATCGGGTGGGAGCTTAAAATGACCGCATCGCCCGGCATAATCGACACCTTTTTATGCGTGGAGTTCGCCATACGGGAAAGCGCCGCCATTGCTTCGCCCTGACTTCCCGTCGTAATCAGCACCAGCTTCTCATCCGGGTAATTTTTAATCTGTTCAATATCAATCATGATATTTTCCGGTATCTTAATATAGCCAAGCTCCGCCGCCGTGGAAATAATATTCACCATACTGCGGCCTTCAATGACTACCTTGCGGTCGTATTTTTCCGCCGTATAAATAATCTGCTGCACGCGGTCCACATTGGAAGCAAAGGTCGCAACAATCAGACGGTGATTTGCATTTTCCGAAAAAATCGTATCAAAGGTCTTTGCTACCATGCGCTCCGACATCGTAAAGCCCGGGCGTTCTACGTTTGTAGAGTCGGCAAGCAGCGCCAATACGCCCTTTCTGCCTAACTCAGCCAAACGCTGCAAATCAATAGTATCGGAAAACATCGGCGTGTAATCCACCTTAAAGTCACCGGTATGCACCACCGTTCCCACCGGCGTAAAAATTGCCAGTGCCGCCGCGTCTGCAATACTGTGATTCACACGGATAAACTCAATCCGAAACACCCCCAGATTAATCGACTGTCCGTATTTAATCACCTTACGCTTCGTCGTCTTTAACATATTGTGTTCTTTCAGCTTATTCTCAATGATACCGACCGTCAGCTTTGTTGCATAAACCGGTACATTCAGTTCCTTTAACACATACGGCAGCGCACCGATATGATCCTCATGTCCGTGGGTAATAATAAAGCCCTTTACCTTCTCAATATTTTCCTTCAAATACGTTATGTCCGGGATTACAAGGTCGATGCCTAACATATCGTCCTCCGGAAACGCCAGACCGCAGTCTACGACAATAATACTGTCCTCGTATTCATATGCCGTGATGTTCATGCCGATCTGTTCCAGACCGCCGAGCGGAATAATCCTTAACTTCAGCTTGCTTACCTGCTCTTCACTAAAAAACTGCTCTTCCTCCAGCGCAGCCACCGCTGCCCTGACTCCTCTTCTTCTCAAAAAATACACCTCCTGTTTTGGTGCATTGGAAAACAAAGCTTCCAAAAAGCCTTCGTAAATTTTTTTATCACGCACGCTCCGATACTGTAAGCTTCCCGTACAAACACGCGGCAAATCCAGCCCCGCCGCCCTTTTCATGACGGCCGGATTTGGAGCCCGCGCATCCTTCGCCCGGAAAGCAATACCGATTTCTATCCTGTTTCACAATGCATCTTTAACTAAATTATTCCCTGTTTTTCTAAAACAAATCCTATTTTAAAGTACGAACTCCGTATCCTCTAAAATTTCACTGAACAAATCCGCTACCGCCCGCAGTTCCTTTTCATCTTCCACAATCTCGTAAACCGCTTCCGTTTCTCCCTCAGCCGAAACGTCCTTTAAAATCAGGGCCTCCGTTTCTTCTCCCTCAATATCGTCCAACACCAAAAGATAATCCGTACCGTTGATACGGGTTTCCTCTATTACATGAAATAACGCTTCATCTCCGTCCTCGTCTACAAAGGTGATGACATCCTGCTTTCTTTCCATCTAAACTTCCTTTCCATAATTCATCCGGTCCAAATAGCTCTGTAATATCAAAACTGCCGCCAGCTTATCTACCACTGCCTTTTTCTTTTCCAAGCCTGCTCCTCCCGCATCCAGTACACGATGTGCCTCCACCGTCGTCAACCGTTCGTCCTGCAGCTCCACCGGAAGTCCTGTCCTTCTTTTCAGTGCTTCGGCAAACTCCTCTGCTTTTTTTGCACGTTCTCCGATGGAATTGTTCAGGTGCTTCGGTAAGCCCACCACAATTCTCTCTACTTCGTATTCTTTTACCAATTCTTCGATTCTCCGGTAGGTTTTACGAAGCTGTAACTCCTGTTCTCTCCGAATGGTTTCAATCCCCTGTGCGGTAAGCAAAAGCGCGTCGCTGATGGCAACGCCGACTGTCGCCGCTCCGTAGTCTAAACCCATAATCCGCATACAATACCCGCCTCTCACATGATATCGGCAGAAGCCTACAATTCCCGCTTGATATAATTGCGCAAAAGTTCCTCGATAATCTCGTCACGTTCCACTTTCATGATTAAGCTCCGTGCGTTCTCATAACTGGTAATATACGTCGGATCACCGGACATAATATAGCCGACAATCTGATTTACCGGATTGTATCCCTGCTCGGTCAGCGCATGATGTACCGTTGCTAATATTTCCCGCACATCCGGCGCGATATTCTTTTCCACTTTAAAAAACTGTGTATGATTTACCTCATGCATAAGTCTACGCTCCTCTATCAAAAACATTGCCGCATTCTGTCCCATTATTATCTATCATAATATATTTTTGGAAAAATTTCAATGGTTTTCCGTACATTTTGAACAAGAGTTTGCAATGCAGGTTTCCTCCCGGCAGGGTCAAACAAGTTCCGAAAGCACGGCATCCTTTATCCGGGTGTCCGACAGCCGGACGTTCGCCGTTTCATTCGGCTGCGGCCCATGCTCCGCCGCCGCAACCGCGACTTTGATGTAGCGGGTGGTATGCCCCGTCAGATACTCCGCCCCTTCCGCCGTAATTCTTTCCTCAAACAGAACCGGCTCCGTAACTCCGGCAAACTGTCCGCGGTACTCCTGCTCCAGTTCTTTTTCCAACGCCGAAAGCGCTTCGCTGCGCTTCGTTTTTACAGGCTCCGGTATCTGAGCCTCCATACGATCCGCAACCGTTCCCCGGCGTCTGGAATACTTGAAAATATGAATCTGAGAAAAGGCAATGTCCCGTACAAACCGAAGGGTTTTTGCAAACTCCTCGTCGGTTTCTCCCGGAAATCCCACAATGATATCCGTGGTAATGGCAGGGCGTTCAAAGTACCGCCGTAGACATTCCACTGCTTTTTTGTACTCCGCCGTCGTATATTTCCGGTTCATCCGCTTTAACGTTGCGTCACAGCCGCTTTGCAGAGAAAGGTGGAAATGCGGGCAAAGCTTTGACAGCGAAGCAATCTCCTTTACAAACGCTTCCGTCATAATCCGCGGTTCCAGAGAACTAAGCCGGATTCTTTCAATGCCCCGAACCTCCTGTACCTTCTTTAACAGGTCAAGCAGCGGCAACACCGCTTCCTCTGACGCCTCCTTCGGGGCAAGCATCACGTCAAACTCCGAAGCCTCCTGCTTTGTCTGCACCTTTTTATCCAAACCGTAAGAGGACAGATGAATCCCGGTCAGCACCACTTCCCGGTATCCCTCCGATGCCAGGCGCTCTACCTCGGCAAGAATCTCTTCCTCCGCACGGGAACGCACCCGTCCGCGCACATACGGAATAATACAATAACTGCAAAACTGATTACAGCCATCCTCAATCTTTAGATAGGCTCTGGTATGCTCCGTCACCGTTTCAATCGGCAGTTCCTCATACTGCCGTTCCTTTGCGATATCGTTCAACGCATACCGGCTTTTGGCTTCACGACGTTGCAGCGCTTCCTCCGTCAATTCCACAATCTCCGCCTTCCGGTTATTTCCCACCACAAGGTCTACGCCGTCCTGCTCTCCCAGGCGTTCTCCCGCTGCCTGTGCATAACAGCCCGCCGCCACCACTAACGCACCGTTTCCTCTCTTCTTTGCGCGGTGCAGCATCTGTCTTGATTTACGGTCTGCAATATTTGTCACCGAGCAGGTATTGACAACATAAACATCCGCTTCTTCCTCAAAAGCCGCTTCCACGGCTCCCGCTTTCAAAAACAATTCCCGCATTCCTTCCGTTTCATAGGAATTCACCTTACAGCCGAGCGTCAGGAAAGCAACCCGTTTCCCCGAAATTAGTCTGTTCTGTTTTTCCTCCACCGATTTTCCCTCGCTTTCCTAAGTTTTCGTACATTTATATGGTTTTCGACAAAATTAACTAAATTTTTTATTCGTTTTGCATATTGACATTTTTACCTGCAAACGGTACTATATAGGTATGAAGATACTTCATAGAGAATAATTTATATTCAATAATAAAGAAGGAGGAATCACTATGAAGACCGTTAAAATTTCTTTAAACTCTATCGACAAGGTAAAATCTTTCGTAAACGAAATCACAAAGTTTGACTCTGATTTTGATTTGGTTTCCGGAAGATATGTCATTGATGCAAAGTCTATCATGGGTATTTTCAGTTTGGACCTTTCCAAGCCGATTGACTTAAATATCCACGCACAGGACAGTCTGGATGCAATTCTGGCAGCATTGGCTCCTTATATCGTAGAGTAAACCACAAAAGGTATCTGTTACAGACGGGGAGGATACAAAACTGTATCCTCTTTTTTTTGCGTTGACGGCGGTATCTACGAGCGCGTCCACGACCGAGCGGCTTTGCCGCGAGGGGCGGGGACAGGCGCAAAGCGCCGTAGCAGCACGCAAGCCCCAATTACTCCCCTACTACTATTGTTTCCGTCGTTTCGATTGCCTGCCGCATGAGGTCATCGATTACGTCCGCAAGCAGCTCCTCCGACTTTTCAATTACAGGCAGCACCGGCTTCGTCACCGGATGCTTTGCCACAAAAATCGTACAACAGTCCTCATACGGAAGTATGGAGGTTTCAAACGTATTGATTTTCTTTGCAATCTCCACAATCTCCACTTTGTCGAAGCCGATTAACGGACGGAATACCGGAAGCTCGCAGACCGCGTTTGTCGTCAGAAGGCTGTGCATCGTCTGACTTGCCACCTGACCGATGCTTTCTCCGGTAATCAGTCCGAGGCAATCGCTTTTCTTTGCAAAATGCTCCGCAATCCGCATCATATAGCGGCGCATAATAATCGTCAGTTCCTCGTGCGGACACTTCTCATAAATTGCCAGCTGAATCTCCGTAAAATTTACGATATTTAAGCGAATCGGACCGGTATAACGGCTCACGATTCTTGCAAGGTCTACTACCTTTTCCTTTGCGCGGTCACTGGTATACGGCGGCGCATGAAAATATGTTGCCTCTAACTCCACGCCACGCTTGGAAATCATATAGCCCGCCACCGGACTGTCAATACCGCCGGATAACAGTAACATTGCCTTTCCGCTCGTTCCTACCGGCATTCCGCCCGGGCCCGCAAGCACCTTGGAATACACATAGGCGCGGTTTCGGATTTCCACGGTAATTACTTCCTGCGGCGTATGCACATCAACCGAGAGCTCCGGAAAACGGTCTAACAGATATTCCCCCATGCCCGCACAGATTTCCGGCGAGGTAATCGGATAGTGCTTATCCGCACGCTTTGCCGCCACCTTGAACGTAAAGTTCTTCTGCGGATACATCTTTTCCACAAAATCGCCGACCGCCTGCTTCACCGCTTCCCATTCGGTTGTTTCCACCACCTCTACCGGACAGAAGCCGGACACACCGAATACACGCCCCAGCGCTTCCACCGTATCTTCATAATCGTACCCCTTCGGACACTCTACAAAAATTCTGCCCTGTTCTCTGGTCACTTTATAGTTCCCCAGCGGCTTTAATTTTTCCAGTACGCGGTCACGCAAAGCATTCTCAAAAATGTGCCGGTTGTTTCCCTTGAGTCCGATTTCTCCGTATTTCACCAAAAAAGCCTGATACATAATTCCTCCGTTTCCTTCCGCCTGTATCCAAAACCGCAAGCCTCCCGCGGCTTATTTCCTCCAAAACCTCCGAAGCTGCGGCAACAATTCCTTTAACACCGATAACGTATATTCCAGTTCTTCCTTTGTGGTATCCCTGCAAAAGCTGAAACGCACCGTTGCGTCCAAAAGCTCTTTGTCCACACCGATTGCCTTTAGGGTGCCGCTCACCTCCGGGTGGTTAGACGAACACGCCGAACCGGAAGACACATAAATGCCCTTTTCCTCCAGTGCATGAAGCAACACCTCGCTCCGCACTCCGGCGAACCCGACGCTCATAATATGCGGTGCGGTACAACGCAGACGTTCCTTCCGCTCCTGTGGGGAAATGACCTCGTCCGCTTTTTTGTCAACAAGATGCACCGTAACGCCCTCCAGCTGCGAAAGTCCCTCCGCAAAAAATTCCTTTAACGAAAACAGCCTCTCCTGCAACTCCTCCACCTTCGCGCAGGCAAGCTCTGCCGCAAGTCCGGTGCCTGCAATTCCCGGCACGTTCTCCGTACCGGAACGAAGCCCCTTCTGCTGACCGCCGCCGTAAAGCAACGGTTTTATTTTGGTTCTCTCCTTGATATATAAAAAGCCGCAGCCCTTCGGTCCGTGCAGCTTATGTGCGCTGACCGAAAGCAAATCGATATTCTGCCGTTTCGGATAAATCCGATACTTTCCATAGGCCTGTATTGCATCCACATGATATACAATCTCGGAATTGTATTCCTTTATCGCCTCACCTAACGTCGCAATATCCTGCACCGCTCCGACCTCGTTGTTGACCGCCATAACGGAAACAAGTATCGTTTCCGGGCAAAGTGCGGCGCGCAACGACTCTACGGAAATCCTTCCGTTTTCATCCGGTGCAAGATAAGTAATCCGAAAGCCCAGTTCCTCCAAAAAAAACAACGGCTGGTACACGGAAGCATGCTCAAAAGCAGTTGTAATGATATGCATTCCGCGTCGCCTGTTGGCAAGGGCACTGCCGATTAACGCCATATTATTCGATTCCGTACCGCCCGAAGTAAACAGGATTTCCTCCGGCTTGCACTTTAAGGTGTCCGCAATCTGCTCTTTTGCCGTTTTTATATAACGCTCCGCCTCCATCCCCTTTTTATGACGCGAAGACGGATTTCCGAAATCCTCTTTATAAACCCGTTCCATCAGGGCAAGCACCGCGTCATCCATACGCGTGGTTGCCGAATTATCCAAATATGCTTCCATGAACTCTCCTGTTCCTTTTTCTGCACTCTGTTTCCTGCACTCTTCCCCGATGCGCCAGGGCAATCGCTTGTAAAGTTCCGAGGGGCAAAAAGCGGCTTCCGATTACGGAACGTGGCGCCCCTTTTATTACTCTCCGGCACACTCGATTGCAAGCATCAGCATGGACAGCATCGCAAGCCCCGCCGTTTCCGTCCGCAGAATCCGCTTCCCGAGAGAAAGACACTCCGCATTCTTTTCTATGACTGCCGAAACCTCTTCCTCGGTAAAGCCGCCCTCCGGTCCGACAAAAATACCGATGCTTTTCTTTTTCGCGGCACCCTTCAGGAACTCCGCCGTAGGCTGCATCCCGCGTGCGTTTTCATACAAAATTACATTATACTCTAAATTCTCCGTATACGCAAGTGCCTCTTTCCAAGAGCGCACTCCGCTCACCTTCGGAATTACTCCTCTGCCGGACTGCTTTGCGGCGCTCTCTGCAATCGTCTGCCATCTGGCAGCCTTCTTTTCCTCCCTGCCCTCGTCGGTCTTTACAATCGTGCGCTTTGTCACCACCGGCACAATCTCGTCCACGCCGAGTTCTACCGCTTTCTGGATAATGAGTTCCAGCTTATCCTTCTTCGGAAGCCCCTGAAACAGCACAAGCCGCACCGGAAGCTCCGTATCCGAGGCATGCTCCTCCAAAACAGAGGCAAGCAGATTCCGCTCCTTTGTCCCCGCCAGTTCGCACAAATAGTCCGTTCCCTCTCCGTCACATAAAATAAACCGCTCCCCCTGCTTCATGCGAAGTACGTTTTTGATATGATTGACGTCTTCCCCGGTAATTTCAATGGTGTTCCCCTGTTTTTGCGATGCCGCTATATAAAACCGATACATCTTTTCCCCTTTCCGAGCCTTAGCTTTCTCTGCGTATCCACACTGCCGACCGTACTCTTTTCCCGGTTGTATTCTGCTGTCGCACAGCCATACGCCGTATTCCGTTACTTTGCGACAATGGATACCCAGTCGCCCAGCGTTACTGTTTCCACAATTTCAAATCCGTTTTTCTTTAGCGCCTCTTCTACCGCCGCCTGCTTTGTATTGATAATACCGGAGCTGATAAACAGTGCGCCCGGCTTCATAAACTCCCGTACTACGCCGGAAAGCGGAATAATAACATCCGCCAGAATATTGGCTACGACAATCTCGTAGGAGGCACGTCCGATTGCCCCGCGCAAGCCTTCTTCTCCGATGACATTTCCGTCGGTTACCTCAATCGTTCCCGGCGTTTTGCAAAACAGCGGCAATCCGTCCTCCCGCTTTGCACAGACAGACGCAGAGAGCCCGTTGACTCCGGCATTTTCCGCCGTAACCTCTACCGCAATCGGATCAATGTCCACTGCCGCCGCATAGCCTGCTCCCAGCAGCATCGAAATTATGGATAAAATTCCGCTGCCGCAACCGACGTCAAGCACTCTGTCCCCCTGTTTCAGATACTTTTTTAAAGCTCCGATACAAAGTTTTGTCGTTTCATGCGCCCCTGTTCCGAACGCCGTCCCCGGGTCGATTTCAACCACAAGGTCTCCCTCCCTCTTTTCGGTAAGATTCTCCCAGGTTGGTTTGATTACAATGCTGTCGTCCACACGGAACGGCTTAAAAAACTCCTTCCAGTTGTTGATCCAGTCCTTATCCTCTGTTTCGGACACGGTAATTTCCCCGCTCCCCACCTCGACAAACTGACGAAGTTCCGAAAGTCCTTCCGCAATTTTTTCCCGCAGTTCTTCCATATCCGCCTCCGGTTCCAGATAAAAACTGACCGTAGCGCTTCCGTCATCCGGCGGCAGTTCCGGCAGAATATCGATAAACATTTTCTGCTTATCCTCCTCCGAAAGCGGCACAAAATCCGTAATCTCAATTCCTTCCACACCAAGCTCGTCTAACATTGCACTGACTAAATCCACGGCCTCTGTCGTGGTTTTCAGTTCCATTTTTACCCACTTCATAGGATTCTCCTCTCACATAAGGAATATTGTTCTTATTCGTTTCGTCAAAAGCCGAAACCTGCCTATTGTCTTCTATTATATTCCACCGCCCAAAGAATAGCAATCACATCTTGAGATTTCTCATACCGCTTTGTTCTTTCTGTTGTTACAGATATTCCTTATCATGATGCCAAAATCCAAAAAAAGCAGTGCCGTCGCCCAGATTGCGCGGCAGCACTGCTTTTCTTCTATTTATTTTCATTTACTTTCCGAAAAACTTCTTCTTTCCGGTTTTACCGCCCTTATCACTGTTCTCCGTATCACGCTCTCCCGATGCCTCCGCAAACTTCTCCAAAAGCTCCTTTTGTTCCGAAGTCAGCTTTGTCGGCACCTGAACTACCAGGGTCACATAATGGTCGCCCCGGATATCCTTGTTCCGCAACGACGGTACACCCTTTCCCCGAAGCCTTACCTTCGTATCGGTCTGCGTACCCGGCTTTACCGTATAAAGCACGTCGCCGTCCACCGTGCTGATTCGCACGTCGCCGCCAAGGGCTGCCTGTGCAAAGGACATCGGCGCGGTAGAATAAATATCGTACTCCTGGCGCTGGAAAATCGGATGGCTGCTTACGGCTACCTCTACCAGCAAATCGCCCTGTTCGCCACCGTTAATCCCCGGCTCGCCCTTCCCGCGGATACGGATACTCTGTCCGTTATCAATTCCTGCCGGAACCGTTACCTGTATTTTCTTACGCTTTGTTACATAGCCGTTGCCGTAGCAGTCCGGACACTTCTCTTTAATAATCTTACCGGTGCCCCGGCAGTCCGGACAGGCCTGCACATTCCGCACCATACCAAACAACGACTGCTGTGTATATACAACCTGCCCTTTGCCGCCGCACTTTCCGCAGGTTTCACTCTGTGTCCCCGGTTTTGCGCCGCTGCCCTTACAGGTATCACACTTCTCTTTCAGATTCAGTTCCAATTCCTTCTGCGTTCCGAAGACCGCCTCGTTAAACGTAATCCGGATACCGGCACGGACATTTGCGCCCTTCTGCGGTCCGTTATTAGCACGACGGCTTCTTCCGCCGCCGAATAAATCACCGAAAATATCTCCGAAGATATCCCCCATATCCATACCGGAGAAATCAAATCCGCCGGCACCGCCGCCCTGCTCGAATGCGGCGTGACCGAACTGGTCATACTGCCTCCGCTTCTCCGGGTCGCTCAAAACCGCATAGGCTTCCGAAGCTTCCTTAAACTTTGCCTCCGCCTCTTTGTCCCCCGGATTCATATCCGGGTGATACTTCTTCGCGGTCTGGCGGTATGCCTTCTTTATTTCCTCGTCCGTGGCATTTTTCGAAACGCCGAGGACTTCATAGTAGTCCCGCTTACTGTCAGCCATCTTAACTCCTCCGTTCAAGCACAATCCTTCTGTATGAAAGCTCTCCGCAGAACAAACTTCTGCACCTTCCGTGCTCACTTAACCTTCACACAAAATACTTCTATGGCACAGGTACCTTTCGGTTCCTGCGCCATAGTTTTTTCTGACTTCCTTCAATCAAGAATTTCTCCTGTGAAACTCTTTTTCTGCGGATTATACCTCGCGGTAATCTGCATCCACTACATCATCTGCCGCATTGCTGCTTCCGCCTGCCGCCGTACCCATATCCGGGCCTGCTCCGGCTCCCGCTGCGCCCTGCGCCTGCTCGTATACCTTTGCAAACAAGGACTGCGCACTGGTCATCAGCTTTTCCTTTGCAGCCTTAATGTCAGCCACTTCGCCCTCGGACATTGCTTCCGGATTGCTCTTTTCTACAAGTTCCTTTAAGTGGGCAAGGTCTGCTTCCACCGCGCTCTTGTCGCTGTCCGCAATCTTATCGCCGACTTCGGAAAGTGCCTTCTCGGTCTGGAATACCATAGAATCTGCGTCGTTGCGTACCTCTACGGCTTCCTTACGCTTCTTATCCTGTGCCTCGTACTCGGCTGCTTCCTTAACTGCCTTATCGATATCCGCGTCGGAAAGGTTCGAACCTGCGGTAATGGTGATGTGCTGCTCTCTTCCGGTTCCGAGATCCTTTGCGGATACGTTTACAATACCGTTAGCGTCGATATCAAAGGTAACCTCAATCTGCGGAACACCTCTTCTTGCCGGCGGAATACCGTCCAGACGGAACTGTCCGAGACTCTTGTTGTCCTTCGCGAACTGACGCTCACCCTGTACAACATTGATATCAACTGCACTCTGGTTATCTGCCGCCGTAGAGAAAATCTGGCTCTTCTTCGTCGGAATCGTCGTATTTCTTTCAATCAATCTGGTAGCAACACCGCCCATAGTTTCAATGGAAAGGGACAGCGGCGTAACATCCAGAAGAAGGATATCGCCCGCACCGGCATCGCCTGCCAGCTTACCGCCCTGAATGGAAGCACCGATTGCTACACATTCATCCGGGTTTAAGGTCTTTGCCGGCTCATGTCCGGTGAGCTGCTTTACCTTATCCTGTACTGCCGGGATACGGGTAGAACCGCCGACTAAAAGTACCTTACCGAGCTCGGAAGCGGAAAGTCCTGCGTCCTTTAACGCATTCTGTACCGGAATTGCCGTTCTCTCTACAAGGTCGTGGGTCAGCTCATCAAACTTTGCTCTCGTTAAGTTCATGTCGAAGTGCTTCGGTCCCTCTGCCGTTGCCGTAATAAACGGAAGGTTGATGTTCGTTGTCATCTGGGAGGAAAGCTCCTTCTTTGCCTTCTCGGCAGCTTCCTTTAATCTCTGAAGTGCCATCTTATCGGTAGAAAGGTCTACGCCCTCTGCCTTCTTGAACTCCTCAACAAAGTATCTGGTAATACGCTCATCGAAGTCATCACCGCCCAGTCTGTTATCGCCGGAGGTTGCAAGTACCTCGATAACGCCGTCGCCGATTTCGATAATGGAAACATCGAATGTACCGCCGCCAAGGTCGTATACCATAATCTTCTGCTCATGCTCGTTATCCAGACCGTAAGCAAGTGCTGCTGCGGTCGGCTCGTTGATAATACGCTTTACGTCAAGTCCCGCAATCTTACCGGCATCCTTGGTTGCCTGTCTTTGTGCGTCGTTAAAGTAAGCCGGTACGGTAATGACCGCTTCGGTTACCTTCTCGCCCAAATAGCTCTCCGCATCTGCCTTTAACTTCTGCAGAATCATTGCGGAAATCTCCTGCGGAGAATACTTCTTGTCGTCAATCGCTACCCTGTAATCCGTGCCCATGTGACGCTTGATGGAAGAAATCGTCTTATCTGCGTTCGTTACCGCCTGACGCTTTGCCGCTTCACCGACAATACGCTCTCCGGTCTTTGTGAATGCCACTACGGACGGAGTCGTTCTTGCGCCCTCCGTGTTGGTAACTACTACCGGCTTACCGCCTTCCATTACTGCTACACAGGAGTTTGTTGTTCCTAAGTCAATACCAATAATCTTTCCCATGTCTTTGTCCTCCTATAAAATAATTTTAATTTGCAACCTTAACCATACTGTGGCGAACTACGGAATCCTTATACATATAACCCTTCTGGAACTCCTCTGCCACTATATTCTCACCAAGATTTTCATCTTCTATGTGCATTACCGCATTATGAAAATCCGGATTGAACTCACATCCGACTGCCTCAATCGGCGTCACACCGGCTTCTGCAAGCCCGGTCATAAGCTGTTTATATATCTTTTCAATTCCCTGTGCAAAGGCTCCGTTCTTTTCTTCTTCGGGAACCGTTGCAAGCCCCCGCTCGAAATTATCCAACACCGGAAGGAGCTTTTCTACGATGCTCTTTGCACCGATTTCAAACATCTGCGACTTTTCCTTTTCGGTACGCTTTCTGAAATTTTCAAACTCTGCCATCTGGCGTAACACCTTGTCATTGAGCTCTGCTATCTTTTCGTCCTTCTTATCCTTTTTCTCTTTTTTCTTAAAAAGACCTTTGCCTTCCTTTCCTTCTTCGGAGCTTTCACCCTCCTGCGGAGCATTTTCTTCCGCTGCGTTTTCCGCAGGCTGTGTATCGCTTGTTTCGTTTGCCTCTGCGGCAGCCTCCGTGTTCTCCGCCGCTTCCTCTATTACTTCTTCCAAATCCTTTGCTTCGTTTTCTGCCATTTCCTTCACCTTTCTTACTTAGTCCTTATTCTTTTTAAAAATCTCATCCAACTGATTCTTTAAGGTTTGAAGCGTACCCACTACCTTCTCGTAATCCATACGCTTCGGACCGATAATACCGATACGTCCGTAAATACCATCCTCTATCTCATAAGTGGCGGTTACTACCGAGCAGTCTTTCATGGACTCTACCGGCGTTTCCTGTCCGATATAAACCTGAATTCCATGCTCCTCCGCGTTCTCGTTTATAAACTCTGTCAGCGTTTTCTTTTCCTCTAACGCATAAAGCAAATCACTTGCCACATTGTTATCGCTCAGCTCCGGATACTTTAAAATATTGGTTGCACCGCTCGTGTACACCCGTACATCTTCTTCCTCGTTGATTGCCTGTGCAATCGCATCCAGCAAATCGCTGATTACATTTCCCATGCCGCCCGACTGCTCTTTCAGTTTTGCGATAACGGAAAGATTAATCTCCGACATATCAAGGCCCTGTAAATAGGTGTTCAACACGATATTCAGTTTCAGAATATCTTCTTTGTTCAAGCCTGCCGCCAAAGGAAGCATCTTATTCTTTACAATATTTCCTTCGAGGACAATTACCGCAAGAAGCTGCTCTGCGTCTACATCGGTGAGCTGGATAAACTTTACTTTCCGGCTGCGGTACTGCGGAGCCGTCACCACCGTAGCATAATTCGTATTGACTGCGAGAAGCTTTGCCACCTGCTGCAACAGGGACTCCATCTTATCCGCCTTGTCATTTAGGGTATCCCACATCTGCTCGACTTCCTGCATCCGGCTCTGCATCATGGTATCCACATAAAGGCGATACCCCTTGTCGGAAGGAATGCGCCCCGCCGAGGTATGCGGCTGGATGATATATCCAAGTTCCTCTAAATCCGACATCTCATTTCGTATCGTTGCGGAGCTTAAATTCAGGTCCGTAAACTTTGAAATGGTCCGGGAACCGACCGGCTCTCCCGTTTCAAGGTAGTTCTTGATAATCGCTTGTAAAATCTTAAGTTTTCTCTCGTCTAATTCCACCGGTCCCCTCCTGTCCGCCATACTGACTGTCTGCGCTGCCACTCGGTGTTCTTCTGTTAGCACTCATTTCAATGGAGTGCTAATACCTTGTGACTATAAAATAGCACCATGTGAATGATTTGTCAAGTAGTATTATAAAAATTTTTTTCAAAACACAATAATACCCCTCTAAACCGTTTCCGGCTTAAAGGGGCAAACCTTTTCACACTCCGCTGGCGCTTATTCCGTTTCCATCATCTCCATCGTCACACAATTCCACCGGTACTTCTCCAAATCCACCTTTTTCTCCGCAACCTCAACTCCTTCTTTCCTAAGAAGCTCCGCCTGCCGATTTCCTCCGCCGAAGGCAAAGGCTTCCGAAACCGCGCCTTCCCTGTTCACCACTCTGTGGCACGGGATATGCGCAGGGTCGGGATTTGCATGCAGCGCATAGCCGACTACACGCGCCCACCGTTTATTACCGGCGAGGGCAGCCACCTGACCGTAGGTGGCAACCTTACCTTTCGGGATTTGTTTTACAACATCATAGATTAGTTCAAATGTACTCTTTTCCATTTCAATGCTCCTTTCGACAGATGTTCCAAAGTCCTCTCCGTTTATTATTTTCTTCGCTTCTCCATACACCGCAGCACCAAACCGCCTACCACACCTATCGCAACCATCACCACCGTAATCTCCGTAAAGTTTCGCAGATACGTTTCCGAATCACTCAGATTTCCCAGTAATGACGTATGCGCGAAGATTAAAAAGATTCCGGTCAGGTTTACGGTCATAAGCAGATTGCAGTCCGTATTCTTCCTCCAATACCCGTACAAAGAGTATCCGAGTACTCCTATCTGTAACAAGAATACAACTGCGGACTGTCCGTGCAAAAACGGGCCCAGCTCCCCCTTCTCCAATCCGAACGGCGCTTTCCCCCGCATCGCCATCGCAATTACAAAACCGTATACAAATAACATATATAAAATTGCCGCACTTGAAATAAGAAAAAACAGTTTTCCGTGTTTCGCCGTATTCACTTTCTCCTGTTGCTGCATCGTTGCTGCGTAAGTTGCCGCAATTGCTACCGCCAGCAAGCCGTAATACCATCTCGGCGCTATCATGTTATAGTTGATTCCGAAGTTATAGATTCCGAACAGAAGTAAAACCAACAATAATCCGTAGCTGAGAATATTTTGCAGCTTTACTTTACTCCTTATTTTCTTAAACCCGTCCAGCTGTTTTTGATCCAGAACCTCCGCGGAAAGTTCCGTTTCCTTATATAATTTTACTAATGCCCTACATTCTTCACACGTTGCAATATGCTCCTCCACACATGCTTTTGAAGATTCGGAGCAAATTGCCTCCACATAAGAAGGAATCAAATCCTGTACAATCTCACAATCAATCTTCATGTCGCACCTCCTGTAACAGTTGTTTCTTTGCGCGGAAAAAGGTGACTCTTGCCCAATTTTCGCTCTTTCCCATAATCTCACCGATTTCCCGGAAGGACAAATCACTCATTGCCCGCAAATGTACTACCTGCGCCGCCTCCTTCGGCATTTGCTGCAGTTTTTCCATAACCGTATCCAGCTCTACCTTATGTATGACACCCATCTCCGTATCGGTCCTTGCTGCCATCTCCTCCCTGAGTTCTACCGCAGCTTCTTTTTTGGTCTTCTCCCAATATTGATACAAAAGATGCCTTGCTATCTGACACAGCCAGGTAGAAACTTTACAGCTTCCGTCAAACCGTTCCAACGATTCAAACGCTCTCAAAAAAGTTTCCTGCATCAGTTCCTCTGCCAGCGCCTCATCCTTACACCTGGAGTAGAGGAAATGATAGACAATTTTTGCATTCTGTTTGTATAGTTCTTCCATCCTTTCCTCCTTTCTGCTCTATTAATCCGTCCCGACGATAATTCGTTACAAAAAAACAGGAAAAATTATTTCTATCGTTACCAAATTCAGGTTTTACGTTTCTCTTTTACTCTCTCTGCCGCCGCTCCATTCTCTTCCAGCTTACAAACCCGTACAAATCATTTACAAAAAACACTCCAAAACAAACTACCACGGAAACATAATGAATATCTTTCATTGTTGCCAACACCCAAAGAACAATCAGCACCATATCATTTGCCGCGTATGCCACAGCGTAGTACGGACTTCTCCGGAACGTGAGATACACCGCAACGAAACTGGTTGTAACAGACAGTGTACTCGGTAAAAGATTCGCGGTATCAAAGGCTTCCAATATAAAATAAAAGCAAACCGTCACCACCGCCGTCAAAAGTAACATAACCACTACTTCTTTCTTTCCGATACGATTTACCTGCACCTCCGCCCGATTTCCGTTATAAGGATATCGCAGCCACGTAATTAATGCAACTACCGCCATCGGCATGGTCATCCCGAGATACGTTATCATTTCCCCATAATAAGTAAATGTAAAAGAAATATAACCATACAGCAGGCTGAACACAATCATCAGCCCCTGTGCCAACGGATTTCCCTTCGCCGCAAAAATCAGGGAAGTCACACCGATTAACGAGGCAAATAATGTCATATAGCTTTCTCTGTCAAAAAAACAAAACGCAATAACAATCAATGCTACGGAACCTAGCCAGAGGGCAAGCTCCCCTTTGGTAAAATAGTGCTTTAATCCTTTCATTTCCTTTGTTTCCCTCTCTTTCATAAAACCTCCCACATTATCTGTTTTTTGAATTTGTCCGAAGGAGCACGTTTTTTGCTTTCAAGAAAGCTCTTCCCTTAAAACCAAAAGCATCCGAAGCACATCTTCTAAGACCTAACGATGTACTACGAATGCTTTGCATTCACTACCCGGTGGCAGTCATCCTCTTCTTTTTTCTCCTATTACTTTATACACGATTTGAAACAAATATGCAAGACATATTTTTGTGATCCATGTTCTCAATCTTTATAAATTTCCTTTATATGCAATGGCATCTATCTGCACTTGTAACCCGTTTTCACCCCCTTTATGGGCAAATTCCGTAGCAATCGTCTTTCTCGCCGGCTTCCCACTATCTCCGCACAAACTCATCCAGCAGAAACTCCGCCAGCACCACGTTGCTGACATCAATGCCCCGCGGAGTTAAATACACTCTGCCCTCTGCTTCCGCCAGAACACCCTGCGCGGTCAGGCGCTTCATCACATCGCCGTAAACGGTTTCAATCTCACACTTAAACCGCCGCTTAAACTCTGCCTTTTCGATTCCCCGGCACATACGAAGTCCAAGGAACATGAATTCCTCCATCTGCTCCTTCTGTACCAGACGTTCTATATCCTCCCTGATGGAAAACGGATCTGCGGCTCCGGCTACATACTTCTCCATATCCGCAGTATTATGGAACCGGGCATTCGACATCAGTGACGATGCCCCAAGACCGAGCCCCAGATACTCCGTCCCCTGCCAGTAAGAGCTGTTATGGCGGCTTTCAAAGCCCTTCTTTGCATAGTTTGAAATCTCATAACGCTCATAGCCTGCTTCTGCCAAAAGCTTTCCGGTCAGCTCATACATCAGTCGGTCCGTATCCTCATCCGGCAGCTGCGCCTTCTCCGGTCCGTTTTCTCCGTAGCGTTCCGAAAATGCAGTACCGTCTTCAATCTGTAAGCTGTATACCGAAATATGCTCCGGCTGCTGCGCAAGCAGAAAACGAATGCTTTCCGTCAAAGACTCCGCTGTCTGATTCGGAAGACCGGACATCAAATCCCCGCTGATATTTCGAAAGCCGGCTTCTCTTGCCGTTTTCACACAATCCGCAAACTGCTCCTTTGTATGGATTCTTCCAAGACACGCAAGCTCCGATTCCACAGCTGACTGTAAGCCCATACTGAGCCGGTTAAAGCCAAGCCCGTACAATGCCTGAAGCTTCTTGGCATCCACCGTCCCCGGATTCACTTCAATGGTAATCTCCGCCAGTTCTCCCCCCAGTACACGCTCCAGACGGCGCTCCGGCGTTTCCGGCTCTTCCGTCGCTTCGCTCCGGTTCTTTTTCCCGAAACGACCCTTTTTCTTGTCCGGCTTTTCCGGCTCCATCCCCCGTACCTGAAAGGTTTCCTGTATTGCTTTCATAATCCGTTCTATTTGCGCCACGGAGAGTACCGACGGCGTACCTCCGCCGAAATAAACGGTTTCTACCAGATATTCGCTTGCATTCTCCGCATTTGCATGGATTTCTTCACAGAGTGCCTCTACATAATGTTCCTTTGCCGCATCCTCTGCCGCAAAAGAAAGGAAATCACAATAGGCACACTTCTTTACACAAAACGGGATATGCACATATACTCCCAACGGTCTCTTCTCTACAACTTCCTTTTTTTTCATAAAGACTTCTCCTTCTGCCACCAGACTCATTCCACCCGCCATGAAACTGCCACGCTTTTTCATAGGGAAAGGGCGACCCTTGCCGCCCTTTTCGCCGGGTAAATCCATACCCGGTTTTATTCGTCATCTAACTTGAGTACGCTCATAAATGCCTTCTGCGGAATTTCTACATTTCCCACCTGGCGCATCCGCTTTTTGCCTTCTTTCTGCTTTTCCAAAAGCTTTTTCTTTCGGGAAATATCACCGCCGTAGCACTTGGCAAGCACGTCCTTACGCATTGCTTTTACGGTTTCTCTGGCAATAATCTTGCTACCGATGGCCGCCTGAATCGGAATTTCAAAAAGCTGCCTCGGAATCTCTTCCTTTAAGCGCTCACACATTTTCCTGCCGCGCTCATAAGCGGTTTCTCCATGCACAATAAAGGACAGCGCGTCCACTTCCTCACGGTTTACCAGAATATCCAGCTTCACCAACTCGCTCGGCACATAGCCCTTTAACTCATAGTCAAAGGATGCATAGCCCCGGGAACGTGACTTTAAAGCGTCAAAGAAATCGTAAATAATCTCGTTTAACGGAAGCTCGTATTTAAGAAGTGCTCTCGTCTGCTCCATATATTCCATACCGAGGTAAACGCCGCGCCTCTCCTGACAAAGCGTCATAATCGCCCCTACAAACTCCGTCGTTACCATAATCTCCGCCGACACAAACGGTTCCTCCATGTGCTCAATCTCCGACGGGTCCGGAAGATTGGACGGATTGGTAATGTCGATGACCTCACCGTTTGTCTTGTATACCTTATAAATAACGCTCGGCGCGGTAGTTACAAGGTCAAGGTTGTACTCCCGCTCCAAACGCTCCTGAATGATTTCCAGATGAAGCAGTCCTAAAAAACCGCAACGGAACCCAAAGCCTAACGCAACGGAGGTTTCCGGTTCAAACTGCAGGGACGCGTCATTTAACTGGAGCTTCTCCAGCGCATCCCGCAAATCCGGGTACTTTGCCCCATCCGCCGGGTACATACCGCAGTACACCATCGGATTTACCTTTTTATAGCCCGGCAGCGCCTCCGCGCACGGCTCCTTTGCATTTGTCACCGTATCACCCACGCGGGTATCCTTTACGTTCTTCAGGCTGGCGGTAATATAGCCTACCATACCGGCAGAAAGCTCCTCGCACGGGATAAAGCGTCCCGGTCCGAAAATACCGAGCTCCACGACCTCCGCCTCTGCGCCGGTTGCCATCATACGAATCGGCGTACCGACTTTTACGCTTCCCTCCATGATACGGCAGAAAATAATAACGCCCTTATAGGCATCGTAAACCGAATCAAAAATTAAAGCCTTAAGCGGAGCCTTGGCATCCCCCTTCGGCGCCGGAATTTTCGTCACAATCTGCTCTAACACTTCTTCGATGTTGATGCCGTTCTTTGCGGAAATAAGCGGAGCGTCCTGGGCTTCCAGACCAATCACGTCCTCAATCTCCGCCTTTACCCGCTCCGGGTCGGCGCTTGGCAGATCAATCTTATTGATGACCGGCATAATATCCAGATTGTGGTCTAAGGCAAGATACACATTGGCAAGGGTCTGGGCCTCAATCCCCTGAGCGGCGTCCACCACCAGAATCGCACCCTCGCAGGCTGCAAGAGAACGGGATACCTCATAGTTAAAGTCCACATGTCCCGGCGTGTCGATTAAGTTAAACACATATTCCTCGCCGTTCTTTGCCTTATACACCGTCCGGACGGTCTGCGCCTTAATCGTAATACCGCGTTCCCGCTCCAAGTCCATATTATCCAACACCTGCGCCTGCATCTCACGGCTTGTAAGAAGACCTGTCTTCTCGATAATCCGGTCCGCAAGGGTTGACTTTCCGTGGTCAATATGCGCAATAATACAAAAATTCCTAATCTTTGTCTGGTCCACTGCCATACAAAATCCTCTCTTTCAGTCAAAACAAAAGGCTGTAAAACACCCCTGTTCCGCAAGTAATTCCTTCTAATGATACACCCCGTAGGGTGTAAAAACCCATGATGAAACAGTATAACATAAGGAAGGCAAGTTTGCAAGAGAGGGAAACGACTCTGCGGCTCCTACAAAGCGTTAAACACCTCGCAGTTCCCAAAGGTGAATTGGGAAGTAAACCCAAAACTACTCCTCTATCGTTTCTATCTCCACCCATGCCGGATAAAACCCGCAATGAATGGCAATATTCCAAGAATACAGATTTGACAGGCTTGTTCCGTAAAATGGGATAGCTCCCCGCCGGAAGGTCTCATCCTTTAATAACTTCACCAAAGTTGTCGCAATTCCTTTTTGGCGCCACTCCGGCAATACATCAATACCGATTTGCCAGAACAGCTTTGTATCCGCAGAGCATCCTGCCAGACCGACAATCTGTCCCTCATGCATGGCACCTACCGCCAGCACATCCGGTCTCTCCGGAAGATATTTCTCGCACAAGGCATTCGGGAATTCTTCACGGCCATATAGCCTCTGAATGTCCTCTCTTTCAAACCATTTCACCTCAAAATCGACTTTAGGCTCCTCTGTCTCAGGGTTCGGTAAAAACATATGATGGCTTTGCCACAGCCGCTTGCCGTACTTCGAAAGCTCGCCTTCCAGAGCCATCAGGTGGTTATGCTCAAACAGCCAGATGCCTTCCTTTCCCATACTCCAGCCTTTCAGCCAGTCATGCATTCTTTCGTCCGCATTTATCACTGTATTTTTTCCGAACGTAACCATCGAAAAGAACGCTTTTTTTGGTGTATAGACTCTTCTTCCCGGGTTCTCCTTCGGAACCGTAATGACATTCTCTTTCTTGTCAAAGTCTTCCACGGTACAGTTAAAATCAATGGCAAGTAACCGTTTCAGCTCGGTTTTTATCATGGTTTTGTCAAACATTACATTCTCTCCTTTATGTACCATAATCTTGTATCAGTTTCTCATATATCCCGTTCAACTTATCCACAATCTCCGCACTTACCGGGACCCGCTTATCCATGAACCGCATGCTCCCTAGACTTCTCTATCCATATTATAGCATATCTTTCCCTTCGCGATAATAACATAAAAAAGCCTGCACCGGTCTATTGCAAGTGCTTAGTAAAAAAACTTATGAATCATCCTGTCTACATTTTTTATATTAAGCGGCTCCTCTTTCGTTTCAAACGTATACAATAAGTTTTCTCCGAACCAGTAATCGTTTTTCGAGTAAGTCTCTATCTTTTTTAATGCTTTTGTACAATACTCCAAAGAATCCATCATCCCGAAATGCTCAAAATAAATTGTCCGTCTTGTCCTTAATTGTAATAATGCAAAGTCGGGATATACTCTTGTTCCATCCTTAAATACCAGATCCGGTTCATATATGTAAGGAATTCCCTCATGTCCAAATCGGTCTGCCAATATTTTTTCGGATTTTGACCTCACCCGCTCCCCTGTATCGGTATAGATTTCTGCACTTTTAAGAAACTCATTTGCTTCCCCTCTTATCATTTGTTTCCATACACGTACATACTCTTCATCCGGCAGTACCACCGGTTCGACCAAAGCTTTTCTCTGCTCTGTCAATTGCTCATAAACAGACATTATATTATTCGCTTCATATTCCTTTAGAAATCGTTCTATTGACCGGATTTCCCTTTCCAGACATCCTGCTACATCAATATCATATTGCTTCTGTGCAAGTCGCTGTGCCAGTTTATTATCTTTTCTCCGAATAAACCGACCATTTCTACATTGCCCTGTTCCTCCCTTCTCATAAAGATAGTATTGCGGATATTTTCCTTTCGCGTTCAAAATATGCAGTGTGCCTTCCGGTGCTTTTTTAATTGCTTTCTTTATTTCCGGCAATATTTTTCTACATTCATCTTGCTCCTGCACAAGCTTACTTAACAGTTCTTCATTCATATTCATGTTCTCCTCTTTAAATTACATTTTATTTCTTACCATTCTTTTTCCTTTCTTCGAAATTCCTATGGCACATTTTGTAATCCCTAATTTTTCTTTACCATTGTTGTTTTCTTTTATGTATTTCACATGGTACTATTTTTCTGATTCTTTTTCTTATTACCATATCACCCTCTCTTTCTAAACTTTAAATGGTACACTTATTCATAGTATCTTGTCTTCGTACCATTTGCTCCTTAATTTACACATTTAATATGGTACATTTTTAAAAATACTTTTATTCTCTTACCATTAAATCCCCCCTCCTTTAATTCTCAATGGTACTCATCAAAAACACTTTTGTTTTTTTACCATTCTTTTTTATTTCCACAAAACTCCAATGGTACACTTTCATAAATTCTATTTTTTCTTACCATTACAACTTTCTTTTATATATTTCACATGGTAAGCAGTTACAATACCCTTATCTTTCTTACCATACAAACTTACCATTCTTATATCTCAATGGTACAACTACCTTTCATTCCCTACCTAAGCCCAACTAATGATTTATTGACCATTCTTTTCTGACCAAAGCCCACACCAAATACCAAATTACATTCTTAAACGGAAATACCGAGTAGAACACTCCATGAAATAATTACTGTAACAGACAAAAAAACTTTTTCATAAAGAATATGAAAAGAATTTGCTGTCGCTTCCATGCTCATTTGCACGAAGCGACAGCATACATTTTCCTTAATATCTCTTACTTCACCTCGACTACCCAGCCTCTGGTATCCTTTATCTTTCCAAGCTGGATGCCGGTAATGGTATCATATAACTTCTGGCTGTACTCGCCGATGGAGCCGTCCTTAATCTGCATCACACGGTCCTCGAAACGAAGCGCGCCTACCGGGGAAATAACCGCTGCCGTACCGGTGCCGAATACTTCTTCCAGCGTCCCGGCCTCGTAAGCGTCGATTAATTCCTGTGCAGATACACGGCGCTCCTCTACCGGAAGTCCCCATTCCTTGCAAAGTGCGATTACGGAATTTCTGGTAATACCCGGTAAAATACTGCCGTTTAACATCGGGGTTACGATGGTGCCGTTAATCTTAAAGAAGATATTCATTGCGCCTACTTCTTCGATATACTTACGCTCTACGCCGTCCAGCCATAATACCTGGGAATAGCCCTCGTCATGGGCCTTTACCTGTGCTGCCATGGAAGCCACATAGTTACCGCCGGTCTTTGCCTCGCCGATACCGCCTCTTACTGCTCTTACATAGTCATCCTCAATCCAGATTTTTACCGGGTCAAGACCTTCCGGATAGTACGGACCTACCGGAGAAAGAATGATAATAAACTGATAGGTATCCGATGGACGAACACCGAGGAACGGGTCGGTTGCAATGATGAACGGACGAATATACAGGGAAGTGCCCGGCTTTGTCGGTACCCATGCCTCATCCATCTTAACCACTGCCTTTACCGCCTCTACAAAATCCTCCTCCGGAAGTTCGGGAATACATAATCTCTTGTTTGTATTGTTGGTACGCTTTGCATTCATATCCGGACGGAATAAAAGCACTCTGCCATCGTCCGCACGGTATGCCTTCAAGCCCTCGAACATCTCCTGTCCGTAATGGAATACCATCGCCGCCGGTTCCAGAACAATCGGCTGATACGGTACGATACGAGCGTCATACCAGCCCTTTCCGGTTTCGTAATTCATAATAAACATATGGTCGGTAAAAATCGTACCGAACTTCAACGGGTTTTCCGGAGTCGGAAGCGGCTTCGGGTTTGTTGTTTTCTCAATTCTGATGTTTAACATAAAATTCCTCCTGCTCACTTTTTCTTACGGACATAACGGCGGCGCTCGTAAATCAAATCATAATAGGTCTGCTCATCCGAAACATCCACTAAGTCCCAATCCGGATCCTGATCCAAATTCGGAAGGTACTTGTCCGCATCATAATCATAATCAATTTTCGTAATAAAGGCTTCGTCACAGTAAGGGAGAAACTGCTCAAATACCGACGCCCCGCCGATAACATATACCTGATCCGTCGGATACGGAGAAACCGCTTCCATCGCTTTCTCAAAGCTATGCACCACCGTCACATCATTTAACTTCAAATCGTTCTTTCTGGTCAGAATAATGTTGTTGCGGTCACGCGGCGGCTGACCTGCCGGAAACTCTTCCTGCACTAAACGCCCCATAATCACCGTCTTATACATCGTCTCAAAACGAAAGAAACGCTCATCCGTAGGAATCCGTACCAAACGTCCTCCACGGTGTCCTATCGCCCAGTGATTATCTACCGTTGCAATCAGTTTCATCTGTTTCCTGCCTTTCTTACTAATTTCTCAAATATTGTAACGCTTCTTTTTTCATAATGCAAGCACTTTTTTGAAGTAACGTATAGAACAGTACAAAATCCAACCCTTTGATTACTTATACTCGTCATAAAATGCTTCCAACTCCGGCCTGCACTCCATAAACACACGACCGAGTTCCGGGTCGAAATGTTGTCCTAAGGATTCCTCAATAATAGAAAATGCCTCATCATAAGAAAACGCTTCCTTATAACAGCGCTTACTCACCAGTGCATCAAACACATCTGCCAACGCCATAATCCTCGATTCAAGCGGAATCTCACTTTCTCTTTTACCTGAAGGATAACCGGTCCCGTTCCACTTTTCATGATGATAGCATGCAATATTCTTTGCCACACGGACAAACTCCTCATCCTCTACCCCTTGGAGAATACTTTCTACAATGCGTGCGCCCTCCGTAGCATGGCGCTTCATTTCCGCATATTCTTCCTCTGTATATTTCCCTGGTTTTCGCAATACCGCATCATCAATGGCAATTTTCCCGAGATCATGCATTGGGGCTGCTTTTACTACCAGCTTTAAGAATTTATCGGAAATACGAAACTGTTCACCGCATGTTTGTAGCTTATTTGCAAAAATACGTATCACCTGACTTGTCCGCTTAATATGGCCTCCGGTATTACGGTCCCTGCTTTCTACCATGTCCGCCATACCAAGTACCATCATGTCCTTGATATATGTAATGTGTTCTGTCTTTTCTTCTACTTCCTTTTCAAGCTTGGTGTTATATTCCTCTATGGTATTATAATAGTTACGTTCTGCCGTCCGGTCAATAAACTCAATCAGATACCCTACCTGTGTCTTTCTCCCATAAGACAACTCCCTGATATCCACCTCGAAATAACGGTCCTTTGCTGTTACCGTTCGGCTGATTTTTGTTTCTCCCGCATTCTCTATCAGGCCCCGGAACACTTTCTGATATAAGTAACTATCTGTGGAAGGGATTGCCTTATCTACAAGCCATCCGCGTATCTCCGGAAAAAGTTCCTTGATATTATCATTTGCACTGACATATCTGTACTTATTATCCACCACAATATAGCCGTATTCCTTCATACGTTCAATGGAACTGACAATATTCGCAGACATATCATACATATTAATCCTGTCAAAAAATTTTGTAAGCAGCAGCATTCCAACCAGGTAGCCTATCGACAGATAACTGATTTCCGAGCCTGCCAAGCGTTCCAGTATATAGGTAAGGAACACAGCGGAACCAATTACTCCGATTGTTACGACCGTACGTGTTGATATATGCTGTCTCCTTTTTATTGCATATATCATAAAACAGAGTAAAATCAGGCTGTACATCCCCATCATAATCGGGTACAACACATGAAAAGGACCGTATTCCTTCACTAAATAATTGTACCCGTCCCCGTGTGCCACTTCCACAGATGCATAATACAGTCCGTTATGCCCAATCGTTACTACAAATCCAAACACAACGGATGCATACGCCGTTAAAAAAACAACAAGTGGCCGTGGTAATTTTATATTACATAACCTGGTCATAACAAGAAGCGTCATTAAGGGCGCATAGCACCCTCCGACATACAACAGTCTGTTTGCCCAAATCGCCATCTCCAAAGTCCCGGCACACGCTAACATATAACGCCCCAGGCAGTTAACAGTTACCAATATACTAAAGAGAATAAAAATAGTATCTACATTCTTATTCTTAAACAAGAAACTTCCGGTCATAAGTACCGCAATCACAAATACTACAAAATAAAACCACGTAATCATCTGTTTCTCCTTAGTTCATAACTGGTCAAAATGAATAATTCGGATCACATCAACTGCTGCCCGTTAATAATCAGCCGGAACGTATGCTCCAGTCGTTCTGCTGCCTTTTTACAAAGAATCATTCGATTTAAAAAAATCTCAAAATAATTAGCCACCGAGCATTCATTCGTATCAATCGTCAGATTAAGTTCAATACACTCCCCTTTGTGAACCGTTACAAAAGACTCCTTTACCGAATAATTCACTCTGTCGTGAATATCAAAAGTCGCAAAATCCTGATTACGCACCCGCGTATACCGCACGTCGGTTTTGTCCGCAAGGATTAACGCCGCCGCAACCGGATTCACAGGAAACGCCGTAGACTCATCGTGGTTTCCGATGGCGGTAATAATCGTTGCGATATCCTCGTCATCGGCTCCCATTTTGTCCAGAATACGGAACGCCATAACCGCACCGCTCTGGGCGTGGTCAATCCGGTTGATTACATTTCCGATATCGTGCAGATACCCTGCGATTTTCGCAAGCTCCGCTTCACGCTCGCTGTACCCGAGCGTAAGCAGAATATCGCTGGCGGTTTCCGCCACCTTCGTTACATGAGCGAAACTATGCTCCGTATAGCCCAACGCCCGCAGGGACTCATCTGCCTTTTTTATATAAATCTGCACGGTCTGATTGGCTTTAACTGCCTCGTAGGTGATTTTCATAGCATTACTCTCCGCTCGGTCCGAGATAGGATTTCTTTAACGGCTTTTTAGGCGGGTAAACCACCAGCTTCTGCAGAACAACTCCTGCGTCCACCGTGCCCACCGTAAGGCGATTCTCGCCCTTCTTTAACGCCACGGTCAGTTTGCATTCCCGGATATTATCTAATACATTTTGATTCCATTCTGCATTGGAGCAGTTGCCTGCAAGGAACTTCTCCGGCAAAGTGGAAAATACCTGTACTTCTCCGCCGTTTACCGAAAATGCAAGCTGCTGCTTATCTCCCGGATACAGCGGGTTAGTCGGGGAAACGTACAGCACCGCACCGTACTCTCCGTCCTCCGCCGCCTCTAAGGCATACGTAAGCTCTGCCGTTTCATGCGCCTTTGCCTGCTCCGCCGTAAAGCTCTTTGTAGTCGGGTATGCTTTTACGGAATCCTTGGTACGCCCGTAATCGGTCAGCACACGGAATGCGACGCCCTCCGCCTCATGTGCCTCCACAAAGTCGCCTGCTTCAAAGGAAACATAGTCGCCGACTCCCTGTACCTGCTTTGCGTATTCTTCCATAAAGCTCTCTTTTTTCAGCTTCACAAGGCACGGTGCCACGCGCTCGACTTTCAGCTCAAAGCGCTGCGGTCCCGCAGAAACCGTCACCGTTCCCGCTGCTCCTGCTTCTCCGCCCGCAACGGTAATCGTCAGAAACGCATTCATCTCATATGCGCCCTTCTGCACATCTACGCTGCACTCGCCTTCTGCCGACGTCTCAAACTCAACCTTCTCCACACCGCCGTTTAACAGCTCTACACGGACAACTCCGCCCGCACGCGGTGCCGTAAGCGTTACGGTTCCGCCCAGCGAAATTCTCTCCTCGCCGAATATGCGCAACGCCGCTCTTGCACCCTTTACGCCGAACACCGTCCGGGCTACCGGATATTTCCAGCCCTCGTCGTTCCAACGGCAGAACCCGATATGGGCGGAGGACATCATGTAATTCCACTTACCTCCTGCTGCCTTGTGGTACTCCTCCGTCAGTTCGGTATCCCGAAGAATGGCGCTTTCAATCTCTTTTGCATAACGGTTGGCCACCGTCATTCCGTTGTCTGCGTAATAACGGTTTAAGCCCGCTGCCGTCTGCATCTGAATCACATTGGCAGAAGCGACTGCCGGGAAGTAAACCAGCTCGCAGAACGCCGCCTTATACTCCTTGCGGCAGGCAAGATACAGGCGGGTTGCCGCCTCCGCCAGCTTCTGCGCACGGCTGCGGATACGTTCCGTTTCCCCGTAATGTACCGGATGGTACACCTCCGCCGCCATTACCTCCGGACGGCGCATCCCGTTTAATCTTGTATACTCCTTTAAGATATAAGAAATCTCTTCTAACTCCGCCTCCGCAAACGCACCGCCGAACTGCTGCCTTACAAAGGCGTCGGTAAACGCTTCGGCCGTATTCGGCGCGGCGGTACCGTAGGTTTCAAAGTCATATGCCAGCTTCATAAAGTAGGAAAGCGGAAACTCCTGCGGCTTTAAATCGCCCACATTGACAATCCAGATATCACGGATACCGTAATCGTATGCCATCGACATCTGCTCCCATACCTTGGCAAGCGGCGTAGAGTTGACCCATTCGTAAGAAACCGGGCCGCCGTGGTAATCGAAATGATAATACATGCCGTAGCCGCCTCTGCGCTCACGAAGTCCCTCCTTCGGCAGCGTACGCATATTGCCGAAATTATCCTCGCAAAGCATTAAGGTGACGCCGTCCAAACCGTCCCAATCCTTTAAGCCCGGCGTTGCCTCGTCGCCGTAATAATACGCCTCCACCTCCTTGTAAAGCGCAAGCATCTGCGGCACCTTAGAGGTATCCTCATTTACATATTTCGCAATAAGCTTTCTCTGCTCCGTAATAATATCTTTTAACAAGTCAATATTCTCACCGAGCGTTGCGTCCGGTCCGAGC
This sequence comes from uncultured Lachnospiraceae bacterium, assembly GCA_964609025.1. GTDB lineage: Bacteria > Bacillota > Clostridia > Lachnospirales > Lachnospiraceae > SIG307. The sequence continues at coordinate 10,489 of CAZSQM010000021.1, read as the reverse complement.
ATGGAAGTATCACGCTCGCCGCGCATTCCGATGGTGATAATATTCTCAAACTTACCGCTGCGCGCAAGTCCACCCTCCCAATACTTTAACAGACCGTCTTTGTTGGTATAATAATTCCACTCGGAACCGTAAGGCGTATCCGCGCCCTTTACCTTGTCCCACTCCTCGCTGGCACGCAGGCAAGGCTCATGGTGGGAGGTTCCCATTACCACGCCGTAGACATCCGCAAGCTCCGCACTGGCGAGTCCCGGCCCGTCAAGCGGGAAGGAAGAGGACCACATTGCCGGCCACAAATAATTTCCCTTCATACGAAGCAGCAGTTCAAACACATGGTCATACATCTTTGCGGTAAAGCCGCCGAACTTTTCAAAGGTCCATCCCCCGAAGGACGGCCACTCATCGTTAATGAAAAAGCCTCTGTATTTTACGGACGGCTCCTTTGAAGTAATCATCCGCTCCTCGGAAACAACCGGTTCCTTGCAGTGTACCGGTACGACGTCCGCCCAATAAACTAACGGGGAAACGCCGATGCTCTCGGAAATGTGGAACAAGCCGTAAATCGTACCGCGCTTATCGCTTCCGGCAACTACTAAAACCGCCTTGCTACCCTCTCCGATTACCGTGATTTTATAAACCTCTCTTTTTCCTTTGATATCCGATAAATCAAGCAATCCCTCACTCTCGTACAAATCAAGCAACGGGCTGCACCCCACCGTTGCCGCCAGCACACAGCCCGACGGCTTTTTCACCTTTTTCGGCTGCTCTACCTTCGGCAGTCTTCCGGAAACCGACTGAATATCCCCGCACACCTTTCCGGCAACCAGGCGAACGCCCTCGTAGGCCTCCTTTTCTACAAGAAACGGTACTGCACTGCTTCCGTGAACCAATTTAAAATTCATAGCTGCTCCTCTCTCTGCATTCCCATTGCAGACAAATTTCATCCTACTTTAATGATAGCATACTTGGAGAGAGGAAACAACCCATATTTACTTCTGATTCTCACTTTTCGGCAGCGTCACACGAAACAATCTCTGCACCAGCTGTCTCGGCTTTAACGGTACCAGCGGATACAAATAGCTTCTGCCGCCGATTGTCTTGTTACAGGAAATTGCAAGAACGTCAAGTGCAATCCCGGCGATATACCCCCACAGTCCGAAACAATGGGTTAAAATAAGGAGTAAAATCCGCATGAATTTCAGCGCGTAGCCCAGTTCCAGACTGACCTGGGTATAATTTGCGATTGCTACAAACGCCATATACAGCATTGCCTCACTATTAAACCAGCCGGACTGCACCGTAAAGTCTCCGATTACCACACCGGCAATGACACTGAGCGGAAGACTTAACGTACTGGGCGTATTCAGTGACGCCAGCCGCAGACCGTCCAGAGCGAATTCCAGAATCAGAAACTGTAACAATAACGGAATATTCATGGGGTCCTTCACCACAATAAACTGCCACTTTTCACTAATCCATTCCGGGTGCTGCATCAGCAGCATAAAGGTCGGCGTTAATATCAGTGCCAGAATATTCGTTGCAAAACGTGTTAAGCGAAGATACGTCCCCGTAATCGGCGGAAAATAATAATCATCCGCCTCCTCGATAATATCAAAAATCGTCGTAGGCAATACCATTGCCTGTGGCGCATTGTCCACAAGGATAATAATATCTCCCTCTAATATTGCCGCTGCTGCCGCATCCGGCCGTTCCGTAAACTTAAACTTCGGAAACGGGTTGCACCATTTCCCGTGAAACAGACATTCCGCCAGACTCTGCTGGTTCATCGTAAGGGATTCTACGGAAATCTTTGAGATTCTGCGTTTCATCTCCTCTAAAAACTTTTTTTCCACCCGGTCTTCCATATAACAGAGTACAATGTCCGTATGCGAGACCGTGCCTGCCTCCGTAATGTACATGGTAAGACGTGGGTCACGAATACGTCTGCGAATCAGTGCCGTATTAAATACCAGGGTTTCCACAAAACCGTCCCTGGAACCGCGCATCACCTTATCTTTTTCCGGCTCCTCCACATTTCTAGCAGGATAGGTTCTGGCATCGATGGAGATGATTTTCGGATAGCCCTCTAAAATCAGGCAGGGAACGCCGGATAAAATATTTCGCACCGCTTCCTCTGCGGATTCGATGAGTCCCACCTCCACATAAGGCATAAACTTCTTTAATACCCCGTGAATCTCCTCCGGCATGTCCTTTGCTTTCAGCCCGAAAAAATACTGGAGAAGCTTTTGCATCACCTCATCCTTTACCATGCCGTCGATGAAATACATGCAGGCCTTTTTCCCACCCATTTCAAATACATGATACAATACGTCAAAATTTTCCGTCACCCGCAGCGTTCCGTTAAAATATGCAACGTTTTCCTCAAAATTATCCTTTAAACAAGTCAAGACACGCCTCCTATCCGCAGAGCACCTATAAGCAGCTTTCTGCCGCTGTTCTCCGCCTCCAGATTAGCGTGTCCCGATTTTTACAAATCATTCAATTGTTTCTGCTTTTTCAGGCATTTTCCAACGTCTCGCCATCGTTATTTTTTCAATATGCCTCCGTACCTTTTCAGCCGGTTCTTCAAAACCGTATCAGATTCCTTTTTCCGTTTCCTTCCTATACGCTTCTAAAATCTCCGCCGCGTCCCCCACAAGCTCCACGCACGGACGCTTTTTATAATACTCCTTCGTCCGTTCCTCCGGTACCGGCTCGCTCACCTTTTCCTGCAAGTGCAACAGTTCCCGGCAGACAATCGAACCGTTTTTCTCCCGAAACCTTGCCGCAAGCTCCTGAATCCTTGCGTAATGCTCCATCTTTTCTTCTTTGGCCTTCGGATCAGCGTAGCCGTAAAGCCGCCCCGCGACAAAAAACATACCGCTTACCGCGCCGCACACCTCACGAAGTCTTCCCATGCCGCCTCCGAAAGACGAAATCATAGCCGCCAGTGTTTCCGGGCTCTCTTCAAAACAATCCGCAAAGGCAAGCACTACCGCCTGGGCGCAATTGTAGCCCTCCTGAAATAACTCCATTGCTTTCTTTGCGCGTTCTCCGTATTCGTTTTCCATGTCTTTTTCCTCCGTTTTCCTTCTGTTTTCTCTATTGAATCCTCTTTTCCGTCATTATAATGCTCACTTGCAGACTCTCTTTCCCTGACTCATTCGCTTACAACATTTTCCTCCCGGTCTGCAGAATTCTCTCCTCCGTTACAATGACATCCACCGGCTTGTCGTGTATCTCCCGCGGTACTTTCTCCACAAGCTGCGCTTCATAGGCAAGCGCTACCCGGAGAATGTCAGGATGCTTTTCCAGAAACCGATCGTAAAATCCACCCCCATAACCCATCCTGCCGCCTGTTATGTCAAAAGCACAGCCCGGCACAAACAGGATTGCTTTTTCCGGCGCAACTTTACAAAAGTCCACCGGAACCGCTCTTCCGGTTCTTTGTTCTTCCCCGTTGTCCGGCTTTACCGGAACTTCTTCATCTGTCACAGACTTCGTATCCGGTTCTAAAATCCCACGGTATCCTTTTCGTAACTGCGAGAAGTCCGTAATCCGGTAAAAAACCATCTCTGTTCCTTCCACCTTCGGGACTGCCACATTGCGTCCTTCACTTAAGGCATGCCTGATTACCCGTATGGTATCCGCTTCGCTCTTGTAACTTACATAAAACAGCAAAAGCTCCGCTTCCCGATACGAAGTCCATGAAAGAATCTTTTCGTTTCGCGCTTTATCCGCTGCCCCGCGCTTTTCAGGCGGCATCGCATCCCTCATTTTAAGCATCTGCTTTCGAAATGATTGCTTATCCTGTTCCATATATGCTCCTATCCACGTATATTCTATGAACAGATCACCTTTTCCTGCCGTTTCCGCTCCGCGCGCCACCTACTCTTTTTCTGTCATAAATAGGTTTTCCCCGCCTGGTGACCCTCCCTTGCCACAAGGTACATCCGCTCGCACTGTGGTCCCGGTGTTTCATGGGTCAGCACATCATACGCCGCCACAAAGGTCATCCCTGCCTCCGAAAGCAAATGCTTCACCTCTTCCAGAGAATACGCCCGCTGCAAATGCACCTCCTCATACTTTTCATACAGCGGCGCACTGCCGTCTTCCTCCCCTTCCGTATCTGCCTTCGCAAACAAAGTCAAACTATATTCGTTCAGATGCTTTTCCTCATCATACAGGTTTTCCCAGATAAAGCTGACATCCTCTCTGTTCTCCGCAATGGTACTATCCCCAAGCAGCTCCTTATACTTGTATTCCGTATTCAAATCAAAAATGAACACACCGTCCCTGTCAAGATAATTGTTCACAAGCTTAAATACCGTAAGCAAATCTTCCTCTGTCGTAATATAATTCATGCTGTCACAAATGCTGACAATCGCAGACACTGTACCGTAGAGCTCAAAGGAACGCATGTCCTGCTGTAAATAGAGGATGGAAGGCTGGATTTGGTCATAGCTAACTTCATCCTCACTCTCATCTCCGCAACCGGATTCTTCACCTCCACCTATTTCAGCCTCAAAGTATTCTTCGCCATCACATGCTCCGTACTCCTGTTCTCTTGCCACCTCTAACATATCTTCCGACAAATCGATTCCAATCATATCATAACCGGCAGCCGCAAGGCGTCTCGTCATCTGTCCTGTCCCACACCCCAGCTCGCAAACCAGACCGTCTGCTACTCCGTTTTCTTTTAACAGCCCGATTAAATACTCCGCCCAGTCATCATACGGCACATTATCCATGAGCTCATCATATACATAGGCAAATGCGGTGTAACTGTACTTTTCCATGGAAACCTCCGTTAAAGACTTCTCTCTGTTTTTCTATCTGTTTCTTGTAATGCCTGATAATACAACGGCAGGATAACATCCACAGATTCTTCCAGTTCATCGGCAATCTGGGCAAGTGGCTTGTTTTTCATTACCTTTTTTCGCACCAGAGAGAGCAGGGTTTCCAGCTTACCTTTTTCTATACCTTTTTCTATACCTCTTTCTTCTACCAAATCACTTAAATTACACATTTGTCTCAGACCTCCTTCCAGCTCTTTCGAAGTCTCGATATCATACTCATCGAATAAGATTTTTTCCTTTTCCTCAGGCAGCAGTTTTTCGGATAATAGCGTACTTAGCATGCCGTGCAGTCTGTTTCCTTCATTCCTTTGTCATTATTATAGGGTGATAGGTAGAAAAATGCAAGGTTGAAGAACATTTTTCTTTCTTTTTCTGCGCTTTCATGGCGAAATCACAGTGTGAATCCGCCGAACATCAGTTACAGCGTAGATGGTATTAAACCGGAAATGTGGTGAGACCTCACCGGAACTACATGAGAGAAAAGAAGAAAACTCTATCCGTCCTGAACATAATCTACACGATGCCCCTTGACTTTATGCGCATTATGTGTACAATACTGTTATAGGGAGGAAATACATATGAGAGCAGTTGAACTTGAAAAACTATTGTTAAAAGACGGCTGGTATTTTGTAAAACAAGTCGGTTCCCACCGACAATATAAGCACCCGACAAAATCCGGAAAAGTAACCATTCCTTTTCATTCGGGTGATGTTGATAAAGGCACGGCACATTCTATTATGCAACATGCCGGATTAAAATAATTTAACCAACAGAAAGGAAGCGATTCAATGAAATTAATATATCCTGCCATTTTTACTCCATGTCTCGAAAAGAAAGGCTATACCGTCAGTATTCCTGACTTACCGGGTTGTGTAACCGAAGGAGACTCTTTACTTCATGCCATTGAAATGGGTATTGATGCCGCAAGCGGTTGGATTCTCGGAGAACTGGAAGAAGGAAACTCCATTCCGCAGCCGACTCCGCGTGAATATATCCTGACCGATACAAATTGCTTCATCAATGATCTGGTACTGGATATTGACGCCTACGCGGAGAAATATGGCGAAAAAGCTGTACGTAAAAACATCACTATCCCTGCATGGCTCAACACCTACGGAGAGAAGAATCATGTTAATTTTTCTAAGGTGTTACAGGATGCTTTACTGGAAAGGGCGCAGTCATGAGAAAACCCAGACTGCCCATTGACAGTCCGGGTTTGTATGTAAAAATCATGAGATATGTTACTTACTGTTTATTGTCCTACAATGATGTACGCACTATGGTTCTTGTTCACGCGAACCAACTCTTTCAAAGGAATCACCTTATCCTCTGCACTATACTGGAAATGGCAGTCATTGATAATAACCTGCTTTTCACCGTTTTCATCAGTGAACATTCCGGTTACAAGAATATAATGACCTGTGTTATATTTCCAATATTCATTCTTCGTTGGCTTAATCAGAGCAATTACCGGTCGATTTTTTTCTAAAGACTCCTCAATTGCATTCCAATAATCTCCGGACACCGCATTGTTCATATTAAGATACTTGTATGAAACACCGAACTCTGTGAGTGTCTGCGCAATACGATATACATAGGTTCCCTCACCGTAGCTATTCGCCCATTTCCAAAGCGCAGCCTCAGAAATATACTTATCGGAAGTATTCTTGATATCAAGATAATCTAAAATCATCTTTACACTTGCCACTCCACAGGTCTTTGTAGTTTCCTGCACATGAAGGGCTACATCCAATTCGATACGTTGCTCATCTTCCACTCCTGCAGCCTCTTCAACAGGTATGATTGTAATAAACCGTTCGGAAATATACCCGTAAATCCCGGCATTTTCAGCGTAAACATAGTAACGATTCGTATTATTCACAAGCTTCTTTTCGTAAACAATAAATGTTTCTCCCTTTACTACTTTTCCGCTTGTTCCACCGGTCATCCACCAGTTTAAACCAAGATTTACTGCAGTAGCGTTCAGTCTTCCATACCCGATAATCTCTTTCTTTGCCTCTTCGATTGGCGTATAATCAATGAAACGCTCCGAAATATATCCATAAATTCCTGCATTTTCGGCATACACATAATAGCGATTCGTATTATTTACAAGCTTCTTCTCATAAACAATAAATGTTTCTCCCTTTACTACTTTTCCGCTTGTTCCGCCGGTCATCCACCAATTTAGACCAAGATTTACTGCCGTGGCGTTCAAACTTCCGTATCCGATTACCTCTCTTTCTGCTGCTTGCGCCGTGTTTACCTTCTGCGGAAATACAGCCACCATAAGTGCAACAAGGACTGCCATAAACAGGCTTCTTCCTAACCTCTTTGCTTCTTTCTTATGCATTGTGTTCTTCATAATAAGTTCCTCCTCGTATAATTATTTCAAGGAAAGTTCGCCTTTCTTTGTTGTACTCATAATAGCATACGAGGAGGATGGCTTTCTCATTTTACGACGAACGGCATGGGAAATGGAATGAATGACTATTTCTTCACTTCAAATATCTACTTTTCAAACGGCTTTACCTTATCAATCGCCTCTCTTAACTGTTCTTCAAAAGCAAACCGCTCTTCATTCTGATACCCAAGCGCGTAAATGCGCTCAATATTATCATGATTAAAAATTATCGTCTGCTCCGCACTCATGAAACCATTCGGATGCAAACAGGCTGCATAATCAAAGATTTCATCCGGATTGTTTTTTCCCCTTTTACAATATCCAATGATCATTAGTTTCTTATTTCCGCCTTTTAATCTTACAATCGACCCAATCGGCAACACTCTTTCAAACATATCTTACCCTCCATGCTTCATCTCTTAATAGTTTACAAGTTACTCATCCTCTTCAGTCCGGGAATTTCCTGCCGCTCTTAACTCCTGCAATTTTTCTTCAAGCGCATGCATATACACAATCGTTTCCCGATCCTGATATCCCATAGCTACAATTCCTTCAATCTGTTCATTGTTAAACTGATATACCTTGTACATATCTACATACCCCTCCGGGTATACGAACCCCGAATAGTCATATATATACCCCGGTCTTGCAGCCGTAGCAGACGCATACCCACAAATCATCATCAATTTTTCAGTATCCTTTAATTTTACTACCGTTCCTAACGGAAATAATTCTCTTGCCATACTTTTCTCCTCCTTTAACTCAATATAATACCGTGTCTTCTACTGGATTCATTTTGCTTCTTACAAATATTATATCATGAACTTCGTTCATGATCTTCCGGCTCCGCTCGGATTTTGCAAGCAAGCTTGCAAATCCTCATTACGCTTTTATTATATCACCTTTACCGTAATCTTACAAACTACCTTCTAACACATTACCAGAACTTCAATTTTTTCCATCCCTCCGATATCGCATTTCCCAGTCTCTGCGCGCCTTCGCCGATTACCTCACCCACATTACTAATCACCTCTCCGGCAGCCTGAATACCTTCACCGACTCCTTTAAGACCATCTCCCACTACATCTCCTATTACACCGACAGCATCAGACGCAAAATCTACCACCTTATCAACAGTTTCTATTGCCCCTGAAAGATCAATTTCAAGCGAAACATCCCCACCAAAACCAAGATACCCCCCAAAATTCACATCCAACACACCTTTATCGATTTTTGCATTTGCATGAAATCCCAATCCTACCCCCACCGACCCTTTTACATTAACATCACACCCCAAAATATCTACTCCTGCTTCACCACTCGCCTTTGCAATCACAGCCTCCATATTGACTCCCGCCTTTATGTTTGGATCAAAATTTCCATTTTCATCCAACCATCCAACACTTAAGCCCGCTGACGCCGATGCAGACATAAGTTCCACCTTTGCAGACCCATGCACTCCAAGCATATCATTTCCACATATTCGAGAATCTCCGGTTTCGAATGTCAACATGCTATATGCTGCACCTATCTTGGATTCAAAGGAACCGGCAGTTAATTTATGCTTTATGTATAAATCCCTTTTATTTAATGTTATCTTTGAACCGTTTTCCGTTTCTCCGATTACGGTTCCTTTTTCATCGTCATCTAAAAAAGAATACGAAAATTCTGCAATGGTTATACTTTCTGCAATATCTTTTTTAGATACTTTCTTCTCAGGTTTTGAGGATTTATCAGATTTCTCTTTTATAAATTTTTTTGTTTTCTCATCGTAGGTATATTTTTGGTCATCCCATGTCTTTCCAAACTCTTCTCTGTTGCTTCGATTCTTATCAGATGCACCAAACTTTATTTTATGTCCTTTTGCTTTTCCAAAATCAATGTCATAGCCAAGAAATTGCTTCTTATCCTTTGTATATCCATCTCCTCCCTCACCTTGTTCGATACATGACATTATTATGCTACCTAGTTTTCCTAACATAATTGGAGAAAAAACATATTTTCTTTTCTGCAATTCCAGTATTGCGGTCACTACATCTTCAGAAGACAAATCAACAACATCAGAATCATAATCTGTCAACATATCAATGGCGGACCATGTCGGTGATACACATTTGGCTTCCGCGTTACGGTACAGCCCAGTTATCGTTTGTAATGTTTCTGCCATATCATCCATCTTTGCCGTACAACTTGACAGGTCTTCGCTCGCATTAGAAATACTTCTTCTTGCCCGTGCCGAATAAACTTTTGTTTTTGTAGCCAGACCATCTAATTCCGATATTTTGCTTCGCAGTCTGGCAGAAATTACTGATATTTCGTTCGTTTCAGCCAGCATTTCAGACAAAGAAGCTTTAAAATAGGCCATATTACGCTTCCCCCTTTTGTATAAAATTCCTATCTTTCAGAAGTCTGCCAAAAAACTCCCGGAGAACTCCTTCTGACACTTTTACAACTGTATTTCTTATTTTGTTTGTCGATAAATCAATCGTGGTTGCAATTCCGTTTCCACCCTATTCTCCACAGAACGGTACAACTAATTGCTTTAACAAGAGAAGTCAAAACTATATCCTTTGCTCCATCTATCAGCCTGATTTTGTGTACAGAAGAGAACAATTCTCTTCTGTACACATTTTACAATAGGTCCTTTTTTATTTATCACTCAAGCGACAGAATACATCTTATTTAGTACGAACAACAGACTAATAATAAATCACACGCCGATCTCTGTATCTGTACTGTGTTTTATATATCGGAGAACTCAAATCATCCACTTCCCGTGTTTGTTCGTTATACCAATGAATCTGTTTACCATTTATCTCACCAAACCCATAACCCCATGAAGTTTCTCCCTTTTTATTCGTATAAGACTTATATTCCAGCGCATAATCCAACCAGCCTGTATCCTCATACGTAGTACATATTCCGCTAGATTCAGGCCATGCAAGATAATAAGATCCTGTCCACCCATAATACCTGCTATATTTCCACTGCGTCTTTTTATTGTACCCGACAATTACTTTCTTATCTACCTCTACCTGACGGCTGTCACTAGCACTTACAGCTGTATCCTGCCATGCACTCCAAGCACCATAATCACTCCAATAACCGCGTACATAATTACATACATTACAATTTAAATCGGTATCAGAATCATATTTATGTCCTAATGCAGAACCCTCTGTTGCTCCACAGGTGCTGCACTTCTTCGCACTTGTACAGGTTGCCGCTA
>CAZSQM010000020.1:0-57026 GCA_964609025.1 uncultured Lachnospiraceae bacterium | reverse complement strand
TCGGTTGCGGGAGTATTTCGCAACTTTACCGGAGCAATTAGAAAGGCTTATATCCAAAACCAGAGAAGGGACTCTTTCTCTCATGAAACTTTCCGTAATCGGAAGCCGCTTTTTGCCCCTCGGAACTTTACAAGCGATTGCCTTGAATGAAGGAAATGGTTGATTTCAAGAAGAATGGCGGAGGCGTGATATGCGGAAAAAAACGATAATCTTAGTCGTCAGCGGATTGTTTTATCTTATCATGCTGCTTTTGGCGGTGTTTGCAAGAAAATTACATACGGCGGCCCTGCCGCATGTCCGAATCGGGTATTTGGAACAAAAGACGTTTACGGTAGAGGAGGGGAGAGTCTATCTCCCGGCACTGCCGGAGGAACTGTACGGGAAGCCCCTGTATTATGTGTCGGAAGAGGAAAAGAACGGGGAAATCCGTTATGTGGCAAAAGGGCTGGAGGCGACGGTAGCCGCAGAAGAACAGGGCGGATATTACGGGGTATTGGACGGAATATCCGGGTTTACGGCATTGATTGTGGAAGGATTTGAAGAACTGGAGGAAGGAAGGGAGGTTTTTGTGGAAAATGAAGAAGAAATTAAGTCATGGGACTAAGTGGAATCTGCGCTGTACGCTTTGCCTGTTGCCCAGCTTTTTGGGGATAGCGCTCTTTTTTCTGCTACCGTATGTTCGGATTTTGTATTACTCCCTGATTAATAATCAGTTTCAGAAAAAGTTTGTCGGGCTTCGGAATTATCAGGAGGTAATCGAGAATCCCTATTTCCGGCTGGCAATGAAAAACAGTCTTTTGCTGATCGGAATCGGGGTTCCGGTGCTGCTGTTTCTTTCGCTTGTGCTTTCTTTTCTGCTGTCGTTTTCCATGAGAAGGTATTCCTTTTTGCGGGATTTCTTTATTTTCCCGATGCTAGTGCCTACGGCGGCGGTTGTCATTGTGTGGCAGGAGTTTTTTGCGGGTTCCGTTACGGCACTGCCGATTTATGCGCTGTTTGTATGGAAGAATTTAGGGCTTTGCGTCATTTTGCTGACGTCGGCGCTGACGACCGTCGATAACGCTGTCTATGAGGCGGCAAGTCTGGACGGCGCGCGTCCCGTCAGGCTTCATCTGCAAATCAGTATACCGTTAATTACCCCGGCCATCTTTTTTACGCTGCTGTTAGCAATCGTGAATACCTTTAAGATATTTAAGGAGAGTTTTTTGTTTTACGGAAGCAAGTATCCGCCGGAGCACAGCTATACGTTGCAATATTATATGAATAACCATTTTCAGAAGTTTGACTATCAGGCGTTAGCGGCGGGCTCTGTTTTAACTTCCCTGCTGGTGTTACTGATTGTTGCCGTGGGACTTTTAGTGCAAAGGAGGTTTCAGTCTTGAGGAAAAAGCGTGTATTTTCCAAAGTGTTGTTTGTACTGCTTCTCCTTGCGGGAATCGTTTTTCTGATACCGGTCGTACTTACCGTGCTCGGCTCGCTTTTGGTGGAGCGGCAGGTTACTCTGGACGGGTACCGAGAGCTGTTTTTCGATTGCTTTCCGTTTTACCGGATGTTCTGGAATTCCGTGTTATATGCAGTCAGTATTACGATAGGAACGATACTGATTTCCGTTCCGGCGGCATATGCCTTTAAGTTTGCAAAGTTTCCGGGGAAAAGGGTGCTTTATGTACTCTACATTGTTCTGATGATGATGCCGTTACAGGTAATGCTGCTTCCGAATTATATCGGGCTCAGAGATTTGAAGCTGTTAAATACGCCTTATGCGATTATTCTTCCGCTACTGTTTTCGCCGCTCGGCGTGGTGATACTCCATCAGTATATGCGGGAGTGTGATGCGGAGATGGTGGAAGCGGCCCGGCTGGAAACCAATTCCTGCCTTAAGATTATCTGGCATTGTATTGTGCCGCAGATCAGGGTTTGTATCTTTGCGGTAGCGCTGCTCATTTTTGCGGAAACCTGGAATTTGGTGGAACAGCCGCTTTTGTACCTGAATGAAGATAAGTGGCGGAATTTGTCCCTGCTGTTTAGTGAAACGGAGCGGTATCGGGCAGAAGTGCTGCTTCCGGCGGCAGTCCTGTTTATGGTTCCGGTATTTTTGTGGTATCTGCTGTTTCATGACGAATTGAAAAGAGGACTCAGGCTGTAATCAGCGTTTCCCTAAAAATATTTAAGAAAAACATTTGACACAAAAGGAAAAGAATGTTATGATAATAACGGTATATATAAGTACCGCTATTATTTTTTTCGGAGGGAACATCTATGAACAAAGGTACTGTTAAGTGGTTTAACAACCAGAAGGGTTTTGGTTTCATCAGCGATGAGCAGGGTAACGATGTATTCGTACACTACACCGGCCTGAACATGGAAGGCTTCAAGTCCTTAGAGGAAGGCCAGGCAGTTGAGTTCGATATCGTGCAGGGCGCTAAGGGACCGCAGGCTACGAATGTAACCAAGTTATAATTCAAGTAAGTTTTTCAGTGTACCTTTTTCTCATATATAAATTGTGTTTTGATTTTTATACGGAATAAGTTATATTGTAATAACGAATTGAGAGTAAGGGGATATCGCAGGACGGTATCCCTTTATTGCTTTATTAGTTTATTTTTGGAGGTCGGAATGGGAACCGGATGGAAAAACGTCGGAAAGCGCGCCGGTTGGGCAGTGCTTTCTTATCTCGTGATTTCGATGATTGCGGTAGTGTTTCATGTGATACGGCTGTCTTTACGGGGAGACGGGTACAATGAAGAAACGAGCTGGTGGGAGGTTTTGGAGTTCATTATTTTTCCGGGATTGTTTTTACTGGCAGGCTATATCGGTACAATGAGGTGTGAATTTGAAAAGATAAAAGCGTATAGGGCGCTTTTATTTGCCGCCGTGTTTTCCGCGGCATTATTGGGGCTTTGGTATGTTCTGCAGGAGGTTTATGTTTTGTGTAATCTGCCGGCTGCCGAGGGCGGATGCGCGTTAGACCTTTCTTTGCGAAGGATGAATATCACATACGGGTATGAGTACACGGTTCTGGCGAAAACGGATATGTACCGCTATGTGATTTTACCGTTGGTTCATTTTTTTGTAAGAATACTGTACTGGCTGTGTTATCTGTGGGGAAACCGGATTTGTGTTTCCCGCAGGGAGAAAAACAGAAAATAAATTATGCGAAGGACGAGGGCGAGTGTTATGCAGTTATTGAAAGACAGAATCCGCAGGGACGGAACCGTAAAGGCGGGAAATGTGTTAAAGGTAGACAGCTTTTTAAATCATCAGATGGATATTGAGCTGTTCAATGAAATCGGTAAAGAGTTTAAACGCCGTTTTGCGGACAAGAGTATTACAAAGATTCTGACGATTGAGGCGTCCGGTATCGGAATCGCCTGCGTGGCGGCGCAGTATTTCGGTGTGCCGGTGGTGTTTGCAAAGAAGGCGCAGAGCATCAATATCGACGGCGAGGTGTATTCCTCGAAGATTGAGTCCTTTACCCATAAGAAGGTATATGACGTTATTGTTTCCAAACGGTTTTTAACTGCCGAAGACAGGGTGCTTATTATTGATGATTTCCTTGCAAACGGCTGTGCCCTGCTGGGTCTCTTGGAGATTGTAGAGAGCGCAGGTGCAAAGACGGAGGGAATCGGCATTGTTATTGAGAAGGGCTTTCAGGACGGTGGCGAGAAGATTCGTAAGATGGGGATTCCTTTGGAGTCGTTGGCGATTGTAGATGCAATGGACGCAGAGAAAGGGACAATAACATTCCGTGGGGAATAATGTTGCAGGAGAGTTTTTATGAAACTGATTGTCAGATATTGTAAACCGTACGCATGGCGAATGTTGTGCGGTTTTCTGATTAAGATTGTCGGGACCTTTGCAGACCTTGGTCTGCCCTGGGTATTATCCTACATTCTGGATGAAGTAGTACCTCTCGGGGAAATCAGACCGGTATTATACTGGGGCGGCTTTATGCTGTTTCTTGCCTTCACGGCACGGTATTGTAATATATGGGCAAACCGGAAGGCATCCCTGGTGGCGCGGGATGTGACCCGCGGAGTGCGTCATGATTTGTTTGTAAAAACAATGGCGCTTTCGGGGAGCCAGACGGACAGCCTGCATATTCCTTCGCTGGTTTCACGAATGACTTCGGATACTTACAATATCCATCAAATGGTGGGAATGATGCAGCGGCTCGGTGTGCGCGCGCCGATGATTCTGGTCGGAGGGATTATCATAACGCTGACGATGGAGCCGGTCTTAACATTGGTTCTGGTTGTTCTGCTGCCGATTCTGGGCGCATTGATTTTCTATATTTCCGGAAAGGGAATTCCGCTTTATAAAAAGGTACAGGCTGCCATGGATTCCATGGTGCGGATTATGCGGGAAAATATCTCCGGTATCCGGGTGATTAAGGCCTTGTCGAAAACCGGATATGAGAAGGAACGTTTTGCGGCGGCAAACCGTGACATGGTGGAACGGGAGCTTGGCGCGGGGCGGGTTATGTCACTCTCCGGACCGCTCATGAGCCTTCTTCTTAATATCGGGTTGACGCTTGTTGTGGTGGTAGGAGCGTACCGGGTAAATTCCGGCGCAAGCGAGCCTGGGAAAATTGTGGCGTTTTTATCCTATTTTACGATGATATTGAATGCGGTGATTATGATTAACCGTATTTTTATGGTGGCTTCCAAAGCAACCGCTTCCGCGGGGCGTATCGAAGAAGTGCTGAACGCGCCGGAGGAGCTTTTGACGGTTCCCGGAGAAGCCCCTGCCGCGTCGGTGCGGGATGGTGTTTTTCACAAACCGGAAAAAACTCCGGCGGCTGTACCGCATATTGAGTTTCGCAACGTTTCCTTCGGGTACAGTGCGGCTGTCGGGGAAACGGAGAAATACTGTATCCGGAATATTTCCTTTTCGCTGTATCACGGGGAAAGCCTTGGTATTATCGGGGCTACGGGGAGCGGAAAAACAACGTTGTTAAATCTGATGATGCGCTTTTATGATGTAACGGAGGGGCAGATTTTCCTTGACGGAAAGGATATCCGCGAGATACCGCTTGCAGAGCTGCGGAGCCGTTTCGGCGTGGTATTCCAAAACGATGTGGTGTTTGCGGATACGCTGAAAGAAAATATATCCTTTGGCAGACAACTAAGCGACGATGAGGTTGCGGCTGCAGCGGAATACGCGCTGGCGGCAGGATTTATCAAGGGAAAAGAAGAAGGCTTTTTACATAAGGCGGCAATTAAGGGGGCGGATTTTTCCGGCGGACAGCGGCAGCGTCTTCTGGTGGCGAGAGCGCTTGCCGGAACACCGGAAATTTTGCTGTTAGATGACGCGTCTTCGGCGTTGGATTATCGTACTGACGCGGACATCCGAAAGAATATCAGAGAGCGGTACGCCGATACGACTACGGTTTTAGTGGCGCAGAGAGCCTCTTCCGTCATGCAGATGACGAACATTCTGGTGCTGGAGGAAGGCGAAGGAATCGGTTACGGAACCCACGAGGAGCTGATGCAAACGTGTGCGGTATACCGGGAAATTGCGGAGCTTCAAATGGGCGATGTAGAGTAAGCGGAGGGTGAAAATGAAACGATTGTTACGATATATGGCAAATTATAAATATTACCTTCTTCTGGCATTGCTTCTTGCACTTTCCGGTAACCTTCTGGCACTGGCAGGTCCCATGCTTTCCGGAAAAGCGGTGGATGCGATTGCAAAGGGAAAGGGCGCCGTGGACTTTGCCGCCGTATGGTATTATGCGGGGCTTATGGTGCTGTTTTACGCGGTTTCCGCAGGCTTGTCCTACGCGCTGTCGCTTTTGATGTTACATATTGCACAGCGGCTCGCGGGACGGATGCGGCAGGAGGTGTTTGACCGACTGCTATCCCTGCCGGTGGGCTACTTTGACCGGAACCAGGCAGGAGATATTATCAGCCGTGTGTCCTATGACATTGATGTCATTGCCGCTTCGGTATCCAATGATTTTGTACAGGTTGTCGCGGGTGTGGTTACGGTGGTCGGCTCTTTTGTTATGATGCTTGTGATTTCACCGAAGTTAGTGATTGTCGTGTTTCTAATGATTCCGCTTTCGGTATTTTATACAAGATATATGGCTAAAAAGACAAGACCGATGTTCCGGAAACGTTCGGCAAAGGCGGGGGAATTAAACGGTATGGTGGAGGAACTGATTACCGGTCAGAAGACGATTCAGGCGTATGCGAGAGAAAAGGTAATGACGGAGCGGTTTGACGCAAAGAATGAAGAAGCGGTCAGTGCCTATTATGACGCGGAGTATTACGGCAGTATGATCGGACCGACGGTGAATTTCATTAATAACTGTTCCCTGACGGTAGTGACGGTTGCGGGGGCCGTTTTGTATCTGTTAAAGCAGCTGACCTTAGGTGATATTTCTTCGTTTGTGCTGTATTCGAGAAAGTTTTCGGGACCGATTAACGAGTTAGCGAATGTAATCAGTGAAATCCAGTCGGCGCTTTCCGCTGCGGAACGCGTTTTCCGTGTATTGGAAGAACCTGCGGAAGCGGAAGATGTTTACGGCGCGTCAGTGTTGGAGAATGTGAAGGGAAATGTTACGATGGAGAAAGTTAATTTCTCCTATGTTCCCGAAAAGCCGGTAATCCGTGACTGGTCCATGCAGGCGAAGGCCGGGCAGTTAGTGGCGATTGTAGGACCGACCGGTGCGGGCAAAACCACGATTATCAACCTTTTGATGCGTTTTTATGACCCGCAGAGCGGTGAAATCCGTGTGGACGGTTATGAAAACCGCGAGATTACGCGCAAGAGCCTGCGGGCGTCTTATGCGATGGTATTGCAGGAAACATGGGTGTTTGAGGGGACGGTACATGAAAATATTGCATACGGAAGAGAGGGCGCCGGGCGCGAGGAAGTCATTGCCGCAGCAAAAGCGGCGGGAGTGCATGAGTTTGTGAAACGCCTGCCGCAGGGGTATGATACGGTAATTACCGAGGACGGTGTGAACTTATCAAAGGGGCAGAAGCAGCTTTTGACGATTGCGCGGGCGATGCTTTCCGAGGCAAAGATGCTGATTCTGGATGAAGCCACCTCCAATGTTGATACCAGAACCGAAATAAGAATCCGGGAGGCAATGTTAAAACTGATGGAAGGAAAGACCTGTTTTGTGATTGCACACCGGCTTTCGACGATTCAGAACGCGGACAATATTATTGTCGTAAATAACGGAAAAGTCGAGGAAAGCGGCACTCACACGGAATTGATGAAAAGACAAGGGTTTTATTATAAACTTTATGCTTCACAGTTCCAATAAAGTGTGGTAGAATAGACGCAAAGGCAAGTGAGCATGAACGCAGGGTACGACGGATGTCTGCATTCGGGAGTGGAATTGCGGAATGTGAACGCGCACGCAAGCCGGAAAGCAAGAGCTTTGCGGTTCGGCCGGAGCAGAGAAACAGCATGCTGCGGCGCAAAATAAGTCACAGGACAGAGTGTGCTTAGGGGAACGCGGTTGCTGTGGAGAACATAAGGAAGGATAGGATTATGAGTAGTTTTTTTAACACAGACAACAAGTTTTTTTCGGCAATGGGCAAGCTGTTTGATTTATTTATGTTAGGTGTAATATGGCTGATTTGCTGCGTTCCGATTATTACCATCGGCCCTGCCAGTACGGCGTTTTATTATGCGGTTGTAAAGGTAATCCGCAGGGAACGGAGCTATGTGTTCAGAGAGTTTTTCCGTTCGTTTAAACTGAATTTTAAGCAGGGTGCGGTTGCAACCCTGATTTATGTGGTGATTGCCGTTCTTATGTATTTTGATATCAATTATGCGATTGCGCTGTCAAAAGAGGGCTCTAAGTTCGGCGGCGTTATGTACGGCGTATTTGCGGTACAGGCGATATTTGTTTTGTTTACGCTTTTGTATATCTTTCCGCTTTTGTCGCGGTTTACGGTTACATTACTGCATTTGTTCAAGTGGGCGTTTTATTTGTCGATACGCCATATTGCATCGACGTTACTGCTTCTGGTGCTTTTTGTGGCGACTGCGGTGATAATGCTCTTTTCCTTTTCCTATGCGCCACCGGTGATTTTGTTCATGCCGGGACTATATACGCTTGTTGCGTCCTTCCCGATTGAGAGAGTATTTAAGAAGTATATGCCGAAGGATGAGGAGGGTGACGAGGAGTCCGGAGTTGACCGCTGGTATAATGAGTAAAAACAGGAGGGTTTTATGGAGAAAAAATTGTATGATATGATGCAATGGGGCAGAATTGAGGGAGTTGTTTACGCGGAGGAGGATAAGCCCTATGATTTTCTGGGGGCGCATAAGCAGGGGAACGGAACTTTGGTGCAGGCCTATTTTCCGGATGCCCGGGCCGTGAGCGTGGTTTGCGGAAAAACCGAAACTCCGATGGAGTGTGTAGATGAAGCGGGCTTTTATGCGGCATACTTTACCAAAAAGAAGCTTGATGCGTACCGTTACCGGGTTGTCTATGAAGAAAGCGAGGTAGTGACCGAGGATACCTATCGCTTTGCGCCGACCCTTTCCGAAAAGGAAATGGAACTGTTTTCCAAGGGAATTCATTATACCGCATACCGGATGTTGGGCGCTCATCCGATGACGATTGACGGGGTAGAGGGCGTGCGTTTCGCAGTCTGGGCGCCGAACGCGGTGAGAGTCAGCGTCGTGGGAGATTTTAATTTCTGGGACGGCAGAAGATTTCCGATGCACCGCCATGAGAAATACGGTATTTTTGAACTGTTTGTGCCGGGTGTAAAGCAGGGCGATGTGTATAAATACGAGCTGAAGGTAAAGGGCGGTCTTACGATGCTAAAGGCAGACCCGTATGCGTTTGCGGCGGAAAAACGCCCGAATACGGCATCGGTTGTGTTTGATTCCTCCTCCTTTGTATGGAAGGATGAGGCATGGAGAAACCGTTGCCGGACAGAAGAAAGCAAAGAAAAGCCGATGTCGGTATATGAGTTGCATTTGGGCTCCTTTCAGAAGCCGGAGGAAGAGGACGGAAGCTTTTATAATTATCGCGAGCTTGCGGTGATGATAGCCGATTATTTAAAGAAAATGGGGTATACCCATATTGAGCTGCTTCCGGTGATGGAGCATCCCTTTGACGGTTCCTGGGGCTATCAGGTGACCGGGTATTATGCGCCGACGGCACGTTACGGTACGCCGGAGGACTTTAAGTTCTTTATGAATTATATGCATGAGAATAACATCGGAGTGATTTTGGACTGGGTTCCGGCGCATTTCCCGAGAGATACGTTCGGGCTTGCGGCGTTTGACGGGACTTGTCTTTATGAACACAAAGACCCTAGACAGGGAAGCCACCCGCACTGGGGAACCTTGATTTTTAATTACGGCAGGCCGCAGGTATCGAATTTCCTCATTGCGAATGCCCTGTACTGGGCAGAGGAGTTTCATGCGGACGGAATCCGCATTGACGCGGTTGCCTCCATGCTCTATCTGGATTACGGAAAAAAGGACGGCGAATGGGTCGCAAACCGGTACGGCGGCAAAGAAAACCTGGATGCGATTGAATTGTTCCGGCATATGAATTCCATTATGAAAAAAAGGAATCCGGGCGTTGTGATGATTGCCGAAGAATCCACGGCGTGGCCGATGGTGACGGGCAATGTGGAAAACGGCGGTCTTGGTTTTGATTATAAATGGGATATGGGCTGGATGAATGATTTTACAAATTATATGAAGACGGACCCGATTTACCGCAAGGGAAATCAGGGGGCGCTTACGTTCAGTATTATGTACGCCCACAGCGAGAACTTTATGCTGGTACTTTCCCATGACGAGGTGGTACACGGAAAATGCTCCATGATTAACAAGATGCCGGGCAGCTACGAGCAGAAGTTTGCGAACCTGCGTGCTGCGTATGCGTATATGATGACGCACCCGGGCAAGAAGCTTTTATTTATGGGCCAGGATTTTGCCCAGTTTTCCGAATGGAGCGAGGCAAAGAGCTTAGAGTGGGAATTGACCGAGGAGTATGATTCCCATCGGAGAATGCAGGCATATTATAAAGTGTTGAATCATTTTTACACATCGCATCCGGCACTGTATGAAGCGGACTATGCGGAGGAAGGGTTTGAATGGATTGACTGTATGGACGCCGAACGCAGTATTATTACGTTCTTAAGACGTTCCAAGCAGAGCAAAGAACAGCTCCTTGTCGTTTGCAATTTTATTCCGGTTACGCAGACGGGGTACAGAGTGGGCGTGCCGTTTGCCGGAAAGTTTAAAGAGATTTTTAACAGCAACAGGGCGGAATTCGGCGGCGACGGCAGCGGAAATCCGCGGGTGAAGCGTTCCAAGCCGGTGAACTGGAACAACCGTGATAACTCTATTGAGATTACGATTCCGGGGCTTTCGGTTCTTATTTTCTCCTGTGAGGCGGAGGAACCGAAGAAGTCTGCGAAGAAAACGGAAAAGCAAGCACCGGCAAAGCGCGGCAGAAAGCCGAAGACAGAAATGGCTGCA
This sequence comes from uncultured Lachnospiraceae bacterium, assembly GCA_964609025.1. GTDB lineage: Bacteria > Bacillota > Clostridia > Lachnospirales > Lachnospiraceae > SIG307. The sequence goes on along the minus strand of CAZSQM010000020.1, from coordinate 46,547 downwards.
AAAAAAGAGGAAAAGTAAAATCAGGAGGAACAAAGGATGAACTGGAGTTTTTTAGAGGCGGGCACCTCGGCTACGGAGGCGGTTGCGGAGGGCGTCAGCAAGTTAGACGCATTTTGGACGGCGGCATGGCCGAAGTTGTTTGAACTTGGAAAGCTGTTGATTTTCGTAATTCTGATTTGGATTATCGGAAAGAAAATCATTAAGCTCTCGTTGAAGATTACAAAGCGCGCCCTGGAGCGTGCAAACGCGGATGAAGGCGTACAGAGCTTTTTGATGTCATTGATCCGGATCCTTTTGTACGGAGTGTTAATTGTAATTATTGCAGGAACGGTCGGCATTGAAACCAGCTCGGTCATTGCACTTGTCGGCTCTGCCGGTCTTACCATCGGTCTTGCCCTTCAGGGGAGCCTGGCCAATTTCGCCGGCGGCGTGCTGATTCTGCTCTTAAAGCCGTTTAGGGTCGGAGATTATATTGTAGCAAACGGCTTAGAGGGTGTTGTGACCGGAGTGGATATTTTTTACACGAAGCTGCGGACGGGAGATAACCGTGTGGTTGTGCTTCCGAACGGCGTGCTTTCGAACAGTAATATCGTGAACGTAACGCAGGAGCCAATCCGCCGTGTGGATTTGGTCGCTTCGGTTGCCTATGAGAGCGATATTAAGCTGGTAAAGACCCTGCTGTTTGAAATTGCATCCGACCTTGAGTATTCCTTTGAGGATGAGGAACATCCGATTCAGGTCTATGTAGATACTTACGGTGACAGTGCGATTAACCTTGGATTACGTTTCTGGGTTAATGCGGAGAATTACTGGGCGGCAAAATGGGAAGCAAGCGAGCAGATGAAGGAAGTATTTGATAAGGCGGGAATCAGTATTCCGTTCAACCAGCTGGATGTTATGCTGAAAAAGCAGTAAGGTAAAATAACAAGACGAGGGAGAAGTATCGGTATGTCAGATAAGGTAACAGAGATTTTCGGAATTGATGTGTTTAATGAAACCGTTATGGCGGAGCGCCTTCCGAAAAAGACATTTGCGGCGTTGAAGAAAACCATTGAAAACGGTGAAGAACTGGACGCGCAGGTGGCGGAGGTAGTTGCAAACGCCATGAAGGACTGGGCAATTGAAAAAGGCGCAACGCATTATTCCCATTGGTTCCAGCCGATGACAGGTATCACCGCGGAGAAGCACGACGCGTTTATTACACCGGCTCCGGGCGGCAGGGTGATTATGGAGTTTTCCGGCAAAGAGCTTATTAAGGGCGAACCGGACGCTTCCAGTTTTCCGTCCGGCGGACTGCGTGCCACGTTTGAGGCGCGGGGCTACACCGCATGGGACTGTACGTCGCCGGCATTTGTGCGCGAGGATGCGGCAGGGGTTACGCTTTGCATTCCGACCGCGTTCTGTTCCTATACAGGGGAGGCGCTGGATAAGAAAACCCCGCTTCTGCGTTCTATGGAAGCACTGAATGTACAGGCGCTTCGTATTCTGAAGCTGTTCGGTCACGAGGAGGTAAGCAGCGTATCCTGTTCGGTCGGTCCGGAGCAGGAGTATTTTTTGGTAGACCGTGAAAAGTATTTAAAGAGAAAAGACCTGATCTTTACCGGACGCACTTTGTTCGGTGCGATGCCGCCGAAGGGACAGGAGATGGATGACCATTACTTCGGTACGCTGAAGGAAAAGGTCGCCTCCTACATGAAAGAGTTAAACATCGAGCTTTGGAAGCTCGGGATTATGGCAAAGACCCAGCATAACGAGGCCGCACCGGCACAGCATGAGCTGGCGCCGATTTTTGATAGTGCGAATATTGCAACCGACCATAACCAGTTGATTATGGAGTGCATGAAAAAGGTTGCAAAGCGTCACGGCATGGAGTGCCTGCTTCATGAAAAGCCGTTTGCGGGTGTGAACGGTTCCGGGAAGCACAATAACTGGTCGATGGTGACGGACACCGGAATGAATCTGCTCAGTCCGAGCAAAAAGCCGCATGAGAATATACAGTTTCTTCTGTTCCTTTCCGCCATTTTAAAGGCGGTGGATGAAAACGCGGAGCTTTTGCTCTGCTCGGCATCCTGTCCGGGAAATGACCACAGACTGGGCGGAAACGAAGCACCGCCTGCCATTATCTCGGTATTTTTAGGAGAGCAGTTAGAGGATATTCTGGCGCAGATTAAGGAAAACGGCGTGGCAACCGAGTCCAAGCAGGGCGGTAAGTTAAACACCGGCGTACATACTTTGCCGGAGTTAAAAAAGGATGCAACCGACCGCAACCGTACTTCGCCGTTTGCATTTACCGGAAATAAGTTTGAATTCCGTACCGTCGGTTCTTCCATGTCGATTGCGGATGTCAATTCGGTCTTAAATACCATCGTTTCGGAAGCGCTCTGCCAGTTCGCGGATGAACTGGAGCAGGCGGAGGATTTTGATTCCGCTGTAAAGGAGCTGATTGCACGTACCGTAAGGGAGCATGAACGGATTGTATTCAGCGGCAACGGTTATTCCAGGGAATGGGTAGAGGAAGCAAAACGGAGAGGACTTCCGAATGTCGGTTCTATGGTGGAGGCAATTCCGGCGCTTGTAAGTGAACAGACCATTGCCCTGTTTGAAAAGCATAAGGTATTGTCCGCTGCGGAGCTGCATTCCCGTGCGGAAATCAATTATGAGATTTATTCCAAGGCAATTAACATCGAGGCAAGAACGATGATTGATATGTCGGCAAAGCAGTACATTCCGGCAGTCATCCAGTACACAACGGAGCTTGCCGATTCTATCAATGCAATCCGTACGGCCTGTCCGGCGGCGGATGTGTCGGTACAGACCTCCATGCTGCAGGAAATTTCGGAGCTGCTGGTTGAGGCAAGGAAAGCGCAGAAGGCACTGGAAATTTGCGTAGAAACAGCTGCGACAAAGGCGCAGGGCCAGGAGCAGAGTTTGTATTTCCGAAAGGAAGTCGTTCCGGTAATGGAGGCGTTACGTGCGCCGATTGATAAGCTGGAAATGTTAGTGGCAAAGAACGCATGGCCGGTACCGAGCTACGGCGATTTGCTGTTTGAACAGTAAGGCAGAATTGCAATTTAAACAGGGTATGAGTGAAGAACAATCTTAAACCGGAAAAGGTGTCATTCGGCGCGTGCAAGCCGTGGATGGCACCTTTTTTATCGAATAGGAAATTGCGTCCTATTCGACAAAAAAAGCGCTCCGCTAAGGATGCGCACTCGCGCGCTTGCGACAGCCCCTATAAACATTGGAATTTGATTAAAATACCATTAAGTCTATTGCATTCGCAAAAAAAAGAGAATACAATAGGTGCAGAAGAAAAGAGAGGTTCTTCAAATAAGGTTTTCCTACCCGGAGAACAGGAGGAGAGATGGAATGAGAAGTTTTCGACAGGGTATTTTTATTGCGGCGGCAGTAGTCATGATTCTGGTCTGTGTGGCTTTGATTTTTGTAAAGCAAAGCACAAAGGAAAAGGAGGGGGTATCAGGAATGGAGATTTACACCGAAAAGATTGAAAAGCTTGTGTTTGAAGCAGGGGCATGCCGGATAGAAATCAAGGAGGGAGAAACGGACGAGGTTGTGCTTGCCTACGAAGGAATTCGGGCGGAGGATATTTCCGGTAAATTAGAGAACGATACCTTAAGAATAAAATGTTCTCACAAAAATAAGTGGGGGATGAAGCTGTTCGGAATCCGGTTCGGAAACGAAGACGAAGCAAAGATTTCTTTGACGCTTCCGAAGAATAGGGTATTTCAAAGCGTTACGATGGAGTTCGGCGCGGCACAGATTCGGGCGGAGAAGATTTGTGCGGAGGATTTAACGCTTACGGTGGGAGCCGGAGAGATGAGTGCGGAGTATCTTTTGGGAAGTAAGTCCGCAAAGATTTCCGTCGGTGCGGGAAGCTTGAAGGCAGATGAGGTAAACCTTGTAAATGCGGATTTGGACTGCGGTGTCGGAGAGTTGAAGCTCATCGGGGAGGTTTCCGGTGACAGTACGGTTGATTGCGGCGTCGGTTCGGTGGTACTTACTTTGACAGGGCAGGAGGATGCATACCGCGGCAGCCTTGATTGCGGACTGGGAAGCTTACGGTTTGGAGATAATTCGATTAACGGGAGTGGGAAACGAGAGTACGGAACAGCTTCGGCGGAGAACCGAATGGATATAAAATGCGGCGTCGGTGAAGTGGATGTTCGATTTCGATAAGAAGAAAAGAAAGGAAGAGAGAGTATGAGTATTCAGAATAAGAGATTAAAGAAATCCAAAACAGACAGAAAGATTTGCGGCGTATGCGGCGGACTTGCAGATTACCTGAATCTTGACCCGACCTTTGTCCGGCTGATATGGGTGTTGCTGGTTTTTGCAGCCGGTACCGGAGTCCTTGCCTATATTATTGCGGCAATTATTATGCCGGAGGATTAGGCGGGAGAAGAAAAAAGGATAGCTAAAACGGAAAAGACATTGAAATCGTTTTCGGTGTCTTTTCTTGTTTTGTGGGGAATTTTTCCCATCGGAAAGTAGTTTCGATTTTATCGCAAACTCTTGTACTTTTTTTCAGAGTGTGTTATGCTAAATAGTAGATTAAACCAAAATATAATTTTTACCCGTGACGGAAAGGATTTGTTATGAAAAAGCTGATTGATGTGATTGCCGAAGACGTAAAGGAGGCGTTTCTGGCATGCGGATATGAAGAGAAGTTCGGGATGGTTGCATTATCGAACCGGCCGGATTTGTGCCAGTATCAGTGTAACGGCGCAATGGCTGCGGCAAAGCAGTATAAGGTTGCACCGATTGAGATTGCAAAGGCGGTAGCGGAGCGGCTTTCCGAAAGCGATACGATTGCCGAAGTAAACGCCGTAATGCCCGGCTTTATCAATATGAAGGTGAACGAGGAATTTCTTGCGGCCTATTTGCAGGAAATGTCGGAGCAGGAGGATTGCGGCTTTGAGAAAGCGAAGCAGCCGCTTACGATTATTGTGGATTACGGCGGACCGAATGTGGCGAAGCCGCTCCATATCGGACATCTGCGTTCGGCGGTCATCGGCGAGAGCATCAAGCGTATCTGCCGTTTTGCGGGACACAAGGTGATCGGCGATGTGCATCTGGGTGATTTGGGACTTCAAATGGGACTTGTAATCGAGGGACTTCGGGAGAGAGCGCCACAGCTTCCGTATTTTGACGAGAATTTTACCGGTGAATATCCGAAGGAGCCTCCGTTTACTTTGGCGGAGTTGGAGGAGATTTACCCGGAGGCATCTGCTCTTTCTAAGCAGAATGAGGAGTTTAAGGAGCGCGCCCAGCGTACCACGTTGCAGTTCCAACAGGGAAATCGTGCTTATTGCGCATTGTGGCGTCACATTATGAATGTGTCTGTGCCGGATCTGAAAAGAAATTATGAGAATCTGAACGTGACGTTTGATCTTTGGAAGGGCGAAAGCGACGTACAGCCGTATATCCCGGACATGGTGGACGATTTGATTGCGCGGGGGCTTGCTCATGAAAGTCAGGGCGCAATGGTGGTGGATGTACAGGAGGAGAGCGACACGAAGGAAATTCCGCCGTGTATTCTCAGAAAGTCTGACGGCGCCGCGCTGTATGCAACCTCGGACCTTGCAACGATTCTGGAGCGTGAAAAGCTGTATGCACCGGATCGTTATATCTATCTGGCGGATAAGCGTCAGGAAATGCACTTTACACAGGTATTCCGTGTTGCCAGAAAAGCAGGCTTTGTGGATCCGGAAACGGAGTTACTGTTCCTTGGCTTCGGTACAATGAACGGAAAGGACGGGAAACCGTTTAAAACAAGGGACGGCGGTGTGATGCGTCTGGAGCAGCTGATTGCGGACACAAACGAAGAAGTATTCAAGAAGGTCTGTGAAAACCGGGAGATGCCGGAGGACGAGGCAAGGCAGATTGCAAAGACAGTAGGTCTTGCGGCAATTAAATACGGCGATTTGTCGAATCAGGCAACGAAGGATTACATTTTTGATTTGGAGCGGTTCGCTTCCTTTGAGGGAAATACGGGACCGTATATCCTTTATACGATGGTGCGCATTAAGTCGATTCTTGCAAAGTATTACGGAAACGACCCGGAGAAGAAAGCGGTTGCCATTAATTCCAGTATCAGGGAGTATGGGGCGGATGAGATTGCGTTAATGCTTTTGACGGCGCGGTTTAACGATATCATAGAGCATGCTTATGAGGAAACGGCGCCGCACAAAATCTGCCAGTATATTTATGAGCTTGCGGATGCGTTTAACAGTTTCTATCATAACAACAAAATTATTGCGGAGCCGGATGCGGTAAAGCAGGGCGAATGGATTTCCCTGATTACGTTAGTATTGCGTTTGTTGGAAATCTGTATTGATTTACTTGGTTTTTCGGCACCGGACAGAATGTAGGACAAAGCGCGGAGAAGGATTATGTTTATAGGACGTACGCAGGAACTTGAACGATTGGAGGGGCTTTATGCCTTAGAACGAAGCGGCAGCATTGTTCTTTACGGAAGAAGCGGTATCGGAAAGACAACACTGGTGCGCCGGTTTGTGCAGGGGAAAAATTCGGTTTATTATGCCGCAAGGCGTGTGACAAAGAAGGAACAGCTTCTTTGTATGAAGCGCGAATGGCGGGAAGCGGAGTCGGCAAAAGACTTTTACGAGGCCCTTACAGCGTTGTATCAACAGCGTGCAGCCGGAAAAAAGCTGGTGCTGGTGTTTGATGAATTTCGTAATCTTTTCGAGGATACGACAGAGTTTCTGACTGCTTTCGTCCGCTTTTATTCGGAGCATTTAAAGGACGGCACCCTGCTTGTTTTGTTTCTTTCTTCGTCGGTAAGCTGGGTGGAAAACGAGATGGCAGGCGTTCTGGGAACGGCAGCAAGGCTTTTGAACGGTTTTATTAAACTCAAAGAGTTTTCGTTTATGGAACTTGCGGGATATCACAAGAGCTGCACGGTCCGGGAAAATATTTATACCGGCGCGGTTTTGGGCGGTATTCCGGCGTATCTTGGACTTTGGCAGGAAGAAAAAAGTTTTGAGGAAAATGTAAAACGGCTGTTTCTGACGGAGAATGCGCCGTTGTTTTCGGAGGCGGAGCGCTATTTAAAGCAGGAACTGCGGGAACTGTCCGCTTATAATACGATACTGGCGGCGCTTGCACAGGGAAAGTATAAGCTGAATGATATTTATGAGCAGACGGGGTTTTCCCGCGCCAAAATCAGCGTATATCTGAAAAATCTGACGCAGCTTGATATTACCGAGAAGCTGTATTCCTTTGCCACAAAGGAATACCAAAGTGTCCAGAAAGGGCTTTACCGTATCCGGGAGCCGTATCTTTGCTTCTGGTACAGGTTTATTTATCCGAACCTTTCCGCAATTGCGGCAGGAGAAGGAGAACGGGTATACAAAGAAGCGATTGCGCCTTTCCTGGCAGATTATGTCGGAGAAGCGTTTTGCAACGTCTGCGGTGAGTATCTGCAGTTGATGAGCCGTTATCAACGGCTGGAAAGAACCTATGAGAGCTTTGGCGTATGGTACGGCAAAACAGGCAGAATCGATGTGCTGGCAAAAGCGGAGGACGGAGCATATCTTGCAGCCTTTTGTGACTGCAAAGAAACTCCCACCGGAACCGCAGCTTATAAAGAGTATGCGGCGGTGTTGGAGAGCGCAGGCGTAACGCCGGCGGAATGGTATTGCTTTTCCATGCAGGGCTTTTCAAAAGAAATGGAGCAGCTTGCCGGGCAAAAGAAGATTCGGCTGGTATGCGCAAAGGATATGTAGGAATTGACAGGCGCATCGGGCGTCGGAAAGGGAAGAACAAAGGATGTATGACAGAATTGCAAGACTGATTATTTATAAGGACATTGCCGGAGCCGATATTTTAAACGGTGTTGCCGGGTGTATCAGGGCTTACCGGCAGAAGGAAGCAGATAAGGCACAGACGGTTTCGGAGCTGTATGTGCAGATTCACAGATTGTTGGATCTGGCAACGGCCTACGGGTTTGATGAGAATCTATGGCAGGCGTATATTGCGTATCTTTTGGCGATGGCGGAAACGCCGTTTTCCCTGCTTTGTGAGAAGCACGGGGCGTCGGAAGGTTCGGTCAATGTATTGGCAAAGAAAGATTTTGCAATCTTCAGAGAGTTGTTCTTTTATGACTTTTCGCAGCTGGAAGAAGAACTTTCCGTAGACTGCTTTTCGGTGATTACGAAGTATCATTCCATTCCGAAGGAAGAACACTATTACAATAAAAGCGTGGCAGACAAAGTAAAAGAGTTGCAGCATGCGCTGAGCCTTTCCAAAAATGAGGACGATGTCTTTGATGCCGTGACCGGTTTTTATAAAAAGTACGGCGTCGGTCAGTTCGGCTTAAATAAGGCGTTCCGTCTGGTAGGAGAGGGAGAGGATTTTTCCCTGCAGCCGATTACGAATACGGAGATTGTACGGCTGACGGATATTATCGGCTACGAATCCCAGAAAAAGACGTTAGTCGATAATACGAAAGCCTTTGTGGAAGGAAGAAAGGCCAATAATGTGCTCCTGTACGGCGACAGCGGTACCGGTAAGTCCACAAGCATCAAGGCGATTTTAAACGAGTTCTATGATGACGGACTGCGGATGATTGAAATTTACAAGCACCAGTTTCATCAGCTTTCCGCATTGATTTCGAAGATTAAAAACCGCAACTATCGCTTTATCATTTATATGGACGATTTATCGTTTGAAGAGTTTGAAATAGAGTATAAGTATTTAAAGGCAGTGATTGAGGGCGGTCTGGAAATCCGGCCGGAGAATGTACTGATTTATGCAACCTCAAATCGAAGGCATCTGATTCGGGAAACCTGGTCGGACCGCTCTGATATGTCGCAGGATGAGCTGCACCGTTCCGATACGATGCAGGAAAAGTTATCTCTCGTGGCACGGTTCGGTATTTCCATTAACTATTCCGCACCGGATAAGCGCGGCTTTGAGAGCATTGTCAAAGGAATCGCCGCCAGGTATCCGGAGCTTGCGGGAAAGGAAGAGGAGCTGCTTGCCCAGGCAAATATCTGGGAGTTACGCGGCGGCGGACTTTCCGGCAGAAGCGCCCAACAGTTTATTCATTATGTACTCGGAAAAGAGGAATAAAGCAAAAGAACATCAGAAAGACTACCTTGAAAGGAGAATGTGATATGGGAAAAACGGCGGCAAAGCAGATGAAAAGGATGTTGTACGCAGTACTGTGCGGCGGTCTTTTATTGGCAAACGGAACAACTGCGTCCGCAGCGACGGAGGCGGTTTATGAATATCATGTGGAGCGGGGGGAAAGCAATGTCTACCGCGGTATAGTGAATACCGATGGGTTGAATGTGCGAAGTGCTGCAGGAAAGGATAATCCGGTGGTGCAGTTGGACGGTAAGGGCGTACTTTTGGAAAAACAGGATGAGGTGGCAATTCTTGACCAGGCTTTAAGCAGCGGACAGGTCTGGTATAAAGTATCTTTCCGCAGAGGCGATGCAATCGTTGTAGGTTATGTACACAGCAGTTATGTAGAACTTACGATTGACGTGATTACACCGTTGCCGACGCCGACTCCGATACCGACGTTAACCCCGACGCCGAAGCCGGCAACGCCGACCCCGACACCGTTACCGGCAACGCCGACCGTAGCGCCGCAGCCGGAACCGGAGAAAAACGGAGGCGGAGGGCTGATTGCTCTTTTGGCGGTAGTGGTAATCGCAGCAGGCATTCTGGCAGTGCTCTGGTACTTAAAGAAGCGGAGCGATGACGCAAAGAAAAATGAAACGAGTGAAAAGCTTGATAATTTGAAGAATATACCGCTTTCCAATGCACCGCTGTCAGCAGACGGAACTCCGATTCCGGTGATGAAGCGGCGTGAAACGGCGGCACAGGAACCGGCAGAAGCGCAAAGACGGCATCCGGTAGAAAAGCAGGATGAAGTAAGCCTTTTAGCAGACAGGGAACGCGCACGGCTGATGAATGAAGAAATGATACGGCAGTACCGCAACGGGGAAAACGGAGAAGAAGAAGCCCGTCTGCGCGAGATTGCCGAAAACTTAAAGGAAAAGGAAGTATTGAAAGAGGAGATTGACCGGCTGCGTATCGGCGATATGGTATATCATGAGTATTTCGGCAAGGGAATTGTACGCGACAACAGTGACGTTAAAGTAATTGAAATCAGCTTCGGTCAGGATGTACGTTTCTTAAACAAGGCTTCCTGTGCGGCAAAGCGGCTGCTGCGAAAGCTGTAAAGGAGCACTATGATTGATTTTATTATTGTCGGTCTTGTGGCTCTCGGCTGTATCGCCAGTATCCGTTACCTTCGCCGGAAACGGAAAAACGGCGGCTGCGGGTGCGGTTGTTCCTCCTGCGGCAGCTCGGAAGCATGCAGGGAGAAAAAACATTTGAAATGATATTATGTAACCGGCTGTGAACCTTTTGGGTTTGCAGCCGGTTGCTTGTTTGAAGGGAAAGGCTCCGTCTAATCTCTTTCCGTAATCGGATTATCGCTCAGATATAAATAGAACGTAAGCAGATAAAGACCGCTTAGACCGACAAGCGCATAAACGATACGGGAAATCCAGGACATGGAACCGAACAAAAATGCAACTAAATCAAAATCAAAGAAGCCAATCAAGCCCCAGTTAATGGCTCCGATGATAGCGATGGTAAGTGCAGTTGCATCCAACGCTTTGTTTCTCATGGTTGCCTCCGTTCTGCCATAAAGCGGCTGTTTGGGTATCATTTCCGGAACGTTTCCGGCGGTTTGTAAAGTAAACTTACTTCACAGTGCTTAGTTTGGTTGAAACGACAGAAAAGTAAACAGCCAATTTTTTACGAAACAGGAAATCTCGTAAAAATTTAAAAAATAGTATTGACAAAATTATGTAATTAGTGTACTATGTACCTAGGTCACTAAGATAGTAAACGGAAAGGAGGAAAGAAATGGAATTTTCCGCAAGTACACCTATCTATCTGCAAGTGGTAGAGGAGATTAAGCGTCTGCTGATTACCGGTGAACTAAAGCCCGGTGAGAAACTTTGGTCGGCACGTGATATGGCACTGCGCTATCAGATTAATCCCAATACGGCAGCAAGAGTCTATAAGGAACTGGAGCAGCAAAACCTTTGCTATACAAAGCGGGGATTGGGAACTTATTTGACGGAAGAAAGCGGCGTCGCAGAAAAACTTCGTAGGGAGAAAGCACAGCAGTTGCTGGAGAATTTTGTCACGCAGCTTGGAAGCCTTGGCTATACGCAGGAAGAAATGCATCGGTTTCTGGATGCGGAGTTTCAAAAGGGAAGCCGGACGGTAACAGAAAAGAAGGCAGAGAAGAGTTGATTGTAAATGATAAGGAGGCTATTATGGTAGAAGCAAAAATGGTGGGAAAGCGCTATATGAGAAAGCAGGCGGTAAAGGATGTAAATCTGGTACTGGAGGACGGTAAGATTTACGCGCTGTTAGGGCCGAACGGAAGCGGTAAAACGACATTTATGAAGATGATTGCGGGACTTGTAAAGCCAACCGCGGGACTTTTGTATTATAACGGAGAAGGAATCGGCGTAGAGTCGAAGAAGCGCGTGGCCTATATGTCTACGGAGCCGTTTTTTTACTCCTATATGACAGTAAAGGACGTAGGGAAGTATTTCGCGGACTTTTTTGAAGATTTTTCCATGGAGCGTTATGAAAAGCTGATTACCCGCATGGATTTGAAGATGACGGATAAGGCGAAGGAGCTTTCCTCCGGGCTTGCGGCAAAATTGAAAATTGCTGCCACGTTAGCAAGAAACGCCCAGTTGTATCTGTTGGATGAGCCGCTAAACGGAATTGACATTATTGCGAGAGAGGCGATTATCCAGACGATTGTGGAGTCGGCTACGGAAGAAAAAACCATTGTGATTTCAAGCCACCTGGTAGACGAACTGGAGCAGATTGTGGACAGTGTTGTGTTTATGAAGCAGGGAAGCGTCATTCTTTCGGGAAATGCAGAGGAAATCCGTATGGAGCGCGGCAAATCCATTGTAGACTTATACAAAGAAGTTTACGCCGAGTAATGAGAGGAGAGAAAATATGGGAAAATTAATGAAATATGAATTCAGAAAGCAGCTGATGTCAAAGATTGTTGTGCTGGCGCTTGTGGCGGGACTTGAGATTTTGTTTGTACTCGGGCTTTTTCTGGAAAAAGAGAACTGGTTAGGGGTTGCTGCGGGGCTTCTGATGGTGACGGCTTTTGTATCGCTGTTCTATTTCAGCTTTGAAAGCATTATTACCTTTTCCAATGATTTAAAGACGAAGCAGAGCTATATGCTGTTTTTAACGCCGCGCAATATGTTCCAGATTGTAGGCGCAAAGATTGTGGTAACGATAATCCAGATTGTAGGCGTAGGCTGTGCATTTGCCGCCATTGCCATCGGAGATGTATTTCTTGTATGCAGCAAATTCGGCACGGTACAGGACTTCCTGGATGGGATGAGGAGCTTTTTCCAGGGACTTACCGGTGTGGAAATCCGCTTGATTGAGGTGGTCTATGTAATTCTGATGGTGTTAATCGCATGGCTTGTATTTATTACAATGGCAATGTTTGCGATTACGCTTTCCACCACTTTGTTCGCCAATAAGAAGTATAAAGGCGTAATCAGTGTAATTATTTACTTCGCGCTGGAGTGGCTTGTTGGTAAGGTGGCAGGTCTTTTGGTTCCTACCGGTTTTCTGGAAGGGGACTATCTGGTGGTAAATACCGAGGCGTGGGCGTACATCGGCCTTTATACGGCGGTGCTGGTGCTGGATTTTGTCGGTACGGCGCTTCTGCTGGAAAAGAAGGTAAGTGTATAAATAACAAAAAACAGGAGAGCCACAGACGGCCGGAAGTGATGCGGAATTTGTCGGTTTGCGCTTGAAACAGGCAGGAAGATATGCTAGAATGAAATTGATTTTATTTCATGAGGAGGAAATTATGTTTCAGGAACTGACGAAAAAGAGTATTAAAAAGGTGCTTCCGGCTGTTTTGGTACTGTGTATTATCGGCGGAGTTTTGATGGGACTTTTTGCGCGGGAATTTGTGTGCGCGTTAGGGAAGGATAAGGTATTTGAGGAATTGCTTCCGGAGGAAATCAAGCCGGGCCTTATCGTGGAGGCGCATATCAAGGAAAACTTCGGTATCTGTATGGAAGAATACGAAAGCAGTAACAGCAGCCGCGGGGTTCATACGAAGTCCTATCATGTTATCTGGACCGGGGACGATGACGCGGAGGACTACCGTTTTATGGTAATTGAGCTTGCCGCAAAATATGATTCCGAGATGGAGAATATGGCAGAAGCGTTTTACTATGGCGAATCGGTGGAACCGATTACCTTCCGGGGCAGAATTGAAAAAATGACAAAGGAAGAGTTAAAATACTTCTACGAGTATTTTGAGGAGGCGGAGTATACCGCGGAAGAAATCGAAGAGGCGACGCTTCCGTATAAGATTGTAGCAGGTAATGTTGCCGGTATGAAAGCCGGGTCTTATGTTTTGTTCGGTCTGGGTGCGGTGATTTTTTTCATCGGTGTTATTATGCTGGTTAGCGCGCTTCGCGGCGGAAAGCTGAAAAAGCTGAAGAAGGAAATCGAAGCCTCCGGATACAGCGTAGACAGAGTTGAGTCCGACTATGCAAGAAGGCAGAAGGTGTGCGAGGCTCCGGAGATTTTTATGGGAGATGCTTTTGTGTATTTCTCTCAGGGCGCGGTGCCGCATGTCGTTCTAAAGAAAGAGATTGTATGGATTTACTATTCCGCTACGGCACATCGTGTAAACGGAATTAAGGTTGCCAATACTTACGGACTGAACATTGTGACGAAGGATAAGAAAACGTTTGCCCTGGATGTAGCAACGAAGAATAAGGTAATTGCTTCCGTTGAGAGCTTGTCCGCAAAGCTTCCGTGGGCGGTAGCCGGTTATTCGGAAGAACTGGCGGCAATGTTTCGCAATAATTATTCTCAGTTTTTAGAGATTGCTTACCACAAGGCGGAGGATGAATTCTTTGACCGGGCGGCGGCTTCTTTTGAAACTTCGGATACCTACGGCGGAACCGCGGAATAGAGTTAGCGGTGTTATGTTACCGAGAGCGCTTCTTGAAAGCCTCTCGGTAATTTTTAGACAATTTTTAGATAAATTTTCCTTTCATTTCGGAATGCTTTACTTGACGAGCGCGGAAAGGAAAAGTATAATGAGTGTGGGGCAGTTTGCCCCGCGCTCTTTTTGCTTTATAGGGAACACCGTGTTGGTGCGGCGTATTGAAGTATGTTTTTATAAAGCAAAAGGTGCGCACGCGCGCGACTGGAAGATGCCGCAAGCGACCGCGCTCGGCGCGAGAGTCCGCAAGCGGACTCTTTGTTCAATTCTATTTTCCGAGGGGGATTGTGTGATGTTGGAAATTTTTAAAACAACAGATACAGGCGAATTTCTGCGTCCGGAGCAGATTGAAAAAGATTGTTGGATTTCTCTTACGGCGCCGAGTCCCCGGGAGCTGGAACAGGTGGCAGAGGCGACGGGAGTGGAGCTGGATGCCCTGCGTGCCGCGCTCGATGAAGAAGAACGTGCGCGTATGGAACTGGAAGACAATTATCATTTGATTTTGGTAGACTCTCCGGAGATTGAGAAGGAAGTGGTGGAGTCTACGGAACGCAGCCGCTATATTACGCTGCCGCTTGCGATTATTACGGCGAAAGATATCGTAATTACCGTAACATTACGTGAAACACCGATTTTGCAGTATTTTAAGAGCGGAAAGACAAAAGACTTTTTCACCTATAAAAAGACGCGTTTTATTTTACAAATCTTTTACCGGGTAGCAACGATATACCTGCAGTATCTGCGCGGCATTAATCGGGAGAGTGAGCGTCTGGAGGATAAGCTAAAGGAATCCCAGAGGAACCGTGAGATTATGGAAATGCATGAGTTAGAGAAATCGCTGGTGTATTTTACAACGGCGCTTCGTTCCAATGAAGCGGTGTTCGAGAAGCTTTTAAAGACGGAAAAGGTAAAGCGGTATCCGGAGGATGAGGATTTATTGGAGGACGTCATTATCGAGAACCGTCAGGCACTTGAGATGGCGAATATTTACAGCGGTATTTTGAACAGTACAATGGATACGTTTTCTTCCGTCATTTCAAACAACCTGAATATAGTGATGAAGTCCCTCGCAACGGTGACGATTGTAATGTCGATTCCGACGATGATTGCAAGCTTTTACGGTATGAATGTACCGTTACCGGGGCAGAATCTTGCATATGGATTCCCGATTGTACTGGGGATTGCGGGTCTGCTCGCTTTAATTGTGGCAGTTATTTTTAGAAAGAAGGATTTGTTTTAATGAAGTTGTTAAATAAGCTGGAACGGAAGTTTGGTCGCTATGCCATTCCGAATCTGATGTATTATATGATTATTCTGTATGCGCTGGGCTTTGTGCTGGACCTGGTGATGCCGGGCTTTTACCAGAACTGGCTTTCTCTTGATGTATATTGGATTTTGCACGGTCAGGTATGGCGGTTAGTAACCTTTGTTTTGCAGCCGCCGAGTACCAATCTGTTGTTTATTATCATTGAGCTGTATTTGTATTATTCAATCGGACGGGCACTGGAATCCATGTGGGGCACGTTCCGGTTTAATGTGTACTATTTTTCGGGCCTGTTGTTCCAGATTGTTGCGGCGTTTTTGTTTTACGGAATCGTCTGTCTGATTCTCGGCGGCGGAATGCTCCCAATCAGTACCGCCGGCATCGGCAGTCTGTATTATGTGAACCGTTCCATGTTCTTAGCGTACATTGTAATGGTTCCGGATGCTGTGTTCCGGATTTACTTTATCCTGCCGATTAAGGCGAAATGGCTCGGTATTTTCTACGGAATCCTGATGGGGTACGAGGTGCTTTCTTATCTGCGCTACGGCTTATTGGCGGGAGGTCCGTATGCGCTTGCGGTCATTGTTTCCGTGGCAAATTTCCTGATTTTCTTTTTTACAACGAGAAACTACCGGAGAATTTCCCCGTCCGAAATGAAGCGGCGGGCGCAGTTCAGAAGAAAGATGAACGACGCGAAATGGAGCTCGGGAAACGTGGTGGAGTTTCAGGGGCGGAATGTGATTACCAGACATAAATGCGCGGTGTGCGGAAGGACGGAGTTAGACGATGAAACGCTGGAGTTCCGTTTCTGCTCAAAATGTGACGGAAATTATGAATATTGCTCGGATCATTTATATACGCATGCCCATGTAAAGAGCACGAAAGAATAGGAAGGAAAGCTGATATGGAGAAAGCAACGATACAGGCGCGGAAAGACCTTCTTGCGGGAAGAGAGCCGGAAAAGAATCTCCCGCGCTATTTAAAAGGACTTGCAGGCGGTTATTACCGTATGGCAAACTATAATCTGGCAATGCAGTATACGGCCTTTACGGAGGCGGTAAGAGATGGGGAATTAAAACTTACCGACAGAACAAAAAAGCATGCGACGCTTGTAAAGCAACTGGTAGAAACGCTTTTGTCGGACCGGATGGTACCGGAAGATTTCGAAAGACCGTTACAGGAGCTGAATGATATGCGGGGGGAGATTTCCGCTGCGATGGAGGTATTGACCGCGTATACGGATAAGCTGTATTTGTACGAATATGTGCTGCGGCGTCTGGCACCGGCAATGGAAGACACGGTGGAGGATGTAGATAGCTATGCGGCGTTAGAGGAGATGAGCGGGTATCTGTTCTGCGAGGAGGAACAGGAACTGCTTCTGGAACGTTTGTCCCGGGTAGTTTCCGAACTGCCGGTGCGTATGACAAAAGGAAAGTTTATGGAGTGGGTGAGAAGCGCGGCTTCCGTATACAAAGAGTCTGACGCGGAGAGCTTAAATCGTGCGTTTTATATGCTGTATTCCGCTTCGGGACTGTATGAGCCGGAGGGAATGGAGGAGTTTCCGGAATACGGAGAGGCACTGCAATATTTTTCTTCGCTGGATTACCGGAGCCTTACGGAGGAACAGTATCGGGAGGCAAAGACGAAGCTGGAAGCGGTGACGGAGAGTATCGGGGCGCTTACCGAGGTGTATCTTTCCCTGATTGATCTTGTCAACAGTCTGATGATGCTTTTTCTGACGGCACCGTATGTAATGCCGGAGGATTTAAAAAAGGCAGAGGCCTGCATGGAGGTGTTCCGCCTTCTGATGCGGGAGGAACTGTATTCCGAGGATGAAATAGCGGAAGCCTTTGCCGCCTTTGAGGGGGCACCGGAGGTGTTGGAGGAAAGCCTTTTTCGGGAGGAAACCTATCTGGAGGAGCTTCCGGTCAGCGAGGAGCTGATTTCCGCCATGATGCAGAAGGTGCTGTATACGAGGATTGTTTACGCAAAGCGTCTGCATACGAGCAGTATGTTTGTATCGTTGGAGGAGGAACAGAACGTATGCGAATTTGAGGAAGCCTTAAATAAGTTCTGCGAGCGGTTGTCGGAAACTCTGGAAAACGGGCAAAGAGCGGTAAACCGCGCGGTTATGGCACAGGTGATTCACACATTGCCGTTGCCGTTTACAAAAAAATCAGAGGTGCAGAAATATATTCTTGCGGCACTGGAAAATTGTCACGATATGTCGGAAAAAACGGCGGCATTGCGGGAAATTCGCGAATTGGCGGAGGAGATGTAGCAAATGATTGTATGGAAGGAAGCGTTGTATGTGGCGGGGATCGCCCCGAAAAGGCAGGAGCGGATTATGCGTGCCTTAAAACGTAGGCGTCCGGTCCGCGGCGTATATCTGATTACAGCGCCTTCCAATCAGCAGAATCGTTTGGAATATATGAATGCAAATCAGATTTTGCAGCCTTACTACCGGGAAAAAGAAATCAAGGTATACGGTCTGGCGGGAAGCGAGGAGGATGCACAGGAATTGGCGGCGTCTATGTTGTGCGGAGTCTATGCCGCCACCGGGGATTTTGCGGTGATTGATTTTTTGGAACGCCGCGGCAGGGGTGAGGCAGGTGATACGGCTTGATGGCGGTGCTTCGTGTTATATTGTTTTTATTAGAGCTGCTTGGGATTCTTGTGCTGGCGGTGCTTGGGCTGCTTCTGCTTGTGGTACTGCTTGTGTTGCTGACACCGGTGCGTTATAAAGGAAAGCTGAAAAAGCAAGAGGAACCGGAAGCTGCGTTTTTTGCGGATGTACTCGTATCGTGGCTGAATCCTTTGTTGCGCGTGCGTATCCGCTTTTTGGAAGGAAAGCTTAGATATACCGTAAGGCTGTTTGGAATCTGTTTCCGAGACAGTGAAAAACAGAAAAGCAGAAAACCGAAGAAAAGAAAGAAGAAAAAGCAGAGTTCAAAGAAACAAACAGACGGAAAGACTTCAAAGCCGGAAACTACGGCAGGAACGGAACTTTCCCCAAACGGGGAGCCGGTGGGGGAAAACGGTGCGCCGGTAAAGGGGTTTGCACCGGAGAAAACAGAAAAAAAGCCGGAGCAAACGTCGGAGAAAGAAAAGAAAACGACGGAGGAAGACGCTACCCCGAAGAAAAAAGAAAGCTTTTTTGCAACGCTAAAGAAGCTTTGGGAACGGGTGTTGTCGCTGCCGGCACGGATCAAGGAAAAGGTACGGCATATCGGTGCGCAGATAAAGCTGCTGTGCCGGAAAAAGGAAGCGGTGTTTGCTTTTCTGGAAGAGGAATCGCACCTTGCCGCTATCGGCAGGGCGATGAAAGCGTTAAAGAAGTTATTGGTGCATGTTCTGCCGCGAAAGTTAAAGGGCAGTGTAGTGTTTGGTACAGGCGACCCGGAATCGACCGGAAAGGCGCTTGCGGCATTGGGAATTTTATATGCGGCATACGGAAAGGAAATCACGATTGCGCCGGATTTCAATGAAAAAAGACTTACGGCGGAGCTTGTGTTCCGGGGAAGAATCCGGTTCGGAACGTTACTTGTTATATTGCTGCGGCTGATGTTTAATCAGCAGATACGCGGTTTTTATAAGGATTGGAAACAGTTGGCAGGCCTCTTAAAAGAGAGGGCAGAATAAAGAAAAGCGCGAGGGACGCGGAAAGGACAATGTTATGGCAGAAAATAGTTTTAATGCAACCGTAGAGGCTTTGTTTAAGGGGATGGACGGCTTTCTTACGACGAAGACCGTGGTAGGAGATGCAGTCAAGTTTGACGACGGTACGATTATTTTGCCGTTAGTGGATGTCAGCTTCGGTGTAGGTGCGGGCGCATTTGCGGGAAACTCCAAAAATAATGCGGGCGGCGGCATGGGAGGAAAAATTTCTCCGAGTTCCGTTCTTGTAATCAAGGACGGTCATGCAAAGTTAGTGAATGTAAAGAATCAGGACGTCGTAACAAAGGTAATCGACCTTGTTCCGGATGTGCTGGACCGTTTTACGAAGGATAAAAAGGAAAAAGCGGATTTGGACCAGAAGGTAACGGAAGTAGTAGAGGGGATAAAGTAACGAAAACGACGGAAAAATAAAAAAAATAAAATTTTTCTTGCATTCTTTCGATTCATCTGCTAGAATAGATTTGTTTGTAGGCCATAGCCTTTAATTTTCATTAAGGAGGTGCAATAGACATGGCTAGATGTGCGGTTTGCGACAAGGGAGCCCTGTTTGGTATGCAGATTAGTCATTCCAGAAGCCAGGTTTCCGGCAGAGCTAATAAAATGTGGAAGTCGAACATTAAGTCCGTTAAGGTTAAGGTTAACGGCGGCGCAAAGAAGATGTACGTGTGTACTTCTTGTTTAAGAGCTGGCAAGGTTGAGCGCGCTTAGTTAGATACCTGCATAGCGGAAATGAATATCGGGGATTTTGCAGGACAGGTTGTTTTGCAAAGTCCCTTTTCGCGTTTCCATGAGGAGAGGGCGGGCAAAGGTCAGCCGCAGAACAGGCGGTATCCGAGTAATAAAAACAGGATAATAAGCAGGACGGCAAGCAGGGTACTGCGGAGAAAAAAGGTAATCAGCATCCCGACTGCAATCCAGATAAGGATAAATCCAAATACTTTTCGCACAGGCAACACCGGAAAGACCGTTATTATTATATGATATGCGGGGCTTTGCCCCCGGTTCTTGTTTTTTTTGAAAAACAGGTTCACTTTTTAGGGGAAATGAGGTATACTAGAATAGGTACATAGTCCGTAAGAGCGCAACGGGCAGAAGGAGGGTTATGATGAACGCTACGATGAATACGAATCTCGGGGATGTTATGATTGAGAATGAGGTTATTGCAAAGTATGCCGGCTCTGCCGCTGTGGAGTGCTTCGGAGTAGTCGGAATGGCTGCCGTGAATGTAAAGGACGGTTTTGCAAAACTTCTGCGGAGAGAGAGCCTTGGCAGAGGCGTGAACATATCTGTGACCGACAACAAAATTACAATTGATTTTCATATTATTGTAGCCTATGGCGTCAGCATTTCCGCGGTTGCAGATAATTTAGTAAGCAATGTGCGTTATAAGATAGAAGAGTTCTCCGGCCTTTCGGTAGAAAAAATTAATATCTATGTAGAGGGTGTCAGAGTCATTGATTAAAAAATGCATCTTTGTGCATTAAGGAGGATGAACGGTGAGTATGAAGACAATTGATGCGGCGATGGTTCAAAAGTGTTTTCTTGCGGGCGCAAAGCGCATCGAAGCAAATAAAGAGTATATTAACGAGTTAAATGTATTTCCTGTTCCGGACGGTGATACCGGTACGAACATGACGCTGACGATTATGTCGGCCGCAAAGGATGTAAGTACGCTTGAGAATCCTACTATGGAACAGGTCTGCAAAGCAATTTCGAGCGGTTCCCTGCGTGGCGCCAGAGGTAACTCCGGCGTTATACTGTCCCAGTTGTTCCGCGGTTTTACAAAGGAACTGCGGGAGTATCAGGGGGCAAGCGTGACTGTACTTGCCTCCGCGCTTGAGCGTGCGGTGGAAACGGCGTATAAGGCGGTAATGAAGCCGAAGGAGGGCACGATTCTGACGGTTGCAAGAGGCGGCGCAGAGCGTGCGAAGCAGTTGGCAGAAGAAGGCGAAGAAGATATCCTGGTATTTGCGGAAGAAGTCGTCCGCCATATGCGGGAGGTTTTGGAGATTACGCCGGAACTGCTTCCGGTGTTAAAGGAAGCCGGCGTTGTTGATTCCGGAGGGCAGGGGCTTTTAACCGTAATGGAAGGCGTGTTGGATGCTTTAAACGGCAAGGAAATTGATTTTACCCTTGAGGTTTCCGCACCGGCGGAAAGAAAGGCGTCCGGCGCTGCAAACGATACCATTTCCACGGCGGACATTAAGTTCGGCTATTGCACCGAGTTCATTATCATGGTGGAGAAGCCTTATGACATGAATGAGGAGTTGAAGTTTAAGGCGTATCTCGAATCCATCGGCGATTCTATCGTTGTGGTTTCGGATGAGGATGTCGTTAAGGTACACGTGCATACGAACGACCCGGGGCTTGCAATCCAGAAAGCATTGACCTACGGTTCTCTTACAAAGATGAAGATTGATAATATGCGTGAGGAGCACAACGAGCGCGTAATTCAGGGGGCTTCGCAGGCGGCAAAGCAGGAGGAAGCAGCACCGGCACCGAGAAAACCGGTCGGTTTTCTGGCGGTTTCCATCGGAGAAGGCATGAATGAGATTTTTAAGGGGATTGGTGTGGATTACATTATTGAGGGCGGTCAGACCATGAATCCGTCTACGGAGGATATGTTGAATGCAATCGCACAGGTAAATGCGGATACGATTTTCATCCTGCCGAATAATTCCAACATCATTCTTGCGGCAGAGCAGGCAATGAAGCTGACGAAGGACAAAGAAATTGTTGTGGTTCCGTCAAAGACCGTTCCGCAGGGAATTACGGCGCTGATTAATTATATGCCGGATAAGTCGGTAGCAGAAAATAAAGCGTGCATGCTGGAAGAAATGCAGAAGGTAAAAACCGGTCAGGTTACTTATGCGGTGCGCGATACGTCAATGGACGGCAAAGAAATCAAGGCGGGGGATATTATGGGTATCGGCGATAAGGCGATTCTTTCCGTCGGCAGCGATATCAGCGATGTTACGTTTGAACTTTTGGAGTGTCTGTTGGATGGCGGTTCGGAACTGGTAAGTCTGTATTACGGACAGGAGAGTTCGGAGGAGGACGCGCAGGCACTTGCGGACAGAGTGACGGAAGCGTATCCGGAGGTGGATGTCGAGGTGCATCCGGGCGGACAGCCGATTTACTATTATGTACTCTCGGTGGAGTAATGAAAGGGGCGGACAATACACTAAGGTGTTGTCATAAATAGAACTTAGGAGGATAAGAAAATGGAAAAAAGTAAATTAGGAATCTCGGTTTGTTTACTGGGTGCTCTTGTATTTCTTTCGGGCTACACAGGACTTACCGTGCTGGCGTTGGTCGCAGGCTATATTCTTCTGAAAGAGGAAAATGCAACCTTAAAGAAGTATGCGGTTTATGCCGTTGTCATCAGCCTTGCCTTTACTCTGCTCAGTATGTGTCTGGGTGGATTGGAAAACCTGATCAGCATTATAAACTTCAGAAGCTGGATGTACGACAGTACGGTATGGAGCATAATCAGATCGATTATTTCCATGCTGGGCTATATTCTGGCGCTTGCTGAAAAAGTGATACTGGGCCTGTTTGCTGTATGTGCATTGTTTGGTAAGACGATTAAAATCGGAGTGCTGGATAAGTTCGTTGAAAAGCACTTTTAATGTTTTCTGATAGAAGAATGGGGCTGCCGCACCGGGTGCGCGGCCCCATTCTTGCTTCATGGGAGATTTCTGTGAAGCGGGGGGAGATGGTTCTTTCGGTGTTTTAAGATGAGGAGGTTTTATGAAGCAGACGGACGGAATTCAGTGTATCAAAGGAATCGGAGAGAAAACAGCGAAATTGCTGCAAAAGCTCGACATCTATACCGTGGGGGATTTGCTTTCCTATTATCCGCGCAATTATGAAACCTATGAGCTTCCGACGCCGATTGCAGAGGTAAAGGAAGGAAAAACGGTAACGATAGAGGCGTCGGTGATAAAAAGCGCCGACGTAACAAGATACCGTAACCTTCAGGTCCTGACCTGCATTGTGCGCGACCCCTCGGGGACACTGAAACTGACCTGGTATAATCAGCCCTATATGAAAAATCAGCTGACGATGGGAACAAGGCATTTATTCCGTGGACGGATTGTACGGAAAAAGGGAAGCCTTGTAATGGAGCAGCCAAAGAAGTATAAAAGAGAGGAATACGGGCGGCTTTTGCAGGTGCTCCAGCCGGTCTACGGTCTGACGGAGGGACTGCACAACACTACCCTGTCGAAAGCGGTAGCGGCGGCGCTTGGCGGCTGTGAGCGGGAGCCGGAGCTGCTTCCGGCGAAAATCGCAAAGGCGCACGGGCTGATTTCCCACCGAAGTGCGGTAGAGGAGATTCATTTTCCGAAAAGCAGGGAAACGCTTGCCGAGGCGAGAAAGCGTTTGGTATTTGAAGAATTTTTCCGCTTTATGCTGTTATTGACGCATTATAAGGAGCAGAAGGAAAAGGAGAAGAATCATTGTCCGATTCGGGAAATAAAAGAATGCGAGCAGTTAATCAAAGAACTTCCGTATGAGCTGACCAATGCCCAGAAAAGAGTCTGGGAGGAGATTAAGGCGGACCTTGCCGGAGGGGGAACGATGGCAAGGCTGGTACAGGGAGATGTTGGCTCCGGCAAAACAATTCTTGCCATGTTAGCGCTTTTTGCGGCGGTAAATTCAGGCTATCAGGCGGCTTTGATGGCACCGACGGAGGTGTTGGCGCGTCAGCATATGACAGAAGCGCTGCGGCTGTTTTCGGGCAGAGAGGTCTGCTGTGTTCTGCTGACCGGTTCCATGACCGCTGCACAGAAAAAGGAAGCAAGAGAGAAAATTGCGTCGGGAGCCGCAGACATCATTATCGGAACGCAGGCACTGTTTCAGGAAAAGGTAGAGTACCGTTCCCTGGGACTTGTCATCACGGACGAGCAGCACCGGTTCGGCGTGCGGCAGCGGGAGCTGCTTTCCGAAAAGGGAGAGCACCCGCACATTTTAGTCATGAGTGCAACGCCGATACCGCGTACGCTTGCGATTATCTTATACGGAGATTTGGATATTTCGATTGTGGACGAGTTGCCGAAGGGCAGAAAGCCGATAAAGAACTGCGTTGTCGGCACGAATTACCGGGATACGGCATACCGGTTTATTGCAAAACAGGCGGCAAACGGACGGCAGGCCTATGTCATCTGCGCTATGGTGGAGGAAAGCGACACAACCGAAGCGGAAAATGTAATAGATTATACGGAGCAGTTGCGAGAGGCGCTCGGCGCCGGAATCTGTGTAGAGTATCTGCACGGAAGAATGTCGGCAAAAGAGAAAACGGAGCGGATGAACCGTTTCGCCGAAGGAAAAATTCAGGTATTGGTATCCACAACGGTGATTGAAGTCGGCGTCAATGTGCCGAATGCCACGGTAATGCTGATAGAGAATGCGGAACGCTTCGGGCTTGCACAGCTTCATCAGCTGCGAGGAAGGGTAGGCCGGGGAGATGCGGAGTCTTATTGTATTATGGTCAGTTCCTCGGACGCGCCGGAAACGATGGAACGACTGGAAATTCTGAACAAGTCCAACGACGGATTTTTTATTGCCGGAGAGGACTTGCGGCTGCGCGGTCCGGGAGATTTGTTCGGTATGCGTCAGAGCGGGGAATTGGAGTTCGCTCTTGCCGATATTTATACGGACGCCGCGGTGCTAAAGGAAGTGAGTGAAACGGTGAACGCACTTTCCGAAAAAGAGGCGGCACAGCTGTATCAACTTTGGTTTCGGGAGGAAACCGCCGGAATCATCCGCGATATGGCAGAATCCATCTAATAACCCTTTTCTTTTTTGAAAAATGTGGTATACTTAATATGGGTGTGTTTAGCGGATTGTGCGGAACAAACAAGAAAACGGAAAGGAGCTGCGTGATGCAAAAGCAATATACAAACGGGCAGTTACACCATATTGCGGAAGATAACTATCAGCTTCTTTCGGAGTATTGTGCTGCTTTGGCCCAAGATGGTTATTTTTCAAAGGCAGAGGAAGTTTTGTGCCTTTCCGCGGGAGAGGTGCTGGACTTATATGTGCAGTCGCTTTTAGTACAGTTTTTGGTATTCGGCAAGCGTCTTTCCGCGGAGGAGGTTCTGTTTGCGGCAGGGCTTACGAAACAGGACATGCTTGGCTTAAAAGAAGCGTGGGAGGCGGGAGATCTGTCGGAGGCGGTGAGCCGTTCCGCAAAGTTTTTAGAGGCTCCGCCGATTTTACTGCAACTGTTCTGCCTGCGCGATCAGGAAAAAAGTAAGGGCGTTACGGGGCTTTTTTTTGACTCGCTGCTTAATATCATGATTTGTTCGGCGTATCTGAATCAGGTACGGGACGGGCAGATTTCGAAGTTTATCGGTTTGTACTTTGATAAGGTATCGATTTTTTTGGAAAACAGACAGGATGCATCCCGCACGGTTGACGGAAAATACATATTCAAAAAACTGTGTTCCGGCAGCCTTTCGGAGGGATGTGCGCTTTTGCGGGAAGCGGGAGAGGATTTCGCTTCCTACAAACGGAAGTATTTTTATTACAGGCAGAGCACCGGTACCGCTGCGGCAACAGAGGCAGCACCGGAGCGTACGGCCGTGAAGGAGGAAGCACCGGGCTTTCTTCCGGAGATTCTGGCGGACGCGGCGGAAGATGCGGTTTCAACAATAAAAGAAAAAAGAGCGGAAGACGAAATCGAGCGGCTGACCGGAGAATTGAACCGCATGATCGGCTTGCAGGAAGTAAAGGAAGAAATCCGCTCGCTCATCAATCTGATTAAGGTAAAACGGCTGCGGGAAAAGTACAAGCTTCCGCAGATGAATATGTCCTATCATATGGTGTTTACCGGCAGCCCCGGTACCGGAAAGACTACGGTGGCGCGGCTGGTGGCGCAGATTTACCGCGAGCTTGGAATTTTAAGCCGCGGAACGCTTACGGAAACGGACCGTTCCGGTCTGGTAGCGGGATATGTGGGACAAACTGCCTTAAAGGTAAAGGAAACGGTGGAGCGGGCGCTCGGCGGCGTTCTCTTTATCGACGAGGCGTATGCACTGGCGCCGGAGAATGCCGGCAACGATTTCGGGGCAGAGGCCATTGATACGCTGGTGAAGTTAATGGAAGACCACCGGGACGATCTGGTGATTATTGTGGCAGGCTATACGGAGGAGATGAAACGGTTCCTGAAAGCAAATACGGGACTGTACTCCCGTTTTAATAAGTTTATTACATTCTCCGATTACACGAACGAGGAGCTTTTGGCGATATTGGATTCCATGACGGCGGAAGCGGGCTTTTGCCTGACGGAGGCGGCGCGGGGAAAGATTGAGAAGATGCTTATGGGCATGAGCGCCGAGGAAAAGAAAAGCTTCGGTAATGCGCGGGGAATCCGTAATTTGTTTGAACGCCTGGTAAGCAATCAGGCAAACCGTATTATCGGGTATGCTTCCCAGTCAATCAAGGACATTACGGTAATTACGGAAGAGGATGTTATCGAATAGAGGAGGAAACATGGAGAGCAGGTTACAGGAGCGGATTTCGATTGTGATTCCCGTATATAACGAGGGGGCGCATATCCGAAAGTCGATGGCTCGTGTGGGACAGATATGCGAGGAGGCTTCCATTCCTTACGAACTGGTGCTCATTGATGACGGTTCACGGGATAATTCATGGGAGGAGCTTCGCAGTATGGCAGAGGAAAATCCGCAGATAACGGCAGTGCGGCTTTCCAGAAATTTCGGAAAGGAAGCGGCGTTGTGCGCCGGTCTGGATATCGCAGGCGGTGCGGCGGTTCTCGTGATGGACGCGGATTTGCAGCATCCGCCGGAATGTATTCCCGAGATGGTGCGCCTTTGGAGAGAGGGTGCGGAGGTAGTAGAGGGAGTGAAAGAGTCCCGGGGCAGGGAAAAACTGTCCTACCGTCTTTGCGCAAAGCTGTTTTACGGTATCATCAATAAGGCAACCGGCATTGATTTTGACAATGCTTCGGATTTTAAGCTGCTGGACCGGAAGGTTGTGGAGGCGATGAAGCAGATGCCGGAACGTATGACCTTTTTCCGCGGAATGTCGGCATGGGTCGGGTTTGAACGCCGCACCTTCGGCTTTCAGGTAGCGGAACGGGTAGACGGCGCGTCCAAGTGGTCCCTAAAGCGTCTGATAACGCTTGCGGTGACGGCAGTGACCTCCTATACCTCGGCACCGTTACATTGTATCACGGTGCTCGGCTTTATTATGTTTTTGGGCGCTATTGTCATGGGAATCCAGACGTTGTATATGAAGTTTGCGGGTTATGCACAGGATGGGTTTACCACGGTGATTTTACTGCTTTTGTTTATCGGCAGTATGATTATGATCAGTCTGGGCATTATCGGGCTGTATCTGATGAAGATCTATCATGAAATCAAGGGAAGACCGCGATACCTGACTTCCCTGGTGATTCGTAAGGGAGAGGAGGAAAAGCAGTAGTGGGCGCAGTTCTGTTTTTGCTAATCGGAATCGTATTCGGCTATGCGGTATGTGAAACGCTGCTTCCGGATTTGAAAAGAGCAGGAGAGAAGACCTTTGACGGCAGACCGCTGTTTCTGTCTTCGTATCTGGTGCGGGTACCTGCGTGGGTGCTTTCCGGCGTGATTCCCCTCACATGGGCAACCTACCTTACGGCGTATGTGCTGAAGGTATACGGAGGAAAAGACTATCCGCTTTTGACTGCAAATATCATCGTGATGGCAGTGTTTGCTATCGCGTCTGCGACGCTTCTTTTCTTTTTATACCGGAGAAGAAAGAATGCAGAAAGACTTGCGCCGGGAAAGAATCGTCTGACAGCCGTCGAGTGGATTTTTTTGGCGGTACTGATGATTCTGATTACGCAACTGATGTTCCTGACATTTTTCATTTCCAAGGGAAAGCTGTATGTCGGGCTTTCGGTCTTCAGTGATTTTGCGCCTCACATGGGCATGATACGGTCGTTTTCTTACGGAAACAATTTTCCGACCTCGTATTCTCACTTTGCGGGCGAGGACATCCGGTATCATTTCCTGTTTCAGTTCCTTGCGGGAAATCTTGAATTTCTCGGGATGAGGCTGGATTTTGCGTTTAATCTTCCGAGCATCTTCGGACTTTTGGCGTCCTGCGTGCTTTTGTACGCTCTTGTGGTGCGGTTGACCGGAAAGCGCCTGGCAGGCTATCTTACAACGCTGTTTTTCCTGTTCCGCAGTTCGCCGAGCTTCTTCCGGTTCCTTGCCGAGCTTCCGAAGGGGCAGATTATGGAGCGCCTGCAAACGCAGGTCGAGTTTATTTCTTATACGCAGAATGAGGGCTGGGGGCTTTGGAATCTGAATGTGTACTGCAATCAGCGGCACTTTGCCTTTGCGATTGCGGTGATGCTTTTGGCGCTGCATTATTTCATGCCCTATGTATACGCAATGGCGGAAAAGTTAAAGAAGGCGCGGGAAGAGCTTTCCAAAAGAAGCAAGCCGGTTTCTCCCTTTCGCAGACTGGCGGCCTATGGAAAAGTGCTGTTTTTTTCTAAGGGAGCGTTTGGTGTAAAGCGTCCTGTCGTATCGCTGCTTCTCGGAATCCTGTTGGGCGGACTTGCGTTCTTTAACGGCTCTGTTTTGACGGCAACCTGTGCAATGCTCTTTTTTATGGCGGCGGTATCGGACAAACGGTTGGATTATCTTATTACCGCGGCAACGGCGTTAGTGCTGTCCCTGCTGGAGTCTTCGCTGTTTGTTGAGGGCGCGGTTGTTTCGCCTTCGTATTTCTTCGGATTTCTTGCGGAGAATAAGACGATTTTCGGCGCGGCGGATTATATGTGGCAGCTCTGGGGAATTCTCCTGCTGTTTGTGGCAGGGTATCTTTTGCTCGGACGGGGCGTGAAGCGCTATCTGGTGGTTGTGTTCTGTGTACCGCTTATTATGGCGTTTACCCTGTCGCTGACGGTAGATGTTACGGTAAACCATAAGTTTGTAATGATGTCGGAAATGCTGCTTTCCTTTGTTCCGGCCATGATAATTGCAGAACTGTTCTGCCGGAGATGTTCGTTTCTTGAGAACCGCCTCGCAGTACGACGTATCACGGCGGCACTTTTGGTCGTCATTCTGACGGCGACCGGCTTTTTTGAGTATCTGATTGTACAGCGGAGAAACCAGCCGCAGAACAATCTGGTATATGATTTGAATGATCCGCTGACGCTTTGGCTGAAGGACAATGCGGATTCCGATGATATTATTCTGTCCCCGTGGTATCACCTGCATCGCGTGGTACTTGGCGGCGGTATGCTCTACTACGGCTGGCCGTATTATGCGTGGTCGGCAGGGTACGATACCAATTACCGCGAAGAACAGGTAGTACGGATGTTTGAAGCGGAAACGGCGGAGGAACTGGATTCGCTGATAAAAGAGAACGGTATCCGCTATATTATTGTGGATCATGACGCAAGAACAAGCACGTTGTTCACGGTGCGGGAGGATGTGATTGACGCCGCTTACGAGGCAGTTTATACGGAGGGAGAGGGTGACTGGAAGGTAACGGTATACGATACCGAAAAGCTGATTATGCAATAAAAATGTTTGTGCAGACGGAAGGAGAACGGTATGAAATTTGATTATGTAGTGGTAGGCGCCGGACTTGCCGGACTTACGGTGGCGGAGCGCATTGCGGACGAACTGGACAAGACGGTGCTTGTGATTGAAAAGCGCGGTCATATCGGAGGAAATGTGTACGATTCTTACAACGAGGACGGCGTACTGATTCACAATTACGGTCCGCATATTTTCCACACGAACGACAAGGAAGTCTATGATTATTTAAGCCGGTTTACAAAATGGAACGATTTCTGGCACAGGGTATTAACCTATGTGGACGGTAATCTGATTCCGATGCCGATTACGGTAGAAACGGTAAATAAATTATACAACCTGAATCTGAGCACCTTTGAGGTGGAGGAGTTTTTCAAGAAGCACGCAGAAGAGATTCCGGAGATTAAAACGAGCCGTGATGTGGTGTTAAGTAAGGTCGGCGAGGAAATTTACCGGAAGTTTTTCGAGAATTATACGAAGAAGCAGTGGGGACTTGACCCGGCAGAAATCGATACTTCGGTGATATCACGGATTCCGGTCCGGACGAACCGGGACACCAGATACTTTGCGGACAAATATCAGGGAATGCCCCGCCACGGCTACACGAAGATGTGCGAGAATATGGTAAAGAATCCGAAGATAAAGCTTCTGTTAAATACCGATTACAAGGAAGTCATTGACGATTTGGAGTATGAGGCACTCATTTACACCGGGCCGACGGACTATTTTTACGATTATAAGTACGGGAAGATGGCCTACCGCAGTATCCGGTTCGAGTTTGAAACCTTTGACTGCGAATCTTATCAGGAAGCGCCGGTTGTGAACTATCCGAACGATTACGATTTTACAAGAATTACGGAGTTTAAGAAGCTGACTTGGCAGAAGCACGATAAGACCACCATCTTAAAGGAGTTTCCGACCTCGGAGGGCGAGCCGTATTATCCGTTCCCTACTGCCGAGTATAAAGAACAGTTTGCAAAGTACCGCGCCGAAATGGAAAAGGAAACAAAGGTATTTTTCCTCGGCAGACTGGCAGAATATCGTTATTACAATATGGATGCCGTTGTGCGGAGCGCATTGAACCTGTTTGAAGAAAAAATTGCAAAGTAAAAACAAAAGGAGTTATCGCATGGAGAAATTGTATATTGTAATTCCTGCCTATAACGAGCGGGAAACGATTCAAAGCGTAATCGAGGACTGGCATCCGGTTGCCGTAGGCTGCGGCGAGGACAGCCGTCTGGTGATTATCGACGACGGAAGCAAAGACGATACTTATGCCATCTTAAAAGAGGCGGAAAAGACCCATCCGCAGCTGATTGCCCTTACAAAGCCGAACGGTGGACACGGTGCTACGCTTTTGTACGGGTATGACTACGCTCTTTCCCAAGGGGCGGATTTTGTGTTCCAGACGGACTCCGACGGGCAGACGAGAGCAGAGGAGTTTGCACAGTTCTGGGAGCTGCGGAATGATTACGCTATGGTAATCGGACACCGCAACAAGCGCGAGGACGGCGCCTCCAGAGTGTTTGTAACAAAGACGTTAAAGCTGGTCTGCTTCCTTTTGTTCCATGTGAAGCTGACGGATGCAAATACGCCGTTCCGTCTGATGCAGGCGGGAGAGTTAAAGAAGGTACTGCCGCTAATCCCGAAGGATTACAATCTGTCCAATGTGGTGATTTCGGTTATCTTTGCCAAGAAGAAGCTGCCGGTGAAGTATATTCCGATTACGTTCCGTCCGAGACAGGGCGGCGTGAATTCCATCAACATGAAGCGTATCTTTAAAATCGGAAAACAGGCGGTGGGTGATTTTATTAAGATTAATAAGATGGTAAATCAGGCGTGCAAAGAGGAGAAAAAGCAGGCAGAATAATCCAAAAAGAATTTAGTGAGAGAGTGTGATACAATGATGAGCAAAAAAAAGATGAGTTTCGCGATACCCTTTGGGGTCCTGGCTGCAATTGTCCTGTTTTGCTGCCAATCGGTTGTTAAGAGCAACCTAAAGCCGGAGGATTTCGCTCCCTTTGCCCGGTGGTTTCTGGTACTGGTACTGATCGGAGTTTGTTTCTATCCGTTGGCGGCGTGTCTGTTTCGGCGGTTTTCCGATAAAGGCTATTTCTTTGGCAAGGTACTTGGCATTGCAATCAGCGGATGGCTGACTTGGCTGCTTTCTTCGGTGCACCTTGTCAAATTTACGATGACCGGCTGTTATGTTATCCTGCTTATCTGCGGAGTGTTGAACTACGGCATTGCCATTTATTACTGCAGGAGGAAAAAGATTGCCCTCGGAGAGTTTTTCGGAATTACGGGCGGTTTTGCGGTGCCGGTAAAGGCGCTTTGGTACGAGGTGTTCTTTTTTGCGGTGTTTACGGTATTGACGTATATTAAGTGCTTTAACCCGGATGCCAACGGGACGGAACGCTTTATGGATTACGGCTTTATGACCAGCATGATGAAGTCGGATTATATGCCGCCGGAGGATTTCTGGTTTTCCGGAACTTCCTTAAACTACTACTATCTGGGTCAGTTTTTTGCAACCTATCTGACAAAGCTTTCCGGTATTACGGTAAATTACGGCTATAATCTGGCGCTTATGATGACAGCCGCACTTTGCATGGTGTTGGTATATGCCCTGGTTTCCCGCATTTTTGAGGTATTTATGCAGGAACGTGCGGAAGAATATAAACAGCTGGGAAAGCGGACGATTGCTTCGGAGCCTTTTTTTGTACAGGTGATTTCGCGTGTCGCGGGCGTGCTGTCCGGCCTTGCGGTTACCTTTGCCGGCTCCTGCCATTATTTGGTATATGCAAAGCTGGTGCCGATTGTAAGAGAAATTCTCGGAATTGAGGGAGAAACCTCTTACTGGTTTCCGGACGCAACGCGGTATATCGGTTATCAGAGAGAGGGTACCGGTGATAAAACCATTCACGAATTTCCGAGCTATTCCTTTGTGCTTGGTGATTTACACGCCCATGTAACCAATATTATCTTTGTGCTGACGCTGCTCGGCGTGCTGTTTGCGTGGCTTTTATACCGCAGGGAACGCATGAAAAAGGCAGCAGCGGGAGTGTTGGAAACCGTTGATTATAAAAAGGAGCTGTTACAGCCGCATATCTTTGTACTGAGCTTTTTGATCGGTATTTTCAAAATGACGAACTATTGGGACTTCCCGATTTATTTCGTAGTCTGCGGTGCTGTGATTTTAGTGTCCAACGCGGTCATCTGCGGCTTTACAAAGAAAACGTTTCTGCTGACGGCGCTGCATGCGGCAGAGTTCCTTGTAATTTCCTTTGCCACCGCCCTTATGTTTACGTTGCGCTTTGACAGTATGGCAGGCGGTATCGGTCTTTGCGACAGGCACACGGAGTTATATCAGCTGATTGTTGTCTGGGCACTGCCGGTAGTTATGGTAATCGGTTATCTGGTAACGCTAATCAAGGAGGAAAGCATAAGAAGAAAAGAGCGGCTGACGCAGACAGAGCATCGCAATCCGTTTTTTGCATGGCTTCAGAACCTGAAAAGCGCGGAACTGTTTCTTATTATTCTTGGTCTGTGTGCCATCGGTCTGGTGCTGCTGCCGGAGGTTGTTTATGTGGTAGACATTTACGGTGGAGATTATCAGCGCGCCAATACGATGTTTAAGCTCACCTATCAGGCGTTTATTTTATTCGGCATCTGTATGGGCGCAATTCTTACCAGGTATCTGTTTCTTCTGAAAAACGGAAAGCAGTTTGTCGCAGGGCTGGTACTGTTATTTTTCCTGTATCAGAACCTCGGCTATTTTGAAAAGTCCTGTGAATCCTGGTTCGGTGATTATAAGAACCAGGAGAATTATAAAACACTGGATGCGGGAGCCTATATTTACAATATCCATCCGGAGGACGCGGCGGCGATTGCCTGGATTAATGAAAACATAGAAGGAAGACCGGTGATTTTAGAGGCAAACGGCGACAGCTATACAACGTACAACCGTGTGTCGGTATTGACCGGCTGTCCTACGATTCTCGGCTGGCATACGCACGAGTGGCTCTGGAAAAACAACGTAGAAGCGGTAGACGCGCGTGCTGCGGACGTAAAAACGATTTATACCTGCGGTGACGTTGTAAAAGCAAAAGCGCTTTTGGAACAGTATGAGGTGGATTATCTGTATGTCGGAAAGTTAGAGCGGGAAAAGTATATCGGTGAAACCGTGTTGGATTATGACTATTTGAAAGCGCTCGGTGAAGTGGTGTATGAGGATGCGGGAGAATCCTACTATGAAACATTTATCGTGAAAATAAGATAGTCCGTTTTATTGGACTCCGAATTTGCTAGAATCAGTTTGTAAACAAAAAAGAACTGCAAAAAGCAAAGAATACGGAGGAGAATAAAATGACTGCGACACTTTTTTCCATTATGATAATCGGCTTTATTTTCTGGCTTGCGTTTCAAGACGGCGTACTCGCATTTTGCGCGGCATTCTGCATTTTAGGCCTGATAGCGCTGTTTTGCGATGAAGCGCGTAAGGAGCGAGAAGAAGAAAAACGGCATTTGAAGGAACAGGAAAGAACGGTGTAATCTTCCAGTGTAGGATTTCCGGAACGACATATAATATCACCGTAATCAAGACGATAGACGGACGGCAGAGAATGCAGTGCGGGTATCGGGGATTACGAAACGAAACTTTTGAAACTGCCCGCACTGCGGGAGGTACGAGAAAGGAGTGAATAGTATGTCTAACAGCAGAAATCGTGTAGAAGTTCCGGAAGCAAGAGAGGCTATGGACCGTTTTAAGATGGAAGTTGCGTCTGAGATTGGTGTGCCGTTAAAGCAGGGCTATAACGGAGATTTAACCAGTGCACAGAACGGTTCTGTCGGCGGCGAAATGGTTCGTCAGATGATTAAGCGTCAGGAAGAGGCTATGTCCGGCAAATAATAGCAGTTTGTAAGAAAAAGGTCAGGGTCGCTGCACAAAAGGTGCGGCGGCCCTGATTTTTGAATTTTTCTGAAATAAAGGTTGCAATTCATTTCAAGATGCGCTACACTGAAAGTATCTATATATGTTTTGTTTGGAGAGGTAAGGCATGAGAGTAATCGCGGGTTCCAGACGAAGTATCCGGCTTGTTACCGTAAAGGGCGAACAGGTTCGTCCGACAACGGACCGGGTGAAAGAAACACTGTTTAATATCATACAGCCTCATTTGGCAGGATGCAGCTTTCTGGATTTATTTGCCGGAAGCGGCGCTATCGGCATTGAGGCACTGAGCCGCGGTGCGAAGGAGGCGGTGCTGGTAGAGCAGGACAGGGAGGCGCTTGCCTGTATCCGTACCAACTTAAAGACCACGCGATTTGAGGAAAGCGCGGCAGTCCGGGTAGGAGATGTATTGACGGTGCTTCGTACCATGCGGCATGACCCGTTTGATTTGATTTTTATGGATCCGCCGTACCGGCGCGGATGGGAGGAAAAGGTACTCTCGGTACTTGCTGCATCGGCGCTTGCGGATGAGCATACGATACTGATTGCGGAAGCGTCCGCGGATACGGATTTTGCGTTTGCGGAAGACTTGGGCTTTTCGGTATATCGTGAAAAGTGTTACGGCTCCAACAAGCATGTATTTTTGGAAAAGAGGACGGTATGAGAAAAGGAATTTATCCGGGCAGTTTTGACCCGGTTACACTCGGGCACCTTGATATTATCCGCAGGGCGTCCGAACTGGTAGACGAGCTGGTCATCGGAGTTTTGAAAAACAATGCCAAAAAGGGCTTGTTTTCCACCGAGGAGCGGATTGATTTTTTAAAGCGGGTAACGGCAGATATCCCGAATGTGCGGGTAATCTCCTTCGATGGGCTGTTGGTGGATTGCGCGGTAGAGTACGGTACGCACACGATTATCCGGGGACTCCGGGCAGTGACGGATTTTGAGTATGAACTTCAGCTGGCACAGACGAATAAGCGGCTGCGGCCGGATATTGATACGGTATTTCTTACAACGAATGTGGAGTATGCGTATTTAAGCTCCAGTGTCGTCAGGGAAATTGCGGAGTATGGCGGCGATATCAGCCATTTTGTGCCGGAATGTATTATTGAAGATGTTTATAAAAAAGCAAAGCGAGGAGAGGCAGTATGAGTACAAAGCGGATTGAACAGTTAATAGAGGAAATTTTTGAATTTGTGGAAAGCTGTAAAGCGTCTGCATTTTCCGGTTCTAAGGTGATTGTGCCGAAGGAGGAACTCTATGACTTGTTGGATGAACTGCGGTTAAAGGTGCCGGAGGAAATCAAGCGCTGTCAGAAGATGATTGCAAACCGTGACGCGATTATTGCGGATGCGGAGGACAAGGCAGCGGCAATTGAGCAGTCGGCCAGACAGCAGGCTCAGTTGCTTGTGAATGAGAATGAGATTACGCAGCAGGCGTACTATCAGGCAAATGAGATGGTCCGTCAGGCAACGGAGCAGGCAGAGGCAATTCTGTCCCAGGCGACGGAGGAAGCCATGCAAATCAGACAGGGCGCGCTTGGGTATACGAACGATATGCTTTCCCGTGTAGAGCAGGTATTGACCTCCTCTTATGAAATCACAAAGAATCGTTCCGATGCGATGTTAGAGGCACTGCGCCAGAATCTTGAAATTGTTACCGCAAACCGCAAGGAACTGTGTGAAGAAGTGGAACCGCAGGCGGCAGAACCGATGAAGCAGACCGCAGAGCCGCAGGAGGATGACTTCGAGTTTGACGAAAACATATTTTTAAATAACGTGGATCAGGAAGAAGAATAACTCTTTTCAGACCAGCCGGAAGAGAAACATCAGCGCTGCCGCGAATAATGCGGCAGCGGCTTTTGTCAGAAGATAGTGTGCGATGGGAAGCCCGCTTCCCGCAAGCACACTTTTTGTCTGTGCAGCGGTCGAAAGCCCGCCGAAGGTAACAAAGGCAGCGATAAGCGGAAAGAGGACGGTTTTCGGAAGCGGAAGTGCCGCTAATGCCGTACATCCGGTTGTGATTTCTAAAAAGGAACCGATACAGGCAAGCAACAGGGGCGGCAGCGGCATTTTGGTAAGAAACTCCGCAAGGACGGAAAACAGAATAATATACCCGCCGACTCTGGTGAGAACCAAAAAGGCCTGTTCGATTGCCGAATCCAGAAGCAGAAAGGAAAAGGAAAACTTTTTGACAGGATGTTTCCGATTGTTTTGTCCCACGGGCGGTGCGCCGGCAGCTTTCGGACGAAAAAGGGCGGCGGCGAGCATAGAAGAGAGAGTAACGATAAAAAGCAGAGGATAACGGACGGACGGAGTTTTCAGCACCGAAACGGAAATAAAGCCCAGCAAAAACAACGGGCTCGGATTGTTGCACAGAGGAAGAAGGTATTGACCTTCTTTTTTTGTAATCTGTCCGCGCTCCACTAAGGAAGCGATCGTTTTCGCACCGACCGGAAGTCCTGCAAGCAGTCCGATGACAATGGCATAGCAGCCGGAAGGGCTGCACTTAAAAATCGGAGAGAGAAAGGGGGACAGTCTGCGTGCCAGACTGTCCGAAAGTCCGGTGGATAAAAAGAGGGTTGATAAAATCAAAAAAGGAAGCAGGCTCGGAAGAACCTGATAAAACCAGAGAAGCAGGCCTTTTTTGGCGCCGGAAAGCGCGGCGGCGGGAAAAAGCAAGAGAAGGCACAAAAAAAGCAGCATTCCGCCCTTTAAGAAGAGCGGACGTGCAGAAAATGAAGAAGTCATGACTGCCTCACTCGGATTTTGCGTTTGTGATAATATATGAAAAGTCATCCGGCAAAAGAACGCCGTATTTCTGACAGGCAACCCGGTTATAGCAGTCTGCCGCCGCAATATCATAGGAGAGCAGTTCGTTTTCCAGGGCATTGCAGCGCTTCTCCTTTTGGGCAAGCTTTGTGATAAGCGGAAGCGCAGCGGTTTCTTTCATACGCTTTAAAAGCGGCACGGCACTTTCCCGGAACCCTAAGATGCGGGCATAGCCGGTGTCCTCTCTGCGGAATCGGTCGAGCGTTTCTTTTTTCAAGCGGAACAGAATGTGCAGGAGGCACCGTTCCATGCGGGTACGGGTGTACTGTTTGGTTTTGATGTGTTCCAGAAAGGCTTCGTAACCGCATGCCGGAAAACGTGCGGAAAGCCTTGCCGCAAGCTCCGGGGAAACGTCGGCATAGGAAGAAAGTTCTTCTGCCGACGCATCAATGGCAGTCCGGTATAATAAGAGAAAGTCCTCCGCAAACAGAGGCGCATAGGGCTTTTTGCGGAGAAGTTCCGCTGCCGGTGCGGGAAGCTCCGAAAGAAATTCTTCAGGGAAAGCGGTTCCGGGAGTAAGGAATGTCCGAAGGGAAGTGGCCGAAGAAAAGCCGCTTTCGGAAGTATGTGTATCGTGGTAGCCGGAACCGACCCGGGCAATGGCAAGCGGGGTTATCGTACTGTTTCTGCGGTGCAGTGCCTTGCAGTATTCTAAGCCGAGGAGAGCGTTAGGCGAGGCGAGCAGAGAAAGAGCATCCTCGCTAAGAAACCCGCGGCAGGCCTGAAGACGCGCCTTCGGAAAGGTAAGGCCCGTACGAAGTCCTTCCTTTAAGGCAGCCCGATAGGCAGGTGGTTCTTCGCAAAGAAAGGCGGCCGTGTCCATAAAAAGAGAAACCGGAACGGTCGCTTCCGAACCGAAGCAAAGGCTGTCGATGACGCCCAGCCGGTCCAAAATCGAAACGGCACCCGCCGCAAAGTATTCCGCACTGCCGGCCGCATAGCAGAAGGGCAGTTCTAAAACAACATCCGCGCCGCAGGCAAGGGCGCATTCCGCCCGGGTAAACTTATCAAGACAGGCAGGAATGCCGCGCTGCGTAAAGTCACCGCTCATAACGGCAACCACATAGTCCGCCCCGGTAAGGCGTTTTGTTTCCTGTATATGATATTGATGTCCTTTGTGAAACGGATTGTATTCTACGATAATTCCTGCAACCTTCAAGCAAAGTCCTCCTTTCGGGTAATCATCGTATTGCCTTACGGCAGAGCATCCTACGACGGGGCTGCGAGCACGTCAGCCGCGGCGTTTGCAGCCGGGCTACGGTTGCAGATGCTTGTAATAATAAATCGCAAGCTGGGTGCGGTCCCGAAGCTCCAGTTTTTCCAAAATACCGCTTAAATAATTGCGTACCGTTCCCTCGGAGAGAAACAGCGTTAAGGCAATCTCTTTGTTGTTGAAGCCTTCGGCGACCAGACGCATAAGTTCAAATTCCTTTTCGTTTAACGGAAGCGGCCCGATGTCCGGCTCTTTGGAAGCGGTGAGGATATCCGGGATTTTCCGGACGACCTCGCTTCCGAATACATTTTGTCCGTTTAAAACCGCGTGCAGCGCCGGAACGATACTTTCAAAGTCCTGTTTTAAAAGATATCCTTTGGCACCGAGCCGGAGTGCGCGGATAATGTATTCGTCGTCGGAAAAGGTAGTCAGAAACAGAATTTTTGCAGAAGGGTCCAAAGCGAGGATTTCCGCTGCCGCATCCAGCCCGTTTTGTCCTTCCATGCGGATATCCATTAAGAGAATGTCCGGTCTGTGTTTCCGGTACAGTTCTACTGCCTCTGTGCCGCTTGAGCCGAGGGCGGCGACCGAGATGTCCGGCTCTGCTTCCAGAATGGTTTTTAAAGAAATTCCGACCAGACGGTCATCATCAACAATCAAAACGTTCATAGGTAGTACCTCCGTGGTAAGTGTCGCTTCCGATTCGTTTAGTGCTCTTTCGGAAGGGAAACAAAGATGTGAAAACCGCCCTGTACGGAAAAGCGTATGGTTCCGTTTAAGGAAGCAACCCGGGCCTGCATATTCTCTAAGCCCATGCCGGAGCTGTTCTGCGGCAGGGAAGCGTTCGTGCCGTTGTCGGCAATGGAAAGCTGGTACAGGGAGGTATATTCCTTCATGCTGATGCGGATTGCGTCCGCATTGCTGTGCCTGGTAATGTTGGAAAGAGCTTCCTTTGTAATCGTAAGAAAGCAATACATTACAGGAACCGGAACTTCCGGGGCGATGTCATATTCAAAGCTGGTGCGGTAGCCGGTATAGTCGTTCAGAAGCCGTTTCGCCGAGGTTTCCAGATCCATTGCGTCGTCCCGCAGATTGTGAACGCTGCTGCGGATGCCCTTCATGGCGGCGTCAAGACTTTCCTTTAACAAAAGGAGGGATTCGTCCTGTTTGTTTACGGTAAGCAGGGCGCCCACCTGCAATAAGGAGCGGGACAGCAGATGTCCTACATTATCGTGGATTTCTCTTGCGATACGGGTACGTTCCTGTAACGTGGCAATCTTAATCTTTGCGTCCTGATTTTCGATTAACGTAGCCGCCTGCTCCTGTAAGGAAAGCTGCGCTTCCTTGTCGGTATCGCGAAGGTTGATATAGTCCGCAGATACCTGTGCCAGCTGTCGTTCTCTGTCTGCAAGGAATAAGGACAGGAAGAACAAAAACAGAACCAAAAAGCCTGATACCGGTGTCGTCCGGAAAAGCGGTGAGGCAAAGACCGGAAGCAGGGCAAGCAGTAATGCCGGTGTCCGCCGCTTCACACAAAGCGGGTAGGAAAGTGCCGGCAGAAAAAACAAAAGGTCCGGCAAAAAGAAAGAAACCAAAACGCCCGTCCCAAAGAACACACAGGAAAGTAACAGGGAGGAGGACAACTCGTCCGAAGCAAGAACGATGAATATGCACAACAGCAGGATAACCGGTTTTACGGTGGTCGTGGCAGTCAGTAACAATGCCAGACCAAAAAGCAGCAAAAGAAACTTATCCAATATCGGTCGCATAGGCACCTCCTTTATAGTCAGTGTACCACAGATTCCACCTAAAAGAAAGCAAAAAAGAAAATGACATTTGTCATAAAAGCATTTTACAAACGACACTGGAAAGGTGCAAAAAAATTTGGTATTGTAAGAGCATAAGATGTGAAAGCGTGTTGAGAAGAAAGGAGACAGCATGAATACAGTTGTTAAAATCGAGAATCTGGTAAAGCGTTATAAGGAGCTTGTGGCAGTGGATCACATGAATCTGTCCATAGAAGAGGGAGAAATTTTCGGACTTCTCGGACCGAACGGAAGCGGTAAGTCCACCATTATTAACTGTCTTTTAGCCCTGACAACATTTGACAAGGGCAAGATTACGATTTTCGGAGAAAAGATGCGGGCGGATCACTATTCCGTAAAGGGACGCATCGGTGTGGTATTACAGAATGTGGCAGTGTTTGATGAGTTAACGGTATATGAAAATATTGATTACTTTTGCAGCCTTTATGTAAAGGATAAGAAAAAGCGCAAAGAGCTTGTGGAAGAGGCAATTGCCTTTGTAGGCCTGGAGGAGTTTGTAAAATTCTATCCGAAAAAGCTTTCCGGCGGTCTTCTTCGTCGTTTGAATATTGCCTGCGGAATTGCCCACAAGCCGGAATTAATCATTTTCGATGAGCCGACGGTGGCGGTAGACCCGCAGAGCCGAAACAAAATCTTAGAGGGCATTCAGGAATTGAACCGACAGGGAGCAACGGTAATCTATACCTCCCACTATATGGAAGAGGTAGAGCAGATTTGTTCCCGCATTGCCATTATCGATAAGGGACAACTGGTGGCAATCGGTACCAAGGAAGAATTAAAGAGTATGATTCAGACCGGAGAAACAATCCGGGTAGAGGTGCCGGAACTGACCGACGAGGTGCTGTCCGGGTTACAGAAGCTTTCCCATGTATTCTCGGTGGAATACAATGACGGTCTTGTCACGATTAAGTGTAACGGCGGCAGACATAACGTACTGCATGTGCTGGAGTATTTAAATAACTCCGGAACATCTTTCGGCAGAGTATTTGCCGAGCAGCCGACCTTAAACGATGTGTTCCTTGAGATTACCGGTAAGGAACTGAGAGACGAAGCAAAGTAAGGGGGATGAGCATGATTTATTATAGTTATCGCGTAAAGCGGTTATTTCGAAATAAGCTGTTGTTTTTCTGGTCCATCATTTTTCCGTTGGCGCTTGCGACGCTCTTTAAGCTTGCCTTTTCCTCCATTACGGAAAAGGATTGGGGCTTTGAAACCATTGCGGTGGCTGTAACGGCAGAGGAAGGAACGGAAACGGATGCGATGTTAGTGTCTTTTCTGGAGGAAATGAAAAATGAGGATACACCGTTTTTTGCAGTGACGGAAACAGACAGAGAAAATGCAGAAAAAATGTTACAGAGGAAGGAAGTAACGGCGGTGATTGTAACCGGTGAGGAAACGAAGCTTCTTCTGCTGGAAAACGGACTGAATTCTACGGTAGTAAAGACAGTGCTGGATAGTTATTTACAGAGCAGGGACATCTTTATCGAGGCAGCCGTAAACGGGAAGCTTACGGAAGTGACAGCGGCCTTCTCCAAGGAAGTGGGAACCCTTGCCGTAAGAGAGTTTAAGGGGGCCGGAAAGGACCCGATGATTCAGTATTTCCAGGCATTGCTTGCTATGGCAAGCATGTATGGTTCCATGTACGGCTTAATGAATACCAATGAGCTAAACCAGAACATTACCGATGTGGCGGCAAGACGTCTGGCAGCGCCGATGAAAAAAATTCCGACGGTGTTTGCGGATGTGGCAGCGGCGTTTACGATTCAATATGTGCAGTTCCTGATTATTCTTGCATATTACATGTTTGTCCTGCGGGTGGATTTCGGAACCGTAAGCGTATGGTTGTTTTTAGCGGGTGCATTGCATAGTCTGTTTGGTGTGTTAATCGGTTACTTTATCGGTAGTGCCGTGCAAAAGAAGGAAGGCGTACAAAATGCCATTATGGTGAGCTGTATCATGGTCAGTTGCTTCCTGGCGGGTCTGATGGTGGGAGATCTGCGGATGAAGATTGAACTGGCGGCACCGATTGTCAATCGCATTAACCCGGCAACCCTGATTGCCGATTCCTTACAGGCGCTTTGTATTATGGGTGATATGGAACGCTACGCAAGGTGTATGTTCGGCATCCTGATATGGTGTGTATGCTTAGGCGCAGGAAGTGTGATTGTGATGGTGTTACGTCAGAGAAAAAGCGGAAAGGAGGCAGCAAAAGCATGAAAACCGTATTGAAAGTAGCCAAAAAAGCATTGCCGTCAGCAACGATTTATTTTGGTATTTTCTGCGCCTTGATGGTTGGTTTTTCGTTCCTTGCGGGAAAGGATCAGGAGAAGAATTTTCAGGCGACGGAGCTGACGATTTATGTGGAGGATCAGGATGCTTCTGTATTATCCCGGGCATTGACAGAGTACCTTGCAAAGGAAAACGAGGTAACCACGGAGTTTGATGAGAACCTGGTATCGGATTTGATTTTTAACGGTTTTGTGGATTATGTGCTTTATTTTGAGAAAGGCTTTGAAGAAACCTTCCTTGCCGGAGAAGAGGGCGGTATTGAGCGGCAGAGCATTCGGGCAAACGTAGCATTTGTGGACCAGAAAATCGAGCTGTTTTTCCGTTATGTGCGGGCGGAGCTTGCTCTCGGAAAGACCGTGGAGGAGGCCTGCGAGGCAGTACTTGCAGCCTGTGAAAAGCAGGCAGAAACCGTTGTGGCGTCAGGAAGGGGTTCCATGCTGATGGCGCCGGGCTATTATTTCTTTACCTATTTGTCCTACATTTTACCGGCGATTCTGATTATGATTCTCGGCCCGATTATGTATGCCTTTTATAAAAAGGATGTAAAGATGCGTACGGACTGCGGAAAAATGAGCGTGCGGAAACAGAACCTTGCTATTGTGGGCGGCATTGCGGTGGTGGCAATGATGC
This sequence comes from uncultured Lachnospiraceae bacterium, assembly GCA_964609025.1. Classification (GTDB taxonomy): domain Bacteria; phylum Bacillota; class Clostridia; order Lachnospirales; family Lachnospiraceae; genus SIG307. The sequence goes on along the minus strand of CAZSQM010000020.1, from coordinate 3,196 downwards.
TTTGGGGACTTTTAATCCTACTTGGAATTGCAATTTACGGAAGGGACTTTACAGTAACCTCTTTCCTCTGCGGTATGTTGAACAGCCTGCTGTTTTTACTGGTATCCATAGCAATCTCGGTACTCATCGGTGTTCTGGTAAGGGGAGGGGATGCCTTAAACGGCGCCAGCAACTTAATCTCCATGGGTATGGCGTTTTTGTGCGGGGTGTTCGTACCGGCAGAGATGTTACCGGACTATGTAAATAAAATGGCGGAATTTCTTCCGGCAAGCTGGTACATGAAAAATGTCAAGCTGTTATTTGAAGAAACCGATATGACAGAGCAGCTGGGAACCTTTTTCGGAAACTGTGGCGTTATCTTTATTTTCGCAGCGGCGATATTCTGTGTATTCTTAGTGGTGGCAAAAAAGAAAAGAGTAGCTTAAATAAACGGAAAAACATATTGTGGCACGGCAACCTTTCATCTCGATTTTCTTTACCGTTAAGCTTTTTTGCGGAAAATGTGGTATAATCTGTTTAAATACTTAAACCAAAGGAGCTTATAGTATGGATATCTTAGAAATTATGAAAGCACGACACAGTGTACGGCAGTATAGCGGAACAAAGATTGAGAGCGAGAAACAACAAATACTGATTGATTCGGTAAAGGAGTGTAACAAAGAGAGCGGTTTAAACATTCAGCTTATGTTCGATGAACCGAAATGCTTTGACAGCATGATGGCTCATTACGGAAAGTTTCGCGGAGCAGAGAACTATATTGCCCTGGTCGGGAAAAAGGGGGCCGGGCTGGAAGAAAAAGCAGGCTACTATGGAGAGAAGCTTGTATTAAAGGCACAGGAGCTTGGATTGAATACCTGTTGGGTTGCAATGACACACGGGAAGAGTACCGCAGAAATTAAGAAGGGGGAAACGCTGGCGTGCATTATTGCATTAGGCTATGGCGCCACACAGGGAATTGCCCATAAAAGTAAACCTGTGGAGCAACTCTGCAACTGTGCTGAGGCTATGCCGGACTGGTTTTCAAAGGGAATGGAGGCAGTCCTGCTTGCACCCACGGCAATGAATCAGCAGAAATTTTATTTTACGCTTGAAAATGAAACGGTATCCGCCAAAGCAGGAAAAGGCTTTTATGCAAAGCTGGACCTTGGTATCGTAAAATATCATTTTGAAGCCGCCACGGGACGTAAGGTGGAGTAGGACATCTTTGAATGTACTTGGGCTGAAACGGAGGTAACAGCATGCCCTTAAAAATTGTCAGAAACGACATCACCCGGATGCAGGTGGATGCAATTGTAAATACCGCAAACGAACTGCCGGTGTATTCTGCCGGTACGGATACAGCGGTGTATCGAGCGGCCGGAGAGGAAGAACTCCTTGCGGCGCGAAGAAAAATCGGTGTGCTTAAGGAGGGTGGGGCAGCGATTACTCCGGGCTTTAAGCTTCCGGCGAAATATATTATTCATGCGGTGAGCCCCTGCTATATAGGTGATACGGAGGCTGCGGAAGCAAAGCTTCGTTCCTGTTACCGGAAAAGTCTGGAGCTGGCATATGAGAAGCAGTGTAAGAGCATTGCATTTCCGCTCATTGCCACAGGCAGTTACGGGTATCCGAAGGAAGAGGGGATGCGTATTGCACTGGATGAAATCAATGCGTTTTTACTTACACACGGGATGCTTGTTTATCTGGTGGTGTTTGATGAAACCTCTACCGGTCTGGGACGAACGCTGTACCCGGACCTGGAAACATACATAGACCGGAATTATGTTGCCGGAAAGCAGAAAGAAGAGTACGGGCGACCGGTATCCTTTAGTCGCAGTGCGTCGGCAGCTTCCTACGACGATTTTCTGGAAGAAAGTGAAGCTGCCCTAAAGGAACGTCTGGCGCATTTATCGGATACCTTTCAGCAGTACCTTTTGTATTTGATTGAGTCGAAAGGACTGACCAATGCAGACGTGTATAAGCGGGCAATCATTACGAAGCAGTTGTTTTCCAAGATTAAGCTGAATCCGGAGTACCATCCGGACAAAGCAACAGCAATGCGGCTTTGTGTGGGGGCGAGGCTTAGTCTGGACGAAACAAAGGATTTGCTGGCGCGGGCAGGGTATGCATTATCCCCTTGTGATAAGCGGGACATCATTTTCTCGTATTTTATCGAACACGGGGTGCATGACATGATTGAGATAGATATTGCGTTAGAGGAGCATGGACTGCCGTGCTTTATCGAGTAGGAATAAGGGGGAAAAGTCCGCCTTGAACATTTCATATTGATACAATGGGTCGCCTTCACGGCGACCTTTATTTTTCCCTATTGTGTTATAGTTACTTCAGAAACAAAAAACAATAAAGAAAACGGAGGTAACTATTATGAAAAAGGGATTGACGGAAATTGTATTTATTTTGGACAGAAGCGGTTCTATGGGTGGTCTTGAAACGGACACCATCGGAGGGTATAACGCACTGATGGAAAAACAGAAAAAGGAAGCAGGGGAAGCGATTGTGTCTACTGTGCTGTTTGACGACAAGGCAGAGGTACTGCGCGACAGGGTGAAGCTTGCGGAAGTACCGCGGATGACAGAGAAGGAGTATTTTGTACGGGGCTGCACGGCACTTTTGGACGCGCTTGGCGGTGCGATTCATCACATCGGAAACGTACATAAATATGCCAGAGAGGAGGACCAGCCGGAGAAAACCTTATTCATCATCACCACCGACGGACAGGAAAACTCCAGCAGCCGCTACACCTACGAGAAAGTAAAGAAAATGGTAGAGCATCAGAAGGAGAAATACGGCTGGGAATTTTTATTCCTCGGTGCAAATATCGATGCCATTGCGGAAGCCGGACGCTTCGGAATCAAACCGGACCGGGCGGTAAATTACCGGTGTGACAGTGAGGGAACCGCGGTGAATTACCGGGCACTCAGTAAGGCGGTAAGCAGAGTGCGACACTGCTCGGCAGCAGAGATGAATGAGGCACTGGCAGCGGACTGGAAGGAAGAGATAGAGGCGGACTATCAGAGGAGGGGGAGGTAGGAGATAAAAAGGCAATTAGATAAAGAAAAAGGTGAGCAAGGAAGGGGCAGAGATGTCCCTTTTTTGTGTTGAATGGAATAAAATTAAACTTGCTATTTGGAGGAAGAGGGGGTATAATGGAAGAAAAAAGTCGGAAAATGTTAAAGAATGGAGATGTAAAGTATAA
>CAZSQM010000019.1:0-61583 GCA_964609025.1 uncultured Lachnospiraceae bacterium | reverse complement strand
AGAGCAGCGGACTGAAAATCCGCGTGTCACTGGTTCGATTCCGGTTCTGGGCATTCTTTTTTTGCTATACAGAGAAGTTCGAAGATATAGCAAAAACGTTTCGCTTTTCGGGTTCAAAAGTGAAACGCTTTTTCATATGATATGGGCTACTAGCTCAGGCGGTAGAGCACTTGACTTTTAATCAAGGTGTCGCGGGTTCGAGTCCCGCGTGGCTCATTTATTTTGCTCCAAGGGGTTGTCTTGGAGCATTTTTTCTTTCATAGGGAAAAAGCTATTTGGACTTGTTTTTACGCGGTAATTCTTATATACTAGCAATAGGGTAAAAGCTGAATACGAACAGAGAGTAAACGCGTTGCTTTGATAATTTGCGGTCTTATGTATAGAGGAAAGAGGGACGTTGTATGAAGAAAGGATGGATAGCGGAGGCGGTTTATTTTGCCGCCGCAGCGCTTTTTTTGGGAATTTGTATCGGGAGCAGAAAGGAACAGGAACCGACAAGAGCGGTTTCACTTACGGAGGGCACACCGGCACCGACAGAAACGCCCGGTAACAGCGTGACACCGGGAGGACAGAGCGGAACGGGAACACCAAAACCGACGGAAAGCCCGCAAGGGCAGGGCGGAACAGAAACGCCAAAGCCGACGGAAAGCCCGCAGGGGCAGGGCGGAACGGGAACGCCAAAGCCGACGGAAAGCCCGCAGGGACAGGGCGGAACCGTAACGGGAACGCCGATACCGACAGAACCGGCAGAAAATACGGGAAGACTTTCCGGTGCAAAAGAGATAACGAATGCAGACTATGAGCAGTATGACAATGAGAGATATGCGTGGTGGTTTACGCGGAAGAAAGACCATAGCCCGTCCGGAAGCGGCGAGGCCTTTCCGATTGCACCCTATTCCGCGTATTATCGGAATGCGGAGGTAACGGAGGAGGATAAAGTCGTTTATCTGACCTTTGACTGCGGTTATGAAAACGGATATACGCCGGCAATTCTGGATACGCTTGCAGAAAAAGACGTAAAAGCGATGTTTTTTGTAACAAAGAATTTTGTTGAAAAAAACCCGGAGTATGTAAAACGCATGAAAGAGGAAGGACATCTTGTGGGGAATCATACGGTACGGCATTTAAGCTCCCCGTCCCTGACGCCGGAGGAACTGGAGGCGGAGCTTACCGAGGTGGCAAAAACGGTGTTTTCCCTGACCGGGTATTCGATAGATCCGTTTTTTCGTCCGCCGATGGGAGAGTACAGCGAACGGACGTTAAAAGCAGCACAGGATATGGGCTATTCGTCCATTTTCTGGAGCATTGCCTATTATGATTATGATGTAAACGACCAGCCGGGAAAGGACTATGTGGTGGACCATTTTGCTACATATCATCATAACGGAACGATTATTTTGATGCACAACGTTTCGGAGTCGAACACGCAGGCGCTTGGAGAGGTGTTAGACTTATTAAAGGCAGAAGGCTATCGTTTCGGCACATTGACGGAGCTGACCGAAAACTAAGCGCGTAGGCTGTGGCCGGCGTTTTCCGGGCTGTTCGGGAATCGTCGGTGCAAAAGCTGACAGAGAAGGAGAAATTTATGGGGAAATCGGTCATTATGGAAAAGGCGGGAAAGGTATCCGAGGAACAGGTGCAGAAGGCGCTGTTTGCCGGTCTGGCGTTGTTTGTGCTGCTGTTTCCGCTAGGGCAGTATATATGGCCGCATAATATTATCGGAAATCAGATACAAGAAGTTTTTCTTATTGTGCTGATGCTTTATTTTATTTGCGTGCTTGGTATGGAGTATAGAAATAAAAGAATACCGATACAAAGAGTTTCGGCACTTGCACTGCTTGGAATGACCCTATTCGGCTTTTTGTCCTGTTTATGGAGCGGGGACTTAATAAATACCATATACGGAGATGAGTTTCAGGGAGAAGGTTTTATAACATTAATCTGCTATTATGCGCTCTTTTTTGCGGCGGCACATTTAAAAGAAAAAGGATATCGCCGGTGGTTATTCTATTTTGTTTGTTTGGTGTTAGGTTTTATTGCATTTTACGGAGTATTACAATTTTTTCAGATGCCGCTTGTTTTGCATAAGGCGGTAAAAGTAGCGGTATATCCAACGAAAAATCAAAACTTTTATGGGGCGTTTCCTGTGTTGCTTATCGGACTTGTCTTCGGAATGATTTTATATGGACAACTTGCAGAGAAAAAGAAAAAAGTTTTTTGGCATGGGCTTGCAATGCTCGGCTTTGCAGCCGCTATCAGTTCGGATTCGCTCCTGGTTTATGTGGGAATCATAATGCAGTTTGCTCTGGCACTTTTTTTGGAGTTTTTTACAAAGCGAAAACAAATCAAACCAATTCTTTTGCTGGCAGCAGAGTTCCTATTCGTTTTTTTGGTATTTGATTTCGCTTCCGGGGGAGAGGTATTAAAAGAATTTTTATCACTGTTTATACAAATACAAGAGGAGGGGAGTATGTTCGGAGATTCGGTGGGAACCGGCAGAATGAGTATTTGGAAGGCAACCCTACAATGGCTTCCACAACATTGGGCATTTGGCTGCGGGATTGAGCGTTTTCATATAAACTATGTGATATCCGGAAGGGTCAGTTCTTCCAGCGACGCGCACAACGAGTATTTGCATATGTGGGCAGAACAAGGGCTTTTTGTATTAATTTTTTATCTGATCTTCTTATTTGCCCTTTTTCTTCCGGGGCTGTTACAGTTTCGGGAGAAGGAACGGTATGAATCGGATTTTGTGAGCAAGGCGGCTTTGTTTGCTTTTTTCGGCTATATCGCACAGGCATTTGTCAATGTCAGAGTGGTGCAGGTCGCACCGTACTTCTGGCTGTGCTGCGGACTTCTGTATGTCAGAAAGCGTCCGAAAGAGCCGCAATAGAAGCAATAGGAGCAAAATGCGAAAAAAGGATTGAAAAATTCCGCTTTTCGGTGTATAGTAAAGCTGTATGAGCATTTACGCTTTGCAGCGATACCCCCGCGCAGGGGCTGCGGAGTATGCTTTTTGTTTGTTTTTAGCAAAAGAATATCGTTTTAAGGAGGATTTATCCATGAAGTTTTTTATCGACACTGCGAATGTAGCAGACATTAAGAAGGCAAATGACATGGGCGTTATTTGCGGCGTTACCACGAACCCGTCCCTGATTGCAAAGGAAGGCAGAGATTTCGTACAGGTAATCAAAGAGATTACCGACATTGTGGACGGACCGATTAGCGGTGAGGTTAAGGCAACGACGGTTGACGCCGAGGGCATGATTGCCGAGGGCAGAGAAATCGCAAAGATTCACCCGAACATGGTTGTTAAGATTCCGATGACCGTAGAAGGCTTAAAGGCAACGAAGGCACTTTCCGCAGAGGGCATCAAGACCAACGTTACCCTTGTATTCTCCGCAAACCAGGCACTTCTTGCAGCAAGAGCAGGCGCTACCTACGTTTCTCCGTTCCTTGGCAGACTGGACGACATTTCCATGCCGGGTATCGACTTAATCCGCACCATTTCCGACATGTTTGCTATGTATGACGATATCGACACCCAGATTATCGCAGCAAGCGTAAGAAATCCGATTCACGTTACCGACTGTGCTCTTGCAGGCGCCGATATTGCAACGGTTCCGTATTCCGTAATCGAGCAGATGACGAAGCACCCGCTGACCGACCAGGGTATTGCGAAGTTCCAGAAGGATTACATCGCTGTATTCGGTAAGTAAGAATTACGAAAATATTTCAACGGAGGTACTACATACATGAGTACGATTGATACAATGTCTGTAAACGCAATCCGCGTTTTGGCGGCAGACGCCGTACAGAAGGCAAAGTCCGGACATCCGGGTCTTCCGCTTGGCAGCGCCGCAGTAGCATATGAGCTTTGGGCAAAGGAAATGAAGCACAATCCGGCAAATCCGGACTGGCCGAACCGCGACCGTTTTATTCTTTCCGGCGGACACGGCTCCACCCTGCTGTACTCCTTATTACATTTATTCGGCTACGGTCTGACAAAGGAAGACCTGATGCAGTTCCGTCAGCTGGATTCTCTGACCCCGGGACATCCGGAGTACCGTCATACCAAGGGTGTTGAGGCAACCACCGGCCCGCTCGGCGCAGGTATGGCAATGGCAGTCGGCATGGCAATGGCAGAAGCACACCTTGCCGCAAAGTTCAACAAGGACGGTTACAACGTAGTTGACCACTATACCTATGTTCTCGGCGGCGACGGCTGTATGATGGAAGGTATTTCTTCCGAGGCCTTTTCTCTTGCCGGAACCCTTGGACTGAGCAAGTTAATCGTATTATACGATTCCAATAAGATTTCTATCGAAGGAAGCACCGATATCGCGTTCACCGAGGACGTAGAGGGCCGCATGAAGGCATTCGGCTTCCAGACGATTACCGTAGAGGACGGAAACAATTTAGAGGAAATCGGCAAAGCAATCCGCGCCGCACAGGCAGAGAAGACGAAGCCGTCCTTCATTATCTGCAAGACGCAGATCGGTTACGGCTGTCCTGCAAAGCAGGGCAAGGCAAGCGCACACGGCGAGCCGCTTGGCGAGGAGAACGTAAAGGCGCTGAAGGAGAACCTTGGCTGGCCGTCCCTGGAGCCGTTCTTTGTACCGGAGGAGGTATATGCTAATTACAAGGCAATCTCCGCAGAGAAGGCAAAGGACGAGGAGGCTTGGAACAAGCTGTTCGCAGAATATTGTGCAAAGTATCCGGAGATGAAGAAGGCTTGGGAGGATGAGTTCAATCTTGACATCGCAAAGGATTTGATTAACAACGAGGAGTTCTGGGCGTTTGAGGATAAGCCGGAAGCAACCAGAAACCTTTCCGGCGTGGTGCTGAACCGCTTAAAGAACTATGTACCGTCCTTAATCGGCGGCGCAGCAGACCTTGCACCGTCCACAAAGACCTATATGAAGGATATGGGCGATTTCTCCAAGGAGAACTATGCGGGCCGCAATCTTCACTTCGGCGTAAGAGAGCTGGCAATGGCAGCTATCGGCAACGGTATGACCTTACACGGTCTGCGTGCCTTTGTTTCCACGTTCTTTGTATTCAGTGATTATGTAAAGCCGATGGCAAGACTTTCTTCCATCATGCGGATTCCGACCACTTATGTGCTGACCCACGACAGTATCGGTGTCGGCGAGGACGGTCCGACCCATGAGCCGATTGAGCAGTTAGCAATGCTTCGTGCAATGCCGAATTTCCATGTATTCCGTCCGGCAGACGCAACGGAAACCATCGCAGCATGGTATTCCGCAGTAACCTCCAAGGAAACGCCGACCGCTTTGGTTCTGACCAGACAGAACCTTCCGCAGTTAGCAGGCTCCTCCAAGGAAGCGTTAAAGGGCGGCTACATCATTGCAGATTCCGCTAAGGCTACGCCGGATGCGATTATCATTGCAAGCGGTTCCGAGGTTTCCCTTGCGGTAGACGCAAAGGCAGAGCTGGCAAAGGAAGGCGTAGACGTAAGAGTTGTTTCCATGCCGTGTATGGATTTGTTTGAGGAGCAGAGCGCAGAGTACAAGGAAAGCGTTCTTCCGAAGGCAGTTCGTAAGAGAGTTGCGGTAGAGGCCTTAATCGACTTCGGCTGGGGCAAGTATGTAGGCTTAGACGGCGCTACGGTAACGATGACCGGCTTTGGCGCGTCCGCACCGGCGAACACCCTGTTTGAGAAGTTTGGATTTACGGTTGCAAACGTAGTAGCAACGGTAAAGAGCGTATTGTAATTTATACGGTAGATAGAAAAACATTACAACCCGTCCGAAGTTCCGTATGGCTTCGGATGGGTTGATTTTGTTGTCCGGAAAAGGGCGGACACAATATTTTGTGATTTGCATAGAAATTTCGTAAAAGTTGTATTTTTTTCGTTTCCGAATAGCGGAAAACCTTGAAAAAAAGTGGTTTTCATGGTATAATTAAGTAACAGGTGTAAAAGATATGTAAAATCTATTCAGGAAAGGGGGCGGGATGTCGTGAGTTCCGTTGGCGGTGAAGGCTTTGGCCGGAAGAAAAAGCGTTTAGGCGATATGCTGGTTGCTGCGGGCGTGATTACAGAGGAGCAGTTGGTACAGGCGTTGGAGTATCAGCGCCAGCAGCCGAAGAAGATACGTCTTGGTACTGCGCTGGTAGAGAAGGGGATTACAAGCGAGGAAGCGATTGTAGACGTTTTAAAAGAACAGCTGAATATAGATTCCATCAGCTTGTCCGGTATTAAAATCCCGACAGAGATTTTAAAGCTGGTTCCGGACCCTGCCCTATTGAAAAAGTACGGAGCCATTCCGTTTGAACTGGATAGTAAGAATTCGCGGGGACTCCGCGTGGCGATGGCAGACCCGATGGACATCGTAGCGATAGATGACTTATCGATTGTCACGGGGATGGATGTCGTGCCGGTGATTTCCACGAATGCGGAAATTATGCGTACCATTGACAAGTACTACGGTGGTCAGGAAACCAAGGCAATGGCGGATAAGTTCACGCAGCAGAAGGAAGAAAAGGAAGAGGATACCAAGCAGGAGGAGATGCGTGCCGACGTAGAGAATTCTCCGATTGTTATTCTCGTAAAGACGATTATCGAGCAGGCGGTTCGTATGCGCGCCTCCGATATCCACATCGAGCCGATGGAAACGATTATCCGCGTGCGTTACCGTATCGACGGTGTTTTGCAGGAAATCAACAATTATCAGATTTCGCTGCTTTCCGCCATTGTGGCGCGTATCAAGATTATCGGCGGCATGGATATTTCGGAAAAGAGAAAGCCGCAGGACGGCCGTATTACGCAGATGGTAGACCGTATGGAGTATGATATCCGTGCTTCCATTCTGCCGACGGTGTTCGGCGAGAAGATTGTAATGCGACTTACCTCGAAGCAGACGCTGTCCAGGGATAAAAAGAATCTGGGCTTCTCGGACGAGGAGATGCGTAAGTTTGACAGGATACTGGCGAATCCGAACGGCATCATTCTCGTAACGGGACCGACCGGAAGCGGTAAGTCCACCACGCTTTATACGGCGTTAAGCGAACTGAATAAGCCCGATGTGAATATTATTACCGTAGAGGACCCGGTGGAGGCAAATATTGACGGCATCAATCAGGTGCAGGTAAATGTAAAGGCGGATATGACCTTTGCGGCGGCGCTCCGTTCCATCCTGCGACAGGACCCGGATATCATCATGATCGGTGAGATTCGAGATGAGGAAACGGCGAGTATCGCGGTTACCGCTTCCATTACCGGTCACTTAGTGGTAAGCACCCTGCATACCAACAGTGCGGCAAGCTCTCTAAGCCGTCTGGCGGATATGGGAATTGCAACGTACTTATTGGCGGACTCCGTTGTGGGTGTTATCGCACAGCGACTGGTGCGTCGGCTGTGTACCTGTAAAAAGGAGTACGAGCCTACCGCAGAGGAGTGGGATATCATCGGAGAGAAAACGCCGGGTGCAAAGATTTATAAACCGTGCGGCTGTCCGCAGTGCAACGATTCGGGCTACCGGGGCCGTATCGGTGTGTATGAGATTCTTCCGGTGACGAGCCGGATTAAGCGCCTGATTTCAAAGGGCGCCGCTGCGGAAGAGATTCAGGAGCAGGCGCTTGCCGAGGGGATGAGTACCCTCCGTATGAGCGCGGCGCGTTTAGTAAGAGAGGGCATTACCAGCATCGAGGAGCTGTTGCGTATTGCATATTCCAATGAGGACATGATGTAAAAGGAGATACTATGACAGAGATAGATGAGTTATTGTTGGCGGCAAGAGAAAAGCAGGCATCGGACGTTCACCTGACCGTTGCGCTTCCGCCGAAGGCCCGTATTAACGGCGAGCTGGAGCTTTTATCGGAGGAGAAGCTGAACAGCGCCAGACTGGAGGAACTGATTCGTCCGCTGTTAAACGAAATGGCGGCGGCAAAGCTGGAGCAGTTCGGCGAGGCGGATTTTTCCTACGCCATTCCGGGAGAGGGGCGCTTCCGTGTCAACGTGTTCCGGCAGAGAGGCTCTTTGGCGGCCGTGCTCCGTATTGTCAGTACGGAGGTGCCGGCGGCGGAGAAGCTGGGGATTCCGCGGGAGGTCATGGAGCTCATCTACAAAAGGCGCGGTCTGGTGCTGGTAACGGGGCCGACCGGAAGCGGTAAGTCCACGACACTTGCCTCCATGATTGACCGGATGAACAGTGAGCGCAACTGTCACATCATTACGCTGGAGGACCCGATTGAGTATTTGCATTCTCACCGGAAGTCGATTATCAATCAGCGTGAAATCGGCATGGACTCCCAGAGCTATGCGGGAGCCCTCAGGGCGGCGCTTCGTGAGGACCCGGACGTGATTCTGGTCGGCGAGATGCGCGACCTTGACACGATGGCGACGGCGATTACCGCGGCGGAAACGGGACATCTGGTGCTTTCCACCCTGCACACCACGGGCGCGGCACCGACGATAGACCGTATTATCGACGTATTCCCTACCGCCCAGCAGCAGCAGATTCGTTTACAGTTATCCAACGTGCTGGAGGCGGTTATTTCACAGCAGCTTTTGCCGATCGTCGGCGGCAAAGGGCGCGTGGCGGCCTTTGAGGTAATGCTCGGAAGCCCTGCCATCCGCAATCTGATTCGTGAAAACAAGACGCACCAGTTAAACGGTCTGATTCAGACCAGCAGAAAGCAGGGAATGCAGCTGATGGACGATGCGCTGTACGACCTTTACATGAAGCAGAAGGTGGATAAGGATACGGTGTTGTCCTACGCACAGGATATGGCAACCATGCAGAAACGTATGTTTTAGCGCAGCAGAAAGGAGCTGTATACAGTGATAGATTACATTTACACTGCCGTCGGCAAGGACGGCAAGCAGGTTAAGGGAACGATTTCCGCGGCGAGCGAAGAACGTGCGGTGAAGCTGTTAAAGGAGCAGGGGCTTCTGCCGACGAAGTTGGCGCAGCAGACCATCTTTAACAAGGACATCAACATCTCCTTCGGCGGCGGCGTTAAGCCGAGAGATTTGAGCGTTTTCTGTCGACAGTTCCAGAGTATCCTAAACGCCGGCGTTACGATTGTGGAGGCGCTGGGGATGCTGAGCGACCAGACGGAGAATAAGACCTTCGCACAGGCCATCAAAGAAACCCAGGCGGCGGTGCAGAAGGGCAGTACCTTAGCCGAGGCCATGAGGGAGCACCCGAAGGTGTATCCGACGCTTCTGGTGAATATGGTAGAGGCGGGAGAAGCCTCCGGTAGCCTGGAAACCGCGATGGAGCGTATGTCCGTCCAGTTTGAAAAGAGTTCCAAGCTGAAGGCTTTGATTAAAAAGGCGATGATGTACCCGATTGTGATTATTTTCGTTGCCTTTGCGGTACTGATTGCGATGTCGGTAGTTGTAATTCCGCAGTTTGCGACGATGTTTGAGAGCATGGGCTCGGAGCTGCCGATGATTACAAAGGCAGTGATGGCGTTCAGTGATTTTATTATACATAGATGGTATTTGCTGATTATTATTATCGTAGTGGCAGTAGCGGGCATCCGTACCTTTGCCAAGACGGAAGCCGGGCAGGAGTTTTTCGGGAAGGTGTCCATTAAGCTCCCGATTTTCGGAAAGCTGATTGTAAAGAACGCGAGCGCTTCCTTTGCCCGCACGTTAAGTACGCTGGTGAGCGCCGGTATTTCCCTTTCCGATGCCCTTGAGATTACGAGCCGCTCCATGAAAAACATTCTGTTCCGGCGCGCGATTTTAGAGGCGAAGAAAGAAGTGGAGCAGGGGGCAAACCTAAGCGAGCCGTTACGGAACAGCGGGCTGTTCCCGCAGATGATTCCGCAGATGATTAGAATCGGCGAGGAAACCGGTAATATCGACGGTATGCTTACGAAAACGGCAGACTACTACGAGGACGAGGTGGAGATTGCCACCGGAAGCTTAACTACCTTGATGGAGCCGTTGATTATTGTAGTGCTGGGCGTGATTGTGGGCGTGCTGGTTATTGCCATGTATATGCCGATGATTAGCATGTACAGCGGTCTGGAAGGCCTGTAAGCCGAAAGGACGGGGCAGATGAGAGGAAAGAGAGAGAACCGGGGCTTTTCCCTTGTGGAACTGGTAGTAGTGGTGCTGATTATGGGGGTTATCGCCGTGTCCCTTGCCCCGCAGGTCATGAAGTGGGTCGGCAAGGCAAAGGAGAGCGCGGATTTTCAGTCTGCGGACGACTTAAAGGCGGCGGCGCAGATAGCAGTTGCGGAGTTTGAAAGCAAAGGCGGGACTCTTGCCGACGAGGAGTATAATATCACCTCCTCCGGCGTAGCCGTTGCGGACGGCGGTACGGACGCAAACCCGGGGATGAAGGAGCTGTTGGAGGAGTATCTGGGCGGCGTCTATCCGGGCGTGCAGAACGCGGACGGCAAAGTGTTTCAGATTCAGATGCAGGGTGCGGGGCGTAAGGTTACGGTAGTTACCGTGACCGGGACCTATTAGGTTAATCATATTCCTTGGGCGTGTCAGCATAACCGGCGCGGAAACGCGTCTGACACGGAGGGGAGTATCTTAACATAGAAACAGAGAGAGAAAAAGGAGGATTTCATTATGAAAAAGTTAATGAAAAAGAAGAACAACAAGGGCTTTTCCTTAGTTGAGTTAATCGTAGTAGTTTTGATTATGGGTATCATCGCAGTTGCACTTGCTCCGCAGGTCATGAAGTGGGTAGGTACCGCAAGAGAAAATTCTGACAAGAATACAGCTAAGGATATTAAGTCCGCGATTCAGATTGCGGTAGCTGATTGTCAGAGTCAGGGGAAATCGGTTGGAACATATACGAATGTGGAATATTCTTTAGATGGTATGGATGATTTAAATGCTGACTTTAAGGCTTGCGTTGAAGAAGTTACGGGTAAGGACTTTTCCGCAAAGAAGTCAGATGGTTCGTGCTTTAAATTTAGTGTTGATGCCAACGGAGTAGTAACAGTCAATTAGTTACTACTATATTTCCCACCCCCACCCGGCGGCTTTGCCGCCGGGGCGCGGACTCTTGCGTGAGTTAAAATTTATTTAAGAAAGGACCAATCCATATGGAATACGCAGTTATTGTTTATCCGCTAGTGTTTCTGTACGGCCTGTTGGTTGGGAGTTTCTTAAATGTGTGTATTTACCGCATTCCAAAGCATGAAAGCATCGTAACCGTTCCGTCCCATTGTATGAGTTGTGGTTATGGACTCAAGTGGTACGATTTGGTTCCGGTGTTTTCATGGCTTTGCCTTGGCGGTAAGTGCCGTAAGTGCAAGGCACCGATTTCGGTGCAGTATCCGTTGGTGGAGGCGGCAAACGGGGTGCTGTGGCTGTTGATTATTTTCCTTCGGGGGCTTACTGCGGAGGGGATTTTGTACTGCCTGTTTGCGTCCGCACTGCTGGTATTAAGCGTGATTGACTTCCGTACCTATGAGATTCCCTTCGGAATCAACGTGTTTATCGGAATACTGGGCGCGGTACGGCTTTGCACGGATTTGGGGCACTGGTATTTGTATGTCATCGGATTTTTCCTCGTCAGCGGTATTTTCCTGCTTGCCTTTCTGGTAACGAAAGGAAAGGGAATCGGCGGCGGAGATATTAAGCTGATGGCGGCGGCGGGGCTTTTGCTCGGCGCGCCGAAGGTATTTCTGGCAATGCTGCTCGGTTGTCTGTTTGCGGTGGTGATTCACCCGATTCGCATGAAGGTGTCCGGCGCAGAGCATTGTCTGGCGTTCGGTCCGTATCTGGCAGCGGGACTTTTGACGGCAGCGCTTGCAGGCGAGCCGGTGATTCGCTGGTACATGAGCTTATACTGAGGCGCTATGACATTTCAGCAGCGCATGAAGGAGCGTGTGCTACTGAAATGTTATATGTGTTTTCACTAACATTAAGGAGGGTTTTATGGCAAGGACAGTAGTAAGTATAGAAATAGGTCTTACCCAGACCAGGCTGGTAGTGCTTGATATGGGAAAGAAAAAGCAGCATGTGAAGAAGGCGGTCATCTTCGATACTCCGGAGAATGTAATTGACGACGGTTATCTTCGCGATGACGGGGAGTTTGCGGAGCGTCTGAGCATGCAGATGCGTGCGGCAAAGATAAAGACGCGGGATATTGTGTTTACGATTTCTTCCAATAAAATTATCAGCCGTGAGGTTGTGGTGACGGCGGCAAAGGAAGCGCTGCTGAAAAACATGGTAAAGGCCGAAGTAAACGAGTATTTCCCGATGGATGTTTCCGACCATGTGATTGCCCATTCCGTTATCGGACAGGACCCGGAGTCAAAGCAGTACCGCCTGATGGTATATGCCATTCCGGAGACCCTGCTGCAAGGCTATTATAATTTGGCGGCAGAGATGCACTGCAACGTGGTTTCCGTTGACTTTGTAGGAAACTCCATGTACCAGTGGATGAGGCGTTCCACCCTGCAGGAAGTCAGTCTGGTAATGCAGATGAACGAAACCGCTACTGTGCTTACCGTAATCGACAAGGGCGAGATGGGCGTACAGAGAACCATCAGCTACGGCACCTGTACTCTGGCCGACGCCCTGGTAGAGAGCCGTTGCTATGACGAGGCGAATACACAGGCTGCTGCGTTAAGGCTTTTGCAGGAGCAGAACTTTTTGAGTACCGGCGAGGCGGACGACGACCTTTGGCGGAAGAAAGAGCTGGCGCGGATTGTGGAGAATCGTTTCCGCCGTATCGAGAACGACCAGAACGCTGCGGAGGACGAGGCTGCCGCGGCAAACGACCTTAGCGTGGAGCGGGCGCTTTCCGACGAGGAAATTTTACGCCGCCGCGTAGGTGCAAGGGAAGAGGTTTCCGAGGCGGGAAGAATGGTAATCGGAAAGATTCGGCGTGTTATAGAATATTATACGACCAACCACCCGGATACTTCGGTTCAGAAAATTTATATTACCGGACCGGGTACCGCAATCGTGGGCATAGAGGCGATGCTTTCGGCGGAGTTAGATCTTCCGGTAGAAATCTATAACGTTACCGAGGGCGTTGTGTTTGCAAAGGGCGTAAAGGAGCTTGAGGAGCGGGGCGCAGAATTTTTTGCCTGTCTGGGTGCTACCATCAATCCGCTGGGAATTCGTCCGGCAGACGCGGAATTAAAGGAAAAGAAAAAGAATATCGCAATCCTTTCGGCAACGATTTTTATTGCTGCGGCTGCCATTATTGCTTATCTGGTAGTGGATGCGGCACTGGGAATCCGGTATGAGAAGGAGATGAAGGCGACCTTCGAACAGAGAATCGAGCAGGCGCAAGGCATCGAGCAGTTGTATCAGGTGTATCTTGCCAGTCAGGAGTCGATTGCGACGATGGCTGTAACCGACGCGCTGAGCTTTTCTATGGCGGAGCAGTTAAACGAGATTATCGCGGCGTTGGAAAAGGCGTTGCCGGCACGTTCTCTTGTGCATTCCTTCTCGGTCAGCGGCGACACCATGACGGTGAATTTTTCGACGGTAACGAAGGAGGAGGCCGCAAAGGTTCTGATGCAGCTGCAAACCATTCCGTATATTACGGAGGTTACCGTGGCGGGTATCGTGGAAAATGTGGATGAAACCACGAACCGTACCGAGGTTGTGTTTACGGTAAACTGTAAGCTGCAAAGATATATAGCGCTTCCGGGGAATCAAACAGACGGCGCTGTAACGGAAGGAACGGAGGTACAATAGCATGGAGAAAAAGAAAAAGGGCAATGAGTTACAGATTTTTCTGTTAATGTTAGTCTTGGTTGTACTTATGGCGCTTGTAGCTTTGAATTATCTGTACCGGCCGCTTGCCGAGGAAAGAAAGGCGTTACAGGAGGAAAACTACAACCTGAATGTAAGGCTGATTGAGCTGACGAATATGGCAATCGAAGAGGGAAACTACAAAGACGGCATTAATAAGTCCCGTGCCGCACTGAGCGAGGTGCTGAACCGTTACAGCGCGGGTAATACGCCGGAAAAGAGTATCGTTCTTGTAAACCGCATGGAAGCAGAGCTCGGTATGAAGATTCCGAATGTAAGCTTTTCAACGCCGAGTACGCTTACAAGCGTAAAGATGCCGGTGGTTAAGGATACCGGGGAGGAGAGCTATTCCATTGAGTATTACGATGTAAATCTTTTGACCGAAACGCTCTCCATGAACTATTCCTGCAGCTACGACCAGTTAAAGAAGATGGTTGACTTTGTAAACGCATATCCGGAGCGTATGAATATCGAGTCCATCTCGGTTTCCTATGACAGCGAAACCAGTGAGTTAACCGGAAATCTGGTACTGAATCTGTATGCGGTTACCGGTACCGACAAGGTATATACGGAGCCGAAGGTTGAGAATATCCGTCTGGGCGAGGATAACATTTTTGCAAAATAAGAGTAACTACGGGGCGCAGGATGTCCGCCTGCGCCTTCAGAAACCGGAGGAATGCGCTTTTTGGTGCATTCTTTCGGTTGTTTGAAAGGAAACAGGAGGTAGGAGCATGTTGATAAGAAAAAAGAATAACGGGGGCTTTACGCTGGTAGAAGTTATTGTCAGTATGCTCGTGCTTTCTATTACGATTGTGTCGGTGCTGACGGCGTTTTCTCTTTCGGCAAAGAGCAATGCAAGAACGAAGCAGATTCAGAGCGCGGAATCGCTGATGGAGGATTTGCTGGAGCTTGCCGGAGCGGTGAGGGATACCGGGGAGTATGTGGACACCTGTAAGACCTTATTTTCCGGCACGGTGAGCGTAATACAGGAGTTAAGCGACAGTCAGCCCGTGCAGATTTCGCAGATTTCCGGCGTCAAAAAGGGGCTTTTCGAGTATACGGTGAAGATAACCAGAGATACGAAGCCGGCTCAGTACAGCAATATGAACAATCAGCAGGTCATCAGCTTCGGCGCAACCGGAAGCAATTCGGTGCTGATTGACGCGAGCCTGAAGGGAAATGACCCGGATGAATACGGAAATGTGGATAACACAAACGAATATGATGCTACGGCGGTTGATACATTTTATACGTTGCACTGCAACAGAATCCAGGAGGATAACGCCCAGGAGCTTTTAAAACCCGAGGAAGACAGACTACCACCCCGTGTTGCCAAATCAAAGGAAGAGGTCAGAGATTTGATTGACCGTGATATTTTGCTGGTTGCGGAACAGCTGCCTGAGGACAAGATGCGGCTGAGGGCATATATGACCTATAAGGTGCCGGATGGCGACGATGAGTTGGAGCTGCCGCCCGGCGTGGAGAGGACACTGCAGATGGAGTTTTATACCTCCGCAGTGTTTGATATGGCAGGAAGTACGACGGAGGGTGCGGAAAAGTTGGACCGGATTTATGTGCTGTATTCTCCGTGGGCAGAGGAAAATCTCGGACTGGCAGACAATTACGACGTCCGCATCTGGGATGAGTTTCAGGTGTTGGGAGCGGATATTTTTCTCATCTATCAGGAGGACAGCATTCAGGGATTAGACAGTACCCTGGTGGCAAAGGAGTTGGATGAACGCTCCGGAACATCGAAAAAGATTAAGGTTTCCTTTGCAAAGGATAGCACCTCCGTACAGAAGGAGCCGTACAGAGTCGGTTTGTACAGTTCCGCCAAAATTCAATGGAGCGGTTCGATGACAAATGTAACGGCAAAGGAAAATTCGCTGATTTCCGAAAGCGAAGAAATCCGGGTAGAGGAGTTAAAGATTCAGGTGCTGGATCCCAAGACGGGAAAGGAACTGGCAAGCGGCGAGATTGCATGTCTGCAATAAATACGATTATCAGGAGGGATGGCATTGATGAACGGTAAGGTTTTTCGGAACAATAACAGAGGCGCATCGCTGATTCTTGTAATCGGCTGTATTGCGTTACTGTCGGTCATAGGCTCCATGCTTTTGGTTGTAACGGCGAATAACCGGGAAATGAAGGAGCTCGAGCGGCAGGCGCAGCAGACTTTTTACGAGGCGGAGAGCGGCTCCGACGAGATGGTGTCGCAGCTTGAGATAGAGGCGGAAACGGCGCTGAAAAGGGCATTTTCGGATATGATGCTTCAGTATTCGGTGTATTCCTCCGATGCTGAGCGGAAGACCCGTTTCGCGGACTTTTTTAAGATTGCGCTGGAGCAGGAGATACAGGGAAGCGGTGCGGCGGAAACGCTGATGCGAAAGGCTTTGGGCTTGAATGCTTCCGACCCGTTAGATGTAACGGTAAGCTTCGGCGGGGTTACGACAGAAACGTCGGGAACGGCTGACAATACGGATATTATCCGCATTCAGGACGCGGCGTTTTCCTATACGGCGGCAAACGGCAGCCAGACAAAGATTACAACGGATATCTGCATTCAGGCGAAGATTCCGGACGTAGAGAAAGGAATCAACGGGGACGCGGTGTTGTGCGATTTCACGGATTTTGCGCTGATTACCGGCGGAGATATTAACTCGAACCTCAGCAGCACGCAGATTATGACGGTTACCGGAAATCTGTATACGCGAAACTCCATCGATTTAAAGGATATCGGCCTCACCATGAAGATAAAGGATGCGGAAAAGATACTGGTGGGCAAGGAACTTAAGGTGTCGAACAAGGCAATCCTGGATATTGAAAACTCCTCAACGGCGAGCGGTGCCGGTGTCTGGGCAACCGGTGTAACGGTAGAGAGCGGCGGAAAGCTGACGGCCAAATCCAATTTTTATGTGTCGGATGACCTGACCATCAGCGGAACGGGATCGAAAGCGGAAATCAGCGGTTCGGAGTACATCGGTTACAGCGGCGGCGGGAACGGTGACGACCGTTCCGCTCAAAGCAGCGCAATCACCATTAACACTGCAGAGAATATTACTCTGGATTTGAGCGGGCTGACCGATTTGGTATTAAACGGAAGCTCTTATATTCATGACATGAGCTGGGCGAATGATGCGGAGTTCGGCGACGCAAATAAGTACGGCGTACTTCAGGGGGAATCGGTGGCCTACAAAAATATGCAGTCCATGTATCTGGTTCCGGGTGAATGCCTGACGGTAGGGCATAATCCGATGTTACAGAGCGAGTATGAAGCGAAGGCAAGTATCGGAGCGGAGATATTACAAAGCAAGTCGTTTACCTATATCCATACGAACCCGGTGGATGGTGTGATTTCAGAGGAAACCTTTAATTTAGAACCGTATCTGGACAGTACGCAGCCGTATGTTGTCCGTCAGGTCAGACTGAACGGCGGTACCACCACCTTTGTATATCTGTATCTGAATTTTGCCGATGAAAGTAAGGCAAAGCAGTATTTTAAAGATTATATGGAAACGGATTTGGCAGATCCGATTAAGAAGCAGCTGGAGAATCTGGGCAGCAGTACGCTTAAGCTGGCGCAGAATAACTATACGCTGTCAAATGCGATTTCCTATGACGGAGGCACCTTCGGTATTGAGGAGGGAACAACTTCCTATTCCTATCTGGGTACCAACAGCCTGCTTGCAAAGAGCAGACGAAGGGGGCTGTTTACTTGTTTCCGTATGAATGCGGCGTCCAGTGTGACCGGGGATTACGATATTATCGGAAACGCAATTTTAAAGATGGATGTGATGAACACGGTTCCGAAAAACGTATGGCAGAAGAGCAGTTTTACCGTGGACGGGAAAAGCTATGATTTCTGGGTATATAACGGAAATGTGGAGATTACCGGAAACCCGAATATCAACGGGATTATGCTGGTAAACGGAACGGTTACGTTCAAGGCTTCTCCGGCAAAAATCGAGGGGCTTGTTATTGCCACCGGCGGGGTTTCCTTTAACAGCCAGACGGAGATTACGGCGGACCGGGCGGCGGTTGAGGCGTTGTTAAAGCAGGGAGAGGTTGCGAAGTTTTTCCGTGGTTACGGTGCGGGGGGCGGAGCAACGCCGTATCTTTCTTCCAACGCGGTTCAGATTTCCTTTGAGAATTGGACGAAGAATTAGATGAGATGAGTCAGACAACAGGCAGACGGAGGCAGAAGTATGAAGAAAGGCAGAAAACAACGGAATAATGCCGGCATGTCACTGATAGAGATTATTGTGGTCGTGCTGATTATAGGAATTCTTTCTGCGGGAGCGGTAATGGGCTTTTCCTTTATCCGCAGTATGGATGCCTCCAGTGCGGCAGAGGAGCTGGCTTCTTTGTTAGACCGGACGAAGCTGACGACGATTTCGTCGAAGGACACGGAGATGATCAAGCTTCAGCTGATGCAGGAAGACGGGCACTATTACGGAAGAATTATAAAAGAGGTGCCCGGGGCTTCCGCCAAAGAACTGGATAAGGTAGAGATTAGCGGAAGCGGACTTACGATTACCGCAACCAACGCTTCGGGAACGGACACGGTTGACGAGTCGCATGTTTGCGAGTTTTTCTATAATAAGGAAAACGGCGCGTTCCAAAGTAATTATACAGTGATTACAGTCACAGGCACAAAGACAAAAACCGTGCGTCTGGTAAAGGCAACCGGGCGCTGCTACATAGAGTAAAGGGGGAGAAGCGATGGAAGCGGAAAAACGAGAATATAAACCATCCGACGGCGGCTACTCCTTAATCGAGCTGATTGTTACCGTACTGATTTCTTCGGTGGTAATGATGGCGGTGGTAGGGTTTCTGACCGCAGGGCTGAATCATTACCGTACCGTAAATTCGGAAACAATGTTGCAAATGGAGTCCCAGATGACGGAGCTGTTTTTGACGGAGCTGTTTCAGGAGTCAACGGATTTTACGGTGGTTGACAGTGCAAAGTTTCCTGCCGGTAAGGATGTAAAAGCTGCGGTAGAGGTTTGGAAGGGTACAGAGGTGTTTATGGTAGCGCAGATAGGAAACGAGCTGCGGTTCGGTGCGGTAACAGGGGGAACTTTGGAGGAACGGCTGGGGAGTCTTGCGGACAAGGCGCGTTCGGAAACCTTTTTGGCACAGTATGTGAGCACCTTTTCCATTGATAACGCGAGTAGCTTTTCCGAGGCCATATCGAAGCCGACTTATCAGGGGATTATGGTAAAGATAAAGTTTCAGCTGGATAAAAAGAGCTATGACAGCTCTTCACTCATCACACTTCGTAATACAGTAAAGAATTAGAACCGGAGGAGGGAAACAATATGACGAAGAAGACGCGCATTTTGATAAGCTGTGTATTGGTTGTCGTTGCGTTTGCCGCAGGCGTTCTGACCTACGCGGGAACCTATGCGAACCGCACGGCACAGGCAGACGGCGGCGGGGGAGCTTATTTTGTAGACGCAAGCGGAAAGATTGCCGTACCGGCAGGAGGAACGAGCCTTGCGGCAAAGCAGAGCCGCGGAACGGAAGATAACCCGTTTTTCGTGCTGGAGATTGTGCCGTATGAGGGAATTGCCGAGTTCGGCTATCATATTGCCGGTTGTGAGCCGATTGATATGGTGCAGGCATGCTGGAAGGGCGAATATATGCCGGGCGAAGGTACTTTATTTACAACGACAACATCTACGCGAAGGATTTGGACGACAGAGGAGATACCGGACTATTTCCCGACAACCCAGATGGAAACGCATCAGACGCAGTACGGCGTTATGAAGTATGTCGGGGACGGCACAGGCAATTACAATCAGACAAATCAGCAGTATGTTTATGAGGATGCACCGGCAGACTATACCGGTACAAGATATAAGGAGAACGGCGACGGAACCTATACGGTGGACGCAGCGGGGACGAAGCTGCGCCGTACCAAGGAGGCAGACTATGTAGCGGCAGCGGACGGTGATTATCTGTGGCTTCCGCTTTCCGCCGATGAATGTGTAACGTTTACCTATGAAGAGGGGCTGGTGTATAAGAACGCATACCATGACCCGGGCGAAGACGGAACCTTTAAGATGTTCTTTGAGAATGTACCGTGTTATGTGGCATATAACGTAAAAACAATACATCACAAGAATTTATTCCTTCGGGAAAGTATCGGTCTTGCTTACAAAATGGTGGACGGTGTGCGGACGGCGCTTTCGGAGGCTGAGATTGAGGAGCGTATTGCGAATTATCATGCAGTCGTATATACGGTAACGCCGGAAGACTTAAATATGAATCTGGATTTGATTGACCGTGCGGATTTAATCAGTATTTCTTCCAAGTCCAAAATGGGTGAAACTAAGGTTATTACAATGTATGAAACCTATGGAAGAGCGGATTTGTTCAAGCATCTGGATTCGAGAAAGCTGAATGTAAAGGGCGCGACCTTTGCGACCAATCCGTTAGACTGGGAGGCGGCGCTGCGGATTTATTCCAACGCGACAAATGAGGAACGGCGCTGTCCGATTATTTTCGATACGAACGCTTATTCCAGTGTGACAAACGACGATGCAAAGGCGGTCACCTTGTTACAGACATTCGGCGACGGTTCTACCAATGCAATGACGGGAAAAACGGGAACGCAGAACAATCTGTATAAGCTTTTCTTACTGTTGTATCAGATGCCGCAGACTACCTTTCAAAGCCTGTACGGGGCACCGGACGACCCGTCGAACGGGAATTTTTCGGTGACGAATTTAGTGAAAGAAGGCGGAACGCCGATTACGAAAAAGGACGGAACTCCGCTTACCACCGGTGTGTTTACGCGGTATCCGAATACCGGAAGCTATAAAAGCGCAAGAACCTACTGGAATTCTTTCACGCTGATTCCGTGGCAGGTAATGCCGGATAAGACGGTAGGCACCAACAGTACGGCATATAAGCCTATCCTGGATATGCTGGGGATTATGGAAGACAGCAACGGTATTTATCATTTTAATTCCGGAGGAGCGCAGACCTATTTACGGGGCGGTATCTATGTGTTCCTGACGGATAATTTGATGACGACGGAGTTTGGCAGTGGGACTGCCGTAGAGAACGACCAGTATGGCGAAGAAGTATACGACTACTTTGACAGTATTAACGGCGCCGAGGGAGAACCGGATAAAGTTACCACGGCACAGTGTCTGTTCTATATGCTGAATGGCCTGGAGGACGGACCGTATGCAATCAAGAACGAGGATTATAAGGTGCTGGAGCTGCAGCCGGCGCCGGTGTACAAGGACGCTTCTGCCGCATGGACCGCGACGAGCGACGCTTTCTGGAAGCCGTTTATTGCGACCTATGCAAATACGTTAGGCACCGTTACGGTAGACCGTATGACTACCTCCGAGTTTATCGGAAAGCGTGTGGAGTGTATCAGCGAGTATGATTTGATTTACATCGGCATAAATAAGCTTTCGGAAAACTGGACGATGTCCGATAGTTTTCTCTATGCCCACACCGGACCGAAGGTAACTTTAGATACACAGTATACGGCAGTGTTAGGCTGGCTGGGCACCGGGAATAACAACATTGAAAAGTATTTTGCGCTTTCCGGAAACGACCTTACGGCAGCAGCGAGAGAAAAGCTTTCGGAGTATGCCGCGTCGGGAGCGCCGCTTTTGTTCGGAACCGGTTTCTTTACGAGTACCGGTGCTTCTACCGTGGTGGATAAGATAGACCGGAACTCGAATGTGTATGCGCTGGCAGAGGATGACATCAGTACGCCGTTGTATGAGGCGGCCCTGACCGACGCAAGCACTCGTGTAGCGACAGAAACGGCACTTCGCAATGCACTGGCAAAGAGCGGCCGCGTAGAGCTGGAGGTTCTGGCAAGTCCCGTGCTTTATGACAGCAGTAAGAGCAGCGACAGCGACAAGTACCTCAGCAGCAATACGTTAAGCTATAAGTTTACGGTTAAGGCACCGGCGGGCACCTCCTATGAGCTGGCGCTTTATGTGGACACGAACGGCGACGGTAAGTTCACGCCGGAGGAACGGCTGAATAATGTATTTATTCAGAAGAGCGGCGGTTCCCCTGTGTCGGATGATAAGGTCAGCGCAGGAAAAACCTATACGGTCAGCCGTGAAGTGGAAGACCGCATCGGTGCTGTGGCATGGAAACTGGATTTAGTGGAGATTGGGGCAGGGGCGATAGAAAATCGTACCGTATATGCTTCCTTAAGCGGCGTATCCGCGATTAAGGCGGCGGAAAAGGAAGACCTCCGCGTGTTGCAGATTGTTTCAAAAACGGCGGACCGCCGTACGGTATATCTTCCGCAGGACGATGAGGTGAGCGGTGGAACGGTAACAATAAAGGATACTTCGGCAAGCGCTGCGGAAAAGGCAGTTTCTCAGAAGTTCTGGGACTGGACGCGGAATCTTAACGGACTGAATATTACCTTTACCCGTATGACGGAGGCGGAGATTCTGGCTGAGTTGACTACGGACAGCGCTTATTTGCAGAAGAATTACGAGATGCTGATTCTCGGATTCGGCGATGCCTATAACGGCGTTTCCAATGCGGCGCTGATTACTGCGATAAAGAACTTTATCGCAACCGGAAGAGCGGTATTGTATACCCATGATACTTCCTCAATCATAGGAAGCGGTGATGTCAGCTTAACGAAAAATCATAGCTGGGGTAAGAATGTTACCGAGGCATTCCGTGATATGTTCGGTATGGACCGGTACGATGTAAGTCTTTATCAGGGCGCGGCCGGTAAGACCAGAGCGGATTACCCGTATCTTACAACCGCCTACGGCAGTGCCAGAGGGAAGCTGCTGACTCAGGACGGGTATCTGCTGACCCAGGGTATGACCAACGGTCTTTTATACCGCTATATTCAGAACAGTTCGGGCGGCAATATTGAATCAAAAACCATTTCCCGCGTAAACACGGGAGCAATTACGCAGTATCCGTATACGATTGCCGAAACCATTCATACGGCGACAACCCATCCGCAGTATTATCAGCTGGATTTGGAGCGGGACGATATCGTGGTATGGTATTGCCTTGCCAGCGACAATCCGAACGGAAGCAGCACGATTGATAAGTATTACAATGCGACCCCGAACGATGTACGGAACAACTACTACATCTACAATATCGGAAACATCACCTATTCCGGTATGGGACATAGCGGAAACCTGACGGACGACGAGATAAAGCTTTTCATCAATACCTTTGTGGCAGCTTACCGCGCAGTGGCAAAGCCGGTTAAGGTAGTGGTGGAGAATGACGATGCTACGAAGAATGTGGGTACCGGAGAATATTATCTTTGCGTTGATGTGGATTCTACCGACGCGGCAAAGATTATCGGCGATGCGGACAATGATGTTTATACTTCCTATCGATTACAGGAGGCAGACGGTGCCGGCTTCAAGGAAAAGGACGGAGCCGTGACGGCAATGTCAAAGCGGGTATACTTCCGTATCAATGATACAAATACCAACGGAAGCGGGGCTTCCTATGAGCTGAAGTTTTCATCGGATTCTGCCGGTGCTATGGCGGAGATACCGCTTGCGGTATACAAAAAGAGCGGCAATGTCTTTATGGATACCAAGACGGTGGATACGAGCTTTAAGGCGTCTGCCGACAATGTTTACTATGTAGATGTTCCGATTAAGCTGGAAACGGATGCTTCAGGGGTGCAGGCGGTAACAACAACAGAACTGAATATAGAGGTTAAGATGACCTATACGGTCGGTTCGGAGAGCTTTGAAGTTACAGGTGTTACCACTGTTTATATTACGCCGCGTGGATTATTTGATTTGGATTAGGACAGAATAAACGACGATGGGCCTGGCGCACGAATGCGGTGCGGCGGGCCTATTGTTCTTAACGAAAGGAAAAGGGGTTTATGGCAAGGATTTTAATTGTGGAAGACGACAATAAAATTGCCCGTTTTGTGGAGCTGGAGCTGCACCACGAGGGATACGAAACGGAAACCGCCTCCGACGGCAGAACGGGTCTTGCAAAAGCGCTTCTGCCGGAAACGGATCTGGTGCTGCTTGATATTATGCTGCCGGAGCTTTCCGGAATGGAGGTGTGCCGCAGAATAAGGCAGGAGTCGGAGGTGCCGATTATTATGCTGACGGCAAAGGGCGATGTGACGGATAAGATTGCGGGGCTTGATATGGGAGCGGACGATTATATGACGAAGCCCTTTGCCATTGAGGAGCTGCTTGCGCGAATCCGCGTTGCGTTAAAGCCGCGCAGGGCCGTTTCGGCAAAGGCGGAAAAGAAGCAGCTGGCATTCGGCGGTCTGACGGTTGACCTTGCGGCAAGACAGGTACAATGGAAGGGCGAGCCCCTTTCACTGACAAAAAAGGAATTTGATTTATTGGCATTTTTATTGAAGAATAAGAACCGCGCCGTTCCGAGAGAGGAGCTTCTGTCGGCGGTCTGGGATTACGATTATGCGGGGGATACGAACGTGGTGGATGTGTATGTCCGGTATCTCCGCCAGAAGGTGGAAGAGCCGTTAGGGCTGCATCTGATTGAAACCGTGCGCGGAGTGGGGTATATGATAAAGGATGAAAACTAAAGGAAGCAGACAAACATTACAGGTGAAGCTTTCTGCCTCGTTGACGTACCGGATTGCGGTAAATTTTGCAATTCTGTTTCTTGCCGCGGGGCTTTTTCTGCTGGTTTTCTTCAGCGTCATGCGGCTGGGGAGCGTTTACCGGGAGTGCGGGGAAACAGCGGAGGAGGTCGTCTATGCGCTGACAAGCGGGGAAGCGGATACGGGGCGTCTGCTGCCGGAGAACGCCTCCCTTACGGTGTATTCCGCGGAAAACGGGGAAGAAGTATACCGGCTCGGAGAAGAAGTAAGCCGGTGGCACATCGGCCGTTGGTTTTTTACAAGACCGAAAGGGGAATGGAAGCTGTATGCGAGGTACGAAACCCCGCTTGTGCTGTATCAGGCGGAGTGTAAGGCGGTTTTTGTATTTGACTGTACGGCAGAGTGGCAGCAGATAAACGGGGAAGTTCTGCATTTTAGTATCTGGTATCTGGCAGTGGCGGCGGCGGCAACGGCAATCTTTTATGTGATGAATCAGGCGGTGCTGCGCCCAATCGGCGAAATGTCCGAACAGGTGAACCGGCTGAACCTTCAAAATATTCATACGGAGCGTCTGAATGTCGAGGGAACAAAGGATGAATTAAAGGCGCTTGCGGCGGGAATTAACCGGATGTTAGACCGGATGGAGGAGGCTTACGAAGCGCAGAAGCAGTTTGTATCGGAGGCGTCCCACGAACTGCGTACGCCGATTACGGTATTGCAGGGGTATTCCGCCATGCTGCGCCGTTGGGGTTCGGAGGATAAAGAGGTGCTTGCGGAATCGGTAGAAGCAATTGAATCGGAAGCGAAGTCCATGCAGGAGCTGGTGGAGAAGCTTTTGTTCCTGTCGCGCCATGAGCGGAGAAAGCTCCCCTTTGCCAAGGAGCGGTTTGATATGGCGGAGGTGGTGCGGGAGCTGGAAAAGGAGATGGTGTATCTTTCCGATACACGCAACTTCCGGTGTCCGGTTTGCGAATCGGTGAGCGTCTACGGGGATAAGCAGCTTTTAAAGCAGGCATTGCGCGTATTTCTGGACAATGCGGTAAAGTATACAAAGGACGGCGATACCATTTCGATTTCCTGTAAGAATCGCTCCGGAGCCTGCGAGGTTGTCATAGAGGACACGGGGCTTGGTATGTTAAAAAAGGATTTGGAGGGAATTTTCGGGCGGTTTTTCCGGGCGGATACGGTGCGGGGAAAAAATATCGAGGGGCATGGTCTGGGCCTTTCCATTGCGCGGCTGATTATTGACGGACATGCCGGTAAGATTTTCGTAAGAACGCAGTATACAAAGGGAAGCAGCTTTACAATCACGATTCCGCGGCAACGTGAGGTATAGAAAAAGAGAAAGGCAGAGGATGGTATGGAGTGTAAACTTTGCCCGCGTTTCTGCCCGGTGGACCGCGGGGCGGGGCAGCGGGGCTTTTGCGGTATGACGGAGGAGGTTTTCGTGGCACGGGTTGCGCCGCATTTTTGGGAGGAGCCGTGTATTTCCGGACAAAACGGTTCCGGCACGGTGTTTTTTTCGGGCTGCAATCTGCGCTGCGTCTATTGCCAGAACCACAAAATCGCGGCGGGAAAGGCAGGAAAGCCCATGTCGGTGCGGGAGCTCTCGGAGGCGTTTCTTTCCCTGCAGGAGCAGGGCTGCCATAATATCAATCTTGTAACGCCGAGTCATTATGTACCGCAGATTGCAGAAGCACTTCGGCTTGCAAAGCCGAAGGTGCCGGTAGTCTATAATACGTCTTCGTATGAGTGTGTAGAAACGCTGAAACTGCTGGAGGGGCTTGTGGATATTTATCTGGCGGATTTAAAATATCTGGATGCCGGGCTTGCAAAAAGGTATTCTCACGCAGCGGATTATCCCCCGACGGCGAAGGCGGCGCTGCGGGAGATGGTGCGGCAGACCGGGGACGCAGAGTATGCGGTAAACATCAAAAAAGCGGATGATACAACCGGCCCTGCGCCGGAGGATAAGACAGGCGGCAGACAGGGAGAATTTATTGTAAAAAATGCAACGGAGTACCCGGACGGCGCGTTAATGAAACGGGGGGTCATTGTACGGCATCTGCTTCTGCCCGGGCAGACAGAGGAGGCAAAGCGGGTACTGCGTTATTTATACGAAACTTACGGCGACAGAATTGCCGTCAGTATTTTAAACCAGTACACCCCTCTTCCCCATGTCTTTGCGTACCCGGAATTAAACCGGCGCGTAACCGACGCGGAGTATGAGGAAGTGGTAAATTTTGCGGTGGAGCTTGGAATCGGCCACGGCTTTTTGCAGGAGGGAGAAGCGGCGTCGGAAAGCTTTATTCCGGAGTTTTAGAAAATTTTAGCAACATTAAAATTTGATTAAGAATTTTCCCTTTCAAAATTTGTTCATAAATATATGCTATACTGAACCTGTAATTGAACAGAAGGTAGTTTTGTAAAGGAAAATGGAGGCGGATTTGTTGGAGAAAGAACTGGATAGAGAAGAAAACAGTTATGAAGAGTACGAGGTAACGGAGCTTTTGCCCGTAGAACAGTATCTGCTTGCGCAGCCGGCAACGTTAGAGGAGTGGAAGAGGATGCAGCTTGTCTATAATGCGGCTCTGAAAGAGATAAATACCAAGCTGGAGATTTTAAACAGTGAATTTCAGATGGCGCATCGGTATAATCCGATAGAACATATTACGGCGCGGATTAAGTCGCCGGACAGCATTGCAAAGAAGCTGCGGCACCAGGGGCGGGCGCTGACGGTGGAAAATATCGTGCGTTACATTAACGATGTTGCGGGCATCCGTATTATCTGTTCCTTTACTTCGGATATTTACCAGATTTCCGAGCTGATACGGAAGCAGAGCGACGTGAAGGTATTAAAAATCAAGGATTATATCGCCAATCCGAAGCCGAACGGCTATACCAGTTATCATATGATTGTTTCGGTACCGATTTTCCTCTCCGATATGACCATTGATACGAAGGTGGAGATTCAGATTCGTACCATTGCGATGGATTTCTGGGCGAGCTTAGAGCATAAGATGTATTACAAGTTCGAAGGGAACGCGCCGGAGAATATTCGCCGTGAGTTAAAGGAGTGTGCCGATTTGGTAGGCTTTTTGGACCGGAAGATGTTAGCAATCAATGAGGAAATTAAAAAGTACAGCGACGACGAGGAGGAGGAAGAATTGATTTCCGAAACGCTCCGCAGTCTGTACGGTAAGGTAAACGAAGAGAACGAAGCACAGGAAGCGGCCCGTAAGGAGCAGACAAAATCGCTGGTAATCGATTTGCAGGAAACGGAAATCCGTAAGGCGGCAGAGGGTCAGAAAAAGAAAGTTTTCACTATGCCGAAAGGGAGAAAAATATCGGCAAAATAGGGGAGAAACGGCAATAATCTATTGACGTTTCGGGCTGAAATTGATATCATATAAGTAGAGGAGATTTTATCTGTTTTATCTATTATGTATGAGGAGGTTTTCTGTATGAGAAGAAGGAAAGGTATCTTTGCTTTTTCTTTGTTTGCTTCGGTGTTGCTTTTTATGGCAGCCTGTGGGAACAACGCTCCGACGTATGTTTTGCCGACGTTAGCGCCTACCTACACGCCGACGCCGGAGCCGGTCAAAGATGATGGCCCGACGCCGACAATAGCGCCGGACGCAAATAATACGAAAATTATAGCATTAGACGGTGAGGATTTTAACCAGACTTCTCACTTTTCCATCCGCGGCTCGGGTTCTATTTCCGTAAAGCCGGTTGCCTATTCGGGTTCCTATGCGTTTTACGTTTCCGGCCGGGAGGACACCTGGCACGGTGTTTCTTTGAACTTTTCCGATGCGGATGGTAATGTAAAGAATGTTATCGGAAAGAAGATACATATTGCCGCATGGGTTTATCAGGAAACCGGTGCTCCGGCAGATTTCTCGTGCACGCTTCAGGTAAAGAAGCCGGACAGCACTTCCGATACCCCGGAAAGCATTAGCATTACCGGTGTTCCGAGCGGCACCTGGGCGTTAATCGAAGGCGATATTCCGGTTTATGCGAATATAACGAATCCGACGGTTAGTATCGAGATGTCGTCCTCAAAGGATCCGTACTATTTTGACGACATCCGCGTGACTTACGATCCGACCAGTACGGTTCCGGCGAACAGCAGCTACAATGTAGCTTCCTTTGACGGCTTTTATTTTGATTTTGAGGATCAGGTGACGCATTTGGCGGAGCGCGGATCCGGCAAGCCTTCCATTGCGGCGGGCGGCTGCGAGGACGGAGAGTATTGCCTCTTTGTATCCGGCCGTACGGCAAGCTGGAACGGCGCACAGATTGATTTGTCTGAATATGGTTTAGCCGGTTCTAAGATTTGGATTTCCTATTCGGCAATGCACGACGGCAAGCAAAAGACCAAGGTAACCTGTTCCCTTCAGCAGCGCGCTTCCGGCGCGACTTCGGATAAGTACGCGAATATTACTTCTACGGATTCCGTACTTCCGGGCGAATGGGCGGAGGCTTCCGGTTCGGTTACGATAGGGAATACCGCAGAGTCGGTTATTCTGTATTTCGAGACCGGAGGAACCGAGGACTTTTATATCGACAATGTTATGATATCCAGTAAGGACCCGTCAACCATAACCATAGGGAAAGACCCTCAGGGCGGCGGCAGCACGATAGTAGATACCTCGGATGTCATTGATACGACCGGATTTGTCACGATTCATTCGCTGACGGCAGACGACAGGGACAATGAAACACAGATTCTTTCCTCCCGCGGCAGCGCTTCGCCTACTGTGGTCGGTAACGGTCATTCCGGAAACGGCTTCCTTATTTCCGGTCGTAGCGCGGCTTGGAACGGCGTAGGTCTTGATTTTAAGAATCTGGACAACGAGTCCTTTGATGTAATCGGCAAGCAGGTTTATGTTTCCTGCTGGGTATATCAGGATAGCGGTGAGCCGTTGAACTTCTCCGCTACCTTACAGGTAAATAAGCCGGACGGTACGGCTACCTGGCCGGAGCGTGTATCCATAGAGGTTCTTCCGAGCGGCCAATGGACGCATGTGGAAGGTTTGATTCCGGTATATGCAAATGTTAAGGTTCCGCAGATTAACTTTGAGGTTCCGGGTTCCGATACGGCAGATTTTATCTTAGACGATATTATCATTGCTTATAACCCGAAGAGTAAGGTAGAACCGAATCCGGATTATGTGATTGCGGAGAAGGAAGCGTTCTCTACGGTTCAGCTTGATTTCGAAGATAATAATGCTTACTTTGTAGGCCGCGGCAATGCAAAGCCGTCCATCGTTTACGGCGGACACGAGAGCGATATGTGCCTTGCGGTTACCGGACGTACCGCGAGCTGGCACGGCGTACAGGCAGATTTTTCAAAGTATGACCTGTCGGGAAAGACGCTTGACATTACTTACTGGGTATACCATGAATATACGACTCCGTTGGAAATCAATATGACGGCGGAGCAGAACGACGGTGAAACCACCACCTACACTCCGGTCATTGTCGGAGAGGCAATCGAAGACGGAAAATGGGTGAAGTATAACAATACCTACACCGTTCCGGAGGATGTAAAGAAGTTCCTGCTTTACTTTGAATCGCCGACGGTAGACGCGTCCTTCTATGTAGACGATGTCACGATTAAGCTTCAGTAGGTTGTTACAGACGAATACGGTTTTCAAAGGGGCTGCGCAAAATGCGCAGCCCCTTTTTCCTTTATAGGATTCCGGTGTCAAAAGGTTGCTTCCGATTACGGAACTTTGTATAGGAGAAAGAGTCCTTTCTCCGGTTTCGGATATAAGTCTTTCTAATTGCTCCGTCAAAATTGTTAGGAAATCACGCAACCGACCTCTACGCGCCCTCCGTGGCACGTGTCGGTCTTGCCCGAACGTCCTGTCCGGGCATTGCTGCTACCTAACGGAGCAATAAGAAAGTCTAATATCCTGCACAAAGTTCAAGGACTCTTTCTCCCACGCAAAGTTCCTTCCGTATCGGAATGCGTTTTGACACCGGAATCCCATAAAGCAAGCCGGGAGGCACCTGTCACCGCGGCGGAGTTCCCGCCGCAGTTAAGCAAGTGTGCTCGTTCACTTGCAAGAATCCGCCACACCCGAGCTACCGCGCGCTTTTTGCGGTAACCTCCCTGCGGTGAACTCAGGCGTTCCTGCTTATTCTTTTAAAAAGTCCCCCAGAATCTTTCTTGCCAGACTCCAGGTATCTTCCAGTGTGAATACACTTTCTTCGGCACGTTTATGGATGCCGTGGACACGGAGCAGTTCTTCCGTGTATTCGGAAAGGCGATAGGTGGAATAGGTTCCGTCGCCGACCTGCTCGCTGTAATGCGTAACAACAGGGATAACGGCGCTTTCGGTAATTTTAACGGTGCCGTCGGCAGTTTCGGTCAGGGTGACTTCCGCCATGCCGCCCAGCAGGCGCGGTGCTTCAATCTGTCCGGAAATAAAATTGCCGAGGGAGTAGAAAACCAGCATTTCCCCGCCGTCCGGGCGTTCCACCCATTCCACAGGCTCCAGCACATGAGGGTGAGTACCGATTACAAGGTCTACGCCTTCCTCCGCAAAGAGAGTGGTCCAAAAGAGCTGGTTATTATCCGGCTCATAAACATATTCCGTTCCCCAGTGCGGGAAAACAATAACAAAATCCGAAATTTCTTTTGCCTGTCGTATCTGGGAGCAGATATAGTCCCGGTTGCTCCAGGTCAAAAGTGTTACCAGATAATTTTTATCTTCCGGCAGCGGAATTCCGTTTAAGCTATATGTATAGTTTAGCATTGCAATGCGAATTCCGTTCTTTTCCACAACCGTAACGGTGTTCTGGGCTTCCGGCGAGTCATAAATTCCCAAAACGGTGATTTCGGGATAGTTTGTCTTCCAGAAATTCATACAGTTTTCCACGCCCTTTCCGCCCTTGTCCATTGTGTGGTTGGTAGCGTGGAGTACAACGTCAAAGCCTGCGTTTACAATGGCGTCCCCCATCGCGTCCGGGGTATTAAAGCGCGGATAACCGCTGTATTCAAACTCGGCGCCGCCGAGAATCGTTTCCTGATTGATGACGGCAATGTCCGCTGCGCTGATTTCATCTGTTAAATGGCGGTAAAAACCGTTGAAGTCGTAAGTACCGTCCTCCTGCAGACCGCCGTTTAAGGTGCTGCCGTGCACCAAATCATCGCCGACGGCAAGAAGGGTTACCTGCCGGGGCGTCGGCGTAGGGGTTAAGGTCGGTGTAGGGCTTGGCGTGGGGGTAGGAGTCGGAGCCGGTGTTACGGTTGGCGTTGGGGAAAGCGGCGCCGGAGTTGCCGTTAGGTTGTTCTGTTCGGAAAACGTCGGTGCGGCTTCGGAACAGGCGGCAAAGGCACAAAGGAAAAACAGCCCGAGCACAAACAGTCGGGCTATGCGGGAAACGTTAAAAGAGCGTAAGTACTTCATAAAAACTCCTTTCGGTGGTTAAAAACCGGTATCGGGGGTAGGTATGTGCCAATCGTTCGGCGCGTCTGTGATTTCCGGTGCAGGGGTTGTCATCGGAGTTTCCGTGGGAACCGGGGTTTTCGTCGGGGGTTCCGTCGGAACCGGGGTCGTTATCGGAGCTTCCGTCGGAATTGGGGGTGTCATCGGGGGTTCCGTCGGAACCGGGGTTGTCATCGGAGCTTCCGTCAGTATTGGGGTTGTCGCCGGAGCTTCCGTCGGAACCGGGGGTGTCGTCGGAACTTCCGTCGGTATCAGGGTCGGTGTTGGATTTCCCGTCGGAAGCTTGGAAAGCTCCTCCTGCTCCTTTTCATAGGCTTCCATTTCCTTCATCATCAGCGCAAAATCCTTGTCCGAAAGCAAAGACCAATACTCTTCCGGAACTGCATGTAGATTTGTAGAAGGAAACGCGCCGTAGTATTCTTCCAGTGTAATATCCAGTTCCGTAAGGTAGGTGGCAAGCTCGATTCCTACATAGCGGAAATGCCAAGGCTCAAAGTTATAGCCGGTAATATGGGTTTTATCCTCCGGATAACGGAGAATCCAGCCGTATTTATGGGCATTTTCCAAGAGCCATGCGTACTCTTCGGTTTTCAGGATATCAAAGTTGTTTTCATAATTGGTTGCTTCACAGCAAAGGTCTACCGCAAAGCCCGTCTGGTGCTCCGAGGTGCCCGGGAGTGCATGGTAACGGGAGGCCTCGTAGTAGCCGGAGTATTTTAAGTAGGAAGAATAAATTGCCTTCTGCAGCTTATAGGAACGGAAACCGCAGCGGAGAACCAGGTGGTATCCGTCTGTCTCTGCGGCGGCAAACAATTCTTCCAGGGCAGTGGCAGCAACAGGCTGCAGGTAGCGTCGTTCGTTGATGCCCTTATGATAAATCTCGACCTCCGGGACTACCATGAAAGGAATGTAGTCCGAAGGGAGCGGATATTCTTTGTTTACTAAAAGCGTATAGGTTGCGGTATCGGTATTTAACGGAGCCGGTTCCGGGTAGGTAAATGTCAGTTCGCCCGGAACGTCTGCCTGTACGTTGCCGAGCGGAAGCGGCGTCGGTGTTGCGGTCGGTCGCGGTGTTGCGGTCGGCTGCGGCGTTGCGGTCGGTTGCGGCGTTGCCGTCGGAACCGGTGTTGCAAAAGGCGGTATGTTTACCAGCTTGTCCGGTGCGAAAAAGGAGTCCGAAAAAGCCGGGTGTGCAAGAACTGCTTCTGCGGCCGATGTGTTCGGCGAATAGGTAACTGCCGACAGGCTCTCCGGATTGAGCATGGAAACTCGAAAATCGGGGAAGCCATTCAGCAGCAGGGTGCTTATCGTAAGAATAAGTAGTGTTTTCGTGCTGTTCATAAAAAGCCTCCAAGGGTAAAACCATTACGTTGATTGTATGAAAAATAAGGAAAAAAGTCAATGGTATTTTAAGGGTAGACTAGAAAATCCAACCTTTTTCCTTTGCCTCGGCAAGCGTCGGCCATGCCTGATCTCTGGCATTTAATTGCGGTGTTGTTCCCTCAAGCTCCGGCAGCACGATTCCTAACGCCGGGTCGCTCCAAAGAATCCCGTGCTCGTCCCCCGGTGTATAAAAGTCATCACATTTATAGCAGAAAACAGCGGTTTCGGAAAGCACAACATACCCGTGGGCAAACCCCTTCGGAACAAACAGCTGCTTCCCGTTTTCTCCGGACAGACAGATGCGGAAGGACTTTCCGAAGGTTTTGGAATCTTTTCGAAGGTCCACCACAAGATCAAGTACTTCGCCGGAAAACACGCGAACCAGCTTTGCCTGAGAGTGGGCATGCTGATAATGTAAGCCGCGCAATATCCCCTTTGTTGACATGGACTGGTTGTCCTGTACGAAGGTGCAGGTGATTCCGGCCGCTTTAAAATCCCTTTCGTTATAGGTTTCTATAAAATATCCCCGGGCGTCGCGGCGTATTTCCGGTTCGATAATAAAAAGCCCGTCAATCTCACAGCGGGTAACGGTTAATTTTCCCATGAATGTACCTCTTTTTCTTTTATTTTGTTATCGGAAGGCGGAAGGCACAACCTTACGGAAGCGGTCTGTTTTCGCTAAAATACCGCCGTAGTCCGTCCTGCCAGGACGGAAGCTCGCAAAAGCCGTGCTCGGTCAGTTTTTTTGTATCCAGACGGCAGTTTTTCGGCCGAAGTGCCTTTGCCCGGTAGTCCGAGCTTTCAATAGGCAGGACGGTAACCGGAAGCCCTGCCAGCCGGAAAATTTCGCAGGCAAGCTCGTAGCGGCTGCAAAAGCCGCGGTTAGCGGCGTGATAAATACCGTAACGGTCGGACGTAAACAGTTCGGAAAACAGTACGGCAAGGTCCGGAATATAGGTAGGGGAGCCGATTTGGTCGGTTACTACCCGAAGGGTATCCCGGCTTTTTGCCAGCGAAAGCATGGTATTTACAAAATTCGTTCCCTTTTTTGCATAGGTCCAGCTGATGCGGATAATAAAATGCTTCGGCGCAAAGCGGGCGACAGCCAGCTCGCCGGCATATTTGGAGGCACCGTATACATTCAGGGGTGCAGGCACGTCCTCCGGCGTCCAGGGGCGGATGCCGCTCCCGTCAAATACATATTCGGTGCTTGTATAAAGCAGGGGAATCGCAAGGGCACCGCAAAGCTTCGCAATGGTTTCCGTGGCGGTTGCGTTTACGAGAGAGCAAAGGGAAGCCTCTTCCTCGGCGGCGTCCACGGCGGTGTAGGCGGCACAGTGAATGACCGCGTCCGGTTTTATGTCGGAAAATACAGTGCCGATCTGTGTACCGTCGGTTAAGTCCAGGGCGGCATAGGAAACCCCGGGCAGGGAAGGAAAGGAGCTTATCTTTCTTACCGTGCCGACGACCGTATGTCCTTGCAGGGACAAGGTTTTTACGACTTCGCTTCCGAGCTGTCCGGCGGCGCCGGTGACTAAAATACGCATAGGTCTGTCCTTTCTGAATAAAATACAAAAAAGCTACTTCAAGCGGCTGCCGTACATTGTTTCGATGTAGCGGCTGTATTCGCCGGTTAAAATACGCTGCCACCAGTCCGGGTGTTCCGTATACCAGCGGATGGTTTTTTCAATGCCGGAGTCAAAGGAAACGGCCGGCAAAAAGCCGAGCTCCCGCGTGATTTTCGACGGGTCGATGGCATAGCGGCGGTCGTGTCCCGGACGGTCCGTGACAAAGGAAATCAAGGATTCCGGCTTGCCGAGTGTTTGCAAAATAGTTTTTACCACAAAAAGATTTGTGAGTTCATTGTGACCGCCGACGTTGTAAACTTCTCCCGGCACACCCTTCTGCAAAATCAAATCAATGGCCGTGCAGTGGTCCTCCACATAGAGCCAGTCCCGCACATTTTCTCCCGTACCGTACACCGGCAGCGGCTCGTCCTTCAGAGCCCGCAGAGTCATCAGCGGAATCAGCTTCTCCGGAAACTGGTACGGACCGTAATTGTTGGAGCACCGGGAAATCGTTACCGGGAGTCCGAAGGTGCGGTGATACGCAAGCACCAAAAGGTCCGCGCCTGCTTTTGCAGCGGAATAGGGGCTTGACGTATGCAGGGGGGTATTTTCCGTGAAAAACAAATCCGGTCGGTCAAGGGGCAGGTCGCCGTACACCTCATCCGTCGAAACCTGATGAAAGCGTTTGACGCCGTAAGTACGCGCTGCGTCCAAAAGCACCTGCGTTCCCAACACATTGGTGCGGACAAAAACGGAAGGGTTCAATACGGCGCGGTCAACATGAGATTCTGCCGCAAAATTTACAACGACGTCAAACTGTTCCTTTTCAAACAGCTCCGTCACAAGAGCGGAGTCGGCAATATCGCCGTGAACAAAGCGGTAATTCGGCGAAGCCTCCGCTTCCCGTAAAGAGTCTAAGTTCCCGGCATAGGTCAGCAAATCAAGGTTTACAATCTCATAGTCCGGGTGGTATTTTTGCATATAGTAGATAAAATTGCTTCCGATAAATCCGGCGCCGCCGGTGATTAAAAGTTTCATTGGGATTCACACTCCGTTTTGTAGCGTATTTTTTCTTCTGCGGTTCGCTTTAAGTGGGCCCCGTAAGGGGAATTTTTAAACTGTGCGGCAGAGGCAAGGAGCGTTTCGCCGGAAATCCAGCCCCGCAGATAGGCCTCTTCTTCGGGTGCAAAAATGACGGTATCCTTTTCCTGCTGCAAAGTACGCACAAAAGAAGACGCGTCCGCAAGACTGTCGGCAGTACCGGCATCCTTCCAAAAAAATGTACGGTCCAAAAGCTGCACCTTTAAATCCCCACCGCGCAGATAAAGATTGTTTAAATCCGTGATTTCAAGCTCGCCCCGGGCAGACGGACGCAGCTGTTTTGCAAAGGAAACCGCACGATTGTCATAAAAATAAAGTCCGGTTACACAGTAGTTCGATTTCGGATGCTTCGGCTTTTCTTCGATGGAAATTACCCGGTTGTCTGCGTCGAACTCCAGTGTGCCGAAGCGTTCCGGGTCGTTTACATAGTACCCGAATACGGTGGCGGTTCCCTGCTCGGCAAGCTTTACGGCAGACCTTAAAAGCGGGACGAGCTCATCTCCGTAAAAAATATTATCCCCTAAAATCATGGCACAGGCGTCTTTTCCGATAAAAGACTCGCCAAGCAAAAAAGCCTGCGCCAGTCCGTCCGGATGAGGCTGCACCTGATAGGAAAGGCGGATGCCGTAACGGGAGCCGTCCCCAAGCAAGGCTTCAAACCGCGGCAAATCCTCCGGGGTGGAAATAATCAAAATATCCCGGATTCCGGCCGACATCAGCGTGGAAAGCGGGTAATAAATCATCGGTTTATCATAAACAGGCAAAAGCTGCTTGGAGGTAACCAGAGTCAGCGGATAGAGCCTTGTGCCGGACCCGCCGGCAAGGATAATTCCTTTCATGGGCAAAACTCCTTTCAGTTTACATTATAGCGCAGAATGAAAGGAAAAGATAGGGGGAAAAACTCAGGACAAAAATAATTTGACAAATCTTTTCAGTCGTGATATGATTTGCACAGAATAACAAAAGGCAGTGAAGGAAAGAGTAGGTAACGAAAGGTTTTACAGAGAATTCTGCGTGAGCTGAGAGCAGATGGGCCGGCACTTACTGAACATGGTTCCGGAGCTTCGTACCGAGGAAAGATTCGGTTGTGCGGTTGCTTTGACACAGCGGCAAGCGGCAGGATTCTTCTTAGGCTACGACGGGTACGCCCGTTAGCGTGTGCGGCTGTAAAGCGAAAGCGAGCAGTCAGTGAGGTGCATTTCGTGAGGAATGCATGAATTAAAGTGGTACCACGGAGCGTTATGTCCCGTCTTTAAGTTAGCTTAAAGGCGGGATTTTTTTAGATTTAAGTGTCAAATATCGCCCCAAAAATCAGAAAAGGAGAAAAAATTATGAAGAAATGGAAAGCACTTTTAGTAACAGCAGTATTGGCAATCGCAACCTTCGCAGGCTGCGGCGGGAAAAAGGGAATCACGATTGCGGTGCCGAACGATACGACCAACGAGGCGCGCGCCCTGTTGCTTTTGGAGGAATTGGGGTATATTACCTTAAAGGACGGGGCGGGGATTACCGCAACGGTGAAGGATATCAGCGAAAACCCGTACAACCTTTCCTTTAACGAGGTAGAGGCCGCGCAGCTTCCGAACGTATTAAAGGACGTGGATTATGCGGTCATCAATTCTAACTATGCGATTTCCGCAGACATTAATCCGGTGGAGGATTCTCTTGCCATTGAGGGCGCGTTCTCCGCTTACAGCAACATCCTTGCGGTAAAGGAGGGCAACGAGAATACGGACAAGATTAAGGCGCTGGTGGCAGCGCTGGAAAGCAAGGCGGTTGCCGAGTATATCGCAGACACCTATGCAGGCGCGGTAGTAAGCGTTGTGGCAGAGCCGGGCAGCGGCTTTGACGATTCCGTGGATTATACGACACTGGCAGGAAGCAAAATTTCCGTTGCGGCTTCTCCGACTCCGCATGCCGAGATTTTAAAGATTGCAAAGGAAATTCTTGCCGAAAAGGACATTACCCTGGAGATTATCGAATACACCGATTATGTGCAGCCGAACAATGTAGTGGAGAGCGGCGAGGTAGACGCGAACTACTTCCAGCATAAGCCGTACCTGGATGATTTTAACGCACAGAACGGTACGCACATTGTATCCGCGGCAGCCATCCATGTAGAGCCGATGGGTATTTACGGCGGAAAGCAGACTTCCCTTGATGTAATTAAGGAGCAGCAGTAATTTTCAGAAGAAAGGAAAATGCGGGTATTTTCGCCTGAGGCTTGGTGCAAAGTATGATTGAGTTGAAAAATATGTCAAAGACCTTCCGCACCGCAAGCGGAACGGTAGAGGCATTAAAGAATATTTCTCTGACCGTAAACGACGGCGATATTTACGGTATTATCGGAATGAGCGGCGCGGGAAAAAGCACGCTGGTGCGTTGTATTAATATGCTGGAGCGTCCGACCGAGGGATCGGTCTTCATTGACGGACAGGATATCGGGGAGCTGCCGGAGGCGGAGCTTCGGAAGGTCCGCCGGGAAGTGACGATGATTTTCCAGAACTTTAACCTTCTGATGCAGAAAAATTGTCTTCGGAATATTTGTTTCCCGCTGGAGCTTGCGGGCGTAAAAAAGGCAGAGGCAAGAAAGCGTGCGGCGGAGCTGCTTGAAGTGGTAGGTCTGCCGGATAAGGCGGGAAGCTACCCGGCGCAGCTTTCCGGCGGACAGCAGCAGAGAATCGCCATTGCAAGAGCCCTTGCCACGGAGCCGAAGGTGCTGTTGTGCGACGAGGCGACCAGTGCGCTCGACCCGAAAACAACCCATGACATTCTGGAGCTTTTGCGGGATATCAACAAGCGGCTC
The DNA here is from genome assembly GCA_964609025.1 of uncultured Lachnospiraceae bacterium. GTDB lineage: Bacteria > Bacillota > Clostridia > Lachnospirales > Lachnospiraceae > SIG307. Next base: position 22,957 of record CAZSQM010000019.1, on the reverse strand, counting down.
GGAATTACGATTATTATTATCACCCACCAGATGAGCGTGGTGGAGGAAATCTGTAACCGCGTGGCAATCTTAGACGGTGGCGTCGTTGCGGAGGAGGGCGAGGTTTCCACGGTGTTTGCCGACCCGCAGTCCGACGCGGCAAAGCGTCTGGTATTTGCGGACGGGGCGGAGGAGGCCGTGCCGGCAAATCCCGGCGAGCGAGTGCTTCGGCTTGTGTTTAACGGCGCGCTGGCAGCGGGAGCACCGCTGATTACCCAGATGGCGATTGACGAGAAAATTGCGGCGAATATTTTGTATGCGTCTACGAGATGCCTCGGAGATAAGGTGTACGGAAATATGCTTCTCGGACTTCCGGAGGAGGAAGAAACGGTACAGCGCGCAATCCGGTATTTGAACGAAGTGGGAAATGTGATCATTACGGAGGTGAAGGGAAATGCTTAGTAAGATGTTTTCATCGGAAGCGATTACAGAAGCGCTTACGATTTTAAAAGAGGAAATGCCCTTTGCCCTGTGGGAAACGACCTATGTAACGGTGCTTGCCACGGCCTTTGCGATTCTGCTAGGGCTTCCGTTGGGCGTGCTTTTGGTGGCGGGAGAAAAGGACGGTGTGCTGCCGCTTCCGAAGGGCGTGATGCATGTGTTAAACATCATCATTAACCTGCTCCGCTCCATCCCGTTTTTGATTTTGATGATTTTAGTTTTCCCGTTAACTCGTTTGATTGTGGGCACATCGGTGGGTACGACCGCGTCGATTGTGCCGCTTGTGATTGCCGCCTTTCCGTTTGTGGCAAGACTTGTGGAAAGCAGTCTGCGCGAGCTTAACCCGAACATCATCGAGATGGCACAGAGTATGGGCGCGTCCCCGCTCCAGATTATTGTCAAGGTAATGATTCCGGAAAGCATTCCGTCTCTCATTTCCAACTGCACCATTGCGATTACGACGGTGCTCGGCTATACGGCAATGAGCGGTATTATCGGCGGAGGCGGGCTCGGAAAAATCGCCATCAATTACGGCTATTACCGCTATAAATACCTTGTTATGCTGATTGCGGTCATTATTTTGATTGCGCTGGTGCAGCTGTTCCAGAGCGTCGGAACAAGACTGGCGGTCAAGAGCGACCGGAGAATGAAAAAAGGTAAGTAGAATTTATTATCATAAAAATTCAGAATGGCAGAAGGAGAAGACCAATGACGAAAAAACCGTATTACATTACAACCGCGATTGCCTATACTTCGGGCAAGCCGCATATCGGAAATACCTACGAGGCAGTGCTCGCCGACAGCATCGCCCGCTTTAAGAGATTTCAGGGGTATGAGGTATTTTTGCAGACCGGTACGGACGAGCACGGGCAGAAGATTGAGGAGAAGGCAGCGGCAGCCGGCGTAACGCCGAAGGAGTATGTGGATAAGGTTTCCTCGGAAATCAGGCGTATCTGGGATTTGGTAGGAACCTCCTATGATAAGTTTATCCGCACCACCGACGAAACGCACGAAAAGCAGGTGCAGAAGATTTTCAAGAAAATGTACGATAAGGGCGACATTTACAAGGGCGCTTACGAAGGAATGTATTGTACTCCGTGCGAGTCCTTCTGGACGGAGTCGCAGCTTGTGGACGGAAAGTGTCCGGACTGCGGCCGGGCGGTGCAGCCGGCGAAGGAGGAAGCGTATTTCTTTAAGATGAGCAAATATGCCGACCGTCTGATTGAGCATATCAATACGCACCCGGAGTTTATCCAGCCGGTCAGCCGTAAAAACGAGATGATGAACAACTTTTTACTGCCGGGCCTGCAGGACCTTTGTATTTCCCGTACGTCCTTTACCTGGGGGATTCCGGTGGCAGAGGACCCGAAGCATGTGGTTTATGTGTGGCTGGACGCGCTGACGAACTATATTACCGGTATCGGCTATGATGCGGACGGTAACTCCACGGAGCAGTTCGGAAAATTCTGGCCGGCAGATTTGCACTTAATCGGAAAGGATATTATCCGCTTCCATACGATTTACTGGCCGATTTTCCTGATGTCTCTGGATTTACCGCTTCCGAAGCAGATTTTCGGACACCCGTGGCTGCTTCAGGGTGGGGATAAGATGAGTAAGTCCAAAGGAAACGTAATTTATGCGGACGATATGGCGGAGCTGTTCGGCGTAGACGCCGTGCGCTACTTTGTACTGCATGAAATGCCGTTTGACAACGACGGAACGATTACCTGGGAGCTTTTGGTGGAGCGCCTGAACGCAGACCTTGCAAACACCCTCGGCAATCTGGTGAACCGGACCATTTCCATGAGCAATAAGTATTTCGGCGGCGTTGTAAGAAACGGCGGCGTGGCAGAACCGGTGGACGAGGAGTTAAAGACGTTAGCGTTAGAAACACCGGGGATTGTAGAAGAAAAAATGGAGAAGCTCCGTGTGGCAGACGCTATTTCCGCGGTATTCAATCTGTTCAAGCGCTGCAACAAATATATTGACGAAACCGCGCCGTGGGCGTTAGCAAAGGACGAGGCAAATACAGACCGTCTGGCAACTGTACTTTACAATCTGGTAGAGAGTATCTGTATCGGAGCCACGCTGTTAAAGTCCTTCCTGCCGGGAACCGCGGACAAGATTTTGTCCCAGTTAAATGCCGCAGAGCGCAGCAAGGAGGAGTTAGAAACCTACGGTCTGTATGCTTCGGGTACGAAGGTAACGGAAACGCCGGAAATTTTGTTTGCCCGCCTGGACAGTAAGGAAGTCATGGAAAAGGTAGCGGTCATTCAGGAGAAGCAGCGTGCGGAGGCGGCAGCCGAGGCAGCACAGGAAGCAAAGCGTCTGGGACTTTCGGCAGAGGATAGCGAAAAAACGGACAAGGCGGAGGAAACGGTTATTGATATCGAGGCAAAGCCGGAAATTACCTATGACGATTTTGCAAAGCTGCAGTTTCAGGTAGGCGAGATTATTGCCTGCGAGGAGGTAAAGAAGTCGAAGAAGCTTCTTTGCTCTCAGGTTAAAATCGGCAGTCAGGTAAAGCAGATTGTGTCCGGCATTAAGCAGCACTATTCCGCAGAGGAAATGGTGGGTAAAAAGGTCATGGTGTTGGTAAACTTAAAACCGGCGACGTTAGCAGGCATTGTTTCCGAGGGTATGCTCCTTTGCGCCGAGGACGAAAACGGCGAACTGGCGTTAATGACGCCGGAAAGAAAGATGCCGGCGGGCGCGGAAATCTGCTAGCCGTAAAGCCCCTTAAAATCTCCCGCAGGGAGAAGGAGCTTGTAAATTAAATAAAATTTAATAGTTTCAAAGGAAAAGGTTAATCTCTTTATGGTACGGTAATAGTACAAGGAAAAGACAGGTAACGGCAGCAACCTGCCGGAGCGTGCATACCAGTAAGGAGAGAGATACCGGATGAAATTTGGACGAAAGATAGCGGAGCGTGATTTGGAGGAATTGGAACGGAGCCTGCGGGGAGAAGGGAGTTCCCTCAGGCAGAGGCTTGGGAAGCTGGAAAGGAGCAGGGGAATGCAGATTTTTCTATGGATTACGATGGCGGTGCTTTTGCTGTACGCCTTGTTTGCATTCCTCTACACTACGGTTATTATCTATGCGTCCGGTATCGGTACGTCGTTTTTATGGTTCTGGCCGGTAACGTTTTTGATGGCACTTTCTGCGGCGTGCGGTCTGTTTTTTGTGTTAATCGGAAAGCTCCCTGCGGCAAAACCGGCGGCAATAGCGCTTAGCATTCTGGTCTGGCTGTTGTTGCTGGTTGTTGTCTTTGCGGAGCTTCGGATTTATTCCTACGGACGGAAAGCACCGCAGGAGGATGCGGATTATGTGATTATCTTAGGCGCGCAGGTGCGCGGCGAAGTGCCGTCCCTTGTGTTAAGCGCGAGAATTCATGCGGCAGCGGAGTATCTTCTGGAAAATCCGGGCGCGGTTGCCGTGGCCTCCGGCGGTCAGGGAAGCGGAGAGGCAATCAGCGAGGCGGAGGCAATCCGCCGCGGGCTTTTGCAGCGAGGGATTGCAGGGGAGCGGATTTTACTGGAGGACCGCTCCACGAGCACCGTGGAGAATTTAAGGTTTTCGGCGGAGGTAATTGCGGCGCGGGAGGGTGCAAAGGCAGGCGAAGCCGCATACCAGCGAAAAGTTGTTGTTGTGACGAATGATTTTCATGTTTACCGCGGGGTGCATCTGGCCGAAAAGATGGGATATACGCAGGTATCGGGCTTAGGTGCCGCGGAGTTTTACGCCGTGACGATTCAGTATTATGTCCGGGAGTTTTTTGCGATTATTTTGGAAACATTACGAGGGACTTTATAGTTTGAGGTGACGTAATAGATGATTTTTGATACACATGCACATTATGACGATGAAGCGTTTGACGGGGACCGGGAGCAGGTGCTTGCTTCCTTAAAGGAGCAGGGCGTCGGCACGGTAGTGAATATCGGCGCAAGTCTGGCGTCTTCGCGGCGTACTGTGGAGCTTTCCGCCCGGTATCCGTTTCTATACGGTGCGGTAGGGGTACACCCGGATTCCGCAGGCGAGCTTACGGAGGCGGGAATGGAGGAGTTGTCCCTGCTTGCGGAAAGAGAAAAAATTGTTGCAATCGGCGAAATCGGGCTGGACTATTATTGGGATGCGGCGCCCCGGGACGTGCAGAAGTTCTGGTTTGAGCGGCAGCTTGCACTGGCATTGGAAAAAGACCTTCCGGTGGTGATTCATTCCAGAGAAGCAACGCAGGACACGCTTGAGCTGATGCGGCGGACCTATCATGCCTCCGGCGGGAAGTTAAGAGGCGTGATTCATTGCTTTTCCGGTTCGGCGGAGGTTGCGAAAGAGTATACCGATATGGGGTTTTATATCGGTGTAGGAGGCGTTGTAACCTTTAAGAACGGAAAGAAGTTAAAAGAGGTGGTAGAAGCCATGCCTCTTAATAAGCTGGTCATTGAAACGGATTGTCCGTATCTGGCACCGGTGCCGCATCGGGGAGAACGGAATACTTCCGCGCGGTTATCGCTTGTGATTGCGGAAATCGCAAGACTTCGCGGTGTGACCGAAGAGGAAGTGGAGCACCTGACAGAACAGAATGCAAGGGTGCTGTATGGGCTGGCTTAAGAAAACTTGTCGGCAGCAGAGAAGATGACACAGGGAACGGAAAGAAAGGACAATAATGGCAACCTTAGGAAATCCAAAGGAAACAATAGCGATTTTAAATAAATACGGGTTCAACTTTCAGAAAAAGTTCGGTCAGAATTTTTTGATTGACACCCATGTGCTGGAAAAAATCATCCGTGCGGCAGAGATTATAAAAGACGACTGCGTGTTGGAAATCGGACCCGGCATCGGAACGATGACGCAGTATCTTTGCGAGAGCGCGGGAAAGGTGATTGCGGTAGAGATTGATAAAAACCTGATTCCGATTTTGACGGAGGATACCCTTGCCGAATATGACAATGTAAAGGTAATTAATTCCGATGTCTTAAAGCTGGATTTAAAGCAGCTGGCAGAGGAAGAAAACGGCGGAAGACCGCTGAAGGTGGTGGCGAATCTGCCGTATTACATTACCACGCCGATTATTATGGGGCTGTTTGAGGCAAAGGTGCCGTTAGCTTCCGTCACGGTTATGGTACAGAAGGAGGTGGCGGACCGGATGCAGGCGGGACCGGGCAGCAAGGATTACGGTGCGCTGTCCCTTGCCGTACAGTATTATGCCGAGCCTTACATTGCTGCCAATGTACCGCCGAACTGCTTCATGCCCCGTCCCAATGTAGGCTCTGCGGTGATTCGGCTGACTTTGCACGATAAACCGCCGGTAGAGGCGGCAGATGAAAAGCTGTTATTTCAGCTGATTCGCGCGTCTTTTGCACAGCGCAGAAAAACACTGGTAAACGGTCTTACAAATTCGCCGGAGCTTTCCTTTTCCAAGGAGGAGATTTTGCAGGCATTGGAACGCTGTGCGTTTCCTGCCGCAATCCGCGGAGAAGCGCTGACCCTGCAGGAGTTTGCACAGCTTACCAATGAATTAATTAAGATAAAGTAGTTTATAAAAAATAAGATAAAGTAGTTTATAAAAAATGCTTGAAATAGGAAAAGTAATCTGTTATACTGTAATCGATAGGAGGTTTAATTTTGTTGGCGCAGGCGGAATGAAGATTATTACCTATAATTCTTCCGGAACTACATTTACCACTATGGGGCATGTGTTTTCATGGATTAGTACACTTTCCTATGAATAAGGAGGAGCTATGAAAAAAGTTTTGCTGGTATTATTAGCGATATCTATGGTAGTAAGCACAATATCCTGCAATAAGGGAGAAGAGATAGAGATGGTATATAATAACGATGTTTTTACGGAGGAACTTTATGGGCAGATAACAGCGATCAGAAATTCTTTCGGAAAGCCGGATGCCGTTGTAAAAACAAAAAAAGAGATTCAGGAAGTGTATTCTTATTTTTCTGCGCTTACCCTTACAGAAACAGAGCCGTGGACGCAGGAAGAAATACGATATGGTTTTACTGCTGTGGAGTTTGAGTGCGGGGATACAATAATGGAAGTTACAATGCATAATGACAGGATAACGGTTCGCGGGATTCCGTATACCGTGGATAAAGATATTGTAGATTCCGTGATAACCTTATTGAATGGGGAAAGCAGTAATTAACTGATGGAGTTTGAAGCGGGCGGCAGGCATTGGAACGCTGTGCGTTTCCTGCCGCAATCCGCGGAGAAGCGCTGACCCTGCAGGAGTTTGCACAGCTTACCAATGAATTAATAAGGATAAAAGAATGAGAAGTTTACGCTTTTAGTATAGCCCGAACAGCCGTAAAAGTTTCTGCCAAAAATTGAGGGGCTTTGTTTTTTCGACAACGGGTTCCGTTATCTTTTCTTTTTGAATAGGGTTTGTTTTCAGTACAAACTGTACACTTTCCACATCCTTGTTTTTTTCCGAAACAAAGGATGTGGTTTTTATATCGCCTCCTGTGGCGGAGGAAATCATGGAGTCAATTTCTCCGCTGACTTCGGTATCCATGCCCGAGGTTTTTTCCGCAAATTCGGCGGTTCCGTTTTTCAGTTCCTCCGTTCCGTCAAAGAGCGTCCCGACTGCGGTGTCCAGTTCGCCTGCGGAAAGGGAAAAAAGACCGGTGCTTTCATGGAGTTTTGCAAGTCCTGTGTTCAGGGTGTCCGCTCCGGCAGCCAAAGCCCCGGCAGCGGCCGTATAGTCTGCAAGGCCCTGACAGAACAGGCCGTAACTGTCTAACTGCGCTTTCAGATTGGTCACCGTTGCGGCCGCATCGGTATCCATCAACTTTAGCAGATTTTCCAAAACCGCGGCATAGTTTTCCGGTGTAAGCGTTACGGTCGGATATCCGTTTTTGGCAAGCTCGGCGTTTAAAACCGTTTCCGCCGCGGTACAAAGTCCCTGATAGGAAGCCTGTGCTCCGGCAAGCAGCTCTTCGTTTTTGGCGGTAAGAGAGGATAAGCCGCCTGCGAGTGCAGAAGCGCCGCCGGCCAGCTCTCCCGCTCCCGTCTGAAGCTCATCGGTTTTTTCCTGCAGCGTTTTGGTGGCTTCGGAAAGCGCTTCTGCGCCGTCCCTTAATTCTCCTGCGCCTTTGTCAAGGTCGGTTACGGCGTCGATGAGTTCGGTTAATTTTCCCTGAATTTCCGTATCGTCCACTTCGATGGAGAGATTGAGTTTTACGCCGTTTATGGTAATGGCATCCAGTTCAAAATCGCGGACGGAGGCGGTGATTTCAAGGTCTGCTCCCTCTCCCGGAAGAATTGTATAGGTGAGTTGCTTTTTGCTGCCGACATTGGCAAGTGTAGCCTCCTCGGCGTTGATATTGCTGCATTTTTTCGTATCCAATGTCAGCGAGGCCTGCAATGCGTAGCCGTTAAAAAAGTCCCCTGCGCATTCCGGATTTTGCGTAATGTTCAGCTTGATTTTTAAGTCGCCGCTTCTGCCGGCAATTTCCTCGGCGGAATATTCCGTGCCGTCCATAAAATAGCGGATGGAGATATTCCACGGCATAACGGAGGATTTTAATTTTCCCTCGTAGTAAAGTCTTCCGGCCCCTGCCTCCAGTGTTACGGTATCCCCGGAATAGTTGATTTTATCGGTTGTCGTCATGTTTCGAAGCGTTTCGTATGTTCCGTAGTCGGTAATCCTGCCGCAAACGGCAAGGTCAAAAATATTCACGACGTTGATTTCTTTGACCGAACCGTCGGAATTCAGATTAATGTAAACGACTTCTTCCTTTGGTGTATTTGGTTCTGCGGCAAAAGCGGCAGCCGGAGCCGCAAACGGTAAAAGTAGTGTAAAAAGCAATCCTGCGGCTATTTTTTTTGTATGTTTCATTGTGTGGTTACCTCCTTGTGAGATTTTTGTTGTTTTTTTATGACCAGTCTGTCAAATAGGTACAGCAGTCCCGGCAGAACAAGTAAAACGATGGCAAGAGAGAAAACGGCGCCCCTGCCGACAAAAACACCGAGCTGTGCCAAAAGCTGATTCGTTGAAATATATCCTAACAGCAGCCCCACGGTGGTTAAGACGCTGCCGGAGGTTAAGATGGATACTGCCACATCGGCGATGGTTTGTACTACGGCGGCTTTTTTGTCCAGGGTGGCTCTGTTTTCTTTGTAGCGGTTGGTCATCAGAATTGCGTAGTCAACCGTAGCGCCCAGCTGGATGGAACTGATAATCAGGTAGGCAATATAATAAATCGGTTTTCCCATAAAGTACGGAACCGAAAGATTAAGCCAAATAGCGGTTTCTATACTAAGCACCAGCATAACCGGCAGCGAAACGGACTTCAGCGTCAGCAGCAGTACGACGAAAACCGCACCGATGGCAAGAAGGTTTACCTTCAGCATGTCGGAGGTTACGGTTGCTTTCAGGTCGTAGGTGCTGACTCCTTCTCCGGCAAGGTAGGCGTTTCCCGGATAATATTTGTCTGCGATACTTCGGATGGATTCTACAAGTGCAAAGGTGTCTTCTCCCTCATAAGGAACCGCCACGGACAATACCATACGGCTGTAACTGTCGCTCATCAGCTTAGTTAAATCAGCCTCGTCCAGATAGGAGGCCGGGATTTCGGCACCCGCCAGATCCACATAAGAAACAATCTCCGTGATTTCCGGCAGCGCGTGAAGCTCGTCGGACAAGGCGGCTTCCGTTACAAGGTCGCCCTTCGGCACAAGCAGCACATAGGTATCGCTTTTGCCGAAAACCGCTTCAATCGCATCGGTATCCTGTCCAAGCTTTGTATTTTCCCCGAATATTTCGGAAGAACCGTAAAGATATTCGTTTGCATTGGAAGCGAGGTAGGCCGGGGCAATCATCAGAAGAAACGCACATGCCATCGGAATTGCAAGCCTGCGGACCAGCTTTCCGAAGCCTCGAAAGGACGGAAACAGGGGACGGTGCTTTGTTTTGTCCAGCAGCCGATAGGAGCAGAGAATCAGCGCAGGCATAAAGAGGAATACCGTAATCAAGCTGATTGCCACGCCCTTTGCAAGTGCAAGGCCCAAATCCGGACCGATACCGAACTGCATCAGCACCAGAGCAAGAAAACCGATAACGGTGGTCAGGCCGCTTGATAAAATGGAGGCGGCAGACTTGCAAAGCGCGTTTATCATAGCTTCCTTTGCGTCCGGGGTTTCCCTGCGGCATTCTTCAAAGCGGTGAAGCAAGAATACCGAATAGTCAAGGGATACCGCAAGCTGCAAAATACTTCCCGCCGCATTGGTAACAAAGGAAATTTCGCCAAAGAGCAGATTGCTTCCGTTGTTTATAACAATGGCAATGCCAAGCCCGCCGAGAACCAAAAACGGTTCTGCCCATGAGTTTGTTGTCAAAAGCAAAACAAGAAGTACAAAAATAACAGCAATTACGGTAATCCGCAGAATTTCCGAAACGGTATTGGTGGTCGCAACCGCGGTAGATACAGCGCTGCCGCTCATGGCGTTTTCTTCGCCTATGATAGAGCGGATGTCATCCACCGCGGATAGGATTTTCTCCTCATCTATGGTTACGGTAAACAGCGCGGTATTCTCCTTGTAATAAGTTTCTACCGTGGCTGCGTCTATTGCGGCAAGCGGGATGGTAAGATCTGCGGCGTCGTCCAGCCAGGTTACGGCCAAAACGCCATCGACGGCCGCCAGCCGTTCCTTGTATTCCAACGCCTCCGGTATGGTTACATTCCGAAGCATCACGCGGGCATTCGGGATTCCGCCGTCAAATTCTTTCTGCATCAGGTCCAGGGATACGGTGGATTTTGTTTCGGAAGGCAGGTAATCCTTCATCTCGTAATTGACCGATACCAGCTTGCTGAAAACAAGGCAGACGGCAAAGAAAAACAGAAAGACCGCCAAAATGCCTTTCCGGCATTTTACAACGCCGGTAAAAAACTTTTTCATGTATCCTGCACCTCCTCTTCCGCGTGCAAAATTCCGGTTACTTCGAATACATTGCCGCCACCCTGTATAAACAGCTGTAATGTATCCCCGGTAATTGTTCCGATGGCATTGTATTCAATTGTCTGCATCAGAGTAATAAGTTTTCCGTTGATGCGGCATTCGCCGTTATCGTTTATGATTCCCCGAAACGGTTCGGTATGTCCGAGCAGGGAAAGAGTTCCGTTTACCGTGCCGTCATGAATGTCTGCCGTCAGGTTTCCGCGTTTCTCACCGATTGGTGTACGCATTAAAATATCATAGGATTTCAAGTTTTGGTTGCTCCTTTCCGAAAAATTTACCAAGCACTGATGATATCAGTGTTTTCCTAATGTTATAGCAGGAAAGGAAAAGAAATCATACGGTCAATACGGTGGGGGTTGGGTAAAATTCGGACAGAACGGCTGTATTTGTGGGGAAAATTTTCCCCACAAATGTCCGTAAATGACCGTTGAAGAATTTCAAAGAACGGGGTATAATGCAAACGAAGTTCATGGTAAAATATCCGCAAAAAGCAAAACGAATCCGACAGAAACGCCGTCCGAAGAAGTCGTATGAAAGACTTCATGAGGACGGAGGAAGTGTCGGATGAGAGCGCAAGCGACCGAGGGAACCGAAGCGAAGCAAGGTTTCCGAGGTTTGCTTTTTGCAACTAGAAAGATATGGTAAAATAAAAGTAAACGGGAGAATGCGATGAAACACGAAATTACATCATTAAATACAAAAAGAACGCTGGCGGAGTCCTTGAAAAGGGCAATGAAGAAAAAGCCCTTTTCCAAAATTACCGTAAGCGAGATTATCAATGACTGCGGCGTCAACCGGAAGACCTTCTACTATCATTTCGGCGATATTTACGAGCTGTTGAAATGGCTGTTTGAAGAGGAAGCGATTGAGGTCGTAAAGCATTTCGATTTGCTGGTGGACTATGAAGAGGCTATCCGGTTTGTGATGGATTATGTAGAAAAGAACGACTACATTATCAGCTGTGCCTACAACTCTATCGGGAGGGAGGAGATGAAGCGTTTTTTTTATGCGGATTTTAAAAGCGTGGTAGCCTCTGTGATTAATGCCGCCGAGGAAAACGCCAAGGCAAAGCTGGAGCCCGATTTCAAGGACTATGTGGCAAAGTTTTATACCGAGGCGCTTTCCGGGATGCTCATTGACTGGGTACAGGAAAAGGACAACCGGGATAGAGAAAAAACCGTAACGTATCTTACCGCGATTGTCCGTTTGGCCTTAGAAAGTATGGAAAGGGAGTTGGGCTAGTTTAAAGAGCCTTTGCCCCCTCTTCAAACTGACTGTTGTAAAGGTCGGCGTAAAAACCGCCCTGCTGCAGGAGCTCCTCATGGGTTCCGCTTTCAATAATGTCGCCCTCCTTCATAACAAGGATGAGGTCGGCATTTTTTATTGTAGACAGCCGGTGTGCAATGACAAAGGAGGTACGGTTTTTCATTAATTCATCCATTGCCCTTTGAATCTGCAATTCGGTGCGGGTATCTACCGAGCTGGTCGCCTCGTCCAGAATCAGCATCGGCTTGTCGGCAATCATGGCGCGGGCGATGGTTAATTGCTGCTTCTGCCCCTGAGAGAGGTTTACCTGATCGGATAACACCGTGTCATAGCCCTTCGGCAGTGTGCGGATAAAGTGGTCAAGACCGACGGCCTTGCAGGCGGCCTGCATTTTTTCTTCCGAAACCTGCTCCGTACAGTAGACAAGATTTTCTCTTACCGTACCTTCAAACAGCCAGGTATCCTGTAACACCATGCAAAACAGGGAATGCACCGCTTCCCGCGTCAGTTCTCTTGTCGGTACTCCGTCGATGCGGATTTCGCCGCCCTGGATTTCATGGAAGCGCATTAAAAGGTTTACCATCGTTGTTTTTCCCGCACCTGTCGGTCCGACGATGGCGATTTTCTGCCCCGGCTTCGCCGTTGCGGAAAAGTCGTGGATAACGGTAAGGTCGGAATCCTCGTAGCCGAATTTTACATGGTCGAATTCAACATAGCCCTTTACGTCCCCGAGAGTTTTTTGCTTGCCGCTTTCATCCTCCATTTCCTTTGCGTCAAGGAACTCAAATACCCGTTCTCCCGCAGCCGCAGCCGATTGAAGGGACTGGATTCCCTGCGCCATTTGCGAAAGAGGCTGCGTAAAATAGCGTACATATAAGGTGAAGGCGATAATGACGCCGAAGGAGATTTTACCGTTTATCGTAAGGGCGGCGCCGACAACGCAGACGGCAACATAGCCGAGATTTCCGATAAACGCCATAATCGGCATCATAAGTCCCGACAGGCACTGTGCCCGGAAGCCGCTTGTACGGAGCGCCTGATTCATACGGTTGAAGTCCCGTTCCGCCTGTGCTTCGCCGTTATAGGCCTTTACTACCGTATGCCCGGCATAGATTTCTTCAATATGGCCGTTGAGCGCGCCGAGGTGTTCCTGCTGGCGGAGGAAATACTTCTGGGAATGTCCCATAATAAGCAGCATAAGGACAAAGCCGAGAATGGTGGCAGTAACGGCGGTCAGCGTCAGCAGTACGTTTGTGGTAAGCATCATAAGCAGAGAGCCCGCAAACAGGGTAACGGCAGACACCAGTGTGCCGATGCTCTGGTTCATGGACTGTCCGATGGTATCTACATCGTTTGTGACCCGGGAGAGTACGTCGCCGGTGCTGGTTTTGTTATAGTACCACATCGGCAGACGGTTGATTTTTACCGCAATATCCCGGCGCAGCTTTTGTGAAACGCGTTGTGTAACGGTTGCCATAATCAGGCTCTGTACGGTGGAGAAGACCATGCTGAGCAGATAGAAGGCAATCAGAAGACCTCCGATTCTTGCTACTTCGGAAAGGTCAATGCCGGTGAAAAGACCGTCTTTTATGAGGTTCGTCAGCTCCGAAAGGCGATCCGGCCCCGCAAGGGTCAGGACAGTGCCGGCAACGGCGCAAAGGAGCGCAAGCAGGATAACGGCAAGGTAGCCCTTACAGTAGCGGACGAGGCGGGCGAAGGTTCCCTTGAAATCCTTAGCCTTTTCGCCCGTGCCCCTTCCGGGACCGTGAGGCCCTCCCGGATGCGGACCTCCCGCCGGAGGCCCGACATGCTTATGGTTCTGACCGAGTTCGTATTCATTCTGTTTCATTAGGCAAGTTCCTCCTTTGAAAGCTGTGAAAGAGCGATTTGCCGGTACACGTCGCAGGATTTCATGAGCTCCTCATGTCGTCCCTCCCCGACAATTTTGCCGTTGTCCAAAACGATAATTTTGTCGGCGTCGCGGATGGTTCCGATACGTTGCGCGACAATCAGACGGGTCGAATCGCGGCATTCTTCCGCAAGAGTTTCCCGAAGCTTGCGGTCGGTTTTGTAGTCCAGTGCGGAAAAAGAGTCGTCAAAAATGAGAATTTCGGGCTTACGGGCAATTGCGCGGGCAATCGAAAGGCGCTGTTTCTGTCCCCCCGAAAGGTTAGAACCGCCTTGTGCGATATGGGCGTTATAGCCCTGTCCCGTTTTTTCGACAAAATCTTCCGCCTGTGCGGTTTGCACCGCTTTTTTGATATCCTCCTCCGAAAAGCCGCCCTTTCCGTTATCGCCGTAAGCCACATTAGAGGCCACCGTGCCCGAAAAAAGAATTGCTTTTTGGGAGATATAGCCGATTTTGTTACGCAGTGCGGTCTGGGTATATTCTTTTACATTTACGCCGTCCACAAGCACCTCTCCCTCGCTTGCATCGTAAAAGCGCGGCACAAGGTTGATAACGGTGCTTTTTCCGCAGCCGGTGGAGCCGATAAAGGCAATGGTTTCCCCTTTGTGTGCCGTAAAGGAAATGTCATGCAGCACCTCTCCCTCGGCGTCCGGATAGCGGAAGGAAACCTTGCGGAATTCGATTTCTCCCGTTTTGCCGTCCCTGCCCTCCGTAAGGGCCCCGTCGTGAATGGCGGGCGTTGTTTCCAGAACCTCGTTGATACGCTTTGCGGAAACCGAGGCACGAGGGAGCATAATGAAAATCATGACAAGCATCATAAAGGACATAACGACCTGCACGGCGTACTGGGAAAAGACTACCATATCCGAGAACAGCGTCAGCTTTTCCGGCATTCCGGCGTCGTTAATCAGGTAAGCGCCAATCCAGTAGATCGCAAGTGAAAGGCCGCTCATCATCAGCTGAATACTCGGCATCAGAAAGGCCATGACGCGGTTGGCAAAAAGGTTTGTGTCGGTGAGCGCCGTGTTGGCCCGTTCGAATTTCCGGGTCTGGTAGTCTTCCGCATTATAAGCGCGCACGACACGAAGGCCCGTAAGGTTTTCCCGGGTAACCCGGTTTAAGTCGTCTGTAAGTGCCTGTATCTTTTTGAATTTCGGCAGGGCAAGCATGACACAGATGCCGACGATAAGAAGCAGCAGGGCAACGGTAACAGCGGTGGAGAGGCACCATTCCGAACGCTTTCCCGCAATCTTGCAGATTGCCATAGCTGCCGTGATCGGTGCCTTTATCATAACCTGCAGCCCCATCACAATCAGCATCTGCACCTGCGTAACGTCATTGGTGGAGCGGGTAATCAGGCTTGCCGTGGAAAAGTGTCCGATTTCCTCCATAGAGAAGGACTGCACACGGCAAAACAGGTCGTGCCGCAAACCGGCGCTGAAGTTTGCCGCAATTTTGGAGGCGATGAGCGCAACCGCAACGGAGCAGGCAAGGCTGCCGACGGCACAGGCAAGCATTTTTCCGCCTGCAAGCCAGACATCGCCCATTGCACTTCCCGGCGTCTGCACAAGCAGTGTAATTTCCGCCATATAGTCGGGCATCGTCAAATCCAGCCAAACCATTAAGACGATAAAGGCGAGAGCACAGATGGACATCGCCCATTCGAACTTTGTAAATTTTTTCAGAAGTTTCAGCATTTTGTAGCAATCTCCTTTTCATTAAAATTTTGGGGGAGGCGGAAGCGGCGTATTCTGCATCACCGCCCTGATTTCCCGGGAGAGCGCGATGAACTGCTCTATTTTTTCCATACCGACAGTGTCGATGATAAAAGAAAGATGGGCAATCATAGTTTCTTTCATCCGGGCGGCCGTCTGTTCCCCGTATTCGGAAAGCCGGACAATGGTAACACGGGCGTCGGACTTATCCGTTTCTTTTAGGATGAGTCCCTTTGCCGCCATTTTTTTGAGCAGAACCGCGACCCGTGCCGTGCTTACGCCCATCGCTTCGCTGATGGCACCTGCGGTAACGGCGCTTTGTGTTTCGTGAAGAATTTTCAGTACCGAACGGATGCCTGCGTTGGTATCGTCCATCAGCTTAAAAAACTCCACAGGATGGGACTTTATTAAATTTGTGTGGACAAACTCCACCTGTTCTCTTGTTGCCAAAAGACTTCCTCCTTTCCCGAAAAAAGCTAACCGGGTTAGATTATAAGTAAAAAGAAAGTACTTGTCAAGAAAATTTCTGACAAATACTTTCTAAAATTCTGTAAAAATTGTATAAACTGCAATAGTTTACGAATACTCCCCCGCAAAGAGGAAAAGCAGACAGGTTCATTTACTCGGACATCTCATAAGTTACGGAATTAATCTGGATGCCGACCGTGTCAATGGCCGTGTTTTCCGAGGTGGAAAGCGTCATCTCAATGTCATAGCGCGTACCGTCCATTTTGGAAATAACGGCTTCTAACAAAAGACGTTCGGAAATCACCTCCGGGTCGGCGCCCGTGTAGCTGGTGGCAAGACCGCAGGCATAATTACCGTAGCACGGAACGTAATAGATACCTTCTTTGTATACGATATCGGTATTTGCGGTATCAAAGTCTGCCGTATCGAAAGTTCCGGCGGTAGCCGTAAGAAGAAGTTTGTTTAATTCCTCCTCCGGGAAAGCATAGCAGAGATACCTGTCGGAAATTTCCGGAAGCGGAAGTGCTTCTGCGGCAAGGAATAAGTCTGCGTAAGCAAGGACAAACTTAACCATGTAGTTATTGTCAAAGGAATTAGCGGCAATGTCAAAGGTACATGCCGGAATTCCCTCGGTTTTTGCCATATAGTGCGTGGCGGCAATTCTGCCGAGAAGCTCCAGGGTAGAGCCGCTCTTCGGAGAAACCGTACCCGCTTCCGCCACAGGCTCGTCCACACGGCGGTAGGTACCCGCAAAGGCAGCATAGGTATCGCCCTCCTTTGCCTGAATCGTCATGGAATTTGCGGCAAAGGTAAAGGTCATTTCCTCACCGTTTTCGGAGTAAACCAAATCAAGCCCCTCCGTATAGGTCAGCGTGCTGCTTAAAATTAAAGGCGCAGCGCCTGTTTCCTCCGGGAACAGAATACCGTTTACTCTCCACTGGGAGTCGGAAATAAAAATAGTCAGGTTGGCGTTGTCGCGAAGGAAATAGCCGCCCAGAGTAATATATTCCGCATTGATATCGGAGTTGTCTTCCGAACCGTTCTGGTTTACGGTACCGGTCGGAGCGTCGGCGTTATTCTCACCCGGGTTCTTTTCCTTCGAACAGCCGGAAAGGGAAGCCACTAAAAGTGCTGTAATCGCAGTAGTTGCAAAAAAACGTTTCATCACAAAAATCCTTTCTGAAAAGCCGGATAGACCGGTGTAGTTTAAGTGTAGCGTCAAGAACCTGTAAAATCAGGCCGCAGTGCGGTTTATGAGGTTTGTTCGGGAACCGCGAACCGAATGGCAGAGGGAACGATTTCCGCCGTAAATTGTGAAAGCTTTTGTATTTCGCCGTCTAAAGAAACGGTAAAGCCCTCCGGTGCCGATACATGAAGCGCCTTACAGCGCCGGTAAATAATAAAGCGCTGAAATGCGGCGTCTTCTAAATGGGTTCCCTGTTCATATTTCTTCATAAGAAACAGAAAGCGCAGGCGGGAAACCGGCCGTACCAGACAAACCTCCAAAAAGCCGTCATTGTTTTTGGAGCGGGGAGCACAGCGGTACGAGCCGCCGACATGACTTCCGTTCGCCGCGGTACAGAGAAGAAACGCACCGTCCAGGAGAAGCTCGTCCCCGGCGCTGATGCGGGCATAGTGGCGCATTCCTTTGAAGAAGGCATAAACCACGCTGAAGGCATATGCACGGCGTCCGCCAAGAAACCGCCGGTGCTTTATCCGGTTCATGGTTTCCGCCACGCAGGAATCCAGTCCGAAATGGCAGGCGTTAATCGCATAGCGGTCATTGACGCGAATCAGGTCAATGGGAGCTTCCGGTGCGGCGCATAACGCCACAGGGTCGAGAAAACGCTCCTTACCGCCGTAGTATTTTACAAAGTCGTTACCGCTTCCGATGGGGTAGCAGGACATAGAGGCCTGTGGGTATCCGTAGATGCCGTTTGCCACTTCGTGAAGCGTACCGTCGCCGCCGCAGGCATAAAAACGCACCGGCTCGGTGTGTCCGTCGCACCATTCCCTGATAAACCGAACGGCATCGCCGGCGGCGGGAGTGGTGTAAATCTTCCAGTCATAATTTGTTTCGGCAAGTTTTTCTTTCAGTTCTTCTGCCGCAGTACCGGAACCGGCATTCGGATTTATTATAAAAATGTGCTTCAAAAAAGCGCCTCCTCTTTTGTTATTCCCTCCCATAGTATAGCGTGAAATTGAAAAAAAAGCTATAAGAAAATGCAGGATTAAGAAAAAGTTCATAGAAAACGGGTTGCGATTATTTCTCCCGCTTGTAAAAATGGGGCTGCGCAGTATGAATGCGTCAGCCCCGTTTGATGTTGCGTCAAAGGATTATTTTAAAATCAGTTCGCCCCAAAGAGCGGTAGAGGAGTAAGAACTGTCCGTAGAATCGTTAAACTTCATAATACTCTGACGGACACCGCTTGCGTTGCTGTCGTTAATCTGGACATCAAATCCGAGGATCATACCTTCCGAAGCATAGCCCACAAGCGGGATGGCGATTTCTACCATATACCCCTTATCGGTCAGGGAGGCGGCAGCTTCTACGCCGCGTTCTGTCGGAACCGTACCGAAGGAAAGGGCACCCTTGTAGTTTACCCGGTACTGACCGGCAGCGTCTGTGTAGTATTCCTTTTTGGTGTTTTCTTCGTCAAGGAAAATCTCGACGGAGTCCTGCTCGTAATTGTTCGGGGAAGAAGCGTTTAATACGCTGTCCTCAACCTCAACAAGCGCGTAAATATAACACTCATCCCAAAGCACCCGTACCGTACCGGTAGCGCCCTGCCAAGCATAGACCGGCGTATTGACAACATAACCTCTGGCAGTTTGTACCCAGATAGGGTCTTTGGTACCGTCGATTACCGGTGTGCCGTAATAGGCCTCCGCCATACGCGCCTCTGCGGTCTGATCCTGCTCTGCGGCCGCGATGTATGCCTCCGGGTCAAGCAGTGCATAAAAGGCTTCCTTCGGGGATAAATCGCTGTTGAAAATCAGCGGGCAGTTTTCCTTTCTCCAGCTGGTATCATCACGGTAGCCCCAGAAGGTAACGCGCTCAATCAGGTCGGCATATTCTTTGTAAAGGCTGAACAGCTTTGCATAAAAGAGTGCCTGCTTTTTTTCGTTTTTTGCGGAAAGAACGCCGTTGGAACCGTTGACGCCGACATCCAGCTCGGTAACGGAAACAACAATGCCTTCGACCTGAGAGAACATCTCAAGACTGTTGCGGACAGAGCTGATGGTAGTGTCGGTGCTGTAATGAGCCTGCATACCGATACCGTGAATCGGAACGCCCTGAGAACGCAGGTCGGCTACCATAGCGGCAACGATTTCCGCTTTATCGTGATTGTTTAAGTTATAGTCATTGTAATATAAAAGTGCGTCCGGGTCTGCTTCGTGGGCAAACTGGAAAGCCATTGCAACATAGTCGCTGCCGATGGATTTGGTCCACTGGGTTTCACGCAGACACTTCGTCCAGTCGCCGTCCGCCGGAAGCTTTGCACCGTCGCGGATTGCTTCGTTCAAAACATCCCAGGAGTAAATCTGGCCCTTATACTGACCGACAACGCCGTAGATGTGGTTCCTTAACTGTTCGATGGCCTCCTCGCGGGTAACTGCCTGACCCTGCTTGTTTTTAATACCGAGCCAGTTACCGGACTGGTTATGCCAGCAGAGGGTATGACCGACAATCTTGAACCCGTCCGTTTCCGCAACAAGCATCATGCGGTCGGACTGGGCGAAGTTAAAGGTCCCTTCGGTCGGCTGCATATACTCCGGCTTCATAAGATTCTCCGGCGTCAGAATATTGAAATGCTGGTTTACCAATTCATTGTCCGGACCAAAATCAATTTTTGAAGTATAGATAGTACCGATCATAAAGTCGTCTTTGTAAATCTCTTTCAGACTGACATCGGAAACATCCGGTCTCGGAGTGGCTGTCGGAGCCGGGGTCGGCGTCGGCAACGGAGTGGCCGTCGGGGCAGGACTTGCCGTCGCCTCCGGTGTTTCGGTTACCGTTACTTCCGCAGCAGATGTAGGGGTAATATCGGTGCCCGCAGGTTCCGTATTGTTGCAGGCAGCAAGCACAAATGCTGTACCGAGTACGGAAAGAAGCACCTGAATCTTTTTCTTCATGGATAAACCTCCTTGCTAGTGGTGATAAATTATTACCGGTTCAGTTTATCACAAATCATGGAAAAACACCACTCATTTATTGCGATTGTCTTCTCACAAAATGGTAAAATTCTTTTATTTCTCCTGTGTTGCTTTGTTCTTATCCAAAACGGTCACAGGTTCGGTAAAGGAAAGCGGCTGTGAATCCTTTCCGATTTGGGCAACGGAAACAGTCAGGACTTCGGAAGGTTCAAATCCCGATACCGAAAGCAACTGAGAATTGATATAAGTTGTCGTGCATTTTTCATCGTTCACATAAACGATGCTGTACGGTGTGAAGTGTTCTCCGCTCACATAAAGAAGGGAACGCTCCTCCTCGTTGTACTGTATCAGGATTTTGACAATTGTTATTTCATCAATGCCGAACTGCAGGTCGGTAGCCGTAAAAGGAAGTTCGCCGCCGTAGCTGTCGCGAGAACCGTAGAGCACATCGTATTCCAGCAATTCCATGTCGGACAGGTAGGTTTCGGAGTTTTCCTGCAACTGATGAAATCTTGTAAAAAGTCCCTCGTGAATGTCGTAGCGGTTCAGTACATAAGCGGAAAGCGCATATGCCTCCATGTCTTTTTCTTCGCGGGGAGCAGACGGACGGTTGCTCCATATGACATATTCCGTCTGGTAAAGAGAACCGTTTTCCAGAAGCTCCTCCGTAAACGGGAACGACGGAAGGTGGTCGCCGTAGAGAACGAGGACAACTTCCTCGTCGTATGCTTCCAGCGCGGCAGTCAGTTCCCCTAAAAATATGTCCATCTCATAGAGCTGGTTGACAAAATAAAGCAGACCGAAACGAGAATCGGCAAGTTCCTCCGGCAGAGAACGAATGGTAATCGCCGGAGCTTCCAAAATCTCCTCGGTGGGATAGGCACCATGCCCCTGTACCGAAATCGTGTAAATGAAATCCTGCCCGTCGGTTGCGGAAAGCGTTTTTAAAATTTCTTTCGTAAGCATTCCGTCCTTTGCCCAGCCGAGAGGAGTTGTTTCGTAAGTTCCCATATATTCAATCGGAGTAAAGGTATCGAAGCCGAGCTGGGAAAATACCTTGTGTCGTCCGTAAAAGGTTCCGTCGTTGTTATGAATGGCATGTGTCGAAAGTCCTAAGGCGGAAAGGTTATATGCAAGACTTTCGCAGGTGGTTTCTTTCAAAATGGTTTTATACGGGTATTCTCCCGGACCGAAAAAGTCCAGATTCATCCCGGTTAATACCTCAAACTCCGTATTTGCGGTACCTGCGCCGACGGAGGGAACGGTCAGAAAGCCCGAGGAATACTGTTCCTTTAAGCGCCGGAAATTAGGAACCGGGTCGGAGGAATAGTCGGAGCCGACAATATAAGTCGGGTCAAAAAACGATTCGAGCTGCAAAAAAATAAAATTCGGATAGGGAGAAGAAACGATATCCGTAGTTTCCGGCGGTACGGACGGCAGCGGCGTGCCCGAAACGGAGGCCGGCGGAGTAGGGGCCGGCGTCGTCGGCGTAGTTGTAATCGAAGACATAATCCGGTCAATCTCTTCCTCTGAGTAAGACACCGGTTTGGAAATACCGGTATCGAAGATACTGGAAAAGAAGCAGTACGGAAGTCCGTTTTTATGAAAGCCTTGTGCCAAATTGCCGAAATTGCGTTCCAGAATGCCGCAGGAGGCAAAAAGCCGGGTAGAAAAAATTCCCGCGAGAACAAAAAGTGCGCAAAGTGTTCCGGAATAAAGAAGAGAGGTACCGGAAACGGCTTTTTTTGTGTGCCGGAATAAAATGACACCCAGGATAACGACCAAAAGGATTGCGGCGGCAATCAGTACAATCTGAAAAACGGAAAGATAATGCCCCATAACGGAAAAGGCAGAATCCAGTAGCAAAAGGTCAACTGCGGTAAACGGAGTGGTTCGAAACTGCAAAAGTACAAAATCCGTAACGCCGACGGTAATCCAGAGAGCGCCGATGACAAAGCGCGCAAAACGCCTCCTCTTAAAAAGAAACGAGAAGGACAGCGTGACGCAAATTAACAGGGTGTTGTAACAAAAAACGAGCGGAGATTTTACCAGATAAAGAAACGGCAGAAAAACCGATTCTCTGGAAAACGCCTCGATACAAAGGTTCAGTACAACTGCCGGTATAAGACATTCCGCAGCAAAAAGGCGAAGCTGCAGATATAGTTGTTTAAAAAAGCTGGTTAGTTTTTGTGAGTTCATAAAACCTCCTATATCCCGCAACACTGTAACTTGCGTATAGAATAGCATAAAAAAGGGCTGACTGCAAGAAGCGAAACGGAAGGTTAAGAAATAATTTAAAGTTTCCGTTACTTTTCACGGGCGGGGAAATAAAGGCGGTGCGATGGGCTGTCACAAAAGCACGCCCGTGCGCTTGCAAGCGTGGCGCTTTTCTATCACCGCTGCGGGAACGTTGCACTTTATTTTTGCAAGCGCAACGTTCCCTCTGCGGTTAGGCGGACATTCTCATCCGCTTGCAAGAATCCGCCACACAAAAGATGTCCGGCTTTTGTGACAGCCCCCCATTCTATCTTTGGTTTTTTATTATTTTGTCGTTTGTGGGAAAAAAGTGTTGTTCATGGGAAAAGGGTTGCAATACTCTGAAAGGGGTGATACGCTTGAACTACAAAAGAGAAAAGGTGAGGCATGTGAAACCACTGCCGTGCAGCCTCCGGATTGTCAGAAGCAGGCAGACTGTTTTGAATATATTGCTCTGAATTATTGGTAGCAATCAATAATTCAGAGCTTTAAAGTCTTAACAAGAAAAAGTAACAAAAAGCAACAAAAAGTAACGAAAAGCAACGAAAAGCAACAAAAAACAACCCCCAAAAAGCAACTTTATTATACAAGAGAATCTGATATAGTTAAAATGCCTGGTTTGCGTAAACAGAAAGGGAATCCCCTTTTTGTAATAAAGAAAAGAGGGCGGAACAGGAGCGATGCGAAGGATACGAAGTCCGGGTAAAAGGAAAGACCTGCAAAACACGATTGCGG